>JBKPNZ010000001.1:0-41704 GCA_046732895.1 Actinomycetota bacterium
CCGGGTCACCGCCGTCGGCCCCGACTGCATCGGCAAACCCTCGATCGGCCCCTACCAGCCGATGAGCGTGGCGGCGGTCAGCCGCGATTACGGGGTCAACGAGATGGTCGAGGTGCCGGTGGGCGCTGCCTGGGAGTAGAAACCAGGTCCGCAAAGCTCGGCCATAGCGAGACGTCGATCTCCCGGCACATCGTGGCCACGCGCTCGACATCGGGCAGAAGCCGCGCGACGAGCTCGGCGCGCATCTCGGCCGAGAGATCGGGTTTCTCCCTCGGGGGCCGGCTCTTCTCCCTCACCTGATCGGGCGGCGCGGTGAGCGGGTCGAGGCCCAGGAATTGGAGGGTGCGGCGCATCTCCGTCATCTGATCCATCACACAGCGCTCGTACTGAAGCACGAGAACCTGGTCGCGCGGGTAGACCTCGAACACGCGCGACAGTTGATCTGAGTAGGCGCTGCGAGCGACGGCACTTGCGAGGGCATCGAGGATTCGGCCGCGTGTGATCCCCCAGCGCCGCCTCATCGCGAAGCCTGATCGGAAGCGCTCGATGGGATCACGGAGAATCACCAGGATGCGAGCGTCCGGTGCAACCTGACGCAACAGGCGCATCGACCAGAAGTCGAACATGTATCGCGGTGTCCACTCGCCCGTGATCGTGCCGTCGGGCCGGGGGAAGTACCGGTGGTAGCGCTCCGCAAGGTCCGCCGGGACCTCCCCGTTCCAGAAGCGGTCGAAGAAATGGAGCTCCTTCAGCTGGTCGTCGGTCCGGACGACCTGCGGGTGCGACTCGACGGCATGGCGAAACCACCAGCTCGACCCGGACCGCTGGGCGCCGACCCCCACGAAATCCGGAGGCCCGGTGTGCCAGCCGTCGGGGACGGGTGGCGGCTGGTGCCGAAGCAGCCGGCGGCTCCACCGGCGCTTGGGGAGGCGGGGGGAGATCGGCCGATCGCGCATCGCCAGAGCGTACCCGCGTCGCCTCGCGTCCTTTCCAGCCGGGGCCGTGCCAGGCGGCTCTAGACTGCCGCGCGTGCCGCAGCCCCTGCCGGCGAGAGTCCGTGCACCTGAATGAAGCCACGCGCGAAGGGAGCCCCATGCGGGTGCTGCTGCTGACGCAGCACTTCGCGCCCGAGGTCACGGCCGGGCGCTTTCGGGTTGAGGCCTTCGCGCAGGCCCTGCGCGAGCGCGGCCACGAGGTCCACGTCATCTGCCCCGTGCCCAACCACCCCCGCGGCGTGATCGAGCAGGGCTACACCGGTCGCCTCGTCCTGCGACGGGCCGTAGGCGGCGTCCGAGTCACGTACGCGCGCGTGGCCGTGGTCCGGCGCAAGACGGTGTTCCGGCGGCTGGCCTACTACGCGTCGTACGCGGCCGTCGCGACTGTGCTCGGCGCCCTCGATCGCCGGCCCGACGTGGTCCTCGCCAGCTCACCGCCGCTGAGTGTGCCTGCGGTGGGCGCCCTGCTCGCGGCGCGGCACCGGGTGCCGCTCGTCCTCGACATCCGTGACGTCTGGCCCGACTCCCCGGTAGACCTGGGCGAGATGCGGGCGGGTCGAGCTCTCTCCGCCGCGCAGCGGCTCGAGCAGGCGGTGTATGCGCGGTCGGCCGCGATCGTCACCGCGAACGATGCATTCGGCCGGCGGATAGCCGAGCGAAGCCCCGCCGGCTCGACGGTGGCGGTCGTCCCAAACGGAACCACCACCGAATGGCTGGAGATCGGCGAGTCCGAAGTTCCGCGCGCGAGCGTAGGTCTTCCTCGGGAGCGCTTCGTGTGGGCCTACGCCGGCAACGTCGGTCTTGCCCACGGACTGGAGCACACGGTCGACGCCGCCCGTCTCCTCGGCGAGGACTACCTGCTCCTCGTGATCGGCGAGGGTCCCCGGAGACACGACCTGGAGGACCGTGTCGCCCGGTCGGCGTCGTCACTGATCGAGCTGCGCGGGCTGATGTCGCCACTGCAGGCGGCGACGAACCTGCGGGCCGCGGACGCCGTTCTCGTCTCCGAGCGTCAGACAACGGTCGTCTCGGCGAAGCTTTACGACTGCTGCGCCATCGGCCGTCCAATAGTCGCCGCGTGTCGCGGTGAGTTGCAACGCGTCATCGAGCGGGCCGGGATCGGGCTGACTGTTCCGCACGGGGATCCCGCGGCGCTCGCCGATGCGATGCGCCGTCTTCGCTCTGATCCCGCGCTCGGCCGGGATCTCGTCGAACAGGCTCGCACGTTCGCCCGCGAGCACCTCCGCGATGCTCAAGCCCGGCGTTGTGCCGAAGTCGTCGAATCCGCGGCGGGGTTGTGACCTGTCGGTCGAGCACCTGCGCACCCCCGGCAGGGGTTGCTTAGACTCGCGGCGGTGCAGCCTGGGATGACACTCGCGGGCGCTCGCGCCGCCGCGGTTCGTTCGTGACCGAGCACGCCATCGACCGGCCGATCTTTTTCGTCGGCATGCCGCGCAGCGGGACCACCCTGATCTTCGAGGTGTTCGCGGCGCGACGTGATGTGGCCTGGCTCTCGCAACACCTCCAACGATTCCCGGGTGCGCCGGCCCTCGCACTCGTCTCCAGACTCGCTGATCTGACGCCCCGGATGCGCCGATCCGTGAGCCGCTCCGATCAACTCCGCCCGTGGCTCGAAAAGGTGCGCGTGGGACCGGTCGAGGCTTACGGGTTTTGGGAGCGGTGCTGTGGCGAACGCTTCCTCTTCGACTACCTGCTCGGAGAGCAGTCCACCCGGGATCAACGTGCGTGCGCTCGATCCCAGGTCGCGAAGGTGTTGCGCTACCACGGCAAGCCACGGTTCGCGGCGAAGGTGACAGGCCCCGGGCGCATTGGATACCTCTCCAGCATCTTTCCCGACGCTCGGTTCGTGCACGTGATCCGAGACGGGCGTGCCGTGGTTCAGTCGCTCCTGCGCGTCCACTTCTGGCGCGAACGGGACCGCATGCGGAAGCCCGCGTGGCGAGACGGGCTTACTTCTGAGGATCTCGCTGAGTGGGGGCGGCACGGCAGTTCGCCGCTCGCACTTGCGGCCGTTCAATGGAAGCGCGTGGTGGAGTCGACTCGGGCGGAGGGGGCGGAGCTCGCCTCGGATCGCTATGCCGAGGTCCATTACGAGCGCTTCGTCACCGATCCGGACGCCGTCTTGGATGCGATCGCGGAATTCTGCGACCTCCCGCACTCTCCTGAGGCGCAGCGCTTCCTTCGCGACCGCTTCAATCTTCAGGACATGAACTTCCAATGGCGCGAGCGGCTCGAGTCCGACGATGTCGCCGCTCTGAATCGAATTCTGGGCGCAACGCTTGCGAAGGTCGGGTACCAGGTCGAGCCGCCTGGCCTCACCGCAACGGTCGAGCCCCTGAGCCGACCCTCCTTCGCCGCCAATGATCCTGCGGGGCATTCGGTCGCGATCGAATGAGCGACGCCGACATCGCGCCCGGGTCTGGGCGCGGCGACACCATCAGTCGCAATGCGGTATTCGCCTTTGTGACCCAGATGAGCACGGCGGCATTCACCGCTGCCCTGACGATCTTTCTGACGCGGAAGCTCGGGCCGGCCGCCTTCGGCACGTTCTCGCTGGCACTCAGCGTCACCGGATTGGTGCTTCGGCCGGCAGGAGGCGGAACCAGCCAGGCTGCCGCCCGGTTCATCGCGGAGCATCACGGGAATACGCGCGGGGTCTTGGGCGTGCTCGGCATGGCGCTCCGCCTCAGGCTGCTCACCGCTGCATGTATCGGGGGCTTGATCTTCGCGCTCGCGGAGCCGATTGCGGCGCTCTACAACGCCCCGGAGTTGGCCGGGCCGCTCAGGGGAGCGGCCATCGCGCTGATTGGACAGAACCTGATGACCTTCGTCCGCAATGCGCTGATCGCCCTGCGCCAGGCGGCCGCCGGGCTCCGATTGGTGGTGTCCGAAGCGGCGATGGAGTTCGGCGCGACCGTCGCCCTGGTGCTGGCCGGCGGAGGCGCAACGGGCGCGGCCTTCGGCCGCGCCGCGGGTTACGCCTTCGGCGTAGTGATCGGCATCGCCATCCTGGCCCGCCTTCTCGGGCACTCTCCGCTTTTCAAGACCGGCCCGAGTCCGGTGGCGCGGAGGCGCTTTGCCTCCTACGCCGGAGCGATGTTCTCCGTCACGGTGGCGATGGCCGTCTTCGCGCAGCTGGACGTCCTGCTCCTGGGCGCCTTCCTCACGACTAGCGCGGTCGGCATCTACAGCGCTCCGCTCAGGTTCATCGCATTTATCGGTTATCCGGGGCTCGCGATCGCCCAGGGGGTGTCACCACGCCTTGCTCGCCACCCAGAGGATCCTCCCAAGGTCGGTGCCCTCGTTCGCGCGCTGCGGTACGTCACCATCTTCCAGGCCTGGGTGGCGGCTATGACCTTGCTGTGGGCGGCGCCGATCGTGGCGCTGCTCCTGGGTTCCGCATTCTCGGAATCTGCGGGCGTGCTTCGAGCGTTGAGCCCGGCCATTTTCCTGAACGGAATCAACCCGCTCGTCACGTCGTCGCTGAACTATGCCGGCGAAGCTCAACGGCGGATCCCGTTCGCGTTGGGGACAGTCGTGATCGCAGGCGGGCTGGATGTCCTCCTCATCCCTGAGATCGGGGTTTACGGCGCCGCGGTGGGGTCGGACGTCGCATTAGCGTTCTTTGTCGGAGGCAACATCTGGCTTTCCCATCGCTTCATCGGGATGCCCCTCAGGCCGCTCGTGCTCACCTCGGTACGAGCGTTTGCAGCCGCGGGCGTGATGGCCGCGATCCTCGCGCTGGTCGGCACCCACGACCTCTCGCCGATCCAGTGGGTCGTCGGGCTGGGCGCGGGATCGGTGGCCTTCGTCGCCGCTCTCCTCGTGATCGGCGAGATGACCGGTCGCGAGCTGAGGCGCCTCGTGCGCATCCCAGTGAAGGCCCTTCGACGGGCGTGAGTCACGCTTGGCCGACGTAGGTGCCGACGCGCTCGTCGGGGGGGAATACGTGATCCGGCTCCAGCAGGCTGTAGCCGTAGGGGCGAACGCGGTGCTCCAGGGCATCGGTTATGCGCGCGAGGCCGGCGCGGCCGCGCCGCGTTGCGCCTCGTTCGTGCCAGCGCCGGATGTATTTCTCGTTCAAGGCCTGCTTGACCTCCCAACCAGCGCCTGCAGGAGCCAAGCCGAGAAATCCGAAGATGGCCGCGAGTTCGCCGGCCGGATCGTTGACAAGGTCCTCATAGCGCACCAGGCGAACGTTCCGGAGCGAGGCGGCGTCAGCGAGGAAGCGCTCGTGCGCCACCACCCAATGCTGTAGGAGCGTGTGCAATCCAGCCTGAAGGTGCGGCGATCGACGCGATGCTTGCGGTGGGATCCATCCGAAGCGCCGGGTCCATCTCCTCGTGGCGTAGGCGACGGCGATTGGGTGTCGGATCACCACGAGGAAGTAAGACTCATGAGGGAACAGGGCCTGGAGGAATCGCGTCTTCGTCAGGTTCGGGGGCGACTTCTCCAGGAGTACCGGCTTCGCGAGGTCCCAGTACGGAGCCCACGCCGTCCAGAGCCGGCTACCGGTCGCGGCGGAAACCCGTGGCGACGACTCCGTCAGATGGCCCGCCTCGCCGAATGCAAAGCGGCCCGGACCTCCCAGGTCGGCGGCCGTCGGGTAGACGTCCTGGAGGTGCTGCCCCTCGTCCTGCGGGACGCCCGTATCCTGGAATGCGCTGACCTCCGGATGACCGGCGATCCAGTGGGCCACAGGCGTGGTGCCACTGCGGTGGAGTCCCCCGATGAAGAGAATGCGGTGTCCTGCCGGCGTGCTTTGAATGGCTTGCGGTGAGATCCGGCGACTCTACCCGCACCGCTAACCTGAGCCCCAAGGTGAGCACCGCCGACTTGGAGGGACCGCTGGACCGAGGCACGGGAGGCGACGCCACGTGGAGCCGCTGTTGAGGCGACCCGACTTCTTCATCGTCGGAGCGCCGAAGTGTGGAACCACGGCAATGGCGAGCTACCTCGGACAGCACCCCGACGTCGGCATGTGCGCTCGCAAGGAGACACAGTATTTCGCCACGGACCTTTACGCCAAGTTCGGTAGGGAGGAAGGCGTACCGTGGATATCCGAGACGGAATACTTGGCCCTGTTCGAGGGGGTGCAGGAAGCGCAGCGGATTGGAGAGGCATCGGTCTGGTACCTGTACTCGTCTGCAGCGCCGCGCGCGATCAAAAGGTTTGCCCCTGAGGCCGACATCATCGTCATGTTGCGCAACCCGCTCGAGGCACTCCCATCGCTTCACTCACAGTTCGTCTTCGTCGGGATCGAGCCGGAGGAGGACTTCGAGCGGGCGCTGGCCCTCGATGAGGAGCGAGAGCGCGAGGGGACCCCGCCGCGCTTCCCGCCGCGCTCGTATCGCGCGGCAGCGTGTTACTCCGAGCAGCTCGAGCGCTACTTCGGGGTGTTCGGCAGAGAGCGTGTCCACGTGGTGTTCTACGACGATTTCCGCAACCGCACGCTTGAGAGTTACCGCGAAACCTGCGAGTTCCTGGGTGTCGACTGGGCGTTTGTGCCGGAGCTCGAGGTCGTCAACCCCAACAAACGCGTACGGAGCAGGCAACTTCGAAAGCTGGTGCGGTACCCGCCGCCGGCGCTACGCAGGGTGCTCCACCTTGGGACGTCCGAGGGCTTCCGACGCCGAACCGGGGCGATTCTGAAGCGGTGGAACGCGAGGATCGAGCCCAGAGAACCGCCACCCGAGTCGGTGACCGCGTCGCTGCGGCCGCTCGTCGCCGAGCAGGTGCGGGAGCTGAACGCTCTGCTCGGAGTCGACCTGCACGGCTGGCTCGAGACGCAGGCGAGATGAGACGAGCACTCATACGCAAGACCCGACCCCTTCGCCGCCGGTGGAGGGACCGGAACGTGCGCGAGTGGGTCTCCGGTCCGCCGGATTTCGTGGGTGTCGGGGCCCAACGCTGCGGCACGACCTGGTGGTGGCGGCTGCTCTGTAACCACCCGCGAATTCATGAAGGCGCGGGAAAGGAGACCCATTTCTTCGACGGTTACTACGAGCGCGAGTTCACCAACGGCGACGTCGACGCCTACCACAATCTCTTTTCCCGTCCGGCCGGTTCGCTGACGGGGGAATGGTGTCCGTCCTACCTGCACCAGTTTTGGGTTTCCGCACTGCTCCACCGGGCCGTGCCGGACGCACGGATCTTGGTGATGCTTCGTGATCCGCTCCGTCGGTATCAGTCGGGACTGAGCCATGACCTGGCCCTGCTGAAGCGCAGCGTTCGCGGCCGACGGCGGGCGTACGTGCTTGCGATGAGCGCGAACGCCGCGCTCACTCGGAGCCTCTACGCGCGGCAGCTGCGGGTCTTGTTCGAGCACTTCGAGCGGTCGCAGATCCTCATCTTGCAGTACGAGCGATGCCTTGAAGATCCTCTTCGCGAGCTGCAGCGAACCTACGCTTTCGTTGGCGCGGAGGATCACCAGCCTCCCGCCACGGTCATCAACCGCAAAGGGTTCAGCCCTCCCCAGCTTGACTCCCCAGAGGCTGTGAGCGGGGCGGCGCGACGGGCGATCCTGCGCGACGCTGAGGAGCTGTCGGTGCTGGTCCCGGAGATCGAGCTCGACCTGTGGCCATCGTGTCGAGCCGTCGCCGCCGAGTCGCCCGAATGAGCAGGATCACGGTCCTGACGCTCGTCGACGGCATTGGGGCGGGTGGCGGCGAGCGACTCGCGTCTGAGGTCGCGAAACGCCTGGACGCCGATCGCTTTGAGCGCATTCTCTGCGCCACGCGCTGGTCCAGCGAACGCCGGACGCCAGCTCGGCTCGCAGCCATGGAAGACCTCCGCTCGGCGGGTGTGCGGTTCCTAGGCCTCGAGCGGAGTTCCGCCGCGGCGGTCTGGGCATGGCGACCTGTGATCTCGGCGATCCGCCGCACACCGGTCGACGTCCTGCACGCCCACAAGTTCGGCTCGAACTTGTGGGCCTCCCTCTTGAGCCTCGTCGCCCGCCCCCCCGTCGTGATCGCCCACGAACACACCTGGTCGTACGAGGGCAGGCCATTTCGGCGCCTCTCGGACCGCTATGTCATCGCACCTCGGGTCGACGCGTTCGTCGCCGTCTCCCGAGAGGACCGGCGGCGCATGATCGAGATCGAGGGCATCGACCCGCAGAAGATCCGGTTCATCCCGAACGGCATCCCGAACGTCTCCCGCGAACGGGGGGGCGATGTTCGAGCCGAACTGGGGATTGCGGCTGACGATCCCGTGATCGGGGCGCTCGGAGCACTCCGAGCTCAGAAGGCATATGACGTTCTCGTGCGAGCGGCAGCGCTCCTGCGTCCGCGCTTCCCGACGCTGCGGGTCCTGATCGCCGGAGGAGGCGAGGACGGGGGGCGTCTGGCCGCGCTGATCGATGAGCTCGGCCTCGGCGGGTGCGTGATGTTGCTCGGGCACCGCAGCGATGTGCCCGACGTCCTGGAGGCCCTGGACGTCGCGGTTTCTTCATCGGACTTCGAGGGGAGCCCACTGTCCGTCATGGAATACATGGACGCCGGCAAGCCCGTGGTCGCCACCCGGGTCGGCGGCGTGCCCGACCTGATCGAGAGCGGCGTCCACGGATTCCTCGTTGAGCCGCAAGACCCCGCCGCGCTCGCGGCAGCGACGGAGCGACTGCTCCGAGACCCGGTTCGCGCAGCTCAGATGGGCGCCCGCGGTCGGGAAAGGCGGCGCAGCGAGTTCGACATCGGCGTGACCGTGAGCAGGATCGAAGCGCTCTACGAGGAGCTCTGGGCGAAGGCGACGGGCTAGCCGTCGCTCTCAGTGCGCCGCATGAATTCCAGGATGCGCTCTCCCTGGTCCTCCGTCAGATGGCTCTTCCACTTCTCGGTGGGATCGTGGAAGCGCATCTGCCTGACGACCCGGTCGAACTGTGGCGTCCATTCCAGACCCGCGAAGCCGCAGAGCTCGCGGAGCGTGTCCTCGGGCCGGCGGATGAGGTCCTCGTACCGCAGCTCCTGGGACCGGCCGGGGAAGAGCGCCATGTTTGCGGCGATGTCATCCAGGTCGAGCCTGATCTTGAGTGCAGCGGTGAGCACAGGATCGCCGTCGAGCTCTCGCCACGCGTCGTAGTAGCGGGGCGGCACGCTTCCCCATTGCCACGAGCCGCTGTCGGGCGCACTCGTGACATCCAGCCATCCTGCCTTCACCCACGAGCTCACGACCGAACGCGCCTCGCGGCGAAGATGGATGAATTGGGCATCGGGGTAGATCCGGTCGAAGTAGGCGATCCGCGACCACCCCGTGACCTTGACCAGGAGCCGGGGCTTGCCCTGGTACGCGAGCACGCGCGTCGTCGCGAGCCGCACCGGCTCGATTCCGTCCGCCGGCACATCCTCCGCGGTCTGTGGACGGTCCCGGCGCGAGAACCCCGGCAGGTAGGACTCCCAGAACCGGTATGCCTCGAACGGCTTGGGAAACGCCTTCACGTGCTTGACTCGCGTGGGAAGCGGCCATCGGTACAGGCGCGAGAAAGCCGAGAGCCACGGTTGCTTCGGAAAAACCTCGTTGAACGTCGAGAGCCAGCCGAGGTCGTCGTGCCGGGCGAGGAGCCGGTGCAGCATCGTGGAGCCGCAGCGGCCCGTGCCGACTACGATCACCGGCGTTTCCAGGGGGTTTGACGTCATGAGCGTCCTCTGACCCTGTTCGCGGCGAGGCGCAGCCACACCCGCGCGTGCCAGACGCGTGAGGCCCGGAGCCGGCCGACCGAAGGCGAGATCTTCATCCGGAATCGCAGCGCCCCGTCACCGCGATACACGCCAACTCGAGGCCACGCCATCGGAACCGGCGATTGAACATACCGGGCCAGGGCGCAGGCCGCCTCGTATCCGGCGTTGCGCGCGGCTTCCATCGTCGCCTGGTTGTACTGACCGTAGGGATAGGCGAGCGTCGCGCACGCGGCCCCGATGTGTTCGTCGCACGCGAGCCGCGACTCTTCGAGCTCCTCTCGTAACGCAGCACTGTCGAGGGTCGGCAAGCGCGGATGCGTCCGGGTATGCGATCCCACCTCCCAGCCCTCCTCGGCGAGCTGGCCGAGCTCTTCCCACGACATCGGCACGAGTTCACGGGCGTGAGGACCGCGCGCCCATTCAGCGATGCCATCCCACGACATGGGCTCCTCTGTGCCGATGAACGAGGTCGGGGCAAAGACCGTCCCCGGGATTCTGAGCTCGCTGAGGACTGGAAGCGCGCGCTCGATCACGGAACGGTAGGCATCGTCGAATGTGACCACGACGGCCCTCGCCGACCCCGGCTCGCGTAGCGCGTCGCGGAAGGTCGTAGCCGTATAGCCGGCGGACAGCAGTCCGGACAGCTGTCGCTCGAGGCTGTCCTGGGTCACCGCTATCGGCGCCGACCAGACGTCGCTCACCGCGTGGTAGCAGAGGACCAACACGCGTCCTGCCTTCCTGATCCGGAGGTCGCCCCTCATCGACGGCTCGTTGCTCAGCGCGCCTGGCCGAGCGCCGGCCTGGAGCCGGCAGTGGCGGGCGTGGGGTGAGTCTCATCCTCCGCGACGGAGCGCTGCCTCTGGCCTGAGGCCACTGCCAGGAACGCGGGCCCGAGGGCGAGTATGAGCCACACGTCCTTTGCGTACTCCCTGGACGTGAAGAATGCGCCCGCGAGGAAGCCGGCCTGGGCTGCGAACAGGGCATGCGAGAGCAACTCCATCGAGTGGTCTCCCTGCCGAGCGAACTCCCGCGCCGCGCGGAAGGCTGAACGCACACAGAAGCCCACCAGTAAGAGGAAGAGGCCAAGTCCGACAAATCCCGTCTCCGCCCAGAGCTCCAGGTAGGTGTTGTGAGCAACCTTGTCTGAGTAACTCACGTACTGCGCGCGAGCAACCGCGCCGGGCACCAGGACGTAATGCGGTGAGGCGACAGGGAAGTTCCCGATGCCGACACCCTCCACAGGATCCTGCTCCACCATCCGCCAGCCAACGGTCCACAAGTCGATGCGGCCCGAACCGCTGCCGATGCTGGTCACGCGGTCCCTGAGATCCGGTGATGCCGCGTAGGTGTAGAAGCTGATACCCGCGACCGCCACGGCAACCGCGAGCACCAGGGTGCGGCCGCGCCATTTCGCGCCGATCACAATGAAGGCAACCAGGGCAACCGTCAGCGCGATCAAGCCTCCGCGTGATCCCGTGAGGAAGATCCCAAGGGCGCAAAGCGGAGCAGTGGCGAGCACCGCCAGCCGCATCAATGGCTTGCCCTTGAAGACGGCCGCGAGGCCCAGGCTGAGCACGAGCCCGGCGACCAAGGCGGCGGCCAATTCGCCGGGCTTGCTGATCGATCCCGTGATCCGGGCGGTGTTCGCCACGTTCACCGGATTAAACAATCCGTACAGCGCATCGATGCAGGCACCGGCGACGAAGGCGAGGGCGGCGCCGACGGCCTGCAGGCGGGTGCGGATGGCCGTGAAGACGATCAAGAAGAAGACAACATTCAGCGACAACCGGAACAACGATTCGATCGAGACGGCGCGGTCCTCTGCCCACAGCAGACTCAGGACCAGCCAACCGACGAAGAAGAAGAGGATCCAGGCAGCGCCCGGATGGGCTGAGAAGAGGTCCGCCTTGACGTCCTTCCGGATTGCCAGATGGGCAAGCCACGAGAGGAGCAAAAGCAGGCCTGCGAGCTTCGAGACCGTGACCGCAGAGCCGAAGAGCCCCGGTATGTCTGCGGCGAACGTCAGCACGATGAAGCCGATGAGGCCCGCATAGAGGTTCGCGAGAACGACGAGCATGAACGCCAGCGCGAGCGCGGCTCCGAGCGCGAACGCCGGACTGCTTCCCGCGAGATAGCCCACCATCGCCGCGATGAAGGCGAGCAAGCCGGCCGGGATCAGGATCTCGCGCGGAATCGCCGCTGGCACGCGGACCATTCTCGCATCACCGGACGATCGTCAGGAGGGGTCGCCCACCGCGCTGCCGAACTCCGGATCGGGGCGCGCCGCCGGCTGGGAGCGCGATGCCCAGCGATCACGCAGTCGGCGCGCCAGCGGCAGGGCATTCGCATGTACGAGCCTGCTGACGCGGCCACCCGGCGATTCCGAGAAAGCCTGGATCTGCCAGCGCTTCGAGGTGCTCCGCGTCCAGCGCATCTTGTACGAGTCGCTTCCTCCGCCCAGCTCGATGCGCTTGAGACCGGCAGCCACGCCTTGGGCAAGGTTCGCCTCGAGCAGGAGGGTTCCCGGTGAGAACTGCGCGTAGGCAGGGAGAAATCCACCCTTGAGCATGTACCGCACGCCCATATGGTCGAGGCACAAGTCCACGGCGACCCGCTTCCCCCCGACGGTGAGGAAGAAGAGCACGAGGTAGCCGCGCTCCGCCGCCCAGACGGCGACCTCCTGATAGAAGTTTCGGGTCTCGGGCCTTGACGCAATAGCCGTCCCACGCTCGACCTTCCACCCGGAACCTTCGAGCGCAAGGACGTCTGCGAGCCCCCGCTCGAGCTCGGCTCGCCCGGTGATCGTCTCGAGATCCACCGGACCCATCTCCTCCAACCGACGGCGCTGGCGGCGCAATTCCTTGCGGTGGCGCCGGCTCAAGGTCGCAAGTACCCCCTGCCAGTCGGAATCGATCGCGAGGTACGGCGTGCGGCGCACGATCCGTGTATGTGTCCGACGTCCTCGTTCGGTCGCCGCTTCCAGCAACTCGCCGCTGACGACGTCCCATCGATCGAGCATCGAGAGCTCGACTCGACGAGCCGTCGTCGCCAGCGCCCGATCGACCAGAGCCCCGGCGCTGGCGTCGTCCTCGGCGATCGGACTGTAGGAAGGAGTGTGCTGGTTCGCCAGCGCGCGCAGCGCGCCGCGACGACGCTCCAGGGGAAGAATGCCCGTCAGCCGGCCGTTTCGGCGCGCGGTCATGATCGCCGGCTCGCCGGTACCGAACGCGCGCCACCAAGCCGCCATCCATCCCGGCCGCATGAACGGAGTGGACCCAACGCGGTCGGCCAGGGCGTCCCATTCGGCCGCAAGACTCGCAAAGCGGCGCTCGACCTCCACCAGCGGTTCAGAGGAGTCGGCTGAAAGAGCACCAGAGATCGCGCGCGGCGAACTTGGGCGCAATGGAATGACCGGAGCGCTGCCGGGCTTCATATCGGACTCATCGGCAGCGCGACCGGTGACTTTAGGTCTTTGGCGCGACTCGTCTGTCACAACCCGCGGACCTTTCGATAGGCGCGCCTCAAACCCGGCCTCAATGCGCGACGGTACGCGTATCGCACTGCTGGCGCCGGACGCTTGCGGAAGCTCCGGAGCGCGACGTGCTCGCGCTCGTCCGTCGAGAACTTCCGCTTCCACTCGGTATCGCCGCCGAGGAGCTCGAATGCCTCGACCCCGGTCTCGAAGCAGCGCTCGATCACGGATAGCTGCAGCACGAGGCCGGGAGCGAGCTTTCGGAAGGACTCGTCATAGCCCGTCTTGAGCAGGTACAGCCGCCCGCGGTGGAGAAGGCATAAATCGAATGCGGCGAGCTTCCCGTCCAGGCGCAGCGTGGAGAGCCGCAACTCCCCCCGCTCGTGGAAGGCCGCCGCGACGCTCTGGTAGAAGGCTCGGGTCTCGGACCGGGAAAGAATCGCGGTCTTGTGCTCGCCCTTCCAGCCACTGGCCTCGACGACGAGGCATTCGTCGAGCTCTGAGTCGAGGTCCTTCGGCGAGAAGACGAGGTCCAGCTCGGCGCGACGCTCCCGAGCGGCCTTGCGGCGAAAACGCTCGAGGGGGGCACCCCAGTGCGGCTTAGATCCCGCCCGCCACTCACCGAAGTCACCATCGGTCTCGACGAACGGAGACGTGTGCTGGGGCTCGACCACTGTCCACAGGCCAAGCTCATGGGCGGCTTCGACGAGCGAGTGGGTCTCCACGAACTCCTCCGGTAGGGGCTCGATAACGAGCTCACTGAACTGCTCTGCGGCCTCTCGGTAGACATCCGTTATCGCGCGTGAATCGACTCCGAGCGGTCGCAGGGAGGGAGTGTGAACGTTCGCGATCGTTCGCGCGCCACTTCGCATCGTCCGCAAGGGAACCGCCGCGGCCATCGCGTCCGCCCGCCACAACACGCACATGCGTAGATCAACGGGCCCGAAGGCGTCCAGCCACGACTCGAACCAGGCGTGACGCGAGAACGGAGGCCTCCGAGCGGCATCCGCCAAGCGATCCCATTCCTCCGCAAGCTCGTCGAAACGCGCCCGGTCGGTGATCCACTCCACCCGGTCCGTCACCGCCCGAGCGTACCGTTCCCGAGTCCGTCCGCCGGCATCGCGACAATCGCGTTCATCAGCATTCGCTTGCAATTCGCCGATCGTTTGCTTAAGGTTCCGCGCGCCATGGAAGGCGCTGCCCGAGACCACGCCGCGGTCCGAACCGATCAGGAAGCCGGGATCGGTCCTTTAGCCCCGAGGCTCCTCCTCGTAGGAGTCGGGATCACGCTCCTACTCGCGGGGCTGGGGCTGACCCTGTTGTGGCTGGCGGCAACGGACGCCTCTGCGGGCGGGGAGACGGCGGGCTGTGACCGCTTCGCGTCAAAGGACGGGCACGATGGCGCACGGGGAACGGCGCAGCGGCCCGTGCATTCGGCCCACGCGCTCGTGGACAGGCTGCGGCGCGGGCAGACCGGCTGCTTCCGCTCGGGGCGCTACCGCTTCAGGGCTCTCAACATCGACAAGCACGGGGTCACGCTCACCGCCTACGGGTCGGACAAGGTGGCTCTCAAGGGATCGATCCAGTTTCGGCCATCGGGGCGCGGCTCGGCTATCAAGGACCTGCGCATCAACGGAGCGGGCGGTCGCCAACCTGCCGGTGTCCGGATCCACGCCAACCGCGTTTCGCTGCGCTCGAACGTGATCACCAACTACCACCACAGCACGAGCTGCGTGCTCATCGCCAGCTACTACTCGAGAAAGCCGCCACGCAGCGTTCACATCATGAACAACCGCATTCACGACTGCGGTCGCCTTCCCAGAACCAACCACGACCACGGGATCTATGTTCAGGACGCGCGCAGGACCGTGATCGCTCGCAACTGGATCTACGACAATGCCGACCGCGGCATCCAGCTCTACCCCGCCGCCCAGCGCTCGACCATCGAGGGCAACGTGCTCGACCAGAATGGTGAGGGGATCAACTTCTCGGGCGCGAATAACCGAGTGTCTAATCACAATCTGGTTCGCAGGAACGTGATCACCAGGTCCCACGTTCGCTGGAACGCCGCCTCCGGGCCCACGGGCCCGCGCGCCGTCGGCAACGTCTTCAAGCACAATTGCGTCTACGGCGCAGCGAAACGCAACTACTACAACACCCACGGCGGCGTCGAGACGCCGTCGCGGAACTTCAGGGCCAGGCACAACAAGGTCGCGCCACCGCGTTTCGTGGACGCACGGCACGGAGACCTGAACCTGCGCCCCGACAGTGGCTGTCGCTCGCTCTAGCGAACCACATGACCTGAGGGCTCACCGCCGCCGCGCCATCGGCAACCGCCCAAGCGCGCCGCTCGCACCTCGTTTGACGCGCTCACGGAGCTCCGGGGGAAGTCGCCTGCTGGCTCGACGCATCGCGGCCTCAGCGCCTGCAAGCGCGCGAGCGGGGCGCCACCAGGGAGCGATGAGCACGGTGCACACCGAGTCGGCGTGATCGGCAAAACGCTGCTTGAAGTGCTCCTCTCCGAGCAGCATGTCGTAGCTGGTCGCACCCTCTTCGGCTGCCGCGCGGATCGTTTCAGCGAAGAGCACGAACCCGACGCTGCGATCCGCCCATTCCGGGTTGAATCCGGCCTGGTAGTACGCAAAGCGATCGCTGAACCGCCAGCCATACCAACCTGCCACCGGCTCGCCGTCCACTTCGAGAAAGGCCAGGCGGAGCCACCCCCGATCGGCGGCGACCTTGGCGAAGTCCGAGTGGAAGGCGAGCGCGCGCTGGCTCGTCATCGATGACGCGCCCGCCCGCGCACTCCAGCGAGCGTGATGGAGTTGGAAGAGAAGGGTCATGTCCGGCTCGACCTGCTCCGCCTTCCGGGTCCAGCGCACCTGCACATCGTGAGCGCGCTCGAGCGCCCGCCGCCGCCGGCCGATCTGGCTTCGCAGGTTGCGGCTGCGCGTCGCCATGTACTCATCCCAGCTTCGCCCGTCCAGGTCGATTCCAGGCAGTTGGATGGACCGGGCGACGATCGGATGGCTCCCGCACCCGCTCGTGCGGGAGAGGGCCTGCCACCAGTCCGCGCCGGCCGCCACGTTTTCCAACACGAGCGACGACCATGACCCACGAATCTCCCTCAGCGCGCGCCCCAGCGCGGCGGCCACCTCAACCTCGCCCTCCGGCGGTGCCGCGGGACCGAAGCGATCGCCGAGCCCGGATCCGGCGAATCGGGCTGTACGCCCCTCCAGGACGAGGGGCACGATTCCCTCCACCTCGCCGGCAGCCGAGCGGACGGCTCCGACCAGTGGAGTGGCAGCCCCACCGTAGTGCCGCCGCCAGACCGCGAACCACTCCGGGGTCAAGAAGACGTTCTCGCGCCCGAGGGCGAGGGCAGACCAGACCTCCTCGAGATCCTTCAAGCCGTCTGGATCGCGCACGAGCTCTGCGGTCCAGGATGGACTGTCGGTCCGTGCGGCCATGGTGGGCGGCAGCATAGGCACGGCAGGCAGGACGGCGATGGCTAAGCTCCTCCACTGCATGACGGCGGCGGGTCCGAGCATCGATGCCTTGAATGCCGAAGGCGGAAAGCCGTACTCGAACTTCTTCGGTTCGGCGGGCACGATGAGGCTGCCGGTTGGCTCCAATGTGAGACCGGGCGAGCTCGGCGGATACCACATTGACTTCAGCCTCAAGCCCGAGGCAGCGCCCAGTTGGCCCCCCGAGTGGGTGGTCCGGGAGGCGCGCGGTGGCGACTTCCTCGAAGTAATGACGATCCAGTGGCTGGCTCAGTGGGGGCTCGGTTGCTTCGAGCGTCACCTGAATGACCATGGCGAGCACTGGCTCCGGTCCGCCCTGGACGCGGCGCGCTTCTTGGTCTCCAGACAGGCAAAGGACGGCCCTCTGGCTGGCGCCTGGTTCAATCGCCGGCCGATGATCCACACCTTCCATCTCGATCCGCCGTGGATCTCGGCGATGGCCCAGGGCGAAGGTGCCAGCCTGCTGGTACGCGCTTATGGGGCGACTCGCGACGAATCGTTCGCCGACGCGGCGCGGCTGGCGCTCGGGCCGCTCCGCGTCCCCACAGCCGAAGGCGGGGTTCGCACGTGCCTGGGAGACGGTTTCTTCCTCGAGGAGTATCCGACCCAGCCGTCGTCGTGCGTACTCAACGGGGGGATCTTCGCGCTCTGGGGTCTGTATGACGTCGCGGTGGGGCTGAGTGACGATGTCGCTCGGAGCGAATTCGACAGCGGTGTCGACACACTGGCCGCGAACATCGATCGGTGGGACACCGGGAGTTGGTCCCGCTACGACCTGTTCCCTTTTCGCATCCCGAACGTCGCGAGCGCGGCGTACCACGTCCTCCACGTCAACCAACTGCGGGCCATGCAGCGAATCGCGCCTCGCCCCCCATTTGCCGTCGTGAGCGAGCGATTCGAGGGTTACATGCGCTCACGGGCGAAGCGGGCCGGTGCCTTTGCGCGCAAGGCCGCCTTCCGGATTCTGGTTCCACGCAACCGCTTGCTCGCGCGGCGCTCGCCCTTCGCAGGAGCCGCGGACGCCCGCTAGCTCCCTCGCTGTGCAGGCGCAGCTCCGCGCCGGCCACGCAGTCGATTCAGGGCTTGTCGGGAGTTGCGGTACGCCGGGCGCAGCCTCGGCAGGACGTGGCGGCGTCCGGCGTACCGAGCGGCCCCGACGAGGCGCCTTCGGTAGGCCCTCACGGTCGCCGTGGTTCGAACCTCGGTCGCGTAGCGCTCCTTCCAGCGAAGCATCGGCCCAAGCAGTTCCTGCGCACAAACTCCTTGCTCAAAGCAGGCTTCGATCATCGCCATTCGCAGCAGGTGCCCGGGCGAGAAGTAACCGAGGCGCTCGTCATAGCTGGTTTTCAGCGAGTAGAGGCGATCGCCGTACAAGACATCCAGGCAGAACGCGATCAGCGTGTCGTCCAGCCGCAGCTGGGACACCCTGAGGGTTCCCGAATCATGGAAGCGCTGCAGGAGGGCTTTCCAAAATGCGACGAGCCTTGGATCGGAAGCCACGGCGCTGCCGGCGTCCCCCTTCCAACCCGCAGCCTCCAGCTGGAAGCACTCGTCCAGAAACCGCTCCAGCGGTGCGTCCGCGTCCAGCGGATCCAGTGCCTTCAGCTCGACCCTGCCTTCCCGTTCGAGGCGGCGTTGGGCCTTGGCGAGTTGGCGCCGCGCATTCGAGCTCAAGCGGTTGCGGTACTCCTCGAGGGTGCCGCTCGTGTCGATGATCGGGCAGGTCTCTCTGAAAGCCTGGTCGACCAGCCACCCCTCGGCTCGCAGCGCGTCGCTCAGGAGCTCGGCCATGCCGGTCTCGACCGGCACAGCCGGCAGCGTCAGGCGCGACCACGGCCCCGACGCCACCGCGCGCAGGAGCGAGGTGAGGTCGCCATCGGTGCGTGCGACCGGTTCGAACAGGTCCGTTTCCTTGTTTGCCAGCGCCCACGCGTGGCGGCCCGTCTGACCCAGCGCGATGCCTCCCGCGAGAGCCGAGCCATTCCACATCACCTTGACGCGTAGCTCAGCTGCCGCGCCGAAGTGCTCCCACCAGCAGTCGAGCCACTCCCAAGTGAGGAAGAGGTTCGCTATTGCCAGCTGGTTCCAGGCGCCCCGCAGCTCCTCGAACCGCTCGCGGCTGGTAACGACTTCAACGGCCGGCTCGGGCATGGCGGAGGGCATCGGCAGGCGTCTCTGAACGTCGGCGCAGACTTGCGGCTGTGCTCGCCGCTACTCCGAGCTGCGAAGCATGATCACGAGCGTTCTGAAGATGATCTTCAGATCGAGCCAGAAGCTCCAATTCTCGATGTAGTAGTTGTCCCACTCGACCCGGTCGGCGATGGAGGTGCGTCCCCTAAGGCCATGCACCTGGGCCCAGCCCGTTATTCCCGATTTGACGCGTAGACGGTCGGTGTAGCGGTGGACTTCGACTCCGAATCGGGTGACGTATTCCGGGCGCTCGGGCCGAGGTCCGATCAGCGACATCTTGCCCGTCAGCACGTTGAAGAACTGGGGAAGTTCATCGAGCGATGTCCGCCGCAGGAACGCGCCGAAGCGTGTGCGTCGGTCGCCTTGCTCCACGCCTCCGGGGGCGAGTCCCCGCTCCAGGTCCTCCGCTAGGGCCTGGTCGTGCTCGTCACTGGGTGGTCGCATTGTGCGGAACTTGAGCAGGTCGAACCGCTGGCCGTCGATCCCCACCCGGGGCTGGCGGAACAGCACTGGCCTGCCGAGGGTTACGAGAGTGCCTACCGCGGAGACCAACAGGAGCGGCGAGGCCACGACGATGGCGATCGCGGCGAGCACCCGATCGAGTGCATACTTGAGCTCGAACTGCCATCCGCGCGGATCCCTCGGGCGAACAGAGATGAGGGGCATGCCTCCAATGCGCTCGAGTCGGGTCTGATCTGGTATGCCCTCGAAGAGCCGCGGGATGACCGAGACGCCGACCCCCAGGGCCAGGCAGCGCCTGACGATCTGCAATTCGTCATCGTGGCGTGCCAGGGAGAAGGTGATGATCACCTCTTCGACTCTGAACTCGCGAACGACAGCCTCGATCCGCTCGGCTTGCTCGCCGTCTGTCCCGCGCCCGATCACGGGAAGGTCGACCCCGTCATCGAGTTCGAGGGGGTTGGCGTCGTAGAACGCGACCGGTCGCAGGCCGAACTCAGGGCGCTCCAACAAGCGGGCAGCCAACTGATGGCTCACCCTCCCGGCACCAACGATGAGGGTGGGCGCGATGTTCCGGCCGTGGCGCCTCCCGTTGCCCTGCACGAACCGCAACCCCGCCCGCCCGGATGCCAGGTAGGTGGCGGCAAAGAGCCAGGCTCGGACCTCCTGGCTCGCAATGTCCGGGGCCTGCGTCAGGACGACTCGAGCGAAGGTAACCGCCATCGCTGCAAGTGCGGTGGCAGTGACGATGATGCGGGCGTCCTCCAGGAACTGCTCGTTGAAGCGCGATGCGTACGCGCCATTGGCGGCCAGGGCCAGGAGGCAGACCCCGACGAAGGCGACCGACCAGGCAATGGGAACGTCGGCGATATTGGCGACGCGGGTGCTGGCGCTCGTCGCAGCCATCGCCAGCACCAAGACCACGCCGTCGAAGATGATCTCTTGCGCGCGAGGCTGACCAAGGATCCGCTCAAGGCGCAACAACGGGCGACTTGGGTGGTCGCGCGTGATCGGCGCGGGCTGGGTTGGGCGGGTGGATGACTCCACGACTCAAGGCAGGGTTGGGTGATCAGCATTGCAGCACCATCTCCACAGTGCCGCAAGCGCCTTCCTCCCTCCTTTTTGAGCTTTTTGATGGTTCTCCTGTCTCTTAGAGCCCTTGACGGCGGTGTTGCGCAGGTCCGCGCTGAGGACGGGGTCAATCCCGGCTGGGACTGAGTCGGTACCGGATCGCTACTGACAGAGCCGCAGGCGGGCCCTAGCCT
Organism: Actinomycetota bacterium; assembly: GCA_046732895.1. Taxonomy (GTDB): domain Bacteria; phylum Actinomycetota; class Thermoleophilia; order Solirubrobacterales; family 70-9; genus JBKPNZ01. The sequence continues at coordinate 20,602 of JBKPNZ010000001.1, forward strand.
CCGGTTCGGAGATCAACGTGAAGGCACTGTCTGACCGCAAGCTGACGGGGGCATTGGTGGCGGCGCTCGTCGTGGTGGCGGCGCCCACGAGCGCGCTGGCCCACGACACCTACGTCGACCGCTCGGACGGGACCGGCAGCGGGAATGACTGCAAGCACAAGGCCAATCCGTGCTTCTCGCTCACGTCGGGGATCGACAACGCCGGCGAGGGCGACACCATCTTCGTCGGCGGCGATCCCGCCGTCTACGAGAGCCCGCATGTGCTCGGCGACAAGAAGTCGATCGTGCACAAGAACTTCTCGACCAGGCCCTCCGTGGACACGTCGGGCAAGGCGATTCTCGATACGGGCTCAAACGCTCAGCCCGCGCTCCACGTCACCTCCAAGGCGGGAGTGGTGAGGGGCTTCACGATCCGTTCGGAGACGCTGCCGCTGAAGATCGAGGCCCAGGTGAAGATCGTCGATGACCGCTTCGACGAGGACCAGCAGATCCCGGAGGAGATCGACATCGTGGGCATCGGCGTCAACCGGACGCAGATCAGGGGCAGCACGTTCGTCGACCCGACGCCGCTGACCGCCTCGAACCAGGCGGGCATCTACTACGAGTTCGCTTCAAGCGGGGGCCTGCGCGTCACGGGCAACCGCTTCAAGGACTTCCAGATCGCGGTCCGGGCTCTGGGGGGCTCGCCTCTCATCAAGGGCAACACGATCACCGGCACCCATGCCGCGAACGGGGCGGGCGCCGGGATCACGATCGAAGATCAGGCGTTCGCGGATATTCGGTCCAATGTCCTGCGCAACCCCGACATCTCGATCGGCGCGGTCGACGGGATCGATGTGTTCAGCTCGTCAGACAGCGACACGAGGCTGGTCAGCAACCTGATCAGCGGCTATCAGCGGGGCGTTCGCATCGCCAGCGTCCCTTCCCATATCTCCCTCGCGGGCAACGTCTACCGTGACAACGCGTTCACGGGGCTCACGGTCACCGAGGCTGCCCCAGATGCGCCTCGTGACGCGAAGCTCTTCAACGAGACATTCTGGAACCCCGGAGCCTCCCAGGGAGAGGTCGACCTGGTCAACGCCGACATCAAGATGAACTCGACGATCATCGGTCCTGCGGGCCTCAACGATGTCTCGGGCTCAACCTGCTCGATCTCTTACTCGCGCGGCCCGACCAAGAACCCGGGCGGGGACGGCTGCGAGGATTTCAAGACGACGAAGAACCCAAAGCTGAAGGCCGACCACTACCACCTGAAGCCGGACTCGCCCATGATCGACGCCGGGGACCCTCAGGGGCACAAGAGCTTCGACATCGATGGCGACCGGCGACCGCTGGACGGCACCGGGAACTGCCACGGGCCAAAACGCCGCGATATCGGCGCCGACGAGTTCCGCTGCTGAGCTGGTGGGCTAGTCGCCCGAGTTCGTGGCGGCGGCCTCGGGGGCGGGCGCGGCGGTGGTGGTCGAGGTGTACTCGAACTCCTCCTCGGCGCCGAAGAGGCGGTCGAGCACGGCCTTGCGCAGATCCTCGCTGAGAACGAGCGCCAGGATCGAGCCGACGATCGCGATCATCACGAAGTTCCTGAAGGTGTGGCTATCGCGCTTCCCGCGTAGCTGGTCGGAAGCCTCGCGCAGCGACGCGGCCGCGTTTCGCAGCTCCTTGTGGACCTTCTTGTCGTCCATCAGGGCCTTCGCGGGGCCCTTGCCGTTCGACAGGCGGTCGTAGGCGCGCTTGCCCGACTCGAATGCCGTCTTGATGTTCTCGCGCAGCTCGGCGTCCTCGATCAGCCGGCGCACGTACTCGTTGTCGGCCGCCGAGCGGCCGGTCTGGAACGCCTGCTGTGCCTTGGTGCTGCTCTTCGCCATTCGCCTACCTCTCCTGTTCCTCGGTTCGGTCTGCCGGGAGCTTATACCCGGGCAATCGAGGTCGAACCCTGAGGCTAGAGCGCGGCTTCCAGCGCCTTCTCGATGCGATCGACGTGGACGAACTCGAGGTCGCGGCGCTCGCGCTCGGGGATCTCGGCGACGTCGCCCTCATTTCGCTCGGGCACCAGCACCCGCTTGATGCCGGCGCGCTCGGCGGCGAGCGCCTTCTCCTTCACGCCACCGATCGGCAGCACCTGGCCGGTCAACGTGATCTCGCCGGTCATGGCCACGTCCGACGAGACGGGCTTTCCGGAGACGAGCGAGGACAGGGCAACCGCCATCGCCACGCCGGCCGACGGGCCGTCCTTGGGCACAGCCCCGGCGGGAACATGGATGTGGATGTCGTGGGTCGCGAACCAGTCGTCGTCGAGCTCCGGCGCGACCAGGGCACTGTGCCCTCGCACCCACGAGAGGGCGGCCTGCGCCGACTCCTTCATCACGTCCCCGAGCTGGCCGGTGATCGTGAGCTTGCCGGAGCCCGGCGGCGCCGTCGCCTCGACGAATAGGACCTCGCCGCCGACCGGCGTCCAGGCGAGCCCCGTTGCGACGCCCGCGTCGCGGGTGCGGCGGCGCTGCTCGGCGAAGAAGCGGCGGCGGCCGAGGAGCTCGCGCGCGCGCTTTGCGGAGATGCTCACCTTCCCCTTGACCTTGCCCTCGGCGATCTCGCGCGCAATCTTGCGGCAGACGGTCCCGATCTCGCGCTCGAGGTTCCGCACACCAGCCTCGCGGGTGTACTCCTCGGCGATCGCCCGCAGGGCGGCATCGGTGAACGCGATCTGGCTGCGCTTCAGCCCGTTCTCGGTGACCTGGCGAGGGACCAGATAGCTCTTGGCGATGTGGATCTTCTCGTCGGTCGTGTAACCCGAGAGCGGGATCACCTCCATCCGGTCCTGCAGGGCAGGCGGGATGGTGTCGAGCGTGTTCGCCGTCGCAATGAACATGACATCGGAGAGATCGAACGGCAGGTCGAGGTAGTGGTCGCGGAAGCTGTCGTTCTGGGCGGGGTCCAGCACCTCGAGCATCGCGCTCGAGGGATCGCCGCGGAAGTCGGCGCCCATCTTGTCGATCTCGTCGATCATGAAGACCGGGTTGCGCGTTCCCGCATCGCGGAGGGCGCGGATGATCGTCCCGGGCAGGGCTCCGATGTAAGTGCGGCGATGGCCGCGGATCTCGGCCTCGTCCCGAACGCCGCCGACCGAGATGCGCTCGAACTCGCGACCGAGGGCACGGGCGATCGACCGGCCGAGGCTCGTCTTCCCCACGCCGGGCGGGCCGACGAAGCAAAGGATGGGGCTCTTGCCGGACCCCGCCGCCCCCGGACGCGAAGCGGAGGAGGCGGCGGGCTGTTGCCTCAATTTCCGAACCGCGAGGTACTCGAGGATCCGATCCTTCACCTTCTCGAGGTCGTAGTGGTCGGCGTCCAGCACGTCGCGCGCGTGGGCGATGTCCAGGTCGTCCTCGGTGCGGTTGCTCCACGGCAACTCCACCAGCCACTCGAGGTAGGTGCGGATGACGCCGTACTCGGCGGCCGCCGGCGGTAGGCGCTCGAGGCGGCCGAGCTCCCGGTCGGCCTGCTTGCGCGCTTCCTCGGGCAGGTTCGCCGCCTCGATCCGCTCGCGCAGCTCGTTCATCTCGGCCTGCTGCTCGTCGCCCTCGCCCAGCTCCTGCTGGATCGCCTTCAGCTGCTCGCGCAGGTAGTACTCGCGCTGGCCCTTGTCGATCTCCGACTGGACCTGCGACTGGATCTTCGAGCCGAGCTGGATGACCTCGAGCTCGCGCGCCAGCACCTCGGACAGGCGCCGCAGGCGGCGGGTCACGCCCACTTCCTCGAGCAGCCCCTGCTTCTCCTCGGTCGGGATCCGCAGGGCGCCGGCGATCACGTGGCTCAGCGCCGAGGGATCGTCGATGTTGTTGATCGCGAGCTGAAGCTCCTCCGGCAGGTAGGGGATCTGCTCGATGATCTCGCTGAAGGTCGTCTGGACGTTGCGGGTCAGCGCCTCGAGCTCGGGCGAAGGCTCGATCTCGTCGGGGAGGGGCTCGATGCGGGCGATCAGGTACGGCTCTTCGGCCACGAACTCGCCGATTCGCACCCGCTCGGTCCCCTGGACCAGGATGCGGATCGTCCCGTCGGGCACCTTGAGCATGCGCGCGACGACGCCCGCCACGCCGACGCCATAGAGATCGTCGGGGCCGGGCTCGTCGAGCTCCGGGTCGCGCGATGCGACCATCACGAGCGTCCGCTCGCCGGAGAGGACGTCGTTTACGAGCTTCATCGAGCGGGGCTGGCCGACGGCCAAGGGCGTGAGCGCGTCAGGGAACGTGACCATGTCCTTGAGGGGGAGCACGGGCAGCGCGCCGGGCAGGGGCTGACCCGCGGTGTCGCGAACCGCCTGCTCGACGTCGGGTGTCTCCACGACCTCGAGCACTCCACCGCCATCATCGAGGCGCGGATTCATTCGATGCTCACCCTCGTCGTCTGACCGGTCGGGCGCAGCGGCAGCTCGACGCGCAGGATGCCGTCCTCGTAGGTCGCCTTGGCCTCCTCCGCGATGACGTCGGCGTTGAGCTCGACGACCCGCCGGAAGGGGCCCGCCTTGATCTCGAGCTGCTGGTAGACGCGGCCCTCGGTCTCCTGCACCGGTCGCTCGCCGGTGATCACGAGCTCGCGTCCGGCGACCTCCAGGCCGATCGTCTCGAGGCTCACGCCCGCGAGGTCGGCTTTGACGATCGCCTTCGGCGCCACAGTCGCCTCGGGGCCCGGCGCGCCGCAGTAGTAGACGTCGACGGGCGGCGAGAAGCCGGATTGGGGCCGTCCGGGCACCCAGCGCTCGCCCCAGGCTTCGCCGAAGAGCTCGTCCATCTCACGCCGCATGCGCTCGAAATTGACCAGTAGGTCGCGCTGTCGTGCCACGGGCTCAAATGTAGCGATGGCGCATGAACAGGCACCCAGGGGAAGCCTCGGGCGAATTGGCGCCTTTTTGTCGATATGCGCCAATAGGGCGCAAATGGCAGCGGCGATGCCGAGCAGCCGATGGCGGGTCCACGATTTATCCCGCGTAGAAGGCAAAACCCGAGCTCGACCGGGGCGTGGCGCGTCCGGCCGGGACTTTTTCCTCAGTGCCGGTTTTGAGCCCGGCGCCCCTCGGTGCCAGTTGAACTCGGCGCGCCTTGCCAGTGAGCCCGGCGCCACCGCCGGCGCTATCTTCGGCGGGAATGGCCCAGACGTGCGAGCGATGCGGAACCGAGGCTCCGGACGGTGCCAGCTTCTGCGCAGCCTGCGGGGCTCCGCTCGCGAGCACCGTTGCCGGGGAGCGCAAGCTCGCGACGATGCTCTTCGCCGACCTCGTCGGATCCACCGAGCTCTCTGCCGGCGCCGATCCGGAGGACCTGCGTCGCCACCTCGCCCCGTTCTTCGACGTCGCCCGCCGCGCCCTCGAGGAGCACGGGGGCACGCTCGAGAAGTACATCGGCGACGCGGTGCTCGCGGTCTTCGGCGTGCCTCGCGCGCACGACGACGACCCGGACCGGGCGATTGCAGCCGGCCTCGCACTCGTGGAGCGCCTCGGGGAGGTGGACGACGGCCTGCGGGTGAGAATCGGGATCGAGGCGGGCGAGGTGCTCGCATCGGAACGCGAGCGCGACCTGTCGGTGACCGGTGAGGCTGTGAACGTCGCTGCCCGTCTGCAGCAGGCCGCCGCTCCGGGCGAGATCCTGGTCGGCGAGCGCTGCGCGCGAGCCTGCCGGCGCGCGCGACTGGAGCCGACGCACGCGATCGCCGCGAAGGGCCTCGCGGACCCCGTGCCGGCGTGGCGTGCGCATGGACTGTCCGTGGCGACCGACGGCCCCGAGGCTCCCCTGCGCGGGCGCGACGACGACCTCGACCTCCTCCGCCTGATCTACCGGCGCGCGGTCCGCGAGCGCCTGCCGCAGCTGGTGACGATCGTCGGCGATGCCGGCATCGGGAAGACGCGGCTCGTCATCGAGCTGGTCGCGGAACTGAAGACCAGCGAGACGCCCCCGCGCGTATTCATCGGCCGCAACCCGCCTTACGGCCGTGGCCTCGCCTTCTGGGCGCTCGCCGAAATCCTCCGCCAGGCCGCCGGAGCCTCACCGGAGGATCCGGCGAGCGCGGTCGCCAGCGGACTCGAGGCGCTCGCCTCGAAGCTCGGCGCCACCGACGCCCATGAGGTTGCCGAAGCCCTCGCGGTCGCGGTCGGGATGGAGTCGGAGGGCGTGTCGGAGGAGGACGCCGAGGACGCCATCCGGCGGGCCTGGCGCCGCCTCGTTGGCCTGCTCGCGGCGGATCGGCCGCTCGTTCTGGTCGTGGATGACGTCCACTGGGCCGACGATGGGTTCCTCGACCTCCTCGAGGAAGTCGCATTCGGAATCCAGGATGCGCCCCTGATCGTCCTGTGCACCAGCCGGCCCCAGCTCTTCGAACGACGTTCAGACTTCGGGCGGGCGGCCCGCAACGTGAACCAGATCGAGCTGGCGCCGCTGCCCGAGACTACCGTCGCCTCCCTTGTCGAGCCGCTCCTCCCCGAGGATTCGAGGGGCCGGGCGCAGCAGGTGGCTGCGGTTTCCCAGGGCAACCCGTTCTTCGCCGAGGAGGTCGCGCGCTCGATCGCCCAGGCCGGCAACGGGGATTCCCTCAAGCGCCTCCCCGACACCGTTCAGGCCGCGATCGCGGCGCGTATGGACGCCCTCCCCGCCGATGAGAAGAGGACGCTCCAGTGGGCGGCCGTACTCGGCCACAGCTTCGGCGAGCGGTCCCTCTCTCGTCTCTTGGACGAACCGGCGACGGCGACGCTCGAGGCGCTGACCCGCAAGGCGCTGGTCCGCGAACGCATCACCGACGGTCCCGGTCACTTTGCCTTTCGCCATCAGCTGATCCGCGAGGTCGCCTACGACGCGCTGCCGCGCCGGGAACGAGCCCTCCTCCATGAGCGGGCGGCGGCCAGCCTGGGACAGAGCGGCGAGCACGCGGAGCTACTGGCGTTCCACCTGGCCCAGGCGGCGGAACTCGACCCGAGCCGGGAGCGCACCGACGCCGCCCTCGAGGCGACGCGGCGGGCGGCGGTCCTCGCGGAGGAGCGCGGCGCCCTTGCGAGAGCGCAGGATCTCCACGAGCACGCGTCTGCGCTCGCGGGCGCCGACGAGGCGGACCGCTCCCACGAGCTCTACCTGGCCGCGGAAATCGCCATCCGCCGCTGGCGCGGAGACCACGGGTACCGCCTTATGCAAGCGGCGGGCGAGATCGCCGAGCATGCCGGCGACGCCCATATGGCCGCCAAGGCGTTCGGGCGCGCGGTGGAGGTGGCAACCAGGATGGCGGGCGTGACGGGAGTGATCCCTGAGGACGACCTACGCCACCTGCTCGAGCGCGCCCGCGCCCTTGCCCCGGACGACGATCTGGCCGTGAACGCGCTGCTTCAGCTGGACGAGATCTGGGTCGAATGGGCCCGGACTTCGCCCACCGGGAGGATCCCGCACTTCGCTGAGGCGCTGGCTGCGGCGCGCGAGGCCGGGGACTCGCGCCTGCTCTCGAGCGCTCTCGACGCCGCCGCAGCCTATGCCTGGTCGGAGCATCGGTACACCGACGCACTGGGCTATGCGTGGGAGCGTGATGAGCTGATCCGCTCGACGCCGAAGTCCCCGGCGATGGCGGTGGAGCGCAACGACACCACGCACATGCTCATCGAGTCGCTGCTGCAGACCGGACGCCTCAAGGAGGCTGCCGAGCAAGCTGCTCGTGCGCGCGAGTTCGACCTGTCTCACGGAATGGTCTACTCGGGCTGGGCCCGCGGAGTCCTCCCGGCTTTCTTCCTCGGTGAGTGGGACCGGCTCCTGGAGATGTCCGAGATGATGCGGGAGGCGTGGCTCGCCGAGGAGCGGCCGCCGATCGCCGCGATGGCGGCCGCCATCGCCTGTGCCGGCGCCGTCCACGGGCTGCGCGGCCAGGTGGACGTCGCCGCGGACTGGTTCTCCGTAGCGAGGTCGATGGCAGGTGAAACCACCGGGCAACGCGGGGGCATCCATATGTTCGAGTCGATGGTCCACCTCCACCGCCGCGAGCCGGCCAGGGCCGTCGATCTGCTCGAGGACGAGACCGGAGGCTTTTGGTGGGGAGCCGCGTACACGGCCGTCCGCGCGGAGGCGTTCGTGCTCGCAGGCCGTCGGGATGTCGACTCAGCTCTGTTGGCCGCGGACGCGGTTACGCAGCAGAATCCGTTCGGCCATGCGGTGGTCCAGCGCGCGCGGGGTCTGACCGACAACGCGGGCTCGCGGCTGCGCAGCGCCCGCGAGGAGTTCGCCGCCATCGGCTCTCCCTACGAGGTGGCGCGGACCGACTGGCTCATCGGGGGCGAGTCACGAGATGCCGCTGCGGACACCTTCGCTCGGCTGAAGGTGACGATCCCCGAGGAATGAGCCTCAGGACGGCTGCGCGCGCTGCTCTGCCTGGCGCAGGCGTGCGGCAAGCGTCTCGAGCAGGGTCCAGGCCATCTCTGGGTGCTCCTGGACCAGCGGCCGGAACTCCCAAGCGGTCATCCCACGGCAGCGCAGATCGCTGTCGGCCACGATCGTCGCGGAGCGCGGCCCCCCGTCGATGAGGGCGATGTCGCCGAAGTGGTCCCCGGCGCCAAGCGTCCGGACCGTCTCGCCGCCGACGCTCACGGTCGCGGTGCCGTCCTCGATCACGAAGAAACCGATCCCGCTCTCGCCCTCGGCGGTGATCGCCGCACCCTGGGGGACGGTGCGCTCGCTCATGCGCTCGGCGATCCGGCCAAGCTCTCTGTCGGAGACCCCCGCGAAGAGCGGTACCGACTTCAGTGTCTCGGTGAGCTCAGGCACCAGCGCGGATCATATCCGCGCAGCAGCCGCCTCGGCTCGCCGCAGAAGGAGCGCCGGCTGTCGAGGCGGGACGAGGCCCGCCGGCGTATCCGGGCGGAACGTGGAGCACGGCTCGTCGAGGTCGAGCGCGCAGAGCATGTGGCGGTGAAAAAAGCAGTCCTCGCAGCTGCGGCCGTTCTTGCGGCGGCGCCTTTGAGTCGGGCACGGAAGGCCCAGGGCGCTCGCCACTTCCGGCGTTGGTTGCTTTACGTCGATCAAATCCCTACCCCTTGGATTCGAAGCGGTTGACGCGACCGATCCTTGCACTCGCCGAGGTCCCTCGCATGACCCATTCACGCAAATCGCCCAACTTTCTCCGAACTGCTCCTCGCCCGATTTCCGGCCTTTGCGGAAACAGTGCCAGGCGCGCGGCGCGGCTAGAATCCTGGGCGATGGCCCAGGAACGCACAGCCCGCCTCAGCGCCTCGCCCCCGCTGTTCCAGAACCGCTTCCTCGACTTCTTCTCGAGGATCCATCCGGTGGTGCCGGCGCTGATCTTCATCCCGGTGATCGCCGTGATGATCGTGCTCGGTGCCCGCGACGGCCAGGGCGCGGGCGAGATCGTCCTGCTGGTGCTCGCGGGCATAGCCCTGTGGACGCTCGCCGAGTACTGGCTTCACCGCAAGCTCTTCCACTGGGAGCCCGACAACGCCTTCGGGCGCCGGATGCACTTCATCATCCACGGCGTGCATCACGACCATCCCAACGACAAGCTGCGCCTTGTGATGCCGCCGGGTGCCAGCATCCCCCTCGCGGCGCTCTTCTTCGGCGCCTTCGTGCTCGTCTTCGGGACGCCCACGGCGTATCCGATCTTCGCCGGGTTCATCGCCGGATACCTCGCCTACGACTACACGCACTACTACGTCCACCATTTCGTCCCGAAGAGCGAATTCGCCAAGCGCCTGCGCGAGCAGCACATGCGCCATCACTTCCAGGATCACCGCTATGGCTTCGGCGTCTCGACCCCACTCTGGGACGCCGTCTTCCACACGCTCCCGCGCAAGCGGAATCACTGACGGCGGATCGCCGGCCTAGAGCGCGCGACGGAACCTCAGCTCGACGAGCTCGTCCATCTCCGGTAGGTAGCGGCTGCCGCGCTGTCCTCCGTCCAGGCGCCAGCCGCCTCGCTCATAGAACGCCTGGGCCGCGTCGTTGCCCCGCAGCATCCAAAGGATCGCCTCGCGGTAGCCGCGGGCGCGCATCTCAGCCAGCGCTGCCTCGACGAGGGCCGTGCCGATGCCGCCGCGGCGGCTTTCCGGCCGGAGGTAGAGCGCCGGGATCTCGGCTACGCCCTCGGGCTCGTCCCCGTCCCGGGAGGGCAACGCGAGGGTGCAGAAGCCCTCGATCGCGTCGCCGCGTCCGCCGACCAGGGTGAAGGAACGCTCCCCGCCCTCCGCGAGCCAGGTCCGCCATTGGCTCGCGCGGCGCTCCTGGCGCAGCCCGTCGAGCACCTCGTCCGGAATCAGCCCACGGTACGCGACACGCCACGACGAGATGTGGACCTCCGCGATCTCGTCGGCATCGTCGACGGTGGCCCATCTCACATCCACACCGTCAGTCACGGCTCTCGGCTCACGCGTACACTTTTCAGAGTTGTGACTGTCACAGGACGTGTCAGGTCACACCACACTTAACTGTTCACTCAACCAGGGGAAGGATCACATGCCATCAGTGTCCAGCGCCGTCGACCAGGCGGCGTCGTTGCTCAAGGATCGAATCGACGAGCTGGAGGGTGAGCTCTCGAAGCTACAGCGAGCGCTGGCGAACCTCACCGACGGGCGCCAGGGTCGTCGTGGCCCCGGACGTCCTCGCGGATCGGCCACGCGCTCAACCACGACCCGGCGCCGCCGTCGCGGCGGCACCCGCGCCGACCAGGCGGTGAAGCTGATCAAGGCCAACCCCGGAATCTCCGCGTCCGAGATCGCGAAGCGGATGAAGATCAAGCCGAACTACCTGTACCGCGTGCTCGGCGACCTCCAGAAGGAGGGCCGCGTGAAGAAGGCGGGTCGCAAGTACACGGCCGCGTAGCAGCCCTACACCAGCCCCATGCCCGCCACGGCGTCGCGCTCCTCGCGGAGCTCGGCGACAGACGCGTCGATTCGCTGCCTCGAGAAGTCATCGATCTCGAGGCCTTCCACGATCGACCACTCGCCCCCCTCGCACGTGCACGGGAAGCCGGAGACGATGCCCTCCCCGACTCCGTAGGAGCCGTCCGACGGAACGCCCATCGACACCCAGTCGCCGTCGGGCGTGCCGAGCACCCAGTCGCGGACGTGGTCGATGGCTGCGTTCGCGGCCGATGCCGCGCTCGACGCTCCCCTGGCGTCGATGATCGCGGCGCCCCGCTTGGCGACCGTGGGGATGAACTCGTCGGCGATCCACGCTTCGTCGCCGACCGCATCCCACGCCGACTCGCCGCGGACCATCGCGTGCACCAGGTCGGGGTACTGCGTGGTCGAGTGATTTCCCCAGACCGTGACGTTCGTGACGTCGCTCACCGGGGCCTCCAGGCGCTTGGCGAGCTGACCCTTGGCGCGATTGTGGTCCAGTCGCATCATCGCGGTGAAGCGCTCGTGGGGAACATCGCCGGCGTTCGACAGTGCGATCAGGCAGTTGGTGTTCGCCGGGTTGCCGACGACCAGCACCTTGATGTCCTCCGCAGCGCCCGCGCTGATCGCCTCGCCCTGAGGCTTGAAGATGCCGCCATTGGCTTCGAGCAGGTCGGAGCGCTCCATGCCGGGACCGCGCGGGCGGGCGCCCACGAGCAGGCCGAGGTTGCATCCATCGAACGCGGCCTTGGGGTCGTCGAAGATGTCGATGCCCGCGAGCAGCGGGAAAGCGCAGTCATCCAGCTCCATCGCGGTGCCCTCGGCCGCCTTGACGGCGTCGGGAATCTCCAGGAGGCTCAGCTGGACGGGCGTGTCCTCGCCAAGCATCTGGCCGCTCGCGATCCTGAACAGGATCGCGTAGCCGATCTGGCCGGCCGCGCCGGTGACGGTGACCTTTACGGGGGTGCTCACGGATTCATCTCCTTGCCTAAGTTCTCGTCGATCGAGGCCAGGAACTCCTGGGTCGTCTGGAACTCCTGATCGGACCCCACGAGCAACGCGAGGTCCTTCGTCATCTTCCCGCTCTCCACCGTCTCGACACAGACCCGCTCGAGCGTCTCGGCGAACTGCGAGACCTCCGGGGTCGAGTCCATCCGGCCGCGCGCAGAGAGGGCGCGGGTCCAGGCGAAGATCGAGGCGATCGGGTTGGTCGAGGTGGGCTTGCCCTGCTGGTGCTGGCGGAAGTGGCGGGTGACGGTGCCGTGCGCGGCCTCCGCTTCGACCGTCTTGCCGTCAGGGGTCATGAGGACGCTCGTCATCAGACCGAGCGAGCCGAAGCCCTGGGCGACCGTATCCGACTGCACGTCGCCGTCGTAGTTCTTGCACGCCCAGACGTAGCCGCCCTCCCACTTGAGCGCGGCGGCCACCATGTCGTCGATCAGGCGGTGCTCGTAGGTCAGGTCCTTGGCGTCGAAGTCGGACTTGAATTCGGCGTCGAAGACCTCCTGGAAGAGGTCCTTGAACCGCCCGTCGTAGGTCTTCAGGATCGTGTTCTTCGTTGACATGTAGACGGGGAGGCCGCGCTCGAGGCCGTAGCGGAAGGAGGCGCGGGCGAAGTCCCTGATCGACTCGTCGAGGTTGTACATCGCCATCGCGACTCCGCCGCCCTCCGGGAAGTCGAAGACCTCGAGCTCGAGTGGCTCGCCACCATCACTCGGGGCGAAGGTGAGCATCAGCTTGCCCGCCCCGGGAATCCTGGTATCGGTCGCGCGGTACTGGTCGCCGAAGGCATGACGGCCGATCACGATCGGCTTCGTCCAGCCCGGCACCAGCCGCGGGATGTTCGAGATAACGATCGGCTCGCGGAAGATGACGCCGCCCAGGATGTTCCGGATCGTCCCGTTCGGCGAGCGGTACATCCGCTTCAGTCCGAATTCCTCGACCCTGGCCTCGTCAGGGGTGATCGTCGCGCACTTGACGCCGACCCCGTGCTCCTTGATCGCGTTGGCCGCGTCGACGGTTATCTGGTCGTCGGTCGCGTCGCGACTCTCGATCCCGAGGTCGAAGTACTCGAGCTCGACGTCCACGTACGGCAGGATGAGCTGCTCCTTGATGAAGGCCCAGATGATCCGGGTCATCTCGTCGCCGTCGAGCTCGACGATCGGGTTTTTGACCTTGATCTTGGCCACCGGGCGCGCGATGCTATCGGCAGGCGCTGAACGGTAAGCCCGCCGCTCCGGTACTACGACCGGCAGGCGGCCGGTGATTCACCGGAGCGAGGCGAACTAAGGAGGAGAGATGGACCTGTTCATGATCCGCAGGCAGGACGGCTGGAAGACCGGCGAGGAGCTGGAGGCCGCCGCTAAGCGCTCGACCGAGGTCGCCGAGAGCGACTTCCCGGACGACATCCGCTGGATCCGCAGCTACGTGGTCAGCGAGAAGGACGGCCAGCTCGGCACCGTCTGCATTTACGAGGCGTCGAACGAACAGGCCGTTCGCGATCACGCGGCCGGTGTCGGCATGCCCGCCGACGAGGTGCTGCCAATCGTCGACACCGTCATCGTCAGGCCCGATCCCGAGACGGCCGCCACCGGCTGAGTCCGAGAGCCCCGACCGTCCTCCGACGGTTGCTTGACTCAAGAACTGAACTCTGATTCACTTCTTGGGTGGCGTACAGGCGGACTGAGCGAACCGAAGCGCGGCGGGCGGCGACCCGCGCGCGAATCGTCACCGCGGCACGCGAGCTCGTGGCGCGCGGCGGCTACGCGGAGGCGCAGATCGCCGCCGTGGCCGAGCGCGCGGGCGTGGCGACCGGGACCGTCTACCGCTACTTCCCGTCGAAGGCCGAGCTCTTCGCAGAGGTCTTCCGCGAGGCGTCGCAGCACGAGGTGGACGCCGTGGTCGCCGCAACGGAGGAATCGCCTGATGCGTCCGCGCCCGCTCGGATCGCGCTCGCGGTCGAGACCTTCGCCCGCCGCGCCCTCGCCGGCCACCGCCTTGCATGGGCGCTGATCGCCGAGCCGGTCGACCCGGCGGTCGAGGCCGAGCGCCTCGTCTTCCGCCGCGCCTATCGCGATGCGTTCGCGGGCGTGGTCGCCGCGGGAGTCGAGGCCGGTGAGCTGCCGCCTCAGGATCCCGGGGTGAGCGCCGCCGCGCTCGTCGGCGCGATCGGTGAGGCGCTCGTCGGCCCGGTCTCCCCCACCGCCGGAGCGCACGATCCGGACTCGATCGTCCGCGCGCTCAAGGATTTCTGCCTACGCTCGGTCACTGGAAAGGAGCCAGCAAGTGTCAGTGCTTGAACGACGCGACGCCGCCGACAGGCCGCTCAACCAGCCGCCGCCGCTGGAGAACTACAACACCTTCGCGACGGACCGGGTGCTCGCCGAGGCGCTCGATCGCGAGGGGGCCGACTGGGCCACGGGCTGGGCGCGCGGGATCGGCGAGGCTGCCGGCCGCGCCGAGACGATCCGCTGGGCAGCCGAGGCGAACGAGAACCCCCCCAAGCTTCGCACGCACGACCGCTACGGCAACCGGATCGACGAGGTCGCCTTCCACCCCGCCTGGCACGAGCTGATGCGGCTGTCGGTGTCGTGGGGCCTCCACTCCCTGCCCTGGAGCGATCCCAAGCCCGGCGCTCACGTCGCGCGCGCCGGCGGCTTCATGCTGCTGCCCGAGGCGGGCATCGGCTGCCCGCTTTCGATGACCTACTCGGTCGTTCCGGCGCTGCGGATGCAGCCCGAGCTGGCGGCCGAGTGGGAACCGCGGTTCGCCTCGCTGGAGTACGACGGCGAGCGCCTTGTCCCGGCGCCCGACAAGAAGGGCGCCCTCTGCGGGATGGGGATGACGGAGAAGCAGGGTGGCTCGGACGTCCGCGCCAACATCACCACGGCCACGCCGCTGAATGGCGGCGGCCCCGGCGCCGAGTACGAGGTGAACGGCCACAAGTGGTTCTTCTCGGCGCCGATGTGCGACGCGTTCCTCGTGCTGGCACAGGCGCCGGGCGGGCTCTCCTGCTTCCTGATGCCCCGCTTCACGCCCGACGGCGAGCGCAATGGGATCCACCTTCAGCGGCTCAAGGACAAGCTCGGCAATCGCTCGAACGCCTCCTCGGAGGTCGAGTTCCGCAGCGCGTGGGCCCGGCTCGTGGGCGGGGAGGGCAGGGGGGTGCCGACGATCATCGAGATGGTCAACCACACCCGCCTCGACTGCTCGCTCGGCGGGGCGGCCGGCATGCGCCAGGGTGTTGCCCAGGCGATCCACCACTGCTCGCACCGCTCGACCTTCGGCAGGCTCCTCATCGAGCACGCCCTGATGCGCAACGTCCTCGCCGACCTGGCCGTTGAGTCGGAGGCCGCGACGATCGGCGCGATGCGCCTCGCCCGCGCCTACGACGACGCCACACAACCGCCCGACGCTTCCTCCGCTTCGCGTCTGGGGGCGTCGGGGTCGCAGGAGGCTCAGGACTTCAAGCGGATCGCCAACGCAGTGCTCAAGTACTGGATCTGCAAGCGCGCCCCGATGCACGCCGCCGAGGCGCTCGAGTGCTTCGGTGGCAACGGCTTCGTCGAGGAGTCGGGGATGCCCCGCCTCTATCGCGAGTCACCGCTCAACTCGATCTGGGAGGGCTCTGGGAACGTCCAGTGCCTCGACGTCCTCCGCGCGATGAGCCGCAGCCCGGCCGGGGTCGAGGCGTTCTTCGGCGAGGTTGCCGAGGCCCAGGGCGCCGACCCCCGCCTCGATGCTCACGTCGAGGGACTACGCAGGGGGCTCACGGACGTCACCGAGATCGAAGCGCGCGCCCGGCGAGTCGTCGAGCACATGGCGCTGGCCCTTCAGGGCTCGCTGCTGGTCCGTTACGGCGATCCGGCCGTCGCCGACGCGTTCTGCGCATCGCGCCTAGGTGGCGACGGCGGCAGGGCATTCGGCACGCTGCCCGCGGGCACGGACTTCGGGCGCATCATCGAGCGCCACGCCCCAGTCGCCTGACGGCTTACTAGACGAGCAGCAGGACGATCAACGCCACCGCGAGGGCCGCTCCAACCGCCAGGCCGATGAAGTCGGCCAGCGTCAGCCAGATGCGGTTGAGGTCGGTGACCTCGCGCCGGTCCGGGCCGATCAGGCTCAGGTCCATGCGCGCCTAAGTAGACAAATGTGAGCGGACGTAAACATTGCACGCCCCGAATCTCGCTATTTACGGGCATGAACAAGCGTCGAAAGCACCCAGAGATAGTGCGCCGTTGAAGAATCGCCCCGTCCGCACCCCGCGCCGAGGAGCCCTACAACCAACGCTCATCAAGCCGCCGCACCACCGCCTCGCTGAGCCGCACCGCGTCAGCGACCGTGTCGTAATCAACCCGATCGGCCGTGTCGGTCGGCCAGTGGTAGTTGGCAGGCTGCTTCAGGTCGGTGACCGAGCACAGCGATGCGCACTGGTAGCCGGCGCCGAGCGCGATCGACCCGTCGGTGGCGTTGCGGAGGCGCAGGTTGGGGAAGAGCTCGATCTCGAGCTCCTCGGCCAGGCCGTCGAGCAGCGCGAGCGCCCGCGACGGGTACTCGCGCATCGCCCGCATGCCCTCTCCGCGCAGCACGGTCAGGTGCGGCGAGCCCACGGTATCGATCGAGAGGATGAACGTCGACTCCACCGGCAGCTCTGGGAAGTGGCGCGCGCCGAACGCCTCCATGCCCTCGCACAGCCCCTCTTCTGAGGTGGAGACCAGCATCACTCGCACGCTCTCGGTGGGCTCGGCGGCCAGGGCGCGGGCGATCGCCAACAGAACCCCCACACCCGTAGCGTTGTCGTTCGCTCCGGGGACCACGGCGCGCGAGCCGATGTCGACCATGGCCGCGGCGAAGCCCGCCGACACCAGGGTTCCGGCCTTCACCAGAGCACGACTACCGATGGCGGCGCCGGTGGCCACCGCGGCCGGGCCGGCGATGACAGGCCACATGAGCGGGGGGCTGGTGTCGCTGCGCTCGATGAACCCGGCGTTGTCGGCGATCTCGGGAATTGCCGGGTGGAAGACGAGGCCCGAGTGCGCCGCGTCGTGGTGGGCGACCAGGACGACCGTGCGCTCGGCGTCGGCGGGACCGAGCTCGGCGATGACGCAGGTGGAGGCCCGCTTCGGCAGGAGCTCCCGCAGGCGCCGACGGCCCGGGGGCATGTCGGTGTAGGCGGCGGCGCTCGCCAGTGCTCCCAGCGCAGCCCCGGTCATGCGCCGGCCGCGCAGGGCAGCCACCCCGCCAAGGGCGCCGGTCGCGGCCGCGATCCCGAGCGGCCACCAGTAGGTGTTATGCAGGCGCTCCTCCTCGATCCGCGCCTTCGCGCCGAGTCCTTCGAGCCTTGCCACCAGCCACTCTGCCGCCTCGCGCTCGCCCGGCGTCGCGGTCTCGCGCTCGATCGCCGCGAGGTCCGCGACGCACTCGCGTAGCCAGGCGCGATCGACGTGGGCCGGCTCGGATTCCCGACGGGATGCGGCTTCGGTCGGCGCCATCGCGAGGCAACCTATCCAACGCCCGTCGCTGAGTGACCGTCGCGCCGTGTGGAACCATGGATGCATGCCGGCACGCGGCGCGCTGACGCTCTTTCACTTCCGGGGCATCCGGATCGGAGTGGACTACTCCTGGTTCATCGTCCTGTTCCTCGTGATCATCTCCCTCTCGAGCTTCTATCGAGACGTGCTCGCGAGCGGATCGCAGGGATCCGCATACGCCCTGGCGGTGATCAGCGCGCTCGCGTTCTTCGCCTCGATCCTCCTGCACGAGCTCGGACACGCGATGGTCTCCATCCGCAAGGGGATCCCGATCTCCGACATCACCCTGTGGATGTTCGGCGGGGTCGCCCGGATGACGCGGGACTCGGATTCGGCGGGGACCGAGTTCAAGATCGCGGTGGCGGGACCGGTCGTGACGGCGGTGATCGCCGCCGCCTGCATCGCCGCGGGCATCCTCGGCGCGGGGGGCGAGGACTTCTGGCGGGCCATGCGCTTCAGCGAATCGACCGGGACCTCCGGCGGCTTGGCGGTCATCGCATGGCTCGCCACCGTGAACGTCTTCGTGCTCGGCTTCAACCTGATTCCCGCGTTCCCGCTGGACGGGGGGCGGATCGCCCGCGCGATCGCCTGGCGCATCACCGGCGATCGCAACAAGGCCACCCGCTTCGCGGCCATGCTCGGCCAGGGCTTCTCGTACGTGTTCATGGCGGTCGGCGTCTTCATCGCCATCAACGGCGACTTCATCGGCGGCGTTTGGCTCGTCGTCGTCGGCTTCATCCTCGGCTCGGCGGCCCGCGGCGCGATCGTCCAGACCGAGCTCTCGAGCCGGATCGAGGGCATCACCGTCGCCGACGTCATGGACCGCGAGCCGGTCGCGATCCCGGAGGAGACGAGCATCGAGGCGGCGCTCGATGAGTACTTCCTGCGCTACCGCTGGCCGTGGTTCCCGGTCGTCGATGCGGCCCAGCGCTTCCGCGGGCTGCTCGAGCGGGGGGCCGCCGACGCCGTGCCCGAGCCGAGTCGAGCCTCGGCGAGAGTCGGCGAGATCTTCTCGGCCGACGCCGGCGGCACCCTGCGCGTGCGCGACGACGCGCCGATCGAGTCGCTGCTCGGCAACGACGCGCTCCGGCGCCTTGGGGCCCTCGCCGCCGTGGACGCAGACGGGCGCTTGCTGGGCGTCGTCACGGCGGAGCAGGTGGGACGGGCGCTGCGCGACGCGCTGCAGGGGCGCAGCGGCGGGCCGCTGGCCTGAGCTCTGGCCACGCGGCGCTTCGACAACGAGGAATAAACGGGGTGGTTCGGGCCTGGTTACCCCGCTGTCGCCGATTTTGGTGCCAGGAGCACCAAGAATGACGACGGCGGCGGCCCTGTTAGCCAAGGAGCCCTGCACCCGTACCGGGCAACACCCCCGGCCTATATCTTCCCCCTGTGGCCGATCCCGGAGGGGCGCCTGCGCTGAACGAGGGGGCTCGCGTTCGCCGAGGCCGGTGGCTGCGCGAGGTCTGGGGCTCGACGATCGGCAAGAAGGTGATCGTCGCGATCACCGGGATGATCCTCGTCGCCTACGTGATCCTCCACGCACTCGGGAACCTCAAGCAGTTCCAGGGGCAGGGGTCGACGGGCGCCGCGATCGACCGTTACGCCGAGTGGCTGCGGACGGTGGGCGAGCCGGCGATACCGCGCAACGGCGTGTTGTGGACGATCCGCGTGATCCTGATCCTCGCGCTGGTCCTGCACATCGTCGCCATCGCCCAGCTCACGAAGCGCAACGTCGCGGCCAAGCCCAAGGGCCACCGCCCGCCGCGCATCCAGCGGACCCTCTCCTCGCGGACGATGGTCTACACCGGCGTCCTGCTGCTCGCGTTCATCGTCTTCCACGTTCTCCAGTTCACGACGCACACGATCCAGGTGACGCCTGTGTACGGAGGCACCGTCTACATGAACCTCTACCTCGCCTTCCAGAAGTGGTACTTCGTGCTGCTCTACGTCGCGGCGATGGGGCTCCTGTTCCTCCACCTTCGCCACGGCGTCTGGAGCGTCACCCAGACGATGGGCTGGGACAAGCCCAACCGCAATCCCACGCTCCGGCGGCTGTCCACGACCGTCGCGGTCGCGGTCGCGGTCGGCTTCGCCTCGGTGCCCCTGGCGATCTGGACTGGCATCGCGCCGGACCCGGCCCCGCCCGCAGGCCAGCTCGCGTCGACAGGAGGGAACCGATGAACCTGGACGCACGCATCCCGGAGGGCCCGATCGACGAGAAGTGGCGCAACTGGCTCGATCACCACCGCCTGGTCGGCCCGCGCAGCCGCGGCGATCACACGGTGATCGTCGTCGGGACCGGCCTCGCCGGAGCGAGCGCCGCGGCCACTCTCGCCGGCATGGGCTACCGCGTCGAGAGCTTCTGCTTCCAGGACTCGGCACGCCGGGCGCACTCGATCGCCGCCCAGGGAGGCATCAACGCGACGAAGGACTATGCGAACGAGGGCGACTCCATCCAGCGCCTGTTCGCCGACACGATGAAGGGTGGCGACTTCCGCGCGCGCGAGGCGAATGTCTGGCGCCTCGCCGAGCTCTCGGCGAACATCATCGATCAGGCCGTGGCGCAGGGCGTCCCCTTCAACCGCGAGTACGGGGGCGGCCTCGCCACCCGCTCGTTCGGCGGCGTCCTGGTCGAGCGCACCTTCTACTGCCGCGGCCAGACCGGGCAGCAGCTCCTGCTGGGCGCCTACCAGGCGCTACAGCGGCAGGTCGCTGACGGGCGGGCGCGCGTTCACACCCGCCACGAGCTCCTCGACATCGTGCTCGTCGACGGCACCGCTCGCGGGATCATCGCGCGCGATCTCGTCACCGGCGAGATCGAGCGCCACGCAGCCGACGCCGTCGTGCTCGCGACGGGCGGGTACTGCAACGTCTACTTCCTCTCCACCAACGCCCTCGGCTGCAACGTCACGGCCACCTGGCGCGCTCACAAGCGCGGCGCCGCGTTCGCCAACCCCTGCTTCACCCAGATCCACCCGACGGCGATCCCGCAGTCGGGCGAGTACCAGTCGAAGCTGACGCTGATGAGCGAGTCGCTCCGAAACGACGGGCGCGTCTGGGTCCCGAAGGATGGCGACGAGCAGCGTGATGCGGCCGACATCCCCGAGGAGGACCGCTACTACTTCCTCGAGGAGCGCTACCCGCGGTACGGAAACCTGGTGCCGCGCGACGTCGCCTCGCGCGCGGCGAAGATCGTCTGCGACGAGGGCCACGGTGTCGGCCCGACCGGACGCGGCGTCTACCTGGACTTCCGCGACGCGATCTCGGAGCGCGGGCCTGAGGAGATCGAGTCGCGCTACGGCAACTTGTTCGAGCTCTACGAGCGCATCACCGGCGAGAGCCCCTGGGACGTCCCGATGCGGATCTATCCCGCGCCGCACTACTCGATGGGCGGCCTGTGGGTCGACTACGAGTTGCAGACGACGATTCCCGGCCTCTTCGCGATCGGCGAGGCGAACTTCTCCGACCACGGCGCCAACCGCCTCGGCGCCAGCGCGATGATGCAGTGCCTTGCCGACGGCTACTTCATCGTCCCTCACTCCATCACCAACTACCTCTCGCAGTCGCACGAGCACGTCGCGCCCTCCGAGCCGGCCTTCGACCAGACCGAGCGCGACGTCCGCGAGCGGCTCGGGCGGCTCCTCGGGGTCGGTGGCAAGACGCCACAGACCGAGTTCCACAAGGAGCTCGGGCACCTGATGCTCGACCG
>JBKPNZ010000002.1:0-25902 GCA_046732895.1 Actinomycetota bacterium
ATGTCGGGCGCCACGCAGAGCGACTCGGGCCTCGCCTCAGGGCTCGTGAACACCAGCGTCCAGGTCGGGGGCGCGATCGGCCTTGCGGTGCTCGCCACCTTGGCGACCGAGCGCACCGATCGGTTGCTCGCCGACGGCGAGTCCGCCGCCTCGGCGCTCAATTCCGGCTACCACCTCGCGTACCTGATCGGCGCCGGGCTCGTGCTCGTCGCGATCGCCGTCGCGGTCAGCGTCCTGCGCTCACCGGCGCCCGAGGCCGCCGCGGAATCGATCCCCGCCGAGCCGGTCCCCGAGGTAGTCCCGGAGCCCGCCGAGGGCCCGCCGATTCGGGCGATCCCCCTGCCGGCCGATGTCGTGCCGAGCGGCGGTTGCGTCGAAACCGGCATGCGGGTGACGATCGGCTGCGGGGGCTGCGCCGCCGAGTCGCCCTAAAGCGGCCGGCTACTCGACGGCGGCGCGGCGACGGCCGAGCGCCTGGTGCATACAGCGGACGGCGAGGGCGCCGTCCCCGACGGCCGAAGCCACCCGCTTCGTCGAGCCGCTGCGCACATCCCCGACGGCAAAGACGTCCGGTCGAGTGGTCTCCAGAAGCAAGGGCTGGCCGTCGCTTCCACCGGCATGGGCGTTAAAGCTCTGATGCCGCCGCGCGTCGTCGCCGGTGACGACGAAACCCTTGTCGTCGAGACCCACGAAGCCATCGAGATCATCCGTTCGCGGGGCCGCGCCGATCATGGCGAAGACGGCCTTGGCGTCCAGGCGACGCTCGGTCTGATCGCGGTCGACGATCGTGACCGCCTCGATCTCATCGTCGCCGTGAAGGGCCTTGACCTCGCATGCCTCGTGGGTCGCGACGTTGCCGGCGTCCTCAATTCGATCGATGAGATAGCTGGACATCGTCGCGCTCAACCCCCGCCGCACCACCAAGTGGATGCGCCGGGCGTGGGAGGTCAGGTTCACGACCGCCTGCCCGGCTGAGTTGCCGCCGCCGACCACGACCACGTCGTCGCCCGAGCACTGGATGGCCTCGAGGTGAGTGGCCGCGTAGTAGAGACCTCGGCCCTCGAAGCGCTCGGCTCCGTCCGCCGGCAGACGGCGATAGTCGGCGCCGACGGCGAGGACGACGAAGCGGGTGCGCAGCTGTTGGCCATCGGCAAGTACGACCGGCCGGAGGCCATCGCTCTCCGACTCGGAGAAGCGAGCGCCTTCGTGGGCGCTGGAGATGACGGCGCCGAACTTCCACGCCTGGAGCGTCGCCCTTTGCGTCAGGTCCGAGCCGGACAGACCGGTCGGAAAGCCGAGGTAGTTCTCGATTCGCGCGCTGGTCCCCGCTTGCCCCCCGGGAGCGAAGCGCTCGATGACGAGCGTCGAGATCCCCTCCGACGAAGCGTAGACGGCGGTGGCCAGCCCCGCGGGGCCCGCCCCCAGGACCACCACGTCGACGGTCCTCCCATCGACCTTGGCGCGCAGGCCGAGCTCGTCGGCGACCTGCGTGACCGTCGGGCATCGCAGGACGTTGTGGGCACGGACCAGGACCGGGCCCTCCTCGGCGCCGATTCCGAGTCGGTCGAGCAGCACCTTGCTCTCGGCGTCGGTATCGATGTCGTGCCAGCTGAACGGGACCAGGTTGCGCTCGAGCAACTCGCGGATCGCGAAGGCGTCGCCCGAAGAGCGCTTGCCGATCAGCCGCTCGAACCCGAGGCCCTGATCCTTGAGCCACTCGCGACGCACGACCATCGTGCGGAGCAGGAGATCGCCGAGCTCCGCGGCACCGGCGACGAGGCTGCGCAACGCATCGGGCGACAGGACCAGCAGGGTGCTGTCCTCGGCAACGACGCCCCGGGCGAGCGTCGGCTCGCCGGTGAACATCGAGATGTCGCCGATGAACGTCCCCGCCTGACACTGGGTGAAGTAGTGGTCACCGTCGGGCTGGCGGTCGATGATGTCGACGGCTCCCGATATGACCACGTAGAACGACGCATCGCGCTCCCCTTGCTCGAAGAGGACCTCCCCGGGGGAGAACGACCGGGTCTCGGCGCGCTCCGCCATCTGCTCGGTCTGAGCGTCCGTCAGGCGCGGGAACAGCGTCGGATGGTTCGGATCCAGGAAGCCCGGGGCCGGCGTCGGTGGGGTGTATCGGCTCATGATCGAATGGCTTGGAGGTGGCCTAACCGAGGAACGCGAGCACGCGCTGCCTCAGTAGGGCGGCCGCCTCCTCGTCGTGCTCGGCGAAGTAGTGCTCGCTTCCCGGATAGACGAAGAATTCCGCTCCGGGCACCGTCTTGGCGAGTCCCTGCGCAAAGTCGAAGTCCTCGTCGCCGTCGACGATGTGCAGTTGGAGCCGCACGCCGTCCGGCCATGCCGCCGGGAAGTTGTCGCCCCACTGACCGAGGGGCAGCGCCGAGTAGCAGAGCACCGCGCCGCCGGCGCCGGGCCGCGTCTGGGCGAGCGACTGGGCCGACAGCACCCCAAGCGAGAACCCGACGTACACGAGATCGTTCGGCAGGGACTCGACTGCCGCGCGGCCGCGCTCGAGGATCGCCCCCGGGAAGCCGATCCCCTCGGCATGTGCCATGCCGTCTTCGATCGCGTCGAACGTCCGGCCGTCGAACAGATCCGGCGTGTGCACGGTGTGACCAGCGCCGCGCAGCTCTTCGGCGAACCGCCGCACGGGGTCGGTGAGCCCGAGCGCGTGGTGGAATACGACGACCTCAGCCATCGCCTTCCGGGTGAGTCGCCTCCAGGGTGGGCTCGAGGTTGTCGAAGAGCTTGTTCCAGCCGTCCTCGTGGTCGCGCACGGCCTCATCGTCCCACAGGCCACTGTGGGTGAAGCGGACGGTGGTGACTCCGTCGTTTTCGGAGAAGTCCACCTCGATCAGCGTTTCCCTCGGGCGGTCGTCCCAGGTCCACGTGAACGCCAGACGGGTCGGGGGGTCGAGCTCGGTGTAAACGCCGCCGCCGCCGTACTCGGCGTCCTTGTGGGGGTCGCGCATGACGACCCGCACCGTGCCGCCGACGCGCGGGTCGACCTCGGCGGCGGTCGTCTCCCAGTCGTGCCCGGCGTGCCACCAGCGGCGGAGCACCTCCTCGTTCGTGAACGCTTCAAACACCGCCTGGGCAGGCGCCTGGAAGGTGCGCTCCAGGCGCAGCATCCTGTTGTCGTTCATCTCCCGGGCTCCCGTCGGCGTCGCTCGCGGAGGTGCACCATAAGCCAGGCGCGCGCCAGCAGCAAGCCGGCGCCGGCGCCGGCGGACGACGTCGCGATTTCCTCCAGGGGCACGCCGCCGACGTGGGCAACGATCACGAGCCGGAACCCGTGGTGCCTCCCTCCGAGCGCTCGATCTGCTCGTCCATTGCGCTCTTGATGGCCGCATCCGCGTCGGCCGACACTTCGTACTCGTCGTGGCGCCTCCACCACCGGTAGGGCGGGGTCTGCGGGTAGCCCTCCGGCGAGTCCTCCCACTCCTCCTGGCGCCCGAGCGCAGTGATGTCGAGGTAGGCCCAGGTGCCGCCCATCACCTCGTCACCCCGGGCATCGATGAAGTACGTGCGGAAGATCTGATCATCGTCGTCGCGGTAGAAGGCGTTGGTGCCGTGCCACTCGCCGACGCCGAAATCGGCATCGAACTCGTCGGTCAGGCTGTACCACGGGATGAGCTCCCAGCCCATCCGCGCCTTCAAGCGCTCGATGTTCTCCTGCGGAGCGCGGGAGACGAACGCCAGCGTGGTGTCGCGGGCGTTCAGGTGCGCGGGGTGGGCGACCTGGTCGGCGACCATGGAGCAGCCGAAACAGCCCTTCTCAGGCCAGCCGTCCACGCCAGGCTCGAAGAAGAACCGGTAGACGATCAGCTGCCGGCGCCCCGCGAACAGGTCGACGAGGCTCGCCGGCCCGTCCGGGCCCTCGAACCTGTAGTCCTTCTCGACGGCCATCCTCGGCATCCGGCGGCGCTCGGCGGCAAGCGCGTCGCGGGTGCGGGTGACCTCCTTCTCCTTGACCAGCAGCTTCTCACGCGCTTCGTTCCACTCCTCCGGCGACACGATCGGCGGCATCTTCATCTCGGTTCCTCCTTCAGGTAGTCGTCAACGACATCGAATAGGCGCTCCCAGAGGGCGCGCTGGCGATCCATCCAGTCGGCGGCTTCGTCGAGCGTGTAGGTATCAAGCGAAAGCCGGTGCGTTCGGCCCTCAATCTGACGCGTGACGACCCCGGTCTCCTCGAGCACCCTCAGGTGCTTGGAGATGGCGGGCTTCGATACCCCGAAGCCGACCGTGGCGTCGCCCACCGTCGCCGGACCTGCCGCGAGGCGCTCGACGATCCCGCGTCGGATCGGGTGCGAAAGCCCCCTGAATGGATCGTTAACCATTGGGTTAACGATACCACGACCGCGGAATCGCTCAGGCCGCGACGCGCTCCGGCTCGGCCTGGCGGGTGGGCGGCAGAGCCGCCACCTCTCGCTCGCGCGCCAGATCGTTGGCACTCCGCCTCGGCACGGCGATCGCGAACCCGAGCGCTCCGGCGAGCGCGATCAGGCACATCACGAACGAGAGCGTGAAGCCGGAGGACGTGGGGATGCCGCCGGCACCGAGATTGCTGGCGAGGAGCGTGGCGGCGACCTGCCCGCCGAAGGCGCCCCCAAGGGTCCGGGTCACGGCGTTCATCCCGGTGGCGACGCCGGTCTGCTCCTGGCGGACGTTCTGCACGATGAGGTTCGCCATAGCCGAGAACGAGAGCCCGATGCCGATGCCGAGCAGGCCCGCGGCGACGTAGACCTCCCATTGCTGGCTGCGGTCGGCGACGAGGAGCGCGTAGCTGGCAAGCGCGAACAGGGCGCCGCCGATCAGCGAGCCGCGGGAGCCGATGCGTCGCTCGAGGACGCCGGCCATCTGGCCGACGATCACGATCGCGAGCGTCGCGGGGAGGAGGAAGAGGCCGGCCACCGTCACCGAGGCGCCGAAGCCTCCGGTGCTCGTCGGTTCCTGGACGAGCTCGGGCAGAAGTACGAACGAGGAGTACATCCCGACGCCGATCAGGAAGGCAACGGTATTCGTGGTCCAGACGCCGCGGATGGCCATCGTCCGCATGTCGACCAGCGGCTCGCGCGAGCGGAGCTCCTCGCGGATCCAGGCGAGGATCACGACGATCCCGCAGGCGAGGAGCCCGAGCGTCTTCGGCGAGCCCCAACCCCAGGTGCTCGTCTCGGTGATCGCGAGGAGCACCCCCGAGATTCCGATCGTCATCAGGGCCGCGGCGCGGTAGTTGATGTCGGCCGGAGTCTTGACCGGTGACTCGGGGATGTAGCGCCGCGTGAGCCAGGCCGTGAAGAGGATGATCGCGAGCGGGCACCAGAAGAGCCAGTGGTAGGAGAGGTTCTCGGTGACCACACCGGCGAAGACGACGCCGGCGCCGCCGCCGATGCCGAGCAGTGAGGAGACGAGGCCGATCGCCCCCGGCACGCGCTCGTTCGGGAACTCGTCGCGGATGATCGAGAAGGCGAGCGGGAAGATGCCACCGCCGGCACCCTGGATGACTCGGCCGAGAATCATCAGCCACAGCGACGAGGCGATCGCCGAGATCAGGGTGCCGAGCGCGAGCAACAGCAGCACGATCATCAGCAGGCGCTCCTTGCCGTACATGTCGCCGAGCCGGCCGATGATCGGAGTCGCCACCGAAGCGCTCAGGAGGAACGCCGTGAGGACCCAGCCGACGGCGCTCTCGGAGGTGTGGAGTGAGTCCTGGATCTGTGGCAGGGCGGGGACGACCAGCGACTGCAGGAGCGCGTAGGAGATCCCGCCGAAGGACAGGACGGCGAGGATGATTCGCGGGCTCGGCGTGGAGACGCGTTGCACGATGCATGACCATAGCAGATCATTTGTTGCCACAAAGGATTTGTTCGTGCTAACTTTGTGCGAGTGTCAACGAAGACCGAACAGAGGACTCCACCGGGAATCGCCAAGCGCTGGCCGACCCTGCTCCTGATCAAGTTGGGTCGGATCACGATGCACCGCTTCACTGAGGCGCTCAAGCCCTTCGGCATCCGCCCGCGGCATGTGGCGGCGCTCATCGAGCTCCGCGACAGCGGGGAGCTAACCCAGCAATCGCTGTCAGCGCGCCTGCACGTCGACCCCACCAACCTGGTCGAGATCCTCAACGACCTCGAGGAGCGCGGGTATGCGACGCGCCGCCGCGACCCCGCGGATCGCCGACGTCACCTCGTCGAGGCCTCGAAGAAGGGCATTGCCGTGATCGAGAAGGTCTCGGAGGTGATGGATGGGGTGGAGGATGGCCTTCTCGATGGCCTCGAGCCCGCCGAGCGCGCGGAGCTCGAGGCGCACCTGACCTCGATCTGGGAGGTCAGCGGCGGTTACGAGGCCTGGTCCCAGGCCGCCGAGGCCGACGACAAGGCTGCGTAGGGCGGTGCCGGAGGCTCCGCTCGAGGAGACCGGACTGGGCCTCGTCCCGGCCGGCGAGGGGTGGTTCGTCCTGAATGCGCGCGAGGCCCAGTGGCGCTACCGGGAGGGCCGCGGATACCGCCTGCCCTTCGAGGGGGACATCGAGTTCCCGCAGGTAGGCATCAGCCTGTTCGTGCTGGCGCCGGGTGAGCCGATCGGGATGTACCACTGGGAGGCCGATCAGGAGGACTTCCTCGTGGTCTCCGGCCGCTGCCTGCTGCTCATCGAGGGCGAGGAGCGCCCTTTGGAGCAGTGGGACTTCGTGCACTGCCCCGCCGATGCGAGCCACATGATCGTCGGCGGCGGGGATGGCCCGTCGGTCGTGCTCGCGGTCGGCGCCCGTGAGCACCAGGACGAGCCGGGGTGGGGCGGCTACCCGGTGGACGACGCTGCCCTTCGCCACGGGGCCGGCGTCGAGGAGGAGACGACCGAGGCGGAGCAGGCATACGCGCGCTTCCCGGATCCCGAGGCCGCCCCGTATCCGGACGGCTCCCTGCCGTCCGACGACTCCTAGCCCTTGACCGAGGCGACGAAGGCGCGCACGTCTGCCGCGGGCTCGGTGTAGGCGTCGCCCAGAGCCTCCTCGATCGCGCTCATGTACTCGGTCGCCCAGTCGGGGAACTCGTAGTCGATCGCGTGCAGGAACTCGAGGGTCGCCGCGAGCCGGATGTCCGCGATCGAGGGTGAGTCGCCGCCGATGAACTGCCTGCCGTCGAGGAAGAACTCGCGGTACACGTCCAGCGGTTGGGCGAGCGCCTCGGTCGCATCCTGCTGGGCCTGGGCCTTCAGGTCTTCACCCGCCGCCGAGGTGGCGACCTCGCCGGCGTACTGCGGGAACCCCAGCGCCGGGTAGGTGGCGCGCGCGACCAGGGGATAGAGCGTGCCGATCAGGTAGAACATCGCGCTGTCGACCTTCGCCCGCTCCCCGGGGTCCGTCGGGTAGAACTGGTCGAGCCCGTGCTTGTTGCAGAGGTACTGCATGATGGCGCAGCTCTCCCAGAGCGATCCCCGCGGGAGGCCTTCCTCTTCCAGCATGGGGGTGAGGGCCGCCGGGTCCTTTTGTAGGAAGTCCGGCTCGTCCTTCTTCCCCCAGACGTCGAGCTCCTCGAACTCGAGTCCCGCAGCCCGGACGAAGATCCGCGCCGTGAGGTTATTGACGCTCGGCTTCAGGATGCTCAGTCTGTTGGCGGCCATGCCCTCCTCCTTGTTCGGCGACCCGCCTCGACCCTAGCGCTCGACGAGCCTCGACTTGTACTCGCTCCGCTCGAGCGTGCCCCAGAGCACGAGTTCGACCTGGGTCCGGACCACGAGGGCTTCGCGCAGCCGCTCACGAATCGAGTCCGCCAGGGCGGGGGAGGGCTCGGCGCCCCGTGCCAGCTCAACCTGGACGGGAAGGGGCGGGTCCTGCTTGACGCCCGGAATGGCGGGTTTCACAAGGATCTGGCCGCTCACCTGCGGCGCGAACTCGCTCACCACCTCGCGGACGGCGGAGGGGAAGACGTTCACGCCGCGGACGATCAGCATGTCGTCCGTTCGCCCGATGCAGCGCACGCGCGGGCCGGTGCGCCCACACGCGCACGGGCTCGTCCGGACCAGGACGTGATCGCGCGTGCGGAATCGCAGCAGGGGAGCGGCGCGATGACGGAGGTGAGTCAGGACGAGCTCCCCCGAGGCGCCGTCCTCGACCTCTACCGTGCCACCGGTGTCGGGGTCGATGAGCTCGGCATGGACGAAGCCGCGGGCGCCGAGATGCATCCCGTCCTGCTTCTCGCATTCGCCCCAGAGCGAGGGACCGATGTCGCCGATTCCCATCGCCTCGGTGACCTTCGCGCCCCACCCCTCCTCGAGCCTTCCGCGGAACGCCGGCTCACCGCCGCCGGGCTCGCCGGCGACGAGGACACGCGTCACGCTCGAGGCCGTCAGGTCAACGTCCCGTTCCGCCGCCCACTCGAGCAGGTAGCCCGCATAGGAGGGAGTCAGGGCCGCGGCCGCCGGCCGGA
Organism: Actinomycetota bacterium; assembly: GCA_046732895.1. GTDB lineage: Bacteria > Actinomycetota > Thermoleophilia > Solirubrobacterales > 70-9 > JBKPNZ01. The sequence continues at coordinate 8,448 of JBKPNZ010000002.1, forward strand.
GCAGCTCGATCGCCCGGACGAGCCGGTCGGTGTTGCCCGTTCCGACCGGGATGTGCGAGACGCCGATGCCCTCGAACGCCGCCAGCGCCGCGCCCGCCACGAACGGCCCCGCGTTGTACGTGGTCACCATTCGCTGGCCGGGACCGATCCCGGACGCCGCGTAGCTTCGGGCGGACCCGGTGACCCAGTTCTCGAGGTCCTCGACGGTCAGCGGGATGTAGCTCGGTGTTCCGGTGGTGCCGCTCGTGGAGTAGATCCGAACGATCTCCTCAGCATCCACGCACAGGTGCGCGCCGATCGGGTTGTCGGCCGTGCGCGTCTCCTTGATCTCGTCCTTCTCGGTGAGCGGAAGGCCACCGATCTCGGCAAGCCCGCCGGCGCCCTTGGCGCTCGAAATCCCTGCCGCCATGAGCTTGTCCCGGTAGAAGGCGGACCGCTCGAGCAGGTAGGCGAGCTGAGCGCGGTATGAGGCATCATCGACGGCGTGCTGCTCGGCCCAGGGCCGGGTCTCGACCTCGGCGGGGAACCTCATTCGGGCGCGGTGTCGGTCCCCGGCTCGTATTCGACCGCCTCCTCCGCCGTGGCCGCCATGAAGAAGCCGAGCGGCTCCTGGCGCTCCTCCGCCAGGTGGGCCAGGAGGCTGGCGGTGCGAGCGAGGATCGGAACCGACTTGACCACCGCGGACGAGAAGCCCATGTCGAGCATAACCGCGGCGATCGGCATCGAGACGTTCATGGTCAACGGTCGGCCCCACGCCTCTGCCGCTGCCTCGCGGAAGGCGCGGACGAGCAGCACGTGGGCCCCGCTCACGCCGCGGGCGTCGGCGAGCTCCAGGATGCGTTCCGCACGCGGGTCGAGGGGCCTGTGGACGGGGTGGCCGAACCCCGGCAGCCGGGCGCCCGACTCGCGGACCTCGCTCGCCATCTCCTCGGCGACTTCCCCCGACTCGCGGCCCGCGGCAACCTCCTCCTGGGCCCTCTCGAGCAGCTGCGCGCATGCTTCGGCCGTGCCGAGGAGGACTGGACCGGCGCCCAGGATCCCCGCCGCCACCGCCCCCTGCAGTGATGCCGGGTCGGCGGCAAGAGTCATCCGGGCGGCGATGTTGGTGGGCATCATCCCGTGCTCTGCGATCGCCACGAGCAGCAGGTCGAGGAAATAGCGCTCATCCTCGGTCGGTTCCCGGCCGGTGAGGAGCAAGTGGAAGTACTCGGTGAAGCTGAGCCTGCCCATGAGGTCGCCGGCGAGGTCGCGACCCCTCACCTCGATCCGGTCGGGGTAGGCCCGGCTGATGTGGGTGACGCGCGCCACCTCAGGCGCTCAGGGCCGGTTCGGGCAGGGCGCCGAGCTCATAGGCGCCGGGCTGGATCTGGGCGGTGCGGCGCCGGTAGGCGCTCCAGAGCCACGGCCACTGGCTCGGGTCGTTGCCATTCTCGTCGACGTACCAGCTGGTGCAGCCGCTGTGCCAGACCGACTTTGCGAGGGCGGCGCGAAGGTCGCGATCGAACGCCTCGAGCGTCTCTCGGCGCAGCTCGATCCGGCGGGCGTTTGCGCGCCGGAGCTCGTCGAGCGCCGCGATGACGTGGCCCATGCCGGCCTCGATGGTGTAGATCACCGAGCCCGTCCCGCCGTTCGTGTTCGGGCCGTAGAGCAGGAACATGTTCGGGAACCCGGGAACGCTCAGACCGAGGTAGGCGCGTGGGACCTCGGCCCACTCTTCGGCGAGCATGTGGCCGCCGGTTCCGGTGATCTCCATCGGTGCCACGAACCCGTGGCTTTTGAAGCCCGTGGCGAGCACCAGCACGTCGGCATCGCGCGCGGCGCCGTCCTCCGTGCGGATCCCGCCAGCGGTCACCTCGGCGATGCGGTCGGTGACGAGCTCGACGTTGGCCTTCGTCAGCGTCGGATACCACTCGTCAGTGAGCATTATGCGCTTGCAGCCGACCTCGTCTTTTGGCGTCACCTTGCGGCGCAGCTCGGGATCGTCGATCGCCTTCGTGATCTGGCGGCGGGCGACCGCACGGAACGGCTGCAGCAGCCACGGGCGGTTGGTCATCGCCGCCGCCCCGAGCTCCATGAACCCGAAGACGACGGCACGATCGAGCCGTTGCAGCGCGGGGTAGCGCTCGAAGAGCCGCTTGGTGCGCTCCTTGTACGCGTAGTCCATCTTCGGGAAAGTCCAGCCGGGGGAGCGCTGATAGACGTCGACGTGGCCGGCCGTGGGCTGGATCGCCGGCACCACCTGGATCGCGCTGCAGCCGGTGCCGACTACGGCGACGCGCTTGCCCGCGAGGTCCACCTCGTGCTGCCACTCGGCGGTGTGGAAGGACGGCCCTTCGAAGCTCTCCAGGCCGGGGATGGGGGGGACCGACGGCACCGAGAGCTGGCCGCAGGCGGTGACGAGGACGTCCGCTTCGTGCGGGCCTGCAGTCGTCTCCAATGCCCACTTGCCCCGCTGCTCGTCCCAACGGGCTGAGGTCACCTCGGTCCCGGTCCGGATCCGGTCGAGCACGCCGCGTCGGCGGGCGACGTCCTCCAGGTAGGCCTGGATCTCCGCTTGGGGCGCGTAGCGCCGCGACCATCGCGGATTCGGCTCGAACGAGAACTCGTAGAGGTGTGAGGGGACGTCGCACCCCGCGCCGGGGTAGGTGTTGTGGTGCCAGACGCCGCCGATCCGCTCGCCCTTCTCGAAGACGGTGACGTCGTCGTAGCGGGCGTCGCGCAGCATGACGGCCGCGCCGACTCCGCCGAAGCCGCCGCCGACCACGGCGACCGAGAGCGAGTGCCGGCCGTCCGGGCCGCTGCCGTTCGAGCTCGGGTCGATGCTCACGGCGGGGACCCTACTGACGCTCGAGGAACGCGCGCACGATTCGCTCGAACTCCTCGGGGCGCTCGAGGCTCGGCAGATGGGCCGCGCCGGCGATGGTCGCGGCGGTCGTGTCGGGGACTCCGGCGGCGAGTGTGGCCGCCATCTCGTGGGTGTCGCCAACGTCTTCATCGCCGGTCAGAACCAGCGTGGGAGCCGCGACGTCCGCCAGGCGCTGCGCGGCATCCGGGACGAGCAAGTCCTCGTCGGCGACGTCCGCCACCGGCAGCTGCAGCTCGAACGCACGCCGCTGCATCTCGCCGACCGCCTGGCGCATCTTCTGATCGACGTCGGCTTGCGACCGGTTGGGTCCGTCAACCCACATCCGCAGATTCGCCTCAACGGCCGCGTCCAGATCGCCCGCCTCGAGCGCCTCGTCTTCGTCCTCGCTGTACTCGAGCACCGGCTTCGACCAGTTGTGACCGGGAAGGCCCGCCGCGACGAGGACCAGCCGGCCGACCAGGTCGGGCCGAGCGAGCGCCACCTCCAGCGCCACCCTGCCCCCGAGCGACGCGCCGACCACGATTGCCGGACCAAGGTTGAGTCGACCGAGCAGGTCGATCACGTCGCTGGCGTCCGAGTAGCGCACCGGTGGGATCGGCGTTTGCCCGAATCCGCGCAGGTCGCACCTGACGACCCGGTGGGTCTCGCCGAAGGACGTCCACTGCGGCTCCCACATCCGCGAGTCGCAGACCCCGGCGTGGATGAGGACGAGCGGCGGGCCCTCGCCGGTGCTTTCGTGCCAGAGCTCCAATTCCTTCGCGAGCCGGCCCGCTCAGGCCGGGACCGACTCCATGAAGCGCCTCACCTCGACGGCGCAGCGCCCGGGCTCCTGGTCGAAGACGAAGTGGCCGACGCCCTCGAGCGCCACGAGGTCGGCGCGGGGCAGCTCCCGCTCGAATCGCTTCGCACCGCCCATCGGCGCGAACTTGTCCTCGGCCCCCCACAGGATCAGCGCCGGGACGTCGAGCTCGGCGAGCCTGCCGTCGTACGGCTCCAGCTTCGAGAAATCCATCGAGCGGTAGAACTCGAGCGTCGCCTCGCGACCGCGCCCGGCCTCGAAGGGCTTCCAGTACGCGTCGACGTCCTCCTCGCTGAAGTGGGCGCCGTCGCTGCGCAGAAGGCCGGCGAAGCCCTCGCGATCGAGGGCGCCCACGAGCTTCTCGCCCTCGTCCCCGCGTACGGCCTCGGCCAGTCCGTGCCAGCGCCCGTCGCTAAAGAAGCCGGTGTCGCTGATCACGAGGCCCTTGACGAGCTCAGGATGGGTGCAGGCCCAGGCCAAGCCGACGAACCCGCCCCAGTCGTGGACCACCAAGACCACCTCGCCGAGTCCGAGCTCCTCGTGCAGGGCCCCGAGGGTCTCGAGGTTCCGCTCGAAGGTGGCCGGACCCGGATCGGGCGAGTCCCCAAGGCAATAGAGGTCCGGGGCGACGCAGCGCCGCTGCGCGCTCAGCTCGCTCATCAACGGCTCCCACATGCGCGAGCTCTCGGGGAACCCGTGCACCAAGAGCACGGCCGCACCCGCGGGTTCGCCCTCGGGGACCGCCTCGCGATAGACGACACTGCCGGCGTCTTTCACCTGGACCTGAGGCACGGCGCAACCCTATAAGCGCTCGGTACGCTTGGCCGACTCTCGCGGCGCCATGGCGGAGTGGTTACGCAGCGGCCTGCAAAGCCGTTTACACCGGTTCGATTCCGGTTGGCGCCTCTCGCCTGACCAAGCGGAACACCGCTTGTCAAAGCAATAAGCGGGCCTTTCTCTGTCCTCCGCACCCACGCCCGGCGGCGGGCGTGGGATGCCCCGCTAATGCGGCGGAACCAACGCGACCACGAGGGTCAAGTCGGTGGTGTTGGCATCTTCCTCGAAGTGCTGGGTGCACGTGAAGGACTCCAGTCCGGCCTTCACGCCGTAGCTCTTCGAGAAGCTGAACGTCTCGCCGTCAACGGTGGCGGTGCCGGAGATAGACACCGTGATCAGGGTTTCGCCAGCCGGGGTAAAGCCGGCGGTCGCGTCTCCAGGCCTTGGACCGATGATTGAGACGTCGCCAATGCCCTCGCACGTGAACGTCCCGAAGTCCCTCAGTCCCTGGCCCGGCGGTGAGGCCGCCGAGGCTGGGGCCGAGGCCACTCCAAGGAGCGCAACGCTGCACACCATCGCACCTAGTACGGCCAACCGTCGTTTCATTGCCGCTTCCTTTGCTGCCCGTTCGGTTCCGATGGAACCCGTCGGGATGGTCTAGTCGATGGCGGTGCAGGTGTCAATCGTCACTTCTTGGTACGCCCGGGAGGGCGCTCGCGTAGGTTTGCGAAAAAACAAGCCGGCCGATCAAGCTCGCCGTGTTCAGGGTGGAGTGAGATGCGAGAGCGCCACTACTGCGAGCGCAAAGAAGCGGAGGGGCAGCATCGCACTGCCACTTCCTGCTTGGTATGCAGGCTCGTTTCTTCTACGCCGTCCGCATCGCAAGCCTGCCACGTCCCCCGACAGGGGGAAAGAGGTAATCGCGACGGGTCCTCGATCTGGAGTATCAATATCGCCGTTGTTGAGGTAACCCGGAAGGGCCAAGGCGCTTGCCGAGAAGCGGGCCCTCGCCCCGATCCAGCTCGGCACCTTCGAGGTGGAGTGAATGGCTGAACGACTCCAAGAGCGGCGCCGATGGCGGCTGGGCCGACGAGGAAATGCCGCTCATGTGGGAGCTCTACGGGAAGCAATTCATGGCGGAGACAACACGTAGAAGCGTGCAAAGCCGTTTACACCGGTTCGATTCCGGTTGGCGCCTCTTGCGGCGTATAGGCTTCCGCGTGCTGCCGGGGAGGAACGCCGATGACGGAGGAACACTCGATGACGCACGCAATGCGACGGAACGGAACAGGTGAAGGCAGGGGCCGGATCGCGACGTCGGTGGCGGTCCTCGCCGCCCTCGCTGCTCTTGCCGTAATCGCCCCGGGCTCCAGTCAGGGCAGGGGCACCGTCTACGCCCCGGGCGACATCATCGTCGCCCAGACGGGTCTCGGCGCTTCTCCTCCTCCGTCGGAGAGGGCCGTCAAGGCGGTGGATCCGGTGAGTGGCGCCGCCACGACGGTCTCCAGCGCGGGGCTCCTCGTCTCCCCGGCCGATGTGACGTTCGCGAGCGACGGCGACACCATCGTCGTCGACCGCGACGCTTTCGGCGGTGAGGGCGGCATCATCCGGATCGACAGCGAGACCGCGGCGCAGACGGCTCTCTCCGGCAACGCCATCTCCAACGCGGCCGGCGGCAAGAAGCTCTTCAAGAACCCGATCGCGCTCGATCGCAAGGGCGGTTCGCTATACGTCACCGACTTCCACAGGCCGCAGAAGGTGATCAAGGTGAACATCGACACGGGGAAGCAGTCGCTCATCACCGAGGGGCTGAAGCTCCGCGAGCCTTTCGGCATCGTGGCCGACGGGCTCAAGAACCCGATCGTGAGCGACCTCGATGGGGGGGTGATCGAGGTCAATGCGAGGACCGGGAAGCAGACCGTGATCAGCGACGGCGGCAAGATCAAGTACCCGAGTGCAATCCAGTTGCTGAATGACAACAACGTTGTGGTGGCCGGCCGGGACAATCAGGCGGGTGTCGTCGTCAAGGTGAACGTGAACAACGGCGACCAGAAGCGGCTCGCGCGTGGCGGCCCCATCTCAAGTCCCCAGGGAATCACGTTGATCGACAGCCACACGGCGGTCGTCTCCGACCTCTCGCCCTCCCTGGTGGGGAGCCTCTACCGCGTCGATCTCGACAGTGGTGAGCAGACGCTCCTGAACGGGTCCGACTTCTCCAACCCGCTGGGCATCGACATCGCGCCCTAAGTGGAGTAGATCTGGGAGTACACTCGTGGCCGGATGCCGGTGTCCTCCGTAGAGGAGCTCAAGCGACGGATCGCGGCAGGTGACTACGCGATCGACTCCGGCAAGGTCGCGCACGAGATCGTCTCGAAGATCGCCATCGTCAGGCGGGTCAAGCGAACGTTGGCGAAGGAGGGCGATGCCGCCGCGGACGTAGCGGCGCGAGGCCCTCGGCCTCGAACCCGAGGTGGCTCCCCGTCACCAGCGCCACACCCGTTCCAATCGCGACGCGAACTACTTCCGTAAGCCGCCGCAGATAGGTCCTTACTTTCGCTCCCCCGTTCCGTGATACCGGGGAACGTCACCGGAACGGGAGGTGCCAGTGCCACGAGTAAGGACGAACCGAAGCAGACAAGCGCGGCGCGCGATCCGCTGTCACGAGGATGGCAGCGCGAGCTGGGCCGATTTCGGGAGCTCGCCGGAGAAGGCTGCGCTCGCGGCTCACGGCCACGACGTCGCTCAGATCGCCGCCCGCATCGCCAAAGAACTGCGTCTATCGGCTGAGAGGATCGACCATCTGCGTTTCGCCGGTCTATTCCACGACATCGGCAAGCTCTGGGTCCCGGACCGGATCCTGGAGAAGGACGGGCCCCTGACGGTCGCGGAGTGGGTCGAGGTGCGCAAGCACCCGGAGAGCGGCGCGCTGATGCTGCGGGCGTACGGCCTCGACCAGGAAGCTGAGTGGGTGCTGTACCACCACGAACGCCCCGACGGGCTCGGCTATCCCTACGGGCTCTCCGGCGACGAGATCCCGCTGGAGTCGCGAATACTCGCGATCGCCGACGCCTGGTCGGCGATGCGAGCGGACCGTGCGTACAGCGCACCGCTGCCGAGGAAGAACGCCCGCAGCGAGCTCGAGTACACCAAGGGCGAGCAGTTCGATCACGCGCTCGTCGACGTCTTCCTCGACCTCGTCGAGCCCCAGCTCGACGCAACGCCGAGCCCAGGAACCATCCCCAGCAGTTGACATCCCCCATATGGGGCGCATAATGCGCACATATGAGCGATGCCGTCGCGCTCGGGACGGCCGGCAGCCCGCGGCTGTCCGGGCACGCACTTCGAGTTCTCAAGGACGAGAAGCTCGCCTCCATGGTCACGGCCGGGAGCGACGATGCGTTCGCGACCCTCTACGGGCGCCATCACCAGGCCATCTACCGCTATTGCCTTGGCCTCCTGAGACAGGATGCCGACGCCCGCGACGCTCTCCAGAGCTCGATGCTCGCCGCTCTCTCCTCCCTCCGCGCGAGCCCGATCGAGGGCGACTTCAAGCCTTGGCTCTTCCGGATCGCCCACAACCAGTCGATCTCGATCATCCGGGGGCGCGCTCGCGAGGCTCCCGCCGAGGCCGCTGCCGAGGCGGCTTCCACCGACGATCTGGGGACTCGCGAGGAGCTGCGCACGCTCGTGTCCGACCTCGCCGCGCTGCCCGAGCGCCAGCGCGGTGCCATCGTGATGCGCGAGCTCAGCGGCCTCAGCTACGCCGAGATCGGGGCCGTGCTGGCGACATCCGAGGCCGGGGGCAAGCAGCTCGTCTACGAAGCTCGTACGGCCATGCACGAGCTGAGGGAAGGCCATGAGATGAGCTGCGAGCTCGTTCGCGAACGGATCTCGGCAGGCGACAGGCGTCTGCTACGGGGGCGCAAGGTGCGCTCGCATCTGCGTGGCTGCCAGCCGTGCCAGGACTTCGAGCGAGGGATCGGCCACCGCAGAGCAGCATTCGCCGCGCTCGCACCGCCGCTTCCGGCGCTCGCTGCGGCCGCCGTTCTCCAGGACGTCTTTGGCTCGGGTGGGGCCGGCGGTGGCGCCGGTGCCGGTGGGACCGCCGCAACGGCGGTGGGCGGCGGAGCCTCGGGGAGCTCGCTTGCCGGCGCGACGGCACTCAAGTTCACGGCGGCGGCTCTGCTCGCGGGTGCGGCGGGGGTCGGCGCTTACCACGCAGGAACCGCGATCTTCGGGAATCCCCCTGCCTCGACGTCGGCGGCGTTCGCCAATGACCGCGACGTCCGCGCAGGAGGCCCCCGTCACGCGGAGCGTGGGGCATCCGATCGTGGCGGCAAGGGTGGCGCTGGCACCAGAGCCAAGACGGACGCGAACTCCGGCAGCTCGAAGTCGGGGAACTCCAGGTCGGGCAGCGCCAAACCGGCGGCTGCCACCCACGCCTCGGCGACGAGCACCACTCCGTCATCCGACGCCTCGGAAGGCGCTACAAGCTCCGGTGAGCCCACGGGCTCCGGCACCTCTGGTGGTGGTGGCGCCTCTGGCGGTGGCTCTGGTGGTGGGGGCTCGGTCGACCCGCCGCCGGACCCGGATCCACCGCCACCGCCCGGTGGTGGCGGCGGCTCGGGGGCTGCGCCCGGCACTCCTCCGGGCCACGGTGGAACTCCTCCCGGTCAGGGTGGCATCCCGCCAGGTCAGGCCGGCGGCGACACACCTCCAGGCCATCTCGACAACCCCGGTCACGGCGGCGGCTGACCCTAGAGCGGGATCGGCATGAAAACGCCCCGCGACGCGGGGCGTTTCCGGTGACGGAGGTGACGCTAGGAGCAGTGTCTTTCAGGACCCTTTCGGCGCTGACGCCGGCGACGGCGCCTTAGCGGCTTGACCCGCGTGAGCCGTCGAGGATGAAGACCTCGGTCGCCGTGTCGCTCTTGGCGTCGTGCTTGCTGACGAACGCGTTCACCTTCCGGTGCGTTAGGCGCCGGACTGCGGTGGTGGCGTCGAGCTTGTAAGCGTTGGCGCTCCTTGGCCGGGCGTCAGCCGGCTCGTCGTCCGGCGGGGGTGCGGCCATGCCCTTTTCGAAGTCATCCACGGCGCCCGTCAGCGTGCACCTGACGACGTTCCCGGTGATCTCGGTCTCGATCCCCTCGGGGCGTGCACCGCGGGTGTAGTGCGTCCAGACGGATCCGACGGCGCGGCTGATCTCGGCTGGGAGATCCGAGCCTTCCGGGACGGTCGCGTCACTCATCTTGCCTCTTCACTCGTCTCCCTCGGCTGACATGGATGCTCGAAGGGCGGAGGGAGGCGGGAAAGGCCCAGCGGGAGCACTACCAGTCTAGCCGCGCGACCGCCATCCTTCTGGGAATGCTGCTGGCTCTCTCGATCGCCGGACTCTTCGTCCTCCCGAGCCCGTGGAACGTGATCGGGGTCTGCGTGGCCGCGGTCATCGAGGTCGCGGAGCTCGCGTTCTGGCGGCGATTCCTGCGTCGCTACCGGATCCGCGTGGGACCCGAGCTGATCGTGGGGGAGACCGCGGAGGTGATCACGCCGTGTGCGCCCGAGGGCCAGGTGCGGCTGAACGGCGAGATCTGGCGCGCCCGGTGCTCGGCGCCCGCCGCGCGCGGAGCGCTCGTGCGGGTCGTGCGAGTGGAGGGCCTCACGCTCGAGGTCGAACCGGTCGATTCCGATTCGCTCTGAGGAACGGAAAAGGGCCCCTCGAGGGGGCCCCTATTCCGAAAGGACGTGCCACCAACGCTTTCACTTCCGTTGGCCCGTCGGTCCTTCAGCTTTCAAAAGTCTTATCGGCGCCGACTTGGACAACCTTAACACCGAAATTCGGCGAGGGTTTCAGTTCCCCTCCAAGACCCGCCAGGGTTAACGGTCCCGCAATATTGCCCGCACTTTGGGTGTTTTGCGGACCGGCAGACACTGTGTCAGCCCGTACTCCAGAGTGGACAACGGGCGAAACCTCTGTGAGCTTCCGCTAACCGGTTGAAACCACCGCGCTCCCCGCGCCGTAGCCATAGGATGCCGCCCGTGCGCTACGCGATCACCGGCGGCTCGGGCTACATCGGCACCCGCCTGACCGAGATCCTCGCTCCGCGCTCGGAGACGGAAAGGATCGTGGACCTCGACGTGCGCCCGCCGGCGACCCCGCGGCCGAAGACGGAGTTCGTCGAGGGCGACGTGCGCGACTTCGCCGCGACCCGCGCGCTCCTCGAGCGGGAGCAGCCCGACGCGCTGATCCATCTCGCGTTTCTCCTCAACCCGATTCACGACGAGGCGCGCATGTACGACATCGACGTGAACGGGACCGAGGCGGTGCTCCGCGCCGCGTCGGAGGCCGGCGTGGGACAGGTGCTCGTGACCTCCTCGGCGACGGCCTACGGCGCCTTCCCCGACAACCCGGTCCCGATCACCGAGGACTGGCCGGTCCGCGGCGCACCCGACTTCTCCTACGCTCGCCACAAGACGGAGGCCGATCGCCTCTGCCAGCTCTGGGCGGGCGCCCACCCGGACCGGGTGATGACGATCGTCCGGCCGTGCATCGTCTTCGGCCCCAACGTCGACAACTACATCTCGCGCAGCTGGAGGAACTCCTCGTTCTTCCCGATCATCGATGGCGTCGACCAGGAGTTCCAGCTCGTCCACGAGGACGACGTCGTGAGCGCCCTGATCGGGCTCCTCGACGCGAAGGCGGGCGGAGCGTTCAATCTCGCCGGCGGCGGGACGATGACGTGGCGCGAGTCGGCCGAGATGGTCGGCGCAAAGACTCGCGAGATGAAGATGAAGACGCTCAAGCGCATCTACGGGCTCGCCTGGAAGCTCCACGCACCGCGGGTCGAGGCGCCCGCCGGCAACGCCGACTTCATCCGCTACCCGTGGATCGTCTCGACCGAGAAGCTTCGCTCGGAGATCGGCTGGGAGCCGACCAAGGACACGCGCGAGGTCTTCCTCGAAACGATGCGCGCCAAGGGCCTTCTGAAGGACGTCGGCGGGCCCGCTCCGGTCCCGCAGGGCGTCGCCTGAGCACCATCGCGATCCTGACCACTCCGCGTACCTCCAATCATTAACCCGAAATGGAGGACTTCTTGACGCGGGCTCACCTTATGAGAGCCTGATCGGACCGACGCTAGGAGGAGACGCATGCGCAAGCTCGACGACCCCCACACGAACCAACGGCGTGACCGGGCGAAGGGTCAATCGGTCCGCCGGTCTGTGAACCCTCGCATCGCAGGCGGGGCCGCTTGGCTTGCCTGCAGCTTGAGCCTCGTCTTCGGGGCGGTGTCACTGGCAGCGGGCCAGGATGGGCAGGGCCTTCGCGGCACGTTTGAGGTTCACTTCCCCAAGGGGCATCCGGCCTCAAACGCGCCGTGCCCTCCGGACGAGTTCTGCGGGGTCGGCACGGTCGTGGGCTTCGGGAAGTCGACGATCACGATCATCGATGAGACGTTCGATGAGATCGACGGCAGCCCTTGCTTCGCGGTCACTCGCGAGGAGGCGATCACTCCCACGAGCGGCGTCGGCGCACTCGTCATCGACAGCACCGGCACCTTCTGCCGTCCAGGCAGGTCGGGCGAGTCACACGCCAGCCCATCGAGCTACGGTGGACCGGGCCGTTGGGACCTCCGCTATACGGTGGACGGGACCGACAGCAGCGGCGTCTTCGGCGGAGCCACGGGAGGCGGTGGCGAACGAGCCAGCAGCAACGGCGGCGTCGGCGTGTGGCATATCAGAGGGAGTCTCAACCTCACCTAGTCGGGCCTATGTGCGGTTCGGGTTCCGTCAGCTCCGGAGGCCGGGGGAGAACAACCCGCATGAGTCGAGCTATAACTCAACACACGGGGCGCTTAGCTCAGTTGGGAGAGCGCCAGCTCGACAAGCTGGAGGTCACTGGTTCGAGCCCAGTAGCGCCCATCTAGCCGATCGCGGGATGCAACCCGACCGCGGCTCTATGCTCGCCGGCCATGCTGGCCACCTGCGGGTCGCTCGTCTTCTTCGTGGTCGCTGCGGCCCTCGTCGGCCAGGCCCTGTTCGCCCTCTGCGGGCGCCGCGAATGGTCGTGGCTTGCGCCCGCGGTGGGACTGGCGCTGCTCTCGGCGCTGGCGTGGGGGACGGTCCGGCTTCCGGGCCGTGAGACCGCGGCGCTCATCGCGATCGGCGCTGTCTCGATCCTGGCGCTGCTCTATCTGGGCGGCCGGGTCTCAGGAGTCGGAGGTGCGCTGCGGATCGGCCTCCCGCTGGCGGTCGCGGCGGCGGTCGCCGCGTCGCTTCCGTTCATCGTTGAGGGACGCTTCGGGATTCTCGGCACCGGGCTCAATCCCGACATGTCACAGCACCTGTTCGCAGCTGATCACCTCCTCTCCGGGGACAGCGAGCGGCTGATCTCGAGCGGGTACCCGCTCGGCCCGCACTCGCTGGTTGTGGCCGCGACCGCACTCGGGCCTGGTCTTGTGCAGGCGTTCGGAGGACTCACCCTTGCCGTGGCGGTGATCGCGACCCTCACGCCACTCGCGATCCTCGATGAGCTGCCCGTCTGGCGGCGAATCGTCAGTGCCCTGCTCGTCGGCTTCGCCTACATGGTCGCCTCGTATCTCATCCAGGGTGCGTTCAAGGAGACGATGGAGGCGCTTTTCGTGCTCGCCTTCGCGATCGGGCTGCATGAGCTCAGCGGAGGGCGGCTGACGGGGCGCCAACGGGGCCGGCCATCGCTCGGACTCGCGCTGCCGCTTGCCGCGCTGGTGGTCGGCAGCGTCTACGTCTACTCGTTCCCGGGTCTGCTTTGGCTGCTCGGCGCCGCCGGTCTGTGGGCCGTCGCCGAGCTGACGCTCGCAGCGCGCGACGGTGGGGGTTCAGCCGCCGTGAACATGGCCCGAGAGGCCGTCCCACCGGCGGGGGCCGCCCTCGCAGCCGCTGCGATCCTGGTCGCGCCTGAGATCGGGCGGATGATCGACTTCGCGAACTTCGAGACCTTCGATCCGACCGGCGCCGGGTTGGGCAACCTCTTCAATCCGATCTCGCCGTTCGAGGCACTCGGGATCTGGCCCTCCGGCGACTTCCGCCTCGACGCCGGGGCCGGGGCCGTGCCCGCAGTCGGGTTCTACCTCGGCTGTGCGCTGGCATCGGTGGCGCTCGTCTTCGGTCTGTGGTGGTGGCTGAGGCGCCGTGAGGTAGCGGTGCCCGCGGCGTTCGGAGCGGCCGGGATCCTGATCGCCTACGCGGGACTCGCCGGGACGCCCTACCAGGGGGCGAAGGCAATCGCGATCGCTGCGGCACCGGCGATGCTGATTTCGGCGCGGGGTCTGCTCGCGACCGCGGTCGGCGCCGGCGACGTCGAGCGGATCATGCGCCGTCGGGGATTGGCGGCTCTGTTTCCCCGAAGCGCCCGATTGGCGCGGCTGCGGCTCGCCGTCGTTGCCGTCGCAGTCGCATTCGTCGCCGCGGCGGCGGGATGCAGCCTGCTCGCCCTGGCCAACGGGCCCGTCGGGCCGACGGAGTACTCATCGGCGCTCACGGAACTGCGTCCTCTCAGGGGCTCAACGCTTGTACTCGCTCCCGACTCGCTGCTTGACGCGCACGGTCGGGACTACATCGTCTGGGAGCTGCGCGGCGGGCGGGTGTGCGTGGAGTCTGCCCAGGCTCACGACACCGCCGGCGAGGACCACAAGGGCATCAACCAGCTGATCACCTTTGGCGACGGCGAGCCGCCATTCGGCAGTGACGGGAAGGAGATCGATGGGGTCACTCTCTGGGAGGTGAGCGGCGACAAACCGCTTGGGCCCGGACCGTGTCCTCTGATCTCCCCCGGGGCCCGGGCGGAGGTCGCCCAGAACCCCTAGGGCCGCCAATACCATGGGCGACGCCATGGCCACCACCGTGAAACTGCCTGACGGGTCGTCCCTCGACCTTGATGACGGCGCCACCGGCGCCGATGCCGCCGCGGCGATCGGACCGCGCCTGGCGAAGGACGCGCTCGGGATCAAGGTGAACGGCGAGCTTCGCGACCTCGGGGCCGAGCTTGGCGACGGGGCCGAGATCGAGATCGTGACCAAGGGCGACGACGCGCTCTGGCTCGTGCGCCACGACGCCGCGCATGTGATGGCGACGGCCGTGCTCGATCTGTGGCCCGACACGAAGGTCTCGATCGGCCCCCCAATCAAGGACGGCTTCTACTACGACTTCGAGTTCGCCGACGGCGCCACCCCCTCGGAGGAGGACCTCGCGAGGATCGAGGAGCGGATGGCAGAGCACATCAAGGCCGACGAGCCGTTCGAGCGGGCGGATCTCCCGGTTCAGGAGGCGATCGAGCGCTTCCGGGCCGAGGATCAGCCCTACAAGGTCGAGTTGATCTCGGACCTAGTCCGCGACGAGGGAGTCGAGACGGTTTCGCTCTACCGGAACGGCCCGTTCACCGACCTCTGTCGCGGCCCGCACGCGCCATCGACCGGGCGGATCAAGGCGTACAAGCTGAACTCGATCGCCGGCGCCTACTGGCGCGGCGACGAGACCCGCCAGATGCTGACCCGCATCTACGGCACTGCGTTCCTCTCGAAGAAGGAGCTCGAGGAGCACCTCGAGCGCCTCGAGCAGGCTCGCGCCAACGACCACCGCAAGCTCGGCCCGCAGCTCGGCATCTTCATGCTGCGCGACGAGGCGCCCGGGATGCCCTTCTGGCTTCCCAACGGCACCGTTCTCCTGGAGCTGATCGAGGCCGAGGTCCGCGAGCAGCTGCACAAGCGCGGCTACGACGAGATCAAGACCCCGCGCGTCCTCGACGAGGAGCTCTGGCACCGGTCGGGTCACTGGGACAACTACCGGGAGAACATGTTCTTCGCCGAGCCCTCGCAGCGCGAAGGCGACCAGCGCCGGTTCGCGCTGAAGCCGATGAATTGCCCGGGCGCGTGCCTCGTCTTCGGCTCCGGGCGTCACTCCTATCGCGACCTGCCGCTGCGGCTGGCCGAGTTCGGCGACGTCTCGCGCTACGAGCGCGAGGGCGTCCTGCACGGGCTCCTGCGGGTCCGCGCGTTCACCCAGGACGATGCCCACGTCTACTGCACGCTCGATCAGATCGCCGACGAAGTGGACTCGATCTGCGAGGCGATCGACGAGCTGTATGCACGCTTCGGCTTCGACGACGTGCGGGTCGAGCTGTCAACACGCCCGGAGAAGTCGATCGGCACGGACGAGCAGTGGGAGCGGGCCGAGGGAGCCCTGCGCGAGGCACTCGAGCGCCAGCAGCGCGATTACGAGGTGAGCCCGGGGGAGGGGACCTTCTACGGCCCCAAGATCGACTTTCACGTCACCGACGCGCTGGGCCGCTCGTGGCAGTGCGGCACGTGCCAGATCGACTTCCAGATGCCAGAGCGTTTCGAGCTCACCTACCAGGGCGAGGACAACACCGAGCACCGCCCGGTGATGATCCATCGCGCGCTGCTCGGTTCGATGGAGCGCTTCGCCGGGATCCTCATCGAGCACTACGGAGGGCGGTTCCCGGTTTGGCTCGCGCCCGTGCAGGTCGCCGTGCTGCCCGTGGCCGACCGCCACAACGGCTATGCGGGCGAGATCGCGGCCACCCTGCGCGAAGCCGGCCTGCGGGTCGACGTCGATGAGCGCTCCGAGTCGGTCGGCAAGAAGATCCGCGACGCCGAGCTGCGCAAGCTGCCCTACATGCTCGTCGTCGGCGACCGCGAGGCCGAGGCGAACGAGGTGTCGGTCCGCTCGCACGACGAGGGGGACCTCGGGGCGAGCCCCGTGCGTGAATTCGCTGACCGAGCGCTCTCGCAGGTCGCTCGCCCTTGACCCGCCGGATGCGTTCTATACTCAGCGCCGATGACGAAGGGCACCCTGATCACGCCGCGCCGCTAGAGCGCCCGTGCCCTTGCTCTCCCTGCTTGATTTCACGACGTCCCCGATCACCACGGTTGGCTTGACGCTTCCCGTCGCCTTCATCTAGTGCCGGTACCGAGGCGCTTCGACAGGCGTCCTCCCGAGCGCGACACCACGCGGATCAATGAGCGGATCCGGGTGCCGGAGGTTCGCCTCGTGGATGAGGACGGCAAGCAGATCGGTGTCACCAAGACCGATCAGGCGATGGAGATGGCGCGCGAGCGCGACCTCGATCTCGTCGAGGTCGCTCCCGAGGCCCGCCCGCCGGTCGCCCGCCTGCTCGACTACTCGAAGTACAAGTACGAGCAGGAGCAGAAGGCCAAGGCCGCGCGCAAACACCAAACCCAGGTGAACGTGCGTGAGATCAAGCTGCGGCCGAAGATCGCCACCCACGACTACGAGACCAAGAAGGGGCACGTCGCCCGCTTCCTCGGCCGCGGCGACAAGGTCAAGGTGACGATCATGTTCCGCGGGCGCGAGCAGGCCCACCCCGAGCGCGGGCGGGCGCTGCTCAAGCGCCTCTATGACGACGTCGCGGACATCGCCGTGGTGGAGCAGGAGCCCCTGCAGGAGGGCCGCAACATGCACATGCTCGTGGCGCCGCTGCGAGAGGGCGCGGCCAGGCCCAAGCCTCCGCGTGCCTTCCAGGAACCTGCGGCCGCCGCGCCGGCACCCGCCCAGGAGCCCGCCGCGAACGAGGAACCCGTCGAGGCCGAGGCCCCCGCCGAGGCCGAGGACGCTGGGGGTGAGGCCGAGGAGGCCGCCGCCGCGGCCGAAGAGGAATCCGCCGCATCGGCTTCCGGCTGATTGAGCGTCCAGTCGGGCTTGATTTGATTCCTGCGGGGACGCGGTGGGTCCTCGACAGGGCGGCAAGCTCGACACGGGCGGCGTCGCCGTGCGGGCCTGCGGGACTGGGCCGCAACGATGCCCTGATCCCGTTCGCGCAGGACAACTGCCCGACCGAGGGGATCGCCAAGGCCCCGGCGCGGTCACCTCGTCGCTCGTCGCAACCGAGGATCCCTTCACCGTCACGCACGAGAACAGGTTCATGGACGCGAAGGTGCCGATCAAGGCGGCGACGGCGGCCAAGGGCGGTGACGGCGTCGGGCTCTGGATGGGGTCGTGGC
>JBKPNZ010000003.1:0-24811 GCA_046732895.1 Actinomycetota bacterium
TGTGCACGCCCATGCGTCCAAGCTCGCGGCGGGGTGGTCCCGTGCGGCGGGCCGGGATTCCGCCCGCCCCGCCGGCCCTACTGCGTCCCGACTCCCCTTGGCCGGGATGGGACGGTTGTCAGACGCCTCGCGGGTGGGGGCCGGTCCCGATGTGGAAGGCCTCCATCAGCTTCGGCAGTGACATCAACCCCGCAACACCGATCACCACGTAGACGACGTCGGTGAGGGTGCCGGTTCCGAAGATCTCGGCCAGCACGTTCGTGTCAGTCAGGCCGAGGATGCCCCAGTTGAGCGCGCCGATCACCATCAGGAACAGTGCCAGCGGCTCGAACCTCTTCAGCATCTCCATCTCATTTACCTCGCTTGTTCGTGCGAGAGGAATCCGGCCGGAATACCTCGTGCGTTTTGGCACTAGATATACCCTCGTTTGGGGGCGTGGTTACGGGGCGGTGACGTACGGCCTAGATCTCGGTGGCCGACCAGTCCCAGTCGGCTGACGCCAGGCTCTCCTGATCGAGGTAGCGGGTGAACTCGGCCAGCTCCTCGGGTTCGATGGCGTACTGGTGCTCCGGCCCCGGGAACTGCCGGGAACGCACGTCGCTCACGTAGCGGCCCACCCCCGCGACCATCTCGTCGTGGATCGCCGCGTAGCGCTTCACGAACTTCGGCGAGTGGCCGGTGTGGATGCCCAGCAGGTCGTGGAAGACGAGCACCTGGCCGTCGGTGCCGGCTCCGGCCCCGATGCCGATGACGGGAACGTCCAGCTTGGCGACGATGGCCTCGGCGATTGCCGCAGGGATCGCCTCGAAGACGATCGCGAAGCAGCCCGCCGCCTGCAGCGCGAGCGCCTCCTCGGCAACGCGCGCGGCGCCCTGGGCGGTCTTACCCTGCGTCTTGAAGCCCCCGAGCGCGGACGCGCTCTGCGGCGTGAGGCCGACGTGGCCCATCACCGGAATCCCGGAGCGCACGATCGCGCGCGCCCGCTCGACCGAGGCGCCTCCGCGCTCGAGCTTCACGGCGTCGCACCCGGCCTCGCGCACGAACCGCTGAGCGTTGTCGATCGCGTGCTCGTTCGAGCGTTCGTATGAGCCGAACGGCAGGTCGCCGACGAGCAGCGGTGTCTTCAGCCCGCGCCGCGCCGCTGCGGCCATCGTCGTCATCTCATCCATTCCCACCGGCGTCGTCGCCTCGTAGCCGAGCACGACCATCGCGGCCGTGTCGCCGACGAGGACGATGTCGACGCCCGCCGCCTCGGCGACGAGCGCCGAGGGGTAGTCGTAGGCGGTGACCATCACGATCGGCTCGCCCGCCGCCTTCATCTCCGCGAGCTGCGGCAGGGTGACGGGCTTGCGGTGGCTCGCCGGCACGGCGGGCTCGCGCGGTGACGTACTCATGTTGCCTCCGTTCTCAATTAGTCCCTCCCAATCACGAGGTTGTCGATGAGGCGGGCCTTACCGACCCGCGCGGCCACGGCGACGAGCACGGGCCTGCCGTTGAAGCTCTGTGCAGGGGTGAGGTCGGCCGCGTCCCGAGCCTCCAGGTACTCGGGCTCGACGCCGGCGGCCTCGAGCTCCGCACGGGCCGCGTTGAGCGCCGCCTGCGTCGAGGTCTTTCCGTTGGCCACCGCACGCTCGGCCGCCTTGAGCGCTCGGTTCAGCGCAGTCGCCCGCTCGCGCTCATCGGCGCTCAGATAGGCGTTGCGCGAGCTCAGCGCAAGCCCGTCCGGCTCCCGCACGGTGGGGAGCACCGCGACCTCCACGGGGAAGTCGAGGTCGCGCGCCATGCGCCCGATGACGATCGCCTGCTGGCCATCCTTTTGGCCGAAGAAGGCGACGTCGGGCTGAACGGCGTTGAAGAGCTTGGCGACCACCGTGGTGACGCCCCGGAAGTGCTCAGGCCCGCGCCGCTCCGGGTCGCCATCGAGCACGTCGGTGAGGCCGCCCTCGACCTCGACGTGCGTCGCGAAGCCCTCCGGGTAGACCTCGTCGACGGCCGGTGCGTAGACGATGTCGACGCCTTCGGCCGCGGCGACGGCCGCATCGCGGTCCTCGTCGCGGGGGTATGAGTCGAGGTCCTCGCCCGGCCCGAACTGGGAGGGGTTGACGAAGAGGCTCATCACGACGACGTCACAGCGCCGGCGAGCCTCGCGCAGAAGCGACACGTGTCCCTCATGCAGGGCGCCCATCGTGGGCACGAGGCCGATGCCCTTGCCCTTCCGGCGAGCGGGTGTGAGCTCTTCGCGCAGCGCAGCCTTCGTTCGCACGAGCTTCATGCGCTCACCTCCGCATCCGCCAGCTCGCGCGTACGCGCGGCGAGCTGCTCGTAGAGGTCGGCGAGGTCGGGGTCGAGCTCGCGCAGCGCCGCCAGGTGGCTCTCCACGGTCGCCTCGTCGCCGCGAGCGATCGGCCCGGTAAGGGCGGCAGGGCCGCGCTCGGCCCAGTTGGCGGCCGTACGGGTGACCAGTGGACTCAGCAGCTCCCGTGCGTTGTCGGCGCCGATCCGGTCGAGTACGCCGGCGGCCAGCTCCTCCAGAGTGATCAGGAAGTTCGAGGCGATCGAGGCCGCGGCGTGGTACGCGGCGCGGTCGGACTCGGCGACCTCGAACGGGCGCATTCCAAGCCGCTCGGCGAGGGTGATCGCCGTGCCGAGCGCCTCCGCGCCGGTGCCGGAGACGGCGCACGGAGCGTCGCCCAGATCCGCATCCCCGTCGGGGATCGTCTGCAGCGGGTGGAGCGAGAAGGCGCCGGCTCCGCGCGCGACGACGGCGGCGAGGCGGTTGAGGGTTCCGGCGCCGCTCGTGTGGCCGACGAGGCGCAGCGGAGGGACGGCGTCGGCGATCGTTTCGGAGGCGCTCACGATCTCCGAATCCGGGACGCAGAGCAGCGCGATCTCGGCGTCGCGGCAGGCGTCGAGCGCGTCATCGCGACCCGCGAGCCTGACTTCGAGACCGGCAGTCCGCGCCGCACGCGCGATCGCGGTCCCGACCCGACCCTCCCCGATCACGGCGAGCGGGGGCAGGCTTACGGCTCCGGACGGTGCGCCGGGCGCAGCTTCAGGGGATTTCCGTTCCATCCGTTCCAGTTCCCTCGTCGAGATACCAGACGGCTCGAGAGCTTCCGAGTCCTGGTGCCGGCCGGGCCGGCGGTCCACGCCCCTGCGGGTCGCGGCCCCGCGAATTATAGGGGCGCCCTCACGCGTCACCGCCGGTCCGGAGGCGCGACTACGATTGGCCCATGCCGATGTACGAGTTCCTCTGCGCGGCCTGCGGCGAGCGCTTCGAGGGGCTTGTCGCCGCCGGGACGGAGTCGGCGACGTGCCCTGCTTGTGGAGCGGAGGGAGCCAAGCGGGTCCTCTCCGCGCAGGCGACGCCGTTTCGGCTCGTGAAGGGCCGAGGCGATACGCGTAAGCAGGAGCGCAAGAACGCCGAGCTCGGCCGCCGCACCAAGGCGGAATTCAGGGAGCGTCGGCGTCGTGCCCGCGAGCGCTCGGGTGGTGGCGATGGCTGAGCCCACGGCGGAGGAGCGGCGCGCGCGCCTGGTTGAGGTCTATCGCGAGGCGTCGGGCTGCACCCTCTGCCCGCTCCACGAGACCCGAACGAAGGTGGTGTTCGGCGCCGGCAACTCCGACGCAGACCTGATGTTCGTCGGCGAAGCGCCCGGCGCCGAGGAGGATCGCCAGGGCCTGCCGTTCGTCGGCCGCGCCGGCGGTCTGTTGACCCAGCTCCTTGAGGAGATCGGGTTGAAACGCGAGGACGTCTTCATTGCGAACACCTTGAAATGCCGCCCTCCCGGAAACCGCGACCCGCAGCCCCTCGAGATCGAGACCTGCAATCCCTACCTGCAGCAACAGGTGGAGCTGATCCAGCCCCGCGTGATCGCCACCCTGGGGAACTTTGCGACCAAGCTGCTGACCGGCAATCGCGCCGGGATCACCAAAGTCCGCGGGACGCCGCAGGTGCACGAGCTCGGCGGCATCACGGTGTTCCTGATGCCCCTGCTGCATCCCGCCGCGGCGCTGCGCACCCCTTCGCTCGTGGAGACCCTGCGCGAGGACTTCGCCAAGCTCCCCGCGCTGCTTCAGCAGGAGCCTCCCGGGCGCCGGGTGCCCGATGAGGAGGTCGCCGTGGCCGTGGCCGCAGCGGAACCGCCGGTGGACCAGCTCGACCTCTTCGCTTGACCGAGCACACCTCGGGTCCCGCCGATACCGAGGCGCTCGGGGCGCGTCTGGCTGCGGACCTGAAGCCGGGCGACGTCGTCGTGGTCCGCGGCGAGCTCGGCGCCGGCAAGACGACCCTGATCCGGGGCGCGTGCAGGGGGCTCGGCGTCACCGACCCTGTCACGTCGCCCACCTTCACGATCGGCCAGCGCTACGCGGGGCGGGTTCCCATCGCGCACCTCGACCTCTACCGCCTCGGCGATCCCGCGCAAGAGGAGCCGGGGCTCCTCGACGAGTACCTCACCCCTGACGCGATCGCGTTCGTGGAGTGGCCGCACGACGAGGCTCGCCCACTGGCGGGCCTGAGCTCAGATGTGGCTGAGCCGGCCGCACTTGTCGAGATTCGGCATGCAGGGGGCGATGAGAGGGAGATCGATATTCGTCGTCCGCTTGAGTTTCTGCACTAGTGCACGCATAGCGTGTAGAAACGCCGAAAGTCGGGCGGGCCGCGTGCGATTCTCCCTCGATGCCTGTGTCTACGACGACCGTCGGGCTCGACACCGCGACCCAGGACGTCGCCGTGGCCGTCGTACGCGGCCAGGACCTCCTCGCCGAGCGCTCGATTCCGCCTGAGGTCGGCGGGCGACCGCGGGCGGCGACCGCGCTCTTGCCCGCCCTCGAGGAGGTAGTCGGCCTCGCCGGCGGCTGGGCGGAGGTGGACCTGATCGGCGTCGGCGTGGGCCCGGGCTCGTTCACCGGCCTCAGGATCGGCGTCGCGACCGCACGCGCGCTCGCGCAGGGCACGGGCACGCCGATCGCCGCGGTCGGGACGCTCGCGGCCCTTGCCCGCGGTGCGACCCAGGTCCCGGGCTCGCGCGCGGTCCTGCCGCTGGTTGACGCCCGCAGGGGCGAGGGGTTCGCGGCGCTCTACAGCGCCGCAGGCGAGGAGTTGTGGCCGCCATTCGTAGCCCCGCCCGAGGAGATCTGCGACCGCGTTGCCGAGCTGGGCGAGAGGCCGGTTGCCGTGGGCGACGGGTCGGTACGATTTCGCATGCAACTCGAGGCCATCGGCGTGGAGGTTCCCGGCGAGGCAGACGCGGTTCACACCCTCTCAGCGGGGCACGTGGCGTGGCTCGCCGCCGAGGCGGAGCCCACCAGGCCGGAGGCCATCGAGCCGATCTATCTCAGGCGACCGGACGCGGAGTTGTGGCGTGAGCGAGTTGGCAAGAGCGGCCCAGACGGGGGATGAGCGGGACATCGGGGCGGAGGACGCGCTCGAGATCCGCCGGCTGCTCTACAGCGATCTTCCCTCCGTCCTCTCGATCGAGCGCCGCGCGTTCCAGACGCCCTGGTCGCTGGCGATGTTCGTGCTGGAGCTATCCAAGCCTTCCGGCATCTGCCTTGCCGCGCGTGTCGACGGAACGCTCGTCGGCTATCTGGTCTGCTCGCGCTACGCGGACGTCTGGCACCTGATGAACGTGGCGGTGGACCCGCATCGGCGCCGCGCCCGAATCGCGACGCGCCTGATCGAGCGGCTCTTCGAGGAGGCGGGCGACGACGCGCGCTTCACGCTCGAGGTGCGGACATCGAACGGCCCCGCGATCGCCATGTACCAGCGCTTCGGCTTCCGCCCCGCCGGCCACCGTCCTCGCTACTACCACGACAACGGCGAGGACGCCCTGATCATGTGGCTCGAGCCCTCGGCTCCCGTCGGCGCGAGTTGATCCTCGCGATCGAGACGAGTTGCGACGACACCTGCGCCGCCGTCGTGGCGGACGAGCGGATCCTCTCGAACGTCATTTCCTCGCAGGCCGCCGCGCATGAGCGCTACGGCGGTGTCGTCCCGGAGGTTGCGTCGCGCCACCACGTGCAGCTCGTTAACCCGGTTGTCGAGGCCGCGCTTGTTGGCGCCGGGGCGTCTCTCGACGACGTGGATGCGATTGCCGTGACGCGCGGCCCCGGCATGATCGGAGCGCTGCTCGTCGGAGTGAGCGCGGCCAAGGGCCTCGCCGCCGCGCGGCGGCTGCCGCTGTACGGAGTCGACCACCTCCACGGCCATGTCGCCGCGAACTTCCTGGCGCCGGACGCGCTCGCGGCGCCCTTCCTCTGCCTGGTCGCCAGTGGCGGGCATACGCTGCTTGCCGGGGTCCGCGATCCGGGATCGTTCGAGACCCTTGGGCGCACGCTCGACGATGCCGCCGGCGAGGCCCTCGACAAGGCGGCGAGGATGCTCGGCCTCGGCTATCCGGGTGGCCCGGCGATCGAGCGGCTTGCCACGGAAGGCGATGCCGCGGCATTCGAGTTCCCTCGTGGCATGGTCAACGACCCCGGTCTGGACTTCTCCTTCAGCGGCGTCAAGACGGCGCTGCTCTACGCGGTCAGGGACCTCGGCGAGGAGCAGGCTCGGGCACGGCGCGCCGACCTCGCCGCGTCCTTCCAGGCGGCCATCGTCGGGCAGCTCACCGGGCGGCTGGCGCTCGCGCTCGAGCGGGGCGAGTGGCACGCGGTCGCGCTCGGCGGGGGCGTCGCGGCGAACGGCCTGCTGCGCGAGCGCACGGCTGCGATCTGCGAGGAGCGCGGGGTGCGCCTGAAGCTGGTGCCGCCCGAGCTCTGCACTGACAACGCCGCGATGATCGCCTCCGCTGCGCGCTTCCTCGAGCCGGCGCCCTATCCGGAGTACCTGGGATGGGACGCGCGTGTGTAGTGGTTACGCGGATCCCCCGGCCGCGCACAGGGTCAGGCGTGGCCCTGGGGATGAATCCCTGCCGCAATTACCCTGGTATCGCGACAGCGCAGTCGGGTCTTCCCCTCAGTGCCCCCGGTCGCCGTCCGGCCGTCGGTGACGCCCCGCGCGGAGCACGACCACAATTGACCAGCGTCATGCCCGTGGTCACCCTCTACAGCCGCCCCGGCTGCCACCTGTGCGACGAGGCTCGCGAGGCGATCGAGGCCATGCGGCCGGAGCTCGGAGAGTTCGAGCTGCGCGAGGTTGACATCGATCAGGATGACGAGCTCCTCGCGAGCATGCTCGAGCGGATTCCCGTCGTCGAGGTCGACGGCTCGCAGGTGTGTGAGCTCATCTTCGAGCCGGATCGCCTTCGCGCGAGGATGGGTACTCTCCGCCCATGAGCCTCGAGCGCGCGGTCGGGACGGCGGGGACCGCCGAGCAGATGAACGACGACGGACTGGGCGATGGCGAGCGCCTGTCGCTGGGAGTGGCCGCGCGGCTGTCGCGCTACCTCCAGGTGCTGATTCAGGCGCGCAAGATGGGCAAGGAGACGATCTCCTCCCAGGAGCTCGCCGAGTACACGCACATCAACTCGACTCAGATCCGCCGCGACCTCTCCGGATTCGGCAAGTTCGGGAAGCGCGGGGTCGGCTATCGAGTGGACTCGCTGGTGCGCGAGATCCGCAAGATCCTGCGGACATCCGGGCAGCACAACATCGCCCTCTTCGGTGCCGGGCATCTCGGTCAGGCGATCGCCGGCTCGGACATCTTCGGCGACCACGGCTTCCGCATCGTCGCGATCTTCGACGTCGATCCCAAGGCCGTGGGCAAGGAGGTCGGCGGTGTGCGGGTGCAGGACTTCGCCGAGCTCGAGCAGGTGGTCACCGACGAGGACGTCGTCGTCGGTGTCCTCGCGGTCCCGTCGGCGGCGGCTCAGGAGGTGGCGGACCGCCTCGTCGAGGCTGGGGTCAAGATCATCTTCAACTACTCGGAGCAGCTGCTCCACGTCCCCCCGGAGGTGACCGTCCACACCTCGAGCCCCGCCGTCGACCTGCTCTACGCCCTCTACTTCTACCTCGCGTAACGGGGGCCGGGGCGGGATGGGCGCACCCGAGCGGTCGCCATCGCTTGACCGGGACGCGACCCGGGAGATCTTCGCCGCCTCGAAGGACTTCACGGTCGCGATCGAGGAGGAGTTCGCTCTCGTCGATCCTGACAGCCTCGAGCTGGTCGACCGCTTCGAGGAGCTCTTCGAAGCATGCGGTGAGGACGATGTCCTGGCCGACTCCGCCGCGGGGGAGCTGATCGCGACCGAGATCGAGATCCGGTCGGGGCGCGGCGAGAGCTTCAGCGAGGCCGTCGAGCTCCAGCGCGAGCGGCGGGCGCGCCTGTTCTCGCTCGCCGAGTCGATGGGCATCGCCCTGGCGGCGACGGGCACGCATCCGTGGGCCAACTACCTGGACCAGCGGATCATCGACACCCCGCACTACAACCGGCTGCGCGACGAGCTTCGGTGGGTTGCGCAGCGCAACAACACCTGGAGCCTGCACATCCACATGGGCATCAACGACGCCGACCGCGCGATCGCCGTCTGCGACCACCTGCGCGGCCTGCTGCCCACCCTGCTCGCGGCGTCTGCCAACTCACCCTTCCTCGATGGGCGCGACAGCGGCCTGCACTCGGTGCGGACCGAGATCTTCACTCGCACTTTCCCCCGCTGCGGGATCCCGGATCCCTACGGCACGTTCGCCGAGTATTCCGACTTCATCGACCTCCTCTGGAAGACGAACACGGTCGTCGAGTCGACCCAGCTGTGGTGGAGCGTCCGCCCCCACCACAAGTACGGCACGGTCGAGCTGCGGATCTGCGACGCGCAGACCCGTGGCGAGGAGTCCTTCGGCCTGGCGGGGTTGATCGCTGCCTGCATCTCACAGAGCGCGCTCGACTACGACGACGGGCGGCTGCCGCGGCCGCTGCACCACCGCGAGATCGAGGAGAACCTCTGGCGGGCGATCAGGCGCGGGATGGACGGCCGCATGATCGACTTCGAGGG
Source organism: Actinomycetota bacterium (assembly GCA_046732895.1). Lineage (GTDB taxonomy): Bacteria > Actinomycetota > Thermoleophilia > Solirubrobacterales > 70-9 > JBKPNZ01. The sequence goes on from JBKPNZ010000003.1 coordinate 8,937, forward strand.
GCAGGCGGAGGTGCCGACGCCGGCTGCGGTCGAGCGCCTGCTCGAGTGGTCGTCGCCGGCGAGGGACGCGCTCGGGATCAACGCGGAGCTGCCGAGCCCCAACGGTGCCCAGCGGGCCCGAGCGGCACTTTCCGAGGGCACGAGCATCGAGGAGATCTACCGGGCGGCAGTCGCCGAGACGCGCTCCACATACGTGTCCGAGCGCGCGATCCGCTAGAAACGAAGCCATGTCCGAGGGAGAGCAGCCGATTCCGGGCGACGAGGAGCAGGCACCTCAGAGCGAGGAGGAGCTCCGCGCGCGCATCGAGGAGGGCCTGCGCAAGGTCCGGGTCCAGGACGTGCTCCTGGAGAGCATCGTCACGATCGTCAATCTGACCGCCCGCCGGATCGCCAAGGAGGACGAGCGCGACCTGGCGCAGGCGCACGTGGGGATCGAGGCTGTTCGCGCCGTGATCGGGCTGCTCGAACCCGAGGCCCAGGCGCAGGTTCGCGATGCCCTCTCAGAACTGCAGATCCTCTACGCGCGCGCGGCGGGCGGCGAGGGCGAGGCCGCTCCATCTGAGCAGGCGACCGACGCCGGCGAAGAGGCTCCGGAAGCGCCGCCCGCGAGCACGCCGGGACCCGAGCCCGATCGCCCGCCCCCCGGCCTCTGGGTGCCGCCCGGATCGGGTTGAGCCCCGGGATTCCCGCGCGGGGGCCAACGCGCCGAGGCCCGTGTCCTCGGTAGACTGCCCGCGCTTCGCGGCCGCATTCTTCGCGGCCGTTCCCACGTTCAAAGCCAAATCGGAGGACTGAAGACTTGACGGACTTCCTGACCGACTACGGAGTGGTGATCGCCCTCGTCTGCGCCGGGGCCGCCGTGCTCTACGGCGCGCTCATCACCCGCAGGCTGCTGAGCCGCTCGGCCGGCAACGACCGCATGCGCGAGATCTCCGGCGCGGTCCAGGAGGGGGCCCAGGCCTACCTGCGGCGCCAGTACACGATCATCGCCGCCGTTGCCCTGCCGCTGGCGATCCTGCTGTGGATCGTCCAGGGGGACGTCCTCCCGGCAATCGGTTTCCTCATCGGCGGAGCTCTCTCGGGCGCGGCCGGCTTCATCGGCATGAACCTCTCGGTGCGGGCCAACGCCCGCGTGGCCGAGGCGGCCCGCGGTGGTGTTCCGCCTGCCCTCGATGCCGCCTTCAAGGGCGGTTCGGTCACCGGCCTGCTGGTCGTTGGCCTGGCCCTGCTCGGGGTCGCGGGGTACTTCGGGATCCTGGTCCTCGCCGATAAGTCGGACAAGGACGCGGTCGATGCCCTCGTCGGGCTCGGCTTCGGTGGATCCCTGATCTCGGTCTTCGCCCGATTGGGCGGCGGCATCTTCACGAAGGCGGCTGACGTCGGTGCCGACCTCGTCGGCAAGGTCGAGGCCGGCATTCCCGAGGATGATCCGCGGAACCCGGCGGTGATCGCCGACAACGTGGGCGACAACGTCGGCGACTGCGCCGGCATGGCGGCCGACCTGTTCGAGACGTACGCGGTGACGACCGTGGCGGTGATGCTGCTTGGCGTCCTCAGTTTCAACCAGGACTTCGCTCGTGAGGTGGCCCTCTATCCCCTCGTGCTGGGCGGCGTCGCGATCATCGCCTCGATCATCGGGGCGCTCGCCGTTCGCACGCGCGGCGACAAGGTCGAGGGGGCGCTCTACCGAGGGCTCATCGTCTCGGGAGGGCTCTCCGCGATCGCGTTCTACCCGATCACGAAGTGGCTCATGGACGATCCGCTCAAGCTGGGCACGGCGGATCCGAGCAGCGCCCTCTTCGGGACCACGACGACCGACCTGTGGTTGTGCGGCCTGATCGGCGTCGCGGTCACCGCCGGCCTGTTCGTGATCACGGACTTCTACACGTCGACTCGCTTCCGCCCGGTGCGCACGATCAGCCAGGCATCGATCACGGGACACGCGACCAACATCATCCAGGGGCTGGCCCAGGGCTTCCAGTCGGCCGTGGCGCCGGCGCTCCTGATCGCCGCCGCGATCTTCGGGGCCAACGAGCTCGCCGGGATCTACGGCATCGCCATCGCAGTGATGGCGCAGCTCTCGCTCACGGGCCTGATCGTTGCCCTCGACGCGTTCGGCCCGATCACCGACAACGCCGGAGGCATCGCCGAGATGGCGGATCTTCCGGAGGACGTGCGCAACGTCACCGATCCGCTCGACGCGGTCGGCAACACGACTAAGGCGGTGACGAAGGGCTACGCCATCGGCTCGGCGGCGCTCGCCGCGCTTGTGCTCTTCAACGCCTTTGAGATCGAGCTCGGGAACGAGGACGCGAGCGCCAAGCTCGGCTCCCTGTTCAACCTCGGCGACCCGGCCGTCCTCATTGGCCTGCTCGTCGGCGGCATGATGGTCTACCTGTTCGCGGCCTTCGCCATCGAGGCGGTCGGCCGCGCCGGTGGCCAGGTCGTCGAGGAGGTGCGGCGCCAGTTCCGCGAGGACCCGGGGATCATGGAGGGAACCTCGCGCCCCGAGTACGGGCGCACGGTGTCGATCGTCACCGCCGCCGCTCAGCGGGAGATGATTCTTCCCTCGCTGATCCCGATCGTGGTGCCGCTGATCGTCGGCGTCATCAGCGTGAAGGCGCTCGGCGGCCTCCTGATCGGGGTGATCGTCGTGGGGTTGTTCGTTGCTCTGTCGATGACCGCCGGCGGCGGCGCATGGGACAACGCCAAGAAGCTGATCGAGGATGGCGCCTACGGCGGCAAGGGCTCCGAGGCGCACGCCGCCTCGGTCACGGGCGACACCGTGGGCGATCCCTACAAGGACACCGCAGGCCCGGCGATCAACCCGATGATCAAGGTGGCCAATATCGTCGCCTTGCTCATCATCCCGATCGTTCATTTCCCGGGATAGCGCACGACGATCGTCGCGGCAATCGTGTCTCGTGGGGAGGACCTGCGGGATTGGCGCCTCATTCTCGCTATGCGGTGATAACGCGCCACCAGGGAACTGATGCCAGCGGCAGCGTCCCGAACCCGCCCTCCGACACGCCCTTCTCCTTGGGCGGACGACCACAACGGCATCAGGCCTGAGCGTGCAAGGCTCCGCGGATGACGGCTCCCGCCCCAATCAACCTGGCCGACTACGAGCGGCTCGCTGCCGAGGTGCTCGAGCCTGGAGCGCTTGGGTATTTCGCCGGTGGGGCGGGGGACGAGCGCACTCTGCGCGAGAACGTCGAGGCGTTCGCTCGCCGGCGGCTGCGCCCGCGCGTGCTCGTGGACGTCGGTGACGTGCGCACGGCCACGACGGTGCTCGGCACGGAGATCTCCATGCCGGTCCTCGTCGCACCGGTTGCGCTCCAGCGGCTCGCGCATCCCGAGGGCGAGGAGGCGATGGCGCGGGCGGCGGCAGCGGCGGGCACGGTGATGTGTCTCTCGACGATCGCGACGGCCGGCCCGCGCCAGGTCGCCGACGCCGCGCCCGGTGGTGATCGCTGGCTCCAGCTCTACTGCTTCCGCGACCGCGGGGTCACCCGCGCAGTCATCGACGAGGCCGTCGACTGCGGCTACAAGGCGATTGCGCTCACCGTCGACGCGCCGTTCGCCGGGAAGCGTGAGCGGGACCTGCGGACTGGCTTCCAGGTGCCGGCGGAGGTGACGGTGCCGGCGGTCGCGGCCGCGGTCGGGGGCAACAAGCCGATCGGCGTCCGCGAGGTGTTCGAGCTGCTCGACCCGACCCTGACCTGGCCGGATCTCGAGCAGCTGGTGAGCGAGTGCGATCTGCCTGTCCTTCTGAAGGGCGTGCAGACCGCCGAGGATGCGAGGCTCGCCGCCGATCATGGTGCGGCTGGGGTGGTCGTCTCGAACCACGGCGGCCGCCAGCTTGACGGCGTCGCGGCGACGATCGACCTGCTGCCGGAGGTCGTGGACGCCGTCGGTGATGAGGTCGAGGTGCTGATGGACGGCGGCGTCAGACGAGGTACCGATGTGCTCGTTGCGCTCGCTCTCGGAGCCAGAGCGGTGCTGATGGGTCGCCCGGCACTATGGGGGCTGGCTGTGGCCGGGGAGGAGGGCGCCCGTCACGTGCTGGAGCTCATGCGGGCCGAGATCGGGCTCGCCTTGGCGCTCCTCGGGTGCGCATCCTCCGAGGACGTCACCCGCGCACACGTTTCTGCCGCCGCTCGCGGCCTATAGTCGAAGGTGTGTTGGCCAGGACACAGCGTGTCTCGGCAGCAGCAGGTAAGGCCGCGAAGCGGCCGCAGGAGATGTAGGTAAGTACGCATGGCGGAACGGATCCCTCGTGAAGAGTCGCTGCGGCGGGTGCACGGCGTGGGTGCGCTGTTCTCCGCTGCGTACGGCAACGTCGGCTCCTCCATCTACTACGCCCTGGGCGTCGTAGCCAGCTTCGCGCTGGGGCTGACGCCGATCACGTTCATGATCGCCGGGCTCATCTTCATGTGTACGGCCGCCACGTACATCGAGGGCACCGTGATGTATCCGGAGGCCGGCGGGTCGGCGAGCTTCGCGCGACATGCGTTCAACGAGTTCGTGTCGTTCGTCGCCGGGTGGGGCCAGATGCTCAACTACGTCATCACCGCCGCGATCTCGGCGTTCTTCGTCCCTCACTACCTGGCCGTCTTCTGGCCGAGCCTGGCCGACGGTCCCGGCGACATCATCGGCGGCATCGTCCTGATCGCCCTGCTGGCCGCGCTGAATGTGAAGGGCACGCAGGAATCGGCCAAGCTCAATCTGGTTCTGGCGATCGGCGACCTGCTGACGCAGATCGTGCTGGTCGCGATCGGGATCGCGCTGGTTCTCGACCCGCAGACGCTCGTCGACAACGTGCACCTGGGCGAGGCTCCGACCTGGGGGAACTTCGCGCTCGGGATCGCGGTCGGGATGATCGCCTACACCGGGATCGAGACGATCTCGAACATGGCGGAGGAGGCGAAGGACTCCGCCCGCACGGTGCCGCAGGGAACCGGCCTCGTGGTTCTCGCGGTGCTCGGCCTATATGCCCTGTTGCCGATCGTCGCCCTCTCCGCGATGCCGGTGACCCATCATGCGGGGGAGTTCTCGACCGACCTGGGGACGAAGTTTGCCGACGACCCCGTGCTCGGCATCGTCGAGAACCTGGGACTCTCATCGGGCCTGACCCACGCCCTGCGCTACTACGTCGGCGTCCTCGCCGCGGTGATCCTGATCATCGCGACCAACGCCGCCCTTATCGGGCTCTCGCGTCTCACCTACTCGATGGGCCAGTACCGGCAGTTGCCCGAGACCCTGCGAGCGATCCATCCGAAGTTCGGCACTCCCTACATCGCGATCATCGCGTTCTCCGGGGTCGCGGCGCTCACGATCCTGCCCGGCCAGCTCGACTTCCTGGCCACGATGTACTCGTTCGGCGCGATGCTCTCGTTCACGGTCGCGCACATCTCCGTGGTCCGCATGCGCCGCAATCGCGCGTCGCACGAGCGACCATGGAAGCCGCCGCTCAACTTCCACTGGCGCGGCGTCGAGCTGCCGGTGAGCGCCGTCCTCGGTGGTGCCGGCACGTTTGCCGCGTGGATCATCGTGATGGTCCTCAACATCTCGACGCTCATCGCCGGCGTCGTGTGGATGGCCATGGGGGTGACCCTCTACGTCTTCTATCGCCGCCGGCAGGGTCTCTCCCTTGAGAAGACCGTGAAGGTCGAGACGCTGTCCCCGCTGGGGGTCGAGGACGTCGAGTACAACAGCGTGCTCGTCGTGTTCGAGGATGGCCAGCCCTTCTCCGAGGAGGCGGTGCGCACGGCGGCCGTGCTCGCGGCGCGCCGCAGCCGGGCGATCCACGTCCTCTCCCTGGTGAGCGTGCCGATCTCGCTTCCGCGCGATGCCGAGTTGAGAGCGGAGGAGGCGGAGGCGCAGTCGAAGATCGAGCGGGCGAAGCTGATCTGCGGGAGGCGGGTGAGCGGCCAGGTCCAGCGGGTGCGGCCCGGAGAGGCCGGGAAGGCGATCGTGAAGCGTGCGAAGCAGATCAAGGCGGCGGTGATCGTGATCCAGCTGAACTATCGCGACGGCAGGCCGCTCTACGGGAAGACGCTACAGACGGTGCTCGCGGCGCGGCCCTGCCGGGTGATCGTGGCGGCGCAGCCGGGCGATGGCCGCGACGGGGTGGTGCCGCCGTCGGCGACCCTGGCCGGCGCGCCCGCGCGCACCTAGAGCTCCGCTGCCGCGGCCTAGAATCACCCTGATGTCGGCCCCGGACGAGTTCTACCGTGCGGCCACGCGCGTGTTCGCCGTCGTGATCATCGGCTTCGGCCTCGCGATCCTGGTGGTCACCATCGCCGGGGGCGGGGGACCGCTCGCGCTCGGTGTATGGCTCGGCCTGCTGTTCGTGGCGCTCGGGGCCGGGCGGCTCTATCTGTCGCTACGGAAGAGCGCTTGAACAGACCGGCGCAGGAGGGGCTGACGCGGCGCTTCCTGGGCGTTCCGTGGCTGTTCGCGATCGCCTACTCCGCGGTCGGGTTCTCGATCTACTTCTCGCTGGGGGTCGTAGCGGACCATGGGCTCGGCCTGACGCCCGCGATCTTCCTCGCCGCGGGGGTCCTGTTCGTGATCGCGACCATGACCTATGTCGAGGGCGGGGCGATGTTCCGCGAGCGGGGTGGCTCGTCGACGATGGCGCGCCACGCGTTCAACGAGCTCGTGAGCTTCATTGCCGGGTGGGCGATCCTGATCGACTACATGATCGTGATCGCCCTCGCGGCGGTCTCGACGCCCCATTACCTCGGGCCGATCTGGGGCGGATTCACGCACGGTGCGGGGGAGGTGCTGGTGGCGATCGGGGTGATCGTCGTGGTCGCGATTGTCAACGTCCGCGGGTTCACGGGGCAGCGGCGGCAGGGAGTGTTCGTGGCGCTGGCGCTCGGCGACCTTCTGCTGCAGCTGCTGGTGATCGTCGTCGGTGCGCTCGTGATCTGGAATCCGGATGCGCTCACCGCGAACCTCCACCTGTTCACCTCGCCGTCGCTCGACGACGCGGTGTACGCGCTCGTGATCGCGACCGTCGCGTTCGCGGGGATCGAGGCGGCGTCGGACCTCGCGCCGGACCTGCGGTTCCGGCCGGGCGAGCTCGGCAGGGTCGTCAGCGCGAGCGCGGTGGTCCTGCCCCTCGTGTACGCGGGGATCGCGGTGGTCGCCCTGATGGCTGTCCCGGTGGTGAGCGGTCCGGATGGCCCTCACACGGCGCTGGGCGGGAAGTACATCGAGGAGCCGGTTCTGGGGGTGGTGAAGAGCTTCGACCCGGCCTGGCTCTCCGATGTGATGCAGGTCGCTGTCGTTGCGATCGCGCCCGCGACCCTCATCTGGGCCGCGAGCACGGCGATGCTCGGGCTCTCGCGGCATGTCTACACGCTGGCCACGAATCGCCAGATTCCGAGCTGGCTGGGGAAGCTGGGGCGGCGGCGCACGACGCCGTTCATCGCGATCTGGGGCGCGGCGGCGATCTGCGCGGGCCTGGTGGTGCCCGGCGACATCGAGTTCCTGGCCGGCGTCTATGCGTTCGGGGCGACCCTCGCGATTGCCATCGCGCACCTGTCGATCCTGCGGTTGCGCGTTACGGAGCCGGATCGGGAGCGGCCATTCCGCATTCCGTGGGATGTGTCCGTGGGGGGGAGGCGCATGCCGCTTCCGGCGATTGCGGGCCTGGTGTTCACCACGCTTGCGTGGTTGAGCGTGATCGTCTTTCACTCCGGTGCCCGCTTCATCGGCGGTGGGTGGATGGTCTTCGGGGTGGGCGCATACATCGTCTATCGGGTGGTGGTGGAGGGGACCACGCTCACCAAGCGGGTGCAGGTGCCGGCCTCCGCCCTGGTGAAGGATGTGTCCCAGCTGGAGTACGGCGACATCCTGGTGCCGGTGTTCGGCACGGCGCTCGACGACGACATCGTGGGCACGGCCGGGCGGCTGGCTGACGCCGCGCTGGATCCGGGGGAGACACCGCCGCGCCTGGAGGTGATCTACGTGGTCGAGGTGCCGCTGACCCTGCCGCTTGATGCGCCGCCCTCGCCCGATCAGATGGAGATTGCGAACGCCGCCCTCGCGCGCGCGCAGGAGGTGGGTGGGGAGTACGAGACGGTCGAGGTGGCGACGTCGGTTGTGCGGGCGCGCTCGATCGGGGCGGGGATCGTGCAGGCGGCGCGCGAGCGCAACGTCGAGCTGATCGTGATGGGCGGTGAGCCGCCGACCCGCGTTCGGGGTGGCGCCGTCCTTGGCGGGCGCGGGGGTGCGCGCCCCGACGAGATCGGGCCGGTGACCGAGTACGTGCTCCGCAAGTCGCCGTGCCGGGTGCTGATCACGGCGCCGGCATCGGAGCGCCTCTCCGGGAAGCCGACGAAGCCGGCTGCTGCAACGGTGAACTAGGGGTTTGGCCGCCGCGTGTAGGCGTCTAGTATCCGCCCCATGCTGGTTCTGATCGTCGGGATCGGCCGGGTTGGCTCGGAGCTGGCCCGGACCATGCTCAAGGAGGGGCACCAGGTGTCGTGCCTGGACGAGGACCCCGAGTCGCACGCGCGGCTGGAGATCGGGCTGGAGAGCTCGTGGGAGGACCTCGGTGGGCGCTTCACGGTGGGCACGGGGCTCGAGCTGGATGCCCTTGAGGAGGCGGGGATCGAGAGTGCGGACGCGTTCGTCGCCGCCACCGACGGGGACAACACGAACATCGTGATCGCGCAGCTGGCGCAACGGCGGTTCAAGGTGCCGACGGTGATCGCGCGGATCCTGGATCCCTATCGCGCCCAGTGGTATGAGACGCAGGGCCTTCACACGATCTGCCCGACGCGGGTGGCCATCGACATGCTCACCGGCGAGGTCCGGCAGGCGGCGGCGCATGCGGCGTGGGACGCCGAGCGCGGGCCGGCGCGGGCGGCAGCGGCTGAGGATGGTGCCGAGGGGGCCGAGGATGCGGAGGGCGCTCAGGCGGGCGCGGGGGAGGCGTAGGGCGTGGGGGACCGGATGTACGTGATCGTGGTCGGCGCCGGGAAGGTGGGATGGAACCTGGCGCGCGAGCTGCTCGACAAGGATCACGAGGTGACCCTGATCGAGAACAACCGGAACCGGTATCTGACGGTCGAGCAGGAGCTGGAGCACAACGTGCAGTACGGCGACGCGTCGGAGCTGTGGGTGCTGGAGCGGGCGGGGATCTCGCGCGCGGACATGGTGATCGCCGTGACGGGAGACGATGAGGACAACATGCTGATCTGCCAGGTGGCGAAGGAGAAGTACCTGGTCGACCGGATCATCGCGCGGGTGAATAACCCGCGGAACAAGCAGTGGTTTGAGCTTTTGGGGATCAAGCCGGTGGTCTCGGCGACGGACCTCATCCTGCGCCTGATCGAGCACGAGGTGCCCGAGTACGGCCTGGTTCACCTGCTCGACCTGCCGGAGCAGCGGCTGGAGATCATCGAGATGCTGCTGCCCGATGACTCGCGGGCCGCGGGCGAGCGGGTGGGGGACCTGGAGATGCCCGAGGGGAGCCTGTTGATCTCCGTGCTGCGCGAGGGGCGTGGGTTCGTGCCGAATGCGGAGACGGTTCTGGAGGCGGGTGACGAGATCCTTGCCGTGCTGGACCCGACCGTCGAGGAGGACCTGACGACCTACTTCGGCCCGGATGGAGCGGCGGCGAAGGGCTCGTGACCGACCGTAAGGTGGACTTCCTGCTCGTGGGTGGCGGGATGGCCACCGGGAACTGCGTGGACGAGTTGCGCCGGCGCGGGGTGGAGGGGTCGATTCTGGTGGCGGGGAGGGAGCCGGAGCCGCCGTACGAGCGCCCCCCGCTCTCGAAGGAGTACATGCGTGGTGAAGCGGTGCGGGAGGACGCGTATGTGAATCCGCGGGAGTGGTACGAGGAGAACGAGGTGGAGCTGCTCACCTCGACGAATGTGATGGGGCTAGACCTCGAGGCGCGCACGGCGAAGCTGCAGACGAAGGAGGAGGTCGAGTTCGACAAGGCGCTCATCGCGACGGGCGCGATGGTGAACATCCTGCGGGTGGAGGGTGCCGAGTTGGAGGGGATCCACTACCTGCGTGCGTTCGGGAACTCTGATGCGATTCGCGACGAGGCGCGGGATGCGGAGCATGTGATCCTCATCGGGGGGAGCTACATCGCGACGGAGGTGGCGGCGTCGCTCACCGCCAAGGGGGCGAAGTGCACGCTCGTGATGATGGAGGAGGTGACGCTCGAGCGGACGTTTGGGGCCGAGGTGGGTCGGTGGTTCCAGGAGTTGCTCGAGTCGAAGGGGATCGAGGTGCTGGGGGGCGAGGAGCTGGAGGCGTTCGAGGGGAGTGGGCGGATCGAGGCGATCGTGACGAAGAAGGGGACGACTGTGGAGGGGGATGTGGTGGTCGTCGGTGCGGGGGTGCGCCCCGATGCGATGCTGGCGGAGCGGGCGGGGTTGGAGGTGGACGACGGGATCGTGTGCGACTCGGGGCTCGAGAGCTCGGTGCCTGGGATCTTCGCGGCGGGGGACTGCTGCTCGTGGGAGAGTGAGGTGCACCGCCGACGGCTGCGGGTGGAGCACTGGGATGTGGCGTTGCAGCAGGGGCGCCATGCGGCGCGGGGGATGCTCGGTGACAAGAAGCCGTATGTGGAGGTGCCGTACTTCTTCAGCGACCTCGCCGATTGGGCGAGCTACGAGTACGTGGGGCCGGCCGAGCACTGGGACGAGATCGTGTGGCGGGGGGATCGGGACGCCGGTGAGTTCTCGGCGTGGTACCTCAATGGCGGGCGGGTGGCGGCGGCGCTGTCGGTGGAGCGCTCCGAGGACCTGGTGGACGCCCGGCGGCTGATCGAGAGCGGGGCGGACGTGTCCGGCCAGAAGGGCGAACTGGCCGACGCGGACTCGGAGCTGAGTTCGGTCGGCTAACAGGCGAGACCCCGCCGCGATGGCGGGGCCTCGATTGAAGCTGCGGGGCAGGGACTCGAACCCCGATTTCTCGGTCCAGAGCCGAGCGGATTGCCATTATCCGACCCCGCATCGGGGCACAGCCCGGTTCAGGATAACGAGCCGGCGTCGAGCGGCTATGCAGGGATTCCGTCCGCCTCCGATGCGAACATACGTTCGATGGCCGGAAACGAAAGCAGCGGTTTTGACTGGCCTGCGATTAGGGCCTACTACGAGGTCGGCCACACCCGCCAAGAGTGTCAGGCGCGGTTCGGATTCTCGAATGGTGCATGGAACCGCGCCGTGGATCGTGGCGACATCGTGCCGCGTCCGCGCTCAAGCGGAGCGAGGGCGTCAGGTAAGCGAAAGGCCGTCGCCCGGCTCAGGGCCGAGGGAAGGACCTATGTCGAGATCGCCAACGAGCTCGGATTGACTAAGTCAACTGTCGCGTATCACGCTCGCCGTGCGGGCCTGCCGGCAGATGAGCGTTTTTCACGCCGGTACGACTGGCGCGTCGTCCAGAGCGCGATCGACGACGAGGGCTTGTCGATGCGGGACTGCATGCGCCGTTTCGGCTTCAGCCGCGACGCTTGGGGCAAGGCTGTGAAGCGCGGCGACCTCGTACCTCGCGAGTGGATAACGCCGCTTGACGAACTCCTCGTCGCCGGGCCCAAGCGAAATCGCGGCCACATCAAGCGTCGGCTTATCCGTGCCGGTCTCAAGGAGGAGCGCTGTGAGAACTGCGGCATCACGGAGTGGCTTGGCCGGCCACTAAGCATGCAGGTCCACCACAAGAACGGCGACGGCAACGACAACCGGTTGGAGAACCTGGAGCTCCTTTGCGCGAACTGTCATTCGCAGACCGAGACCTACGGCGGGCGCAACGGGCATCGCCGTCCGCACCTCACCGTCGTTGCGTAACCCTGCAAAAGGCCTGCTGAGACAGCCTTCCGAGGCGCTGTGAGGCGCTGGCGCCTGCTACGTTGAATCGGCCATGGACGTCTACCAGCGACGGCGTTTGGTCGCGCTCGGCGGCGTCGTGGTGGTCATCGGCTTGATCGTCGCGATCGCCAGTGCCGGCGGTGATGGGGGTTCCGACGTCACGCCGGTCACGACCAGCACGGCGCAGGCCATGACGAAGGCCGACTTCATCAACAGCGCGGATTCCATCTGCGCCGAGACCGCGACCTCGATCGCGAACCTCTCCGGCACCGACATCGCCGACGACGCCCAGCAGGAGCTCGACTACACCAAGAGCGAGCTCCAGCAGATCCGCAGTCTGCCCCAACCCGAGGGGGGCAGCTCCGACCTCGACGCCTACTTCACCGCCCTCAAGGATCAGATCCAGTCCCTCACCAAGCAGGCGGAGGCGGCGCAATCCGGCGACACGGCGACCCTCGACTCCCTCCAGACCCAACTCGACGCCGCCGAGTCGAACGTCCGCGAGGCCGCGCAGGCCTACGGCTTCAACCGCTGCGGCGAGCCCGGCAAGGCGAGCACCGGCGGAGGCGGCGGCACCCCCACGACCACCGCGCCCGCCACCTCAACCGTCCCGGCGCCCACCACCACCCCCGTCGCACCCACGACCACCACCCCCGTCACACCGCCCTCGGGCGGCGGCACACCCGGAACCGGCGGCGGCGATACAGGCGGCGGCACCGGGGGCACCGGAACCGGCGGTGGCGGCGGGTCCGGCGGCGTCTCCGGCTAGCGACGGCTGGGCGAGCCGGCCCTACGCCGCCTGATCCGCCCACGCGCCGTACAACCGCGCGTAGGCACCACCGGCATCGATCAGCTCCTCGTGCGTCCCCGACTCCGCCACCTCGCCGTGCTCGAGCACCACGATCTTCGCCGCCCGCCGAATCGTCGAGAGCCGGTGCGCGATCACGATCCCCGTCCGCCCCGCCAGCAGACGCTCCAACCCCTTCTCGATCACCCTCTCCGTCCGCACATCCACATTGGACGTCGCCTCATCGAGAATCAGGATCCGCGGCTCCGCCAGCAGCGCCCTCGCGAACGCAACGAGCTGGCGCTGCCCGGCTGACAGCTGCACCCCGCGCTCCCCGATCTCCGTCTCGTACCCGTCGGCGAACCGCTCGATGAACCCTTCCGCGCCGACCGCCCGCGCGGCATCGCGGATGTCCTCCTCGCTCGCATCCGGCCGCCCGAACGCGATGTTCTCCCGAATCGTCCCGGAGAACAGGAACCCCTCCTGCGGCACGATTCCGAGCTGGCTCCGAAGCGCCCGCGACTGCAGGTCACGCAGGTCATACCCATCCACGAGCACCCGCCCGTGCTGCGGGTCATAGAAGCGCGCCACCAGCTTCGCGAGCGTCGACTTGCCCGCCCCCGTCTCACCCACCAGCGCCACCGTCTGCCCCGCCGGCACCACCAGGTCGATCCCCCGCATCGCCCACTCCGACCCGTCAAGCGGCACGGTGAGCGGCGATCGCGACCCCGAGGCCTCGACGTCGGAAGTTGGAGACGGGTCGCGCAACCGGGTAGAGGCCGCGGGCCTTGATTCCTCAACCCTCGATTCCCGCACGGCATCTCCCTCCGCGGCATAGGAGAACCACACGTCCTCGAGCCGGATCTCACCCCTGATCTGCCCCGGGTCCGTCGCGTCCGGCTTGTCCACCATGTCCGGCGACGTATCGAGCAGATCGAAGATCTTGTCCAGCGCCGCCATCCCCTGCTGGTAGGTCGTATACAGCTGCGAGATCTGCTGGATCGGGTCGAAGAACTGATTCAGGTAGCCGACGAATGCGATCAGGATCCCGATCTCGGCATCCCCGTCGATCACCCGATAACCGCCGTACAGGAGGATGGCCGCCGTACCGATCGCGGAGAGCAACTCCACCGCCGGGAAGTACGACGCATTGAGGTAGACCGTGCGCATATTGACCACACGGTTCTCCTGGTTCAGCTCCGACATCCGGGCGATGTGGCGCTCCTCCTGCCCGAAGCTACGCACCACCCGCACCCCCGAGAGCGTCTCCTGCAGGTAGGCGGTGATGTTCGCGATCTTCTCCCGAGTCAGCCGATACGCATTGGCGGAGACGATCCGGAAGATCACGCTCGCGACGAGTAGGAGCGGGAACGTCAGGAACGTGACGAGCGCCAGCGGCACGTCGAGGAACAGCAGGATGATCACCACCCCGAGGAGCGTAAGCGTGCTCTGGAACAGCGTCACCACCCCGTCGGTCACGAGCGAGTCCAGCGCCTGCACGTCGTTCGTCATCCGCGAGATCAACACCCCGGGCTTGCGCCGCGTGAAGAACCCGATCGACATCGCCTGCAGGTGCGAGTAGATCCGCTCCCGCAGGTCCTGAAGCGCCCGCTGCCCAACCCACCCGACGAGGTACGTCTGCACATACGAGGCCGCCCAGTAGATCGCGACCGAGGCGATGTACACGGCCACGAGCATCTCGAGGAAGCCGAAGTCGTGGGCTCGGATTCCGTCATCGATCGCCCTCCCCGCCAGATACGGAGGCGCCAGCGCCGCCGCCGTCGCTAGCACCAGCGCGATCGCCATCCCGATCACCTGCTTGCGGTACGGCCGCAGCAGGCCGAGCATCCAGCGCACCTTCCGCCCCCGCTGATCCTCGCCGCGCACGAGCCGCCAGATGTCGCGCAGCATCAGCAGCGTCCCGGCCAGGCGACCCGGCTGATTCGCCTGGTCCTCCGTCTCCTTCGCGACCTCCGAATTCTGCGTCTCCGGATCCACACCAAAGCCCCCGACCTCTACCCGGTCGCGCGAATCCCCGTCCACTCCGGACGTCGAGGCCGCGGGGTTCTGCCGGGTCGGCCGATCGCCCGCACTCACAGGCTCGCCACCTCCTCGCGCTCCTCGAGGTCACGCTGGAGGAAGAGCACGTCCTCGCAGCCGTACTCCGCGATCTCGGCATACAAGGGGGAGCTCCGCAGGAGCTCCTCGTGCGTCCCCCGATCCACGATCCGCCCGCCATCCATCACCACGATCTCGTCGGCCAGCGAGACCGTGGACAGGCGGTGCGCCACGATGAACGTCGTCCGCCCGACCATCGCCTCCTGCAGCCCGCGCTTGATCTCCGCCTCGGTGGTCGCGTCGACGGAGGAGGTCGCGTCGTCGAGGATCAGGATCCGCGGATCGGCGAGCAGCGCCCGTGCGATCGCAATCCGCTGGCGCTGCCCGCCCGACAGCGTCATTCCGCGCTCGCCGATCACCGTGTCATAGCCGTCGGGCAAGCGCTCGATGAACCCGTGCGCCTGCGCCCGCTGCGCCGCCATCTCGATCTGCGCCGGTGTCGCCTCGCGATTTGCGTACGCGATGTTCTCCGCCACCGACGCGGAGAAGAGGAAGCTGTCGTCGGCGACGAACGCGATCTGGCGCCGCAGCGATTCGAGGTCGACCTCCCGCAGGTCCGCGCCGTCCACCTTGACCGAGCCCGTGCTCGGGTCGTAGAGGCGGGCGATCAGCGCAACCAAGCTCGTCTTCCCGGAACCGGTCGGCCCGACGAGCGCCACCGTGCGGCCCGCCGCGACCCGCAGATCGATGTTCTCCAGCGCCGGCGCCCCGCCGTCGTAGCGCAGCGAGACGTCCCTGAATTCGACCTGACCGCTTCCCTCCGGCAGAGGCGGGGATCCCGGTGGGCTGGCAATCCGCGGCGCGCGGTCGAGGATCTCGAACATCCGATTGCCCGACGCCACGGCCCGCTGCGCCATCCCCAGGGACATCCCGAGCATCCGCATCGGCCCGATCAGCATCACGAGGTAGGTGTAGAACGCCGTGAAGTCTCCGAGGGTGAGGTTGTTGTGGATGACCTCATGCCCGCCGACCAGGAGCACGACCGCGAGTCCCAGGCTCGGCAGGAATCCCAGCAACGGCGAGTAGAACGCCCGCAGGCGCGTCGAGTACACGTTCTGATCGAAGACCCGCGCCACCGAGCGGCGGAACCGCTCGAGCATGTGCTCTTCGCGCGCGAACGCCTTGAC
>JBKPNZ010000004.1:0-7140 GCA_046732895.1 Actinomycetota bacterium
GCTTGGCACGGCGTCGCGTGGTCGTCGCACGGCGGCGGCGGGCCGGTGCGCGCGCGGCACGGCTCATACGGCCGTCTTTCCCGCGCCGGTCAGCTCGGGCCAGATCGCTTCAACCGCTGCCTGAAGCTCGGCCAGCGAACCGTCATTGCGGATCACGTGCGTCGCGCGCGCCGCTTTCTCCTCCTGCGTGAGCTGGCGCTCGGCGCGCCCGGTGAGGTTTCCGAGGCCCCTGCCGGCCGCGCGCTCTTCGCGAATGGCGTCGTCGGCGATCACCGCAATCGTCGCGTCGAAGCGCGGCTCCATCCCGGCCTCGAACAGAAGCGGGATCTCGACCACGGCGAGCTCGGTGCCCTCGGGAAGCTCACGGCTCCACTGGACCATCCTCTCACCCACGAGCGGATGAAGCCGCGACTCGAGCCATGCCAGCTCATCGGGGGAGTCGAACACGATCGCGCCGACCCGCGCGCGATCCACCACCCCGCCGGGGGCGACATCGGGACCCCAGTGCTCCACCAGCCGATCGCGAACGGCCTCGGAGCCAAGCAGCTCGTGAACCAGGGCGTCCGCCGAGAGGGTTTGCGCGCCAAGGCGCTCCAGCGCCGCCAGGACCTCGGACTTGCCCGCAGCGATTCCGCCGGTGACGCCGATGAAGGGCGGCCTCGCAACCGCCCCCGCACTCACGTGGACTCGGGGTCCGCCGGCTCCTCGGCCGGCGGCTCGGCCTCCGCCTCAGCCTCGGGCGCTTCGGGGGTCGGCTCCTGCTCAGCCTCGTCGGCCGGCGCGGCCTCGGCCTCGGCCTGCGGTTCGCCGTCGGGGGCCGGAGCTTCGGAGAAGACCTCCTCCGACAGATCGAGGTCGGGCACATCGGTCGCGGGCTGCTCGACCTGGCCGGTGAGCTCGGGCGGCATCAGGTCTCGCAGCGGAAGATTCTGGGTCTCGGCACGCTTGACGCTCAGGGAGATGCGGCGGCGCTCCTCGTCGATCTCGAGGATGCGCACCCAAACCTCCTGGCCCGGCTGCACGACCTCGCCCGGGCTTTCGACGTGGTGCTCGGCGAGCTCGGAGATGTGCACGAGGCCCTCGACCCCCGGCACGACCTCGACGAAGGCGCCGAACGCCACGACCTTCGTGACCTTGCCCTCGAGCACGTCGCCGACCCGGTACTCGTTGAGGACCGTCTGCCATGGGTCCTCCTGGGTCTGCTTCAGGCCCAGCGAGATGCGCTGGCGGTCGCGATCGATGTCGAGCACCTTCACTCGCACCGTCTCGCCGATGGAGAGCACCTCGGATGGATGGTTGACGTGGCTCCACGACAACTCGGAGATGTGGATGAGGCCGTCGATGCCCTCGAGGTCGACGAACGCTCCGAAGTCGACGATGTTCGAGATCTTGCCCTCGACGACCTGACCGGGCTGCAGGCGCCCGAGGATCTGCTCGCGAAC
This sequence comes from Actinomycetota bacterium, assembly GCA_046732895.1. Lineage (GTDB taxonomy): Bacteria > Actinomycetota > Thermoleophilia > Solirubrobacterales > 70-9 > JBKPNZ01. The sequence continues at coordinate 1,443 of JBKPNZ010000004.1, forward strand.
CTCCTTGCGCTCCTCCTCGAGCACCGCGCGACGGGAGAGCACGACGTTGTTGCGGCTGCGATTGAGCTCGATCACCTTGCATTCGAGCGTCTGCCCCTTGAACTCGTCGAGGTTGTGGACGCGCCGGATGTCGACGAGCGAGGCGGGCAGGAAGCCGCGGACGCCGAGGTCGAGGATCAGGCCGCCCTTGACGACCTCGATCACGATCCCCTCGACGGGCTCGCCGGACTCGGCCGCGCCCTCGATCTTCCGCCACGCCTTCTCGAAGCGGGCGCGCTTCTTGGACAGGAGCAGGCGTCCCTCCTGGTCCTCCTTCGTCAGCACGAGCGCGTCGACGCGCTCACCGAGCGAAACTTCCTCGGCGGGGTCGACCGAGCGGCGGATCGAGAGCTCGTTCGCCGGGATGACGCCCTCCGACTTGTAGCCGATGTCGACGAGGACCTCGTCCTTGTCGATTCGCACGACCTCGCCGCTCACGACGTCGCCCTCCTCAAAGGGCTTCATCGTCGCGTCGTAGTTGGGGACGAGCTTGCCGTCCTGCTCGATCAGAAGGTCGGCGGATCCACCGTTCGTCGCGGCAGGCGGCGCCTCGACCCCCTCCGGGGCAGGCTGAGTCGTTGTGTCGGCGGCGGACACGGCGGGACAGTTTGGCAGACTCGGGCCGGATGCCTACGCGTCGAACCAAGCGCGGCAGCGAGCGCACGCCGCTTACCGGCGACTGCGACGTCCTCGTATGTGGAGCCAGCTTTGCCGGCTTGGCTGTTGCGCGCGAGCTCGCCGGGGCTGACGCACGGGTTCTCGTCGTGGATCGCTACGAGATCGGCGAGCGCCAGACGTCCGCCTGCGCCGCGCCCACTGAGTGGCTGCGGGTGCTCGGCCTCGAGGAGTCGATCCGGCAGACCTTCAGCGATTTGGTGATCCACACGCCCCACGTGACGGCGCGCATGGCACTGCCTTGGACCTTCTCGACCTTCGACTACCGCGAGCTGTGCGCGCTGCTGTGGGAGCAATGTGATGCTGAATTCGAGACGGCGAAGGTAAACGGCAGAGCAACAGCGAGCCCCGCCGCCCCCGGACGCGGGAGCAGCATGCAAATGCCGGAGCCGAACGGCGAGGGCAAGGTATTCCGGGCGGGAGCAGAAGAGGCGGCGGGCATTTGTGTCGAAACCGACCGCGGACCCGTAGCGGCACCCCTCGTGGTCGACGCCCTCGGCTGGCGCCGGATACTCGCCGGCGATGGAGGGTTCCAGCCGCCCGATGCGCCGCTCTCTCGGGGGCTCGAGGTCCATCCGTGGGGCGCTTCGGATGAGCTCGAGATCTGGATCGACCGCGGCTACGTCCCAGCGGGCTACTCGTGGAGCTTTCCGGCGTCGGACGAGGTTCGAGTCGGCGTGGGCTCGTTCGATCCTCGGTTCCATGTGAAGGAGCCGACGCTCCGGCTCGCCGACGACCTCGAGCGCCACGCGGTGCGCTTCCAGGGGAACTGGATCCCCCACCGCCTCCGGCCTGCGGCCGTGGACGGCATCTTCTTCGCGGGGGACTCAGCCGGACACTGCCTGCCCCTCACCGCCGAGGGAATTCGGACGGCCCTCTACTTCGGCATCGCCTGCGGGCGCGAGCTGCGCAGCGTGATCGAGCGGCGGAAGGATCGCGAGGAGGCCCTGCGCGACTACGCCGCCTTCTCGGCCTCGCACCGGTGGAAGTTCGAGTCGATGCTGCGCGTTCAGCGCGCTGTCCCCCGCGTCCCGCCGCGGCTGCTCGCGCTGGCGCTGCGTGGCATGAGCTCTGACGCATTCGTGCGCTGGTCGTTCGGCCACTACCTCAACATCGCGCCGCCGGAGTTCGCCGCGGCCGCTCCTCAGCGGGCCGCGGTCCCTGCCGAGGCACTCGCCGCCTAGCGGACGATCAGCGCGGTCCCGGCGAGGAGGAGGGCGACGCCGGCGATCCGGCTTGGGGTCAGCGGGGTCTCAGCCAGCCCGAACATGCCGAACCGGTCGATCACCACCGACGCGGCGAGCTGGCCCGTGATGGTGGCGGCGGCCACACCGCCCGCGCCGATGGTCTTGACGGTAATCAGCGCTGTAGTCACGTAGACGGCGCCCAGCAGACCGCCGATGAGGTAGTACCAGCTGACGTCGAAGGTCGACGAGAGGTTGCCGGCGTCCCCGGCCGCGACGACGATCACCGCGAGCGCCAGGGTGCCGATGCCGAATGACACGAGCGCCGCGGGAATGCTCCCTGTAGCCCGTCCCAGCTCCGCATTTATCGGCGCCTGGAGCGCCAGGATGCCGCCGACGATTGCCGTGAGAACGACTGCAAGGCCCCTGTCCACGGCGACGGATCGTAGTGGCAGGCTTCTGTTTGCCGTTTCCCGTCCGCCGTCCGCTTACTTCGCCGCCAGCCAGTCGTCGCCGACGCCGATGTCGACGGCGAGCGGCGGGTCCAGGTCGAATGCCGAACACATCTCCCGGCGCACCAGCTCCGATGCCGTCTCCATCTGATCGGGCGGACCCTCGAACAGCAGCTCGTCGTGGATCTGGAGGACCAGGCGAACGTCCAGATTGGACTCGGCCAGTGCGCGGCGGCAGCGGACCATCGCCACCTTGATGATGTCCGCGGCGGTTCCCTGGATCACCGTGTTCACGGCAAGGCGCTCTCCGAGGAGCCGGCGCTGGCGCTGGTGGGAGCGAAGCTCCGGGATGTTGCGGCGGCGGCCCATGAGGGTCGTGACGTAGCCCTCCTTCTCCGCCTGTTCGATGGTGGCGTCGATGAACCCCTTTACCGCCGGGAATCGATCGAAGTAGCGCTCGATGTACGCGCCCGCCTCCTCCTTTGAGATCTGGAGGCGATCCGCCAGGCCGAAAGCCGAGAGGCCATACGCGATGCCGTAGTTCACCATCTTCGCCTTGGAGCGCTCCGCCGGCCCGATCTCCTCCGGCTCGATGTGCAGGACCTCTGCTGCGGTGGCGGAGTGCACGTCCTCGCCGGAGGCGAAGATCTCACGCAGCACCTCCTCCCCCGCCACGTGCGCGAGCACGCGAAGCTCGACCTGGTTGTAGTCGGCCGAGAGAAGCTGCCAGCCCTCGGCGGCGACGAAGCAGCCGCGGACAGGCCGCCCGATCTCCGAGCGGATCGGGATGTTCTGGAGGTTGGGCTCGGTGCTCGAGAGCCGGCCCGTCGTCGTCGCGACCTGGTTGAAGGTCGTGTGGATCCGGCTGTCATCGCGGATGTAATCCGGCAGCGTGTCGAGGTAGGTGTTCTTGAGCTTGGTCAGCTCGCGCCAGGTCTCGACCTTCGGCACGATCTCGTGCTCGTCGCGGATCTGCGCCAGGACGCGTGCGTCCGTCGAGAAGCCGGTCTTGCCACGGCGCTTCTTCGTGAGGTCGAGCTCGTTGAAGAAGACGTCGGCGAGCTGCTGCGGAGACCCGATCGTGAACTCATGGCCCGCGAGCTCGAAGATCTCGGACTCGAGCTGGCTAATTCGCTCGGCCATCCCTTCCCCGATCGCGGCGAGCCGCTCGGCGTCGACGCGTAGTCCGACCGCCTCCATCTCCGCCAGAACGTCGATCAGCGGCATCTCGACCTCGTTCAGGAGGCGCTCGACTCCGAACTGCCCGAGGCGCTCGCGCTGGCGCTCGGCGAGCTCGTAGGTGAGGCGGGCGTCGGTCGCAGGGTCGCCGGCCGCCTCGCCCTCCTCGGCCTCGAGCGAGAGCTGCCCCGGATCGGCGTTCGAAGGAGCGGCGGCAAGCCCGGCGTCGGCCGCCAGCTCGTGCAGGTCGTAGACGCGGCGCGCCGGGTCGATCAGATAGGCGGCGACGATCGTGTCGTGCGCGAGGTCGAGGTTGCCTGGGCCGGCGGCCGCCAGGAGCCCGGTCCCGGCCGGCCCGCCCTGTGCCTTCGCGTCGTGGGCGATGAGGCCCTTGCCCTGCAACTGGCCGGCGAGGGCCCCGAGGTCGGTCGCGTCGCCGGCGACGACCTGCTCACCGTCCGCGCCCGCCCAGCGGTCACCGACGATCGCGATCGCGATGGGATCCCCGGCCAGATCGCCTGGCAGCCCCTCAGTCGCCTCGACCTCGATGTGCTCCTCCACCTCACGGTCCGGCAGGACCTCCTCGAACTCCTCTTCAAGGCGCTGGATGACGGCGCGCAACTCGAACTCGGCGGCGACCTCGCGCAGACGCGAGCGGTCGGGCGCGTCGCGCACGCACTCGCGGACGTCGATCGGGACCTCGACGTCGTAGTGCAGGGTCGCGAGCTGCTTGGAGATGCGCGCGTCGTCGGCGTGCTCGGTCAGATTCTGCTTGCGCTTCGCGCCGGAGATCTCATCGACGGACGAGAGGACGCCCTCGAGCGAACCGAAGCGCTGGAGAAGCTCGGCGGCAGTCTTGTCGCCGATGCCGGGAATGCCCGGGATGTTGTCGGACGTGTCTCCCTTCAAGCCGATGAAGTCGGGGACGAGCTCGGGCGGGATCCCATAGCGCTCGACCACGCCGTCCGCGTCGTAGACACGGGTGTCGGTGACGCCGCGGGAGGTGGTCATCACCCTGACTCCGTCGCCGACGACCTGGTAGACGTCGCGATCGCCTGAGACAACCATCACGGGAATGCCGGCTCCCTGTGCCTGCCGTGCGAGGGTGGCGATCACGTCGTCGGCCTCGAAGCCCTCGACCTTCACGTTGGTGAAGCCGAATGCCTCAGCGAGTGGCGCGAGGTGCGGCCACTGCTCGCGGAGAAGATCGGGGCGGGAGCGGCGTCCCGCCTTGTACTCCTTGTACTCCCGCTCGCGACCGGACATGCCCGCGTCCCAGGCGACGATCACGCCCTTGGGATGGTGGTCGATCAGAGCCTTGGCCATCATCGACGCGAAGCCGTAGATCGTGTTCGTCGGGCGCCCGTCAGCGGTGGCGATCGACTCCGGGAGAGCGAAGAACGCGCGGTAGGCGAGCGAGTTGCCGTCGATCAGGAAGAGCTCGCCCTCGCGCGCCTCGGCCTTCTCGGCAGGCACGCCGGGCTTCTTCTTCGTTTGGGTTGCGGGCACACACTCATCCTAGGGGCGTGTGGGGCTGGAGACCGCGCGGGACAACACGGTTCTGAGGATCGCCGCCACGACCGCCGGGTCGTCGGAGAGCTGACGCCAGGTGAAGCGGATTACCTCATAGCCCATCACGGTCAGGTCGGCATCCCGTGCGCGATCTGCCTCGAAGGCCGAGCGGTTGCCGTGGGTCTCGAACCCGTCGGTTTCGACGATGACATTCGCTTCCCGCCAGAGGAAATCGACGGTGTAGGGGCCGACGCGAACATTGACCTCGGGCATCGGGAGCCGGTGGCGCCGGCAGAGTCTGAGGAAGGTGCGCTCGAGCTCGGAGCGGGTTGGCTCGTGCAGGAACCCGGAGCGGTCGCCGACGGGCAGGCGCTTGACTTCGGCCTCGGCGATGGCCGCCGCGACCTCTCTGCGAGGGAGCATCCGGCGTAGATCCGCGATCGTTCGCGCGGCCGTCGTTACGGGGATCCCTCGCCGGATCGTCGCTTCCTGCGTAGTGAGGCTCGTGGAGCGGTGGATGCGGAGGCCGTTGCGCCGCTTTCTGCCGTTGGCAGTCGGGACGGTCACGTCGATGATGGCTGGCGGCGGCCTCAGCCCCCAGAGGGCGGCAGCGGCAAGGTGACTCAGGACGGCGCCGGGACCGCACGCGTAGACCGC
>JBKPNZ010000005.1:0-15721 GCA_046732895.1 Actinomycetota bacterium
GAACCACTTGACCCTGTAGGTCGGGCGGTTTTCGTCGAAGGTGCGGAGGTCCAGGGTCTGTGGGTCCGGGCTCTCGCTCTTGGCCCGGAACCAGAGGTCGCGACTCTCCCCCACCCGCACCTTCGCCTGACCGTCGGTGGCGAAGGGTCCGTCCTTGTGCTTCGACCCACCGATCGTCGCCGGCGGATTGAGGGCCTGGGCGATCGCGACGAAGCTTGCGAGCGCAACTACGGCAGTGGCGAGCACCAGCGCGATGCGGCGGCGAGGCTTCGGCATCCGCGGCATTGTGCCAGGTGGGGCCGAGGGAGCGACCTAACCGTCGGGGTGGATCACGAGCATTGCCACGTGCGAGTGGAAGTGGACGTAGGCGGCGACGCTCCCGAACAGGTTGCTGACCACTCGTCCGCGCTCGCGTGTGCCCATCACGAGCAGGTCGTGACGCCCGGCCTCGATCTGCTTGACGATCTCCTCACCCGGGTTGCCGTGCTTGAGGACGGTCGTCACCGGCAGGTCCTCCGGGAGCGCCCCGACGGCATCGCGAAGCAGCTTCTCGGTCTCCGTCATCGCCTCGTTCTCGAGGGCATCGATGTCCACCGGCGCGCGATAGGCGAACGGCGGGATCTCGGGCGCCACGGCGATGATCGTCAGGCGCGTGTTCAGGGCTTCGGCGAGCTCGCCCGCCTCCTCGAGCGCGCGATGAGCGGTCTCGGAGAGGTCGATCGCAACGAGGATGTTGCGGAACATCTCGGGTCTCGGATCAGGGTGACCGGCGCGCGAACGACATCGCCGCTCACATTACTCCCGGCCTGATTGGGGGCTGGGAGCACAGCGAGCGACGACGTCGTTTGGCTCAGTGGAACGTGATCGCGTTCACCGCCGACTTGATCTTGCCGACGATGACCTCGGCCAGCTCGGTCCCCGAGCTGCCGTTGAACCCCTTCATGGCGGCGACCATGCCGACCATGAGCAGCGAGACCAGCAGGATCAGGCCGACGTACTCGACCGTGCCCTGCCCGCGCTCGGAGGCGAGGCGGTGGCGAACGCGGCCCGTGAGGTGGAGGGTGTTGAGGGGTGCGTACGCAAACAGCTGTTGCATCGGACTTCCTTCCGTCGATTTCGACGGTTGCGATGCTGGCCGAGAGCGTGTGACAGATCTAGACGTGGGAGTCTGAACTCGCGCCCTCCTGCGTCGCGAGTTTCACGAGGCAGGGACGGCCGATCGCAGAGGCGGGAAGTCGGCGGGCAGGTCAGCCGCGTCCACTTGGAAGAGATCCACCGGCTCGGGCAGGCCACGGAACCTCCAGGCGCCAAGGCTCCTCAGGCTGACTCCGTCTGGGAGCGACGCCTCGACCGCTCTGCGCACCGCAGACGACATCAAGATCTGGCCACCGTGCGCCGCGAAGCAGATACGCGCGGCAGCGTGGACCGAGAGCCCGACGTAGCCGGTATCTGTGAGCGCTGGGCGCCCGCGGTGCAGGCCGATTCTCAGCCGTACGTCGGTCGCCCAGGGCCAAGCGTCGGCTGACATCGCCCGCTGGATTGTGAGCGCCGCCTCGAGCGCCGCGGGGGCCTGTTCGAATACCGCCAAGGAATCGTCCCCGCGGACGTCCACCTCGCGACCCCCGGCATGCCGCACCGCGGCGCGCACCCGACGGCGGACATCGGCGAGGAAACGCGCGTAGTGATCGCCGAGGCGCCCCAGCAGCTCGGTTGAGCCCTCGATATCGGTCAGCAGGAATGTGACGTGACCCTTCGGCAGCTTGCGCTGCGGCTGCAGCTGAGCGCTGATGAAGCCGATCGGCACGATTCCGTGCTTCTTGGCCGCTCTCAGCAGCCGGCTGCGCGCGCGGTCCCGTGCCTCGTCGTCCTCAAACGCCACCTGACTGAACCGCGCCAGTGCATTCCGGACGTGCGATGCGTCGTGGATCGGCAGACGACGACGGCCGCGTGAATCGATGTACGCAAAGGCCCTGTCCGGAAGCTGCGCACGCTCCTTCGCGCTGAGCGATGGCACGCCCGCATGATCGCAAGAACCGACGCCGACAAAACGCGACCGAGCCGCTCGCCGCCAGGAGCGTTAGCCGCCGGGCCCGCTTCAGACTTGAAATACTCGCGCGGATGAAGCGACCGGCGCCACGGCGCTCGCGCGACCCCAAGGTCGAGCGGCTTTCGCAGGTTCAGCTCTTCTCGGCCTGCAACAAGCGGGAACTGGCTCGCATCGCCGCCCTCACGACCGAGATCGAAGTCCCCCTGGGCAGGGTTCTGATGCGTCAGGGGGATCCGGGACGCGAGTGCTTTGTGATCGAGGAGGGGCGGGCAAGAGTGACCATCCGCGGTCGCAAGACCACGATGATGGGCCCGGGCGAATCCTTCGGCGAGATGGCGCTGCTCCATACCGCACCGCGGTCCGCCACGGTCACCGCCGCGAGCGACATGCATCTCCTGGTGCTCAGCTCGCGCGAGTTCGCAACCCTGCTCAACGACGTGCCGAGCGTTGCGCGGAAGGTGCTGGCCGCGGTTGGCGAGCGCCTTCGCAACGCCGAACGCGCGCAGCCCCACCACTGAGCCGTTCGGCGGTCACCGGGAGGGCGCCCGGCTCTTCTCCAACTGCGGGGCATTTCCCGTGCGCTGACTGCCACTGATGCGAGGATGCGCGCAGTGAGGGGACCGCGCGCCTCCATCGTCCTTCTCGTCCTGGGGCTCGTCTGCCTGCTCGCAGGCACGTCGATGCTCTACCTGCGGGCGGAGATCTTCGACGCCAACCAGCTCGCCGACAAGGCCGTCTCCGCGATCGACGACTCCGACGTGCGCGAGGTGGCGGCGCGCAAGACGACGAACCAGCTCATCAAGAGCGTCGACCCGAACCTGGTCAGCGTCCGGCCGCTGCTCGAGGCCGGCATCGAAGGAATCGCCGGATCCGGTGTGTTCAAGGGCGCCGTCCACAAGGGCGTCGAAGCCGCCTATGGCACGACCATCGACGGCAACGACGACGCCGTCGTCACCGCCGCCAATCTCGGCGTGCTCCTGAGCCAGACCCTGCGGCAGTTCAAGCCCCACCTGGCCAAGCAGATTCCCAAGGGGTTCGATTCGACCCTGGTCCGCATCGGCAAGGGCGGGTTCGCGACCGACCTGGCCCAGCTCGTCGAGAAGCTGCGCCTGCTGGGCCTGGTGCTGCCGGCGCTCGGCCTCGTTCTGCTCGCAGGCTCGATCGCGGTGGCACCGGAGCGTCGCCGCGCGGCGACGCGGATCGGCGCCGGGCTTGGAATCGTCGGACTCGTCGGCGCCGCGACGCTGATGATCGCGCAGGGCGTGCTCAGGCTGAGGATCGACGGCGATGCCGACCGGGGCGCCTTCGACGCGCTCTGGGACGTCTTCCTGGGCGGGCTGCGCAACTGGTACCTCGTGGTCGGCGGGGCCGGCATCGTGATCGCCTCGGCGGCGGCGTCCGCGCTCCGCCCCCGCGAGCACGGCACGCTCCTGCGCGGAATCTGGAAGCGAGTCGCCGTCGAGCCGCAGACCACTCGGGGGCGGCTTCTGTGGGCGGCCGGCTGGGGCACCGTGGGCCTCCTCATGATCTTCGAGCCGATCCTGGTGCTCAAGGCCGTGATGCTCGTCGGCGGCGCCTACCTGCTTTCGCGCGCCACGAGCACCGTGATCGCGCTCGCCGGTGAGCCGGTGAGCGCCGCCGAGAGCCGCAGCGAGCGCCGTCGCATCCTGGTGTGGAGCCTGGGCGCGATCGCAACCGCGATCCTCATCGGCGTCGTGCTGATCGCGATCCTGGGCGGCAGCGAGGATCGGACGAGGCACCCGACGGCCGGGCCCGGCTGCAACGGCGCGAAGGAGCTCTGCGGCCGCTCGCTCGACCGAGTCGCGTTCGCCGCTACGCACAACTCCTACGCCGGGGCGAACTACCCAGGGTTCCTCTTCCCCGAGCAGAACGACCGGATCCCGCAACAGCTCGATGCCGGCGTCCGCGGCCTTTGGATCGACACCTACTACGGCGTTCCGGGCAGGCGTGTCTACACGGATACGAGCAAGCTGAGCCCCGCTCTGATCGCGCAGATCGACCAGGAGCTTGGCCCCAAGTTCACCGCGGCGGGAAATCGGATCCGGGCGCAGATCGCCAAGCCTCCTGCGGACGCCAAGACGAGGATCTACCTCTGCCACGGCTTCTGCGAGCTGGGGGCGGTGAGCGCCGAGAAGACATTTGAGGAGATCGCCGGGTTCATGCACGACAACCCGCGCGAGGTCCTGATCATCGACCTGGAGGACTACACGACGCCGAAGGACACGCAGCGACTGATCGAGAAGACCGGCCTCGTCGACTACATCTACAAGGGCCCGCAGGGCCCGCCGTGGCCGACCCTCCAGCAGATGATCGACTCCGGCGGGCGGATCCTGCTCGTCGCCGAGCACATGACGGGGGGCGCCTCCTGGTACCGGCCGCTCAACAAGACGATCAAGGAAACGCCCTTCGACTTCAAGACGCCGGCCGACATGACCTGCAAGGGCGGGCGCGGGAACCGCGCCGACGCCCTCTTCCTCATCAACAACTGGATCAACACGGACCCGACGCCGAAGCCGTCGAACGCGGCCAAGGTCAACGCGCGCCGGTTCCTGGTCCAGCGGGCGCGCAAGTGCCGGCGCCAGCGCAACGCCTTCCCGAACGTGCTGAACGTCGACTTCTACAAGGATGGCGACCTGTTCGGCGCGGTGGACGAGCTGAATGGCGTCCCGCCGAAGTCGAAGTAGGGATGCGCGTCCTCGTCGTCACCAACCTGACGCCCGACGCGAAGACGCCGAACCGGGGCAACTACGTCCGGGATCAGGTGGCGGCGCTGCGGCGGCTCGGGGTCGACGTCGACCTGCTCTCGTTTCCGATCGGCAAGCGCCAGTACGTGCGTGCGGTGGGGCGCATCCGGCGCGCCCTGCGAGAGCAGCGCTTCGACCTCGTGCACGCGCACTATGGACTGGCGGGCTGGTGCGCGCAGCTGGCCGGAGCCGCCCCGCTCGTCGTCACCTTCCACGGCACTGACGTCCGTCACCGCACGGTGGGCCGACTCTCGCGCCGGCTCGCCCGGCGGATCGAGCTCGCGGCGGGCGCGTCGCGCGCCCTGTTCGAGCCGGAGGCCGGCAGGCCGGGACTGCCGCGCGTGCCGGGCGGTGCCGCCGTCCTTCCGTGTGGCGCGGATCTGGAGCGCTTTCGCCCGTGCCCGCGCGGAGAGGCACGGGAGCGGCTCGGACTCGATCCCGGCGGCCGGTTCCTGCTTTTCCCCGCGGCCCCGTTTCGCGCCGAGAAGCGCTACGACCGCGCGCTCGAGCTGGCGACGCTCTGCAACGCGCAGGTGCTCGACGGGGGCGACATCGAGGGCGAGCTCATGCCGGACTGGATCAATGCCTCCAATGCAGTGCTCGTCACCTCCGACAACGAGGGCTTCGGGCTCGTGGCCGTCGAGGCGCTGGCCTGCGACGTGGCCGTCCTCTCGACTCCCGTCGGGGTGGCCCCCACCCTCTTGCGTGGGATCGACGGGTGCCTCGCCGGCGAGTTCGACGCCGAGCGGTGGGCGGGAATCGCTCGCCCTCATCTGGATGCTGAGGACTCACGGGTGACCGGGCGTGAGCGGGCCGCCTGGTTCGCCGCGGACCCGCTCGCCGAGCGGGTGCTCGTCGCCTATCGCGAGCTCCTGGAATCGACTGGCGTGAGCGGGGCCAATCTTCCGTAGGCTGAGCTTCGATGGTCCGACGGCGGTTCGGCATCTTCAAACGGGACGGGGACACGGAGGGCGAGGCAGGCATGAGCACGCCAAAGGCAAGGCACGGCACTTCGAACGGCATCGGCGAGTCGGCCGAGGACGCCGAGCCCGCCACAGCAGCGGACGAACCGAGCGAGAACGCCGACGAGGCGCCCCCCATCTTCGACCGCGAGGTGGAGCAGGAGGACGTATCTCGCGCCGACAAGCAAGGGCGCGAGACGAAGACGGACGAATGGCAGATCCCCGAAACTGACGCGCCGGCCTCCCCGGACATGGGTCACTCGGAGGCGGTCTGGATGCCGCCAGGGGCGCCGCCACGGGCGGACCCGGAGCCCGAGCCAGAAGGCGCGGGGCGGACCGCGGAGGAGCTTGCGATCGAGGAGGCCCTCGCTTTTACGCCAGGGGTATCGCCCGACCCGCCACCACCGACCAAGCCCGAATCCACGCCAGAGTCTCAGAAGGAGCCGGACTCGGCCGAGCGCATCCGCCACGCCGTGGAGAGGGCGGCGCACGCTGCTGAGGAGCGCGCGATCGAGGAGATCCTCGCTCTGGAGGAAGACCTCGAGCGCGCCAAGAACCTCGCATCGGAGAAGCTCGAGACCCTCCAGAACCGGCTCACTGAAGCGCAGCGTCGCGCGGCCGTCGCCGAGCGGCGGGCCAGGCAAGCCGAGCGGCGGGCCAGAGACGCCGAGCACTCGCCTCTCGCCGGCGACGGCGACGATGAGGCGGCCCGGCGCGAGGTGACCCAGGCCGCGGCCGCCATGATCGCGGCCGATCCAAAGCAGGAGGCCGAGACCGCGCGAAGCCTCCAGGAGGCCCTCACCCAGGTGCAGCAGGCCGAAGCTCGCGCGACCGAGGCGAAGCAGGCACAGGCCGAGGCCGAGCGCCGCCTTCGCGAGGAAGCCGACCGCCGCGTGGAAACGGAGACGGCGGACCTCCGGCGAGAGCTCGAGACGCTCCAGGCCCAGATGGAGGAACGCGTTCGCGAAGCCGGCGAGCGCGCACGCGCCGAGGCCGAGGAGCGGGCACGAGCCGAGGCCGACGAGCGCGCCAAGGAGGCGACTGAGGCCGCCCGCAGCGAGGTCGAAGCGATGGCGCTCCAGAGTGCCGAGACGACCCGCCGCGAGATCGAGGAAGAGGCTCGCCGCGAGGCTCAGGAGGCGGCGGACGCGGAGATCGAGCGGATCAGGAGCGAGAGCGAGGAGCGGACGCGAGTCGAGGTCGAGGCTGCGCGCAAGGCCGCCGAAGAGCGCTTCGCCGCCGAGCTGCGCGTCCGCGAGGAGGAGCTCGAGCAGGAGCGCGAGGAGAAGACGCGGCTCGTCGAGAGCTCGGACCGGCGCCTGCACGAGATCGAGGAGCGCGCCCACGCCGCCGCGGATCGCGTCTCGGCGGCGGAGGATGAGCTCGCCGGCGAGGCGGCGCGAGTCCGCGAGAGCGCGGAGAAGCGCATCGCCGACGAGACGGAGCGCGCCCGACGCGAGGCCACCGAGGAGGCGGACGCTCGAGTCCGCCGGCGCGAGGAGGAGCTCGAGGAGGCGGAGGCACAGGTCGAGGAGGCGAAGGCAGAGGCCGACGCCCACGCCGCGGAGCTCGAGGCCGCGCACGAGGAGGCGATCGCTGCGCTGCGAACCGAGCTGGAGCAGAAGGCCGATGAGATCGATTCGCGGCTCACGGCGGAGCTCGAACAGGAGCGCGCCGAGAAGGCCAAGGCCCTGGCGGAGGCCGAGCGCAAGGTCCACGACGCCGAGGAGCGCGCCCGGGCGGCGGAGAGCTCGGCGGCAACCGAATCCGTCGACATCAGGGCGGCGGCGTCGTCATGGCTGCGAGAGCAGACGACGGCGCTCCGGGCCGAGGGCGAGACGAAGGCGCGAGCCGAGCTCCGCGAGGCCGTGGCAGCCGTCGAGGCGAAGGCCGCAGAGGCCAGAAAGCAGCAGCTCGAGCAGCAGGCCGCGAGGCTGCAGGCCGAGGCGGATTCGAATCTGAAGCGGGAGGTCGCCGCGGCCCGGCTGGAGGCCGAACAGGCGGCGAAGACGACCTTCGGCGCGCGCGAGGAGCAGCTCCTGCGAGACAAGGCGGAGGTCGAAAGCAGCCTCGCCGCCACCCATCGCCAGCTCGCCGAAGCGGCCGAGCGCGCCAGCTCCGCCGAGCGCCGCGCCCTCACGATCGAGCAGGAGGCGCGACTGGTCAGCGAGCGGGAGCGAGAGGAGCGCTACCGGGCGATCGAGGGCCGCATCGGTGAGGTCGAGGAGCAGGCGAGTGATTGGATCCCGCCCGCGCCCGAGGAGGAAGCTCCCGTCGCCGAGGACGAGGCCGAGGAAGACGAGCCGGCCGCCGAGGCTGCGGATGAGGAGGCGAAGCCAAAGCGCAGGCGCGGACTGTTCCGGCGCAGCGTGAAGACTTCCGCCCCCGAAGCGCCCGCGCCCGACGAGGAGGAGCTCGGGCCTGCTGCGTTCATCCCGGGGGAGCCCGAGCCCGTCAGCGAGGCAGAAGATGCCGGCGAGCCGGACGCCGAAGGCGGCGAGGAGCCGGAGCCCCCTGCAGAAGCAGAAGGCCCGGCGCTGTTTGACCGCGAGTCGGTGGAGGCCGAGGTCGCGGAGGAATCCGAACAGGAAGCGAAGCAAGAGCCCGAGCCCGAGCCGCAAGCCGAGACCGAACCCGAGCCGCGAGCCGAAACTGAACCCGAGCCGCAAGCCGAGGCCGAAGCCGAGCCGGAGCCCGAACCCGAAGCCGAGCCGGAGCCCGAACCCGAAGCCGAGTCGGAGCCCGAACCCGAAGCCGAGCCGGAGCCCGAACCCGAACCTGAGCCCGAGCCGGTGCCGCAGCCGGTGCCCGAGGGCACGATCAGCCTCTCGCACGCCAGCTTCGACGATCTCCGCGAGCTCGGCATGTCGGTCACCCAGGCGAAGCGAGTCCTCAAGTACCGCGACGAGCGCGGCTTCAGCTCCCTCGACCAGCTCGACGAGGTGCCCGGCTTCCCACGGACGTTCCTCACCGACGTCAAGGAACGGATCGTCCCGTAGCCATCGCCGTCACCTCGCGACGGCGGTGATCAGATCCCCGGCCAGTGGCTCCTGATCAGCTCCAGGTGCGCCGCCGCCGGCTCCGGCGGAGCAAGGCGAGCAGCACGATCGGAGCCGACGGCCTCGACGGTGGCGAGCACGGACGCAGCAAGCGCAGCGGGGGCGTACCCACCTTCGAGACAGATCAGGATCGGCGCTCCCACCTCGGCGGCCAGGCCGCGCACCGACGCCGTCATGTCGGCGTAGGCCGCCTCGTCGAGCATGCAGGAGGCGAGGGGATCGGCGCGATGGGCGTCGTAGCCGGCGGAGACGATGATCAGCCCCGGGTCGAAGGCGCGGCCCACCGGCACGACGATCTGCTGGACGAGTGAGAGGAACTCGTCCGGGCCGGCCCCGGGAGACACCGGCATGTTGATCGTGAAGCCCGTGCCCTCGCCCTCGCCCACATCGCCGACCGCCCCGCTGCCCGGCCAGAGCGGCCATTGGTGGATGCTCGCGTACAGGACCTCGTTCGAGGTCGCGAAGAGAGCCTCGGTGCCGTTGCCGTGGTGGACGTCCCAATCGAGGACGAGCACTCGATCGGCACCGCACTCGGCGATCGCGTGGGCTGCGGCGACGGCCGCGTTGTTGAAGAGGCAGAAGCCCATGGCGCGGGAGCGCTCGGCGTGGTGGCCTGGAGGGCGCAGCGCGCAGAAGGCCGCGGCGGCGCGGCCGCCGATCAACTGCTCCGCCGCCCAGGCCGCGCCACCGGCCGCATGGAGCGCCGCCTCCCAGGAACCCTCGCTGGCAACGGTGTCGGCGTCGATCATCCCGCCGCCGTTCGCGCTGAGCTCCTCGATCGCGTCGATGTGCTGGGCGGAATGAACGCGCTCGAGCTGCTCCCTGGTCGCGGCCGGCGCCTCGACGCGCTCGAGGCCCGGCCACCCCGCGCCCTCGAGCGCGGCCTCGATCGCGCGCAGGCGCCCTGCGTTCTCAGGATGCCCACCGGTGTCGTGGGCGAGCGAAGAGGGATGGGCGACGTAGAGCGACACCGCGCCGGTACCGTAACGGCGCCCCGCCGCGGGGCGGGAGATGGGCCCGAGCGAGATCAAGAGCGAATGCGACGTCGCCGTGGTCGGTGGTGGCGCGACGGGGCTCTTCGCCGCGATTCGCGCGGCCGAGGCCGGCGCGGAAACCGTCCTCATCTCGCGCAAGCCACTCGCCGAGAGCTCGAGCTACTGGGCCCAGGGCGGATTGGCGGCGGCGCTGGCGCCCGACGACTCCCCGGAGCGCCACGCTGCCGACACGCTTGCCGCAGGGCGCGCGCTGTGCCGGTCCTCTGCTGTGGAGGTGCTGACGGCCGAGGCTCCGGCCGCCACTCGTGAGCTGCGAAAGCGCGGCGTGGACTTCGACCTCGAGCCGGACGGGACGCTTCAGCTCGGCCTCGAAGGCGGGCACACCGCGCGGCGCATAGTCCACAGCGGCGGCAGCCAGACCGGACGCGCGATCACCGCGCGCCTGGCCGCGCTGGCGGCGGACCAGCCCAGCCTCGAGGTGCTGGAGCGCACCTCAGCGCTCGCTCTTTGGAGCGACGGGCGGCGCTGCGCCGGGGTCATCACCGACGTGGGGGCGGTCGCGGCTCGGGGAACGGTCCTCGCCACGGGCGGCGGCGCGGCGCTGTGGGAGCGCACGACAAACCCGTGGGGAGCGATCGGCGCCGGGTTGATGCTGGCCCATGCCGCCGGCGCGGATCTCGCAGACCTGGAGTTCTGCCAGTTCCACCCGACGGCCCTCGCGATCCCGGGCGATGAGCGGGACGGGACGCTGATCACGGAGGCTGTGCGCGGCGAGGGGGCAGCCCTGCTCGACGCGGCGGGCCGGCGGTTCACCGACGAGCTCGCCCCGCGCGATCAGGTCACCGCGGCGATTCTCGACCGGATGGCGGCCGATGCCTCGGGCCACGTCCTCCTCGACCTGAGCGGCCTTGACCCGGAGCGCTTTCCCAACGTCTTCGCCGCCTGCCGCGACGCCGGGCTTGCTCCCGATCGTGAGCCGGTCCCGGTCGCACCGGCGGCCCACTATCTGATCGGGGGAGTCGTCTCGGACCTCGACGGGCGCTCCACGCTCCCGGGGCTCTACGCCGTGGGCGAGTGCGCATGCACAGGTCTGCACGGAGCGAACAGGCTGGCCTCGAACAGTCTCAGCGAGTGCTTCGTGTTCGGCGCCCGTGCCGCGGCGGCGGCTGCGCGTGAGCCGGGGGATACCCGTCAGCCGGAGCTGCCCGAGTGGCGGTTCGACCCGCCCACTGAGTCCACGCGCACCGCCCTTTGGTCCGGCGCCGGGCCGCGACGCGACGCCACGAGGCTCGAGCGCCTGCTCGGCGAGCCGTACCCCCTTGCACGCCTGATCGCCCGCTCGGCGCTCGCCCGAGAGGAGTCCCGGGGCGCTCATCTCCGCTCGGACTTCCCGCTGCCGGATCCGGGCCTCGACGGCGTCCACCTGGTGGTCGATCCCGAGGGCGCGATCAGCGATCAGCGCTGGGCCTGACCGCCGCGCCGGCCCTTTCGCCCGCTCATCCGACCGATTGGGATCGCGCTGAGCGACCGGAGGACGACGTTTGCGCTAACCGATTGAGGCTTTACAGTCCGATCGAAGGATCGTATAAACGTCCACCACCGCTTGTTCAAGCCAAGTGGTTAATACCTCCTTAACACTAGGCCATTGCGGATTCACAGTTAGTTGCGATACTCACGCTTCCTGAGGGACCGCACGGAAGGACCCAGGGCAAAGCAACGGAAGCTACAGGGAAGGCACGAGGGACATGTACCAGTTCAGCCGCTCGATTTATCGCGAGCTGGCCCCCCGCGTGATCGAGGACGAGCACGACCCGACCGGTTGCGCCAATAAGCAGAAGGTCCTCGACTCATGCGAGGCGGCCATTCGCAGGCTCGCCTACGACCGACGTTATTTCGCCAGGCCGGCGCGCTCGCTCTTCAACGACGTGCGAGTGCATTTCTCGATGGGGGATCAACTCCGCGTCTGGCGCGTTATCGAAGGGAACATCAAGCTGGCGCTCGCATACCTGGAGCAGCTGCCGGAGGGCACGACGCTCGACGGCCAGCCGCGTCAGTGCCGGGCACACACCCGCAAGGGAACTCCCTGCCAGCGCGACCCACTGCCGGGGCGGGACTACTGCCCTTCGCACAAGCACCTCGAAGAGACGTTCGAGAGTGCCGAGATCCCGGCGGCCCTCGAAGAGGGCTCGATGGGGGGATCCATCAGCGCCGCGGCCTAGGCGCCGCACATTTCGGGACGGGCACGAGGCCCCGGCAGCCGCCGGGGCCTTTCGTGTTCTGGAGTGCAAGGCTTCCGGCGTGCCAGTGGAGCCCTACCGTCTCACTCACGTCGATGACCTCGACCGGATCCCGCTCGAGCACGGGGTCTGGCGGCCTGTGCGCCGCGCTCTGGGCGTCACCGCGTTCGGCATCAACGCCTATTCGGCGGATGCAGCGGGCGACAGGCTGATCGAGCCCCACGACGAGACGAGCCCTGGAGCGGGTGGACACCAGGAGCTCTATCTGACCGTGGCGGGGCGCGGGACCTTCACCGTCGATGGCGAAGAGCTCGACACCCCCGCGGGCACCCTGCTTTTGATCGAGCCTGGCGCGAGGCGCGAGGCGATCGCCGCCGAGGACGCGACGACGGTCGTCGTGATCGGCGGCCGGCCGGACGCCGCGATGCCGCCGTCGCCCTTCGAGTACTGGTACAGCGCGATCCCGGCCGAGGAGAGCGGGGACTTCGATCGCGCCTACGAGATCGTCGCGGAGGGCCTCGAGCACTGGCCCGACCACGGCACGATGCACTACGCGCTCGCCTGCTACCGCGCGCGCCAGGGGCGGCGCGATGAGGCGCTCGAGCACCTCCGCACCGCGTTCGCGAACGACCCACGTACGCGCGAGTGGGCCGCGGACGACTCGGACCTCGACTCGCTTCGGGACGACCCCGCCTACCCGTAAGTCTGAGGAATGCTCCTGGGCGTCGACGTCGGTGGCACCTTCACCGACGCGGTGCTCTTCGACGGCGCCACCGTCCACACGGCGAAGGCCCCGACGACGCCGGAAGACCAGTCCGAAGGCGTCCTCGCCGCGGTCGACGCGGTGCTCGAGCGCGCGGGGGCGACCGCGCGCGACGTCGACTCGTTCGCCCACGGGATGACAGTCGGCACCAACGCGCTGCTCGAGGAGCGTGGGGCTCGCACGGCGCTGGTGGCAACCGCGGGGTTCACCGACCTGCTCGACGTCGCCCGCCAGAACCGCCCGCACCTATACCGCCTGTGCCAGCCGAAGCCGGCGCCGCTCGCCCCTGACGAGCTCCGCGTACCGGTCGCCGAGCGCGTCTCGGCCGGAGGGGTCGTCGATCCTCTCGCCGACGCCGAGGCCGAGCGCATCGCCGGCGAGATCGCCGGCACGGACGCCGAGTCGGTGGCGATCTGCCTCCTGCATTCGTACGTCGAGGGGGAGCACGAGGCGCGCCTGGCCGCACACCTGCGGGAGGCCCTACCCGGCGTGCACGTCTCGGCATCGCACGAGGTGCTCCCTCAGTTCCGCGAGTACGAGCGCTGCTCGACCACCGTGATCGACGCCTACCTCTCCCCCCTTCTGCGCCGCTACCTCGGGCGGCTCGCCGACGCGGCCGCCGACCGCGGACTTCCAGCGCCGCTGGTCATGAAGTCCTCGGGCGGCGTCGCGCCGGCACGCGAGGCGGCCGGGGCGGAGACGGTGCTGTCGGGACCGGCCGGCGGCGCCGTCGGCGCCGGCCTGCTTGCAGAGCTCTCTGGGGACGGCAACGCCGTCGGCCTCGACATGGGCGGCACCTCGTGCGACGTCTGCGTCGTCGAGGGCGGAGAGGTTCGGCGCACCGATTCGCGGCGGATCGGCGGCCGTGTCATCCAGCTGCCGATGGTCGACGTCCACACGGTCGGCGCCGGCGGCGGTTCGATCGCCTGGCGAGACAGCGGTGGCGCGCTGCGGGTCGGCCCGCAGTCGGCCGGTGCCGTGCCGGGACCGGCCTGCTACGGGCGCGGCGGCACCGATGCCACCGTCACGGACGCCAACCTCATGCTCGGCTTCCTCGACCCGGAGTCGGCGCTCGCCGGCGACGTCGAGCTCGACGGCTCGGCCGCCCGTGGCGCCGTGGAGGCGCTCGCGTCCCAGCTTGAGATCGATCCGCTCGAGGCCGCCGAGGGCATCGTGAGGGTCGCCAACCAGGAGATGGCGCGCGCCCTGCGGGTGGTCACAGTCGAGCGCGGCGTCGACCCGCGCACGTTCGCGCTCATGCCCTTCGGCGGGGCCGGGCCGATGCACGCCGCCGCGCTCGCCGACGAGTTGGGTATGGAGCGGATCATCTGCCCGCGATCGAGCGGGGTCCTGTCCGCGCTCGGTCTGATCGCCTCGGAGCGGCGCCGAGACACGGCCCGCACCGTGATGCTGAGCGGGGAGGAGCTAACGCCGGAGCGAATCGCGGCCGAGGTCCGCTCACTGCGGGACTCGATCAGCGACGGTCTCGAGGATCCCCGGACCGCGACTACGTATGAGCTCCGCTACCGAGGGCAGGCGTTCGAGATCGGCGTGGCTGCGGGTGAGGGGCCCGATCCGGCCGAGCTCGCGGAGCAGTTCGCCGCCGAGCACGAGCGCCGCTACGGCTACCGCGACGACGCGGCCGAGGTCGAGCTGGTCAACGTCCGCGTGGCCCTGACGGTCCCGGCATCGACGCCGAGGCCATCGGCGGCCGAGCACGGCGGGCTCGAGCGCACGAGTCGCCGGGCGCGCTTCGACGGAGCGTGGGTCGAGGCGGAGGTGCTCCGCGGCGAGCCTCCGGCGAGCACGGAGGCGGCCGGGCCATGCGTGTTCGAGCTCCCTGAGGCGACGCTCGTCCTTCCGGCCGGCTGGAGCGCCGACGTCGACGAGCACGGCACTATCAATGCGAGGAGAGCTTGATGAGCTCCGGGGGCTCAAGCCTCGACCCGGTCACGCTCCAGGTCCTGGTGGGCGCGCTGCGGGCGGCGTGCGAGGAGATGGGAGCCGTGCTCGTGCGGGCGGCGCACTCCCCCAACATCAAGGAGCGCCGCGACTGCTCGACCGCCCTCTTCGACTCAGGCGGCGAGCTCGTGATGCAGGCGGAGCACATCCCGGTGCACCTGGGATCCATGCCCGACGCCGTGGCGGCCGTGCTCGGCGAGGAGCACCGACGCGGCGACGCGTGGATCCTCAACGACCCCTACCGCGGCGGCACCCACCTCCCCGACATCACCCTGATCTCGCCGATCTTCACCGGCGACGGTGACGGCGCGGAGCTGCTCGGCTTCGCCGCGAGCCGGGCGCATCACGCGGACGTCGGCGGGTCGACTCCCGCCGGGATGCCGGCGTACTCGGCGACCCTGGAGGAGGAGGGTGTCGTCATCCCGCCCACCCGCGCCACTGACGAGGTCCTGGGCGAGCTCGCCGGGCGCATGCGCAATCCGGCCCAGCGGCTTGCAGACCTGCGCGCACAGAGCGCCGCGAACCTGACGGGAGCGCGGCGGCTCGAGGAGCTGTGTGACCGCCACGGCCGGAAGCTCCTCGCCACCAGCATGGCAGCCATCCTCGACTACGCCGAGCGGCGCACCCGGGCCCAGCTCGAGGAGCTTCCCGACGGCGCTTACGAGGCACAGGACGTCATGGAGGGGGGCGCCGACGGCTCCGAGGACGTGGCGCTGCGGGTGACGGCGGTCATCGAGGGCGATGCGCTGCGCCTGGACTTCACGGGAACCGATGACCAGGTCGACGGCAACCTCAACTGCCCGCTGGCCGTCACGAAATCAGCGGCCTTCTTCGCGGTGCGCGTGCTGACCGATCCCGAGGCCCCGCCTTCAGCCGGCGCCCATCGCCCGATCGAGGTCACCGCCCCCGAGGGGTGTCTGCTCAATGCCAG
>JBKPNZ010000006.1:0-54462 GCA_046732895.1 Actinomycetota bacterium
GCGCGGCGGCGCTCGCGCTCGGCGGCGGCCGGGTCCTCGTGGCTGAAGGGGTCACGCCAGTCGTTCACGGCGGCCCCGGTGAGGTGGCCGCCCGATGGCCCGCGTGCGCCCGGGGCGGTCGAGGGCGCAGCAGGGCGGTGCCGACGGAGCGCCCGCATGGTGACTCCATGCGGACGACTCCGGAGGTGCCGCATCCGCGACGGCCATTCGGCCGCAACCGGGTGTGCGGGGGCTGTCGGCCGGTCACCTGGTCCCCGCCTGGCGATGCGCCAGGTAACTCTCGAGCAGGTGTGCAGCGGCGAGGGCATCCTGCGGTGCGGTCGCCCCAGCCTGCCGCGAGTCCTCGGCGAGCCTGGTGGTCAACCGCTCGTCGTAGGTCTCCACGGGCACGGTCAGTACCTCGGCGAGCGCGTCCCGAAACCTCCGGACGACCGCTGCCTGACCGCCTTCCTCCCCATCGAGCGACACCGGGACGCCGACCACGACGAGCTCCGCGGCTTCGTCTCGCACGAGGCTCGCAAACGCCTGTGGCTCCGGCGGCTCGACGACGGTCAGCGGCCGGACGATGGTCTCGGTCGGGTCGCAGATAGCGCAGCCTGCGCGCGCCTCACCGTGGTCGATCGCCAGGACCCTCAACACGTCGCTCCTAGTTCTTGAGCGCGCGCTCGATGGCCGCACGCGCGCTCTCGAGGGCGTCGTCAAGGCGCTCGGGATCGCGCCCGCCCGCCTGCGCGAAGTCGTCCCGGCCGCCGCCGCCCCCGCCGACGATCTCCGCAGCCTCGCGCACGACGGCGGCCGCCGAGAGTCCCTTCTCGACGGCGGCGTCGGCGAAGTTGGCGACGATCGCGACGCGTCCGTTGCCCGTACCGCCCACGACCACCGCGGCATCGCCGAGCTTGCTCCGAACGCGCGCGGCGAGCTCCTGCAGCGCCCGCTGATCGGCGAGCTCGCTGCGAGCGGCGACGACCTTGATCCCGCCCCGCTCCACCGCGGAGCCGGCTAGGGCCTGGGCCTCCTCGCCCGCCTCGCGCCGACTCGTCTCCTTCGCGACCTGCTCGAGCTCGGCCAGGCGCTCGGCGGCACGACGGGCGGCGCCGAGGGGATCGCGCGGCGAGCCGAGCAGCGCGCCGGCCTCGGTAAGAGTCTGGACGCGATCGCGGAACCAGTCGATCGCCGCGGGTCCCGTGAGGGCCTCGATCCGCCGCACGTTGGCCGCGCTCGAGCCTTCGGAGACGATCTTGAAGATGCCGACCTCGGCGGTGTTCGCAACGTGGGTACCGCCGCAGAGCTCCCGGGAGACCCCGGCGACCTCGACGACTCGCACCCAGTCGCCGTACTTCTCGCCGAAGAGGGCCATCGCGCCGAGGGCCTCGGCCTCGCTGCGCTCCATCTCGAGTGGGCGCACGGGTCGGGAGGCCTTGACCCATTCGTTCACACGGTCCTCGATCGCCGTCACGTCCTCGGCGCCCAGAGGCGCGCCGTGGGTGAAGTCGAAGCGCAGCTTGTCGGGCCGGACCGCCGAGCCGGCCTGGCGCGCGTGCGTGCCGAGGCGCTCCCGCAGGGCGGCGTGGAGCAGGTGCGTCGCGGTGTGGTTGCGCATGGTGGCGTGGCGGGCGCCGTGGTCGACCTCCGCCTCCACGCGGATGCCGGGCTCCAGTGCGTTGCCGGCGAGCCGAATGGCCTGGTCGTCGCCGACCCGGTAGACGTCCTGGACCTGGGCCTCCCCGCCCTCCCAGCGCACAAGGCCCGAATCGGCCACCTGGCCGCCCCCCTCCGCGTAGAAGGGGCTCTCCTCGAGCTTGGTGAGCAGCGATCCCTCACCGTCCAGCGGCTGGGCGGCGGTGACCGTCGTCTCGGCGCGCAGCGCCTCGTAGCCCACGAACTCGCTGGGCGGGGCGGCCGTCGTGAAGGCGATCACGGCCTCGTGACGATCCTCGACCTCGGGCTCGGAGCCCATCCGCGCGCGCTGGCGCTGCTTCTCCATGAGGACCTCGAAGCCCTCGTCGTCGACGGAGAGGCCCTCCTCAGCGAGGAGCTCCTTGGTGAGGTCGTAGGGGAAGCCGTAGGTGTCGTGGAGCTTGAACGCCTCCCCGGCATCGACCCAGGAGGTGCCGGATGACTTGGCGTCGGCGATGAGGCGCTCGAGCAGCTCGGTGCCGCGGTCGAGCGTGCGGCCGAAGCTCTCCTCCTCGTCGGCGATCCACCGCTCGATCGCGGAGCGCTCGGCGGCCAGCGCCGGGTAGGCCGGCGACATCAGCTCGATCACGCGATCGGCGAACTGACCGAGCGAGGGCGACTCGAGTCCGAGCACCCGCCCCTGCTGGATCGCCCGGCGCAGGACACGGCGCAGCACGTAGCCCCTGTCCTCGTTCGAGGGAACGACGCCGTCAGCGATCAGGTTGACGGCACCACGAATGTGGTCGGCGATGATCCGCATCGCCCGTGTGGCCTTGGGATCGGACCCGTACTTGGCACCTGAGCGCTCCTCCGCGAGCTCAATCAGCGGCCGGTAGCCGTCGGTGTCGAATACGGACTCGACGCCCTGAAGCACGACCGCCATGCGCTCGAGGCCCATCCCCGTGTCGATGTTGTTCCGCGGGAGCGGCGTGAGCGAGCCGTCCTCGTGGAGCTCATAGCTCATGAAGACGTGGTTCCAGTACTCGAGGAAGCGATCCGTGTCGTCGCCTGGGAGGTCGGCCTCCCCACCGAACTCGGTGCCGCGGTCGAGGTACATCTCGGCGCACGGGCCACACGGGCCGGTCGAGCCCGCCTGCCAGAAGTTCTCCGAGCGCGGCAGCCGGATGATGCGCTCCTCAGGGACGCCGTTGGCCTTCCAGATGTCGATCGCCTCCTGGTCCGGGCCGAGGCCGAGCTCCTCGTCGCCGCCGAAGACGCTCACCCAAATGTCCTCCGGCGCGAAGCCGAAGACGTCGATCGAGAGCTCCAGGCCCCACGCGATCGACTCCTCCTTGAAGTAATCCCCGAAACTCCAGTTGCCGAGCATCTCGAAGAACGTGAGATGCCGCAGCGTGTTCCCGACCTGCTCGATGTCGGGGGTGCGGAAGCATTTCTGGCAGTCGGTGACGCGCTGACTGGGGGGTTGCGCGTCGCCCCGGAAGTAGGGCTTGAAGGGCTGCATGCCGGCGATCGTGAGCAGGGTCGAAGTGTCGTCCGGTGCCGGGACGAGCGATGCCGACGGCACGCGCAGGTGGCCGCGCTCCTCGAAGAACGACAGGTAGCTCTCGCGGATCTCGTCCGTCCTCATCAATCACCTGCGGCGGCTACGCCGCCTGACATGCTGGTTTCGGGGCTGAGGCCCCTCACTTGAATATCTGATCGTAAGGGCGGACGGCCCGTCGGCGTTCGGGCGCTCGGACGCCCTCAGGCGGCGATCGTCGCCTCGCCGACGACGAGCTCGCCATCCATCAGGCAGGCGCTCTGGCCGGGCGCAACGCCGTAGGCGGGCTCGTCCAGTTCGAGCTCGAGCGTGGCGTGGCTTCCGGGCGCCACGTCGGGGAGCGCGCACCGAAGCGGCTTCGCGTGGTAGCGGAGCTTCACGCGGTCGACGCGGCCCCCCGGCCGGTAGAGGCTCGCCTCGCGGACCTTGACGGTCGTGGTCGCGAGCTCGTCCCGTTCACCCACGACGACACGGTTCGTGTCGCTGTCGGTAGCCAGCACGTAGAGCGGCCGAGGCGCGGCCACCCCGATTCCCCGGCGCTGCCCGACCGTGAAGTTGTGGTGCCCCGAGTGCTCCCCGAGCTCGCGTCCACGGCGGTCGACGATCGCGCCGCGGCGCTCGCGAAGGCGCGCATGGCGTGCCAGGAACGCCCGCTTGCCCTGTCCGGCGAGGAAACAGAGGTCCTGGCTCTCGCGCTTCTGCGCGACGGGCAGGCCGGCCCGTGCCGCGATCGCCCGGACCTCAGGCTTCGTCAGGTCGGCGAGCGGGAAGCGCAGCCGCGCCAGCGATTCCGGCGCCAACGCCGAGAGCATGTAGGTCTGGTCCTTTGCGGCGTCGGTGGCGGCGGTCAGCAGCGGTCCCTCGCCGTCGTCCGCCACGCGGGCGTAGTGGCCGGTGGCCAGCGCGGCGGCGCCGAGGCGGTCGGCGAGCTCGATCATCGCGTCGATTCGAACCGCGCCGTTGCAGCGCACGCAGGGGTTGGGTGTGCGCCCCTGCGAGTAGCCCTCGAGGAACTCGCCGACGACGGTGGTCCGGAAGGCGTCCTCGAGATCGAGCGTCAGGTGCGGCAGGCCGATCGAGTGGGCGAGCCCGCGAGCGCCGAGCACCGCCTGGGGCGAGCAGCAGCTCTTGGCACCGTCGGTGTGCTGGTCGGCCCACAGCTTCAGGGTCACGGCGACGACATCCGCGCCGCGCTCGCGCTCGCGAACGGCGGCGACGGCGGAGTCGACACCGCCGCTAAGGGCGACCAGGACCCGCTCGCCGTTGCCGGGCGGCGGCGCGAGCATGGCCTGCGAGGAGGCCGCGGTGGCCAGCGCTCGGTGGAGCGCATCGGCGGCGAGCTCGGCGGCATGGAGACCCTGCGGGCTGAGGCCGCCGAGGGTCTCGGAAACCTCCCGCGAGCCGATGCGCGCCGCCTCGAGCACCGGCTCGTCGTCGACGAGCTCCGCCACGGCCGCGCCGGCCGCCTGCGAGGCGGCGCAGCCCTCGGCGTCGAACGTCACCTCATGCACCCGGCCGCCGGCAAGGCCGAGCGAGATCCGGACGAGATCTCCGCAGGCAGCGCCTCCGGCGGCGCCGCTGAAGGCGCCGTCGGGGGCCGCTCCCCGGCGGGAGCGATCGCGCAGATAGCTCTCGAACAGCTCGCTCATGCCGAAGCACCCGCCCTGCGGACGGAGCGCGATTCAAGGGTAGAGCGGGCGCGCGCTACTTGGGGTAGTACGGCAGCTGCTTGCCGTCGTACTCGGCGTCCTCGACCGCCTGGACCGTGCTCTGCGGGCTCCGGTAGCCGTAGGCGACGGTCGCGGTGGGAAGGTCACCCTTGCTGAGTCTCTTGGGGCTCAGCACGACGAGGGCCGGCGCGCGGTCGAGGTCCACGCCCGAGGTGATCCGCGAATACTTCGACACGTTCAGAGTGTTGGTGGTGAAGACGGCCGTGTTCGGACGCGACCGGACCTTCGCCGCGCTGGCACGCAGGGTCTGGTCCTCGATCCCGCGCTTCTTGCTGACAAGCAGGACCACGGTGTCGCCGCGACCGTAGGCGTCGACGACCTCCTTCGGCAGGCCTGGACCCGCCTCGAAGCCGCTTGCCGGCACGGCCGGGGCGGCCCCGCTCGCGTCGGGCACGGCGGCAGCGTCAGGCGTCGACCCGGTCACATCCGGAGTCGTGCCGGCGGCTCCGGCGGCGTCCGCAGGCGCGGTTGGCGCCGCGGCTGCGTCAGCTCCGGTCGCCGATGCGTCTGCCGGAGCCGGTGTCGTCGTCGCGGCATCGGTCGACGCGGTATCGGACGAGCTGCCACCGCCCATCACGCGTGTCAGCAGCAGGAATCCGACGACCACGGCCAGGATGCCGATCAGCACGACCTGGAAGACCGGGTTGTCGTTGAGCGACTGTCTCACGCCAGACCCCCATCAACCAAAGGCCTGGGCGCAAAAAAAGGCTCCAGTCTGCCGGTGTCGCTCGGCCTGAGAACCTGAGTAAACAGGTGGGTGTCTACCGCGAGACCGACCAGCGGCAACGCGGAAATCGACTCCCAAGCCGATTGTGTTGGCTCACAATTGGAGCGACTGTCGAACAGACTCGAGCCTTGGCTCACCATAGCAATCACCTCTTAGCTCGACAGAAGGCGCCGAACGCTTGAGCCCTGCGGTCGCTGACCAGCGCCGGCGGGCGCCGCGACTGCTCAGGAAGGCGACCTGCGAGCGGGGGCGAAACTCGCGAAGTACGCGCCGAGACCGATGATGAGAAGCACGATCGGCCAGCCCAGGAGCGTCCCGTCGGGGCTATCCGGGTGAGCGAGATCGAGGCCGACGATCGCGATGAAGAAGACGAGGCCGAGCGCCCCGGCGTAGACCGGTCCCCGCACCCCGCCCCCGGCGCCGTAGAGCACCGCGACGAGCGAGACCACGAGCAGCTCGAGGCTCCAGAAGAAGCTCGCGTCGGCGTGCGGGATCGTGACGAAGGGGTTCTGCCCGGACAGGGCCAGGACGCTGATGGCGCCGGCGCCAGCGGCCGCAAGCGTCGCGCCCGTGACCAGTTCGGCGCTGCGTCCAGGCGCGAGCAGAGCGAGCCCAGCCAGGCCGATTGCCGCGACGATGAGCAGCCAGCGCAGGGTGCTGATGTGGTCGGCGAGGCCGCCGGAGACGATCTCGTCCCACAGGGCGAGCCAGGCGACGATCAGCGAGAGCGACGCGATGAAGAGGGCGTAGCGCACCCGCCCGAACACCCCTGCGTAGAGGCTCTTGGCAGCGGTCAGGGCGAAGATCCAGGCGACGTTGATCGAGTTCCCCGAGTCGCCGGGGCTGCCGATCCAGTCCACCAGCTGCCCCAGCGCGAACGGCAGGAAGATCAGCCCGAGGACGACGCAGACGGTCTGCCAGGGTGAGGCCTCCGCCCCACGTGGCGAGAGGAGGCCGGCCGCGAGCAGCAGGACGCAGGGGATCGCGAAGCACAGGAAGATCGCACCCGCCCCCCACTCATCGCCGAAGACGTCGGCATTGTCGCGCCGCAGGGCAACGACGAAGAACCCGATTCCGATGAACAGGGCGGCCAGCGACCGCAGGACGGGACTTCGATCCGAAGCGAAGAGACTGCGCATGCGCGCATCATCGGTGGACCTTCGGACGCGTTTTGCCGCTACGTCCTGGGCTGCTGGGTGCGCAGCGCAATCCCCAGCTCGCGCAGCTGCGCGTCGTCGACCGGGGCTGGGGCGCCCGTGAGCGGGTCGACCCCTGACGCCGCCTTCGGAAAGGCGATCACGTCGCGGATCGAGTCCGTGCCGTGCAGGAGCGCGACGATGCGGTCGATCCCGTAGGCGATCCCGCCGTGCGGGGGCGCGCCGTATCGCAGTGCCTCGAGCAGGAAGCCGAAGCGCGACTCCGCCTCCTCGGCACCGATGCCGAGGGTTTCGAACACGGCGCTCTGCACCTCGCGGTCGGAGATACGGATCGATCCGCCGCCGAGCTCGACGCCATTCCAGACCACGTCGTAGGCGAGCGCCCGCGCCACGCCCGGGTTCGCGGGGTCGAACTCGCCCTCCGGCGAGGTGAATGGATGGTGGAGCGGATCCCAGCTGCCCGTCTCCTCATCGAGCTCGAACAGCGGCCAGTCGACGATCCAGGCCAGCTCGTTGACGTCGCCCGGCACGAGCCCGAAGCGCTCCGCGAGCCGCACCCGCAGGCCGCCCAGCACCGACGCCGCCGCCTTCGGCCTGTCGGCCGCGAGCAGGAGCAGGTCCCCCTCGCCCGTCCCCAAGGCGTCGTTCATCGCGGCGAGCTCCTCGGCCGAGAGGAACTTCGCCACGGGCGAGCGCCATCCGTCGCCCTCGCGGAACGCCCACACGAGCCCCTTCCCGCCCAGCGCCTTCGCCTCGTCGACCAGGCCGTCGAGCTGCGCGCGCGGGAGCTCGCGCTTGCCGGCGTTCATCCCCTTGACCGCGCCGCCGTCGTCGATGACCCCGCGGAAGGCGTTGAAGCCGGTCTCGCGAAGCAGATCGGTGAGATCGGTGAGCTCGAGGCCATAGCGCAGGTCGGGCTTGTCGGAGCCGAATCGGGCGATCGCCTCGTCGTATGGAATGCGGCGCAGGGGAAGCGAGACTTCGATGCCCATCTCGCCGAGGACGGCCGCCAGCAGGCGCTCGTTCACATCGAGCACGTCCTCGCGCTCGACGAACGACATCTCGAGGTCGAGCTGGGTGAAGTCGAGCTGGCGGTCGGCGCGCAGGTCCTCGTCGCGGAAGCAGCGGGCGATCTGGTAATAGCGCTCGAGGCCGCCGACCATCAGGAGCTGCTTGAAGAGCTGCGGCGATTGCGGCAGCGCGTAGAAGGAACCCTGCTGCAGGCGGCTCGGGACGAGGAAGTCCCGCGCGCCCTCCGGCGTCGATCGGGTGAGCACGGGGGTCTCGATCTCGAGAAACCCCTCGCCGTCGAGGAAGCTCCGGATCGCGCCGACGGTGCGGTGGCGCAGTTCGATGGCGTCGCGCATGCGCTCGCGACGCAGGTCGAGATAGCGGTAGCGAATCCGCATCTCCTCCCCCACCTCGCCCGAGAATCCCTCGATCTCGAACGGCGGGGTCTCGGCGTCGGCGATCAGCGTTGCGTCGCGGACGCGCAGCTCGAACTCACCCGTCGGGAGCTCGGGGTTGACGGTCTCGGGCGCCCGGCGCACGACCTCGCCGCTCACGCTCAGCACGTCCTCCGAGCGAAGTTCGTGGCCCAGCTTCATGGCCTCCGGCGCCTCGTCGGGGTTGAAGACCAGCTGGACGAGGCCGGTGCGATCGCGCAGGTCGATGAAGATGAGCCCGCCGTGGTCGCGGCGGCGATGGACCCAGCCGGCGACCCTGGCCTCGGAGTCGACCCGGTCGGCCAGCACCTGCCCACACCAGGTGTCGCGGTAGCCGTTGGCACGGAGCGCCGGGAATCCGGTCACCGAAGCTCCTCCGCCACCCGTCCGAGGTCGACTTCACGCTGCTCGCCGGTCGCCATGTCGCGGAGCTGAGCGGCGCCGTCGTCCGCGAGGATCACGGCGTGACGGGCCCCGAGGCGGTCGGCGTGCCGCATCTGGCCCTTCATCGCCCGGCCTGCGAGGTCAAGGTCGGCCCGCAGGCCGGCGCGGCGCAGGTCGGTGGCCAGGGTCAGGGCGCGACGCGACTGCGACGGCTCCGCCGCGATGAAGACGTCGATCGCCGCCTCGCTTTCCGCCTCATCCAGCGCCAGCACGATGCGCTCGACGCCGGCAGCCCATCCAACCGCGGGGGTCGGCGGCCCCCCGAGCAGCTCCATCAGGCCGTCGTAGCGCCCGCCGCCGCCGACCTCGGACTGGCCGTCGAGCTGCTCGCACTCGAAGGAGAAGACGGTGCGCGTGTAGTAGTCGAGCCCTCGGACCAGGGTGGGATCGAGCTGGTAGCTGACGCCAGCCTGATCGAGGCCGCCTCGCACCTCGTCGAAATGCTGGGCGTCCTCGCCCTCGAGGCGCTGGAGCATGGTGGGCGCCTCCTCCATGACCTGGCGGGTTCCCGCGTCCTTCGAATCGAATGCTCGGAGCGGGTTCTCGTCGATGCGCTCGCGGACGTCGGGCGCGATCTCCGCCTCGTGCGAGCGCAGATAGGCGACGAGCTCGTCGCGATAGGCGGCGCGGGCGTCGAGCGAGCCGAGGCTCGAGAGCTTCAGGCGCAGGGCCGGCACTCCCAGGCCGCGCAGGAGCTCGTCGAGCAGGATGATCACCTCGGCGTCGACCAGCGGCGAGTCCGAGCCGATCGCCTCGGCCCCGAGCTGCGTGAACTGGCGGTAGCGCCCGGCCTGCGGGCGCTCGTGGCGGAAGTAGGGCCCGAGATACCAGAGCTTCACCGGCTGGGCCAGCGTCTGCATGCCGCGCTCCAGATAGGCGCGGCAGATCGGCGCCGTGCCCTCGGGACGCAGGGTCAGGCTGCGCCCGCCCTGATCCTCGAACGTGAACATCTCCTTCCGGACGATGTCGGTGCTCGCTCCCACACCTCGGGAGAAGAGCTCGGTGTCCTCGAAGGCCGGGGTCTCGATCCGGCCGTAGCCGGCGCGCTCGAGCACCTCGGCGGTCGCGTGCGCGACCCGCAGCCGAGGCGGTGTGTCGGCGGGCAGCACGTCGAACGTGCCGCGCGGGGCCTGATAGCGAGCGGCCATGGGCAGCGACTCTAAAGCGCCGCGAAGCGCGGAGATGCCACGGCGCGGATTCCCGGGATAGGCTCACCGAGCGTGCGGATCGAGGAGACGTTCTTCGTGGACCGGCCGCCCGAGGCGGTCTTCGATTACCTGACCAACCCGGCGACCGTGGCCGAGTGGCAGACCTCCAAGACCTACGTCGAGCAGCTCACCGACGGGCAGCCCGGGCTCGGAACCCGCGTCCGCGAACGGACCAAGCCCCCAAAGGGCAAGGAGTTCGAGCAGGTCGTCGAGTTCACGGAGTTCGAGCGTCCGCGACGCGTCCGCGTGCACGTGGTCGAGGGGCCATATCCGATCGACGGAACCTGGTCGTTCGCCCCCGAGGGCGACGGCACGCGGGTGGAGTTCCTCGCCGAGGGTGAACTGCCTGGGGCGATGCGCGTCGTCGGGCCGCTGATGAAACGGCTCGTGGCCCGCCAGTTCGCGGGCTACCACGAAAACCTCCGGCGCAGCGTGGAGGGCGGCTGAGTCCGAGTTCAGCGCGCCAGCTCGGCCAGAAACGGGTTGGACGCGCGCTCCGCCCCGAGGGTGGTGACCCCCATGTGACCGGGATAGACCCTGGTCTCCTCGGGATAGCCGTCGACGAGCGAGCGGATGCTCTCCAGCAGCGTGCCCCAGTCGCCGCCGGGCAGATCCACTCTTCCCACCGAGCCCTGGAAGAGGACGTCGCCGGAGAAGAGCGCCGCCTCGTCGGGGATCGCATAGGTGACGTGGCCGGGGCTGTGGCCCGGCGTGAAGAGCACGTCGATCTCGAGGCCGGCCAGCTCGAGCTTCTCGCCGCCGGCGACGGTCTCGTCCGCGTCGTAGCTCTCGTAGGGGCCGAAGCCCGGCCAGGGGACGAACGACATGATGTCGGCGAGCACGGGCACCTCGATCTCGGGGCAGTAGACCGGCGCAGCGGTCGCCGCCGCCACCGGAGCCACGGCGCCGATGTGATCGAAGTGACAGTGCGTGATGAGGATGGCGTCGATCCCGATGCCGAGGGCATCGACGGCCCCGAGGATGCGCTCAGCCTCGTCGCCGGGATCGACGATCAGGCCGCGGTCGGCGCCGTCGCGGCGCAGGATGTAGGCGTTCTCGGTGACCGGGCCGACGGTGAAGGAACGGACGTCCATGGCCTCGTCGAGGGTAACGCGCCTAGGAGCGCTGCTCGCGGGCGCGCTGCTTCTGGGCCTGGCGGCGGTTGTAGAAGTAGCGGTCGATGGCGTGGCCGAGCGGGATGTAGATGGCCATCATCAGCACGGCCAGCGGGATCGTGGTCGCCACCGGCTGGTGGAACAGCAGGAGGACCGAGACCAGGAAGATCGCGGCCGCGAACAGGGCGCGGTTGATGGCGCTGCTCCAGGTCGGCGGCAGATCGCGGCGATCGACCGTCCGCTTGCCCCCCTTCTTCGGGCTCGAACGCCGGGCGCGCGCCCGCGCCTTCGCCTCCTCGCGGCTGCGGGGACGCCCGCGGGCGGGCCGGGTGTCGATGCGGCCTCCCTGCGTTCCGCGGCGCTTGCGACGCCGTCGCTGTCTGGATTGCGCCATGTGGGGCGGAATCTACAGGCGCCGCTCCAGCACCTGACGCGCGGGATCGAACCCCGGGATGGGAACGTCCTCCGGGAACCCGGCGAGCGCCGCCTCCGGAACGAGCCCGACGATCTCGGCGGCGATCGGATGAGCACCGTTGGGGCGAGCCAGCTCGCGGACGTGGTCAAGCACCTGGGCGAGCGGGATCGTGAGCGGATCGTGCACGTTGGTGGAGATCTGCGCGAGCCCCTCACCACGGTCGATCGCGATTGCGCGGACCCCCGGTAGCCCGCCGCCGGACTCGCGCAGATGCGCCGCCACGGAGCGGGCGTCGTCGATCGAGATCCCCTCGAGCTCGACGTTGAACGCGGCGAGCGGCGGGCGGGCCGTCACCAGGGTCGCCCCGGCGCCTGGATGGGGGTTTGACGGCCCGAGGTCCGGCTCGAGCTCCCCATCCGCCATCCGCTCGGTGAGCCTTGGGATCCCGCCGTTGCGGAAGAACGCCCGCTCCCGGCGCTCCGGCGTGCTCGCGAGCTCGCCGTAGAAGAAGACCGGAACGCCCTCCGCGGCGATCGATGCCCCAACAGCGCGTGCCTCGGTGGCGGCAGCGTCGCGATCGGCGGGATCGATCCAGACGACGGGACAGACGTCAAGAGCGCCGATCCGCGGGTGAGCGCCCTGGTGGCGGTTTAGCTGCAGCATCAAGATGCAGGCGCCGGCTCCACGCGCCAGTGCCTCACCGAGCTGCCGCGGACGCCCCGCGAGGGTTAGGACGGTGCGGTTATGGAGTGCATCGGTGTGGATGTCGAGGAGCTCTGCGCCGGCGGAGAACTGCGTCGAGATCCGCTCGATGAGACCAGGGTCGCGACCCTCGGAGAAGTTGGGGACGCCGAGCAGCACGGTCCGCTCCCCCGCTCGCCGCTCAGACCAGGAGCTGGCCGTCGCGTACGACCGGCTCGCCGTCGACGCTCAGGTTGGGCCGCATCACGACACAGTCCTCGTGGATCGGGACCTGCACAGCGCCGCCCATCGACGCGGACGCGCCGAAGGCCACGTGGCAGGTACCGAGGATCTTCTCGTCCTCGAGCAGGTTGCCGGTTTTGATCGCGCACTCGTTCGTCCCGATGCCGAGCTCGGCCACGTTGGTGCCGCCCTCCCCCACCGCTCGCAGGCTCTCGAGGAGGCGCTCGCCCTTGGGTCCGTCGGCGGCACGGACGTGGCCACCGCTCACCTCGAACCTCACCGGAACATCGGCCAGTCCGAGCGCGCCGATCGTGCCGTCGGCGACGAGCACGCCCTCGGCAGTGCCCTCGAGCGGCGCGATGTAGCCCTCGCCGCACGGGAGGTTGCCGAACGCACCGCGCTCCTGGAGGTCCCCGGCATCCGCCAGTCCAGTACGACCCTCGAGGCCGAGGCGCAGGTCGGAGCCGTTCGGACAGGTCAGGCGCGCCTCGCTCCCCGCGGTGAGAATGTCGGCGAGCGCCCTCCCCTTGCGGCGCAGGCCCTCGACGTCGGCGCTCATCACACGGGCGAGCATCTCCTCGGTGACATTGGGCAGGCTTGCAACCCGGGCGCCGGCCTCGGTTGCGGCCCTGCGCGCAGAGGTGTGGGAGAGCGACTGCACCGTCGGCGCCAGCACCACGTCGCTTTTCAGCATCGCCCCCGCGATGGGATCGGCCGGCTCGCTCCCGTTGGCAGCGCGCTCGGCCATGAGCCCCAGAACACCGTCTGCGCCGGCTCGACCCGCCTCGCCGCGCAGCCGCTCGCCGAGCCCCAGCGTCGCTGGATTGCAGACCACGAGCACCCTCTCCCGCTCCTTCACGGCGAGGCAGTCATTGATCACGGCGTGGACGGCTCGCTCGAGGTCACTCATCGGATGGACCCTAGCCCGATCAGCGCCCAGGGCAGTTGACGCCCCTCCGGGTCGTAGCCTGCCGGGCTGTCACGTCGGACCATCCGAGGAGGGAACGTTCATGAGGAAGTTCGCGATCGCCGTTGCGGCCTGCGCGCTCGTCACCGCGGCCGTGGGGACCACCAGCGCCGCCGCGCCGGCGACGTATGAGACTCAGATCGACATCATCGACGGCGCGAAGACCCCGACTGGGTTTGTCCTGTTCGGCATCCTCGAGTCGGAGAAGAAGAAGTGCCGCGCGGAGCGGAGCATGGAGATCTTCTACAAGGTGCCCGAGATGAAGCACCGGGCCGACACCGTCGTCGTCGATGAGGCAACGTCGAGCGGCAACGGCGCCTGGGCCTTCCAGGTCGAGCAGAAGACGCTGAGCCTGAAGGTCAAGGCGTTTTCGAAGACCCTGGCCAACGGCGATGTATGCAAGGCCGACACAGACGTCGTCTAGACGAGCGCGGTAATTGACGCATCGCCGTGCCCGGCACGGCCCTGCCCACTCCGCCTGCGATGCGTACCCTGCGGCCCCGAAAGAGCCGGTTGGGGGTCATCAAAGGAGGGCAAATGAAGAAGATCGCGATCGCCGCGGCTGCGTGCGCGCTCGCCCTCACGGGCGTCAGCGCGACCAGCGCCGCAGCACCGTCGTCGTTCCCCACGGACATCATGGTGCTCGGCGCGAACAGCACACCGGACGGCTTCTACATCTCGGGCGTGTTCGAGTCGGAGAAGGGCAGGTGCGAATCCGCGCGCGACTTCAAGGTGTTCGTCAAGCAGACACCGCCGAAGAGCGCCAAGCGCGGCGACACCGTGACGCTCGACACCGGGACGTCGTCCGACAACGGCGCCTGGGCGGGCGAGATCACGCAGAAGGTGCCGGGCCAGCTCAGGGTCAAGGTGACCGAGAAGAAGCTCGGCAACGGCGACGTCTGCGAGGCCGAGACGACGGTCGTCAAGCTCTGATCCGGCGCGTCGTAGGTCCCGGGGCCGGCACGGTCTCGGGACCCGTCGGCGCCGCTACCCTTCGCCTCCCCGCCGGAGTAGCTCAGCTGGTTAGAGCAGCGGAATCATAATCCGCGTGTCGGGGGTTCGAGTCCCTCCTCCGGCACTCCGAATCCCCTGCATCTGAGCGGTTTTCGGGCCCCTCTGCCTGCTCCCCATCTTCCTCCCGTGCGTCGACGGTGCGTCGAGCGGCGTCCTCGGACTGCGCCCGTAGGAGGTTCGTCAGCTGGTCTGCGGCGTCGTGCCGGGGCACGTGGTGGGCGTAGATCATCGTCGTCTGGATGTCCGCGTGGCCCATGTAGGCCTTGACATCCGTCAGCGGGAACGCCTGCACCGCGAGGGTGCCGAACGTGTGCCTCAGATCGTGCCAGCGCATCCGTGACAAGCCTGCGTCGTCGAGGGCGGTGTAGAAGCGCCGGCGCAGCGCACTCTCTTCGACGTGGCCTCCGGTCGGGCTGACGAAAACGAGGTCGTCGTCGCCAGTCCAGAACTCGCGCCGGCTCAGGTCCTCGAGCGCCTTGGCGGCCTGGTCGACCAGCGGCACTGATCGGACCTTGCCCGACTTCGGCGCACCCTCAGCGCCCCACGTGTAGGAGCGCCGGACGTGGATGAGCCGGAGCATCCAGTCGATGTCTGCCCATCGCAGCGCCCGCAGCTCGCCGAGCCGCAGTCCTGTGAAAGCGGCGACACGGAAGAGGGCTGCGTCCTGCCCGTTCACCGCCTTGGAGGCGAGTAGCTCCACCTGGGCCGCATCGAGTACGCGAATGTCGCCGGATCGCCTCTGAGGCTGTCTCTCGGCACCCGCTACGGGGTTGGTCGCGAGCCCGTAGGTGCGCTGCGCCCGCTTGAAGATCGCGTGAAGCTGCGCCAGGCGCTTGTTGATCGACCGGGCGCTCAGCTTCCCCTCGGCGACGAGCCGCTCACGGTAGGCGTCGATGTCCTGCGTCGTGATCGCGTCGAGTGGCGTGTCGCGACCGAACTCGGGGAGCAGGTTGCGGTCGAGCTCGCGGCGATACCCGCGGACGGTGGAAGGTCGACGCTTGCGATCGTCGCGGACGTAGGCAAGCCAGGACTCGGCGGCCATGCCGAAGGTAACCGCCGAGCCAGGCTTCGCCCCGATCCGGATCTCCGGGTCGATCCCCGAGAGGATGTGTTGGAGCCTCGCCTCCGCCTGGGCGCGCGTCAAGTAGCCGGCCGGGGGTCTACTACGTTTGCGCCACGAATTACCCAACTTGCGCTGCAGACGGGAGCCGTCAGCGAGCCGTATCGCGGCATAGAAGGCGGGACCGCCTCGTCGGTCGAGCTCGCGCACGTGTCCGCTAACGGCGGCCATTCAGACGCGCCTTTCGAGAATTCGGACCATCGCCCCGAGGCCCCGCTCGACGTCTTTCCACTCGTCGCGCGCCTCGTACATCGCAGCTTCGGCCGCCCGGCACGCGACCAGCGCGTCCCGCAGCCTCTCGTCCACGTTGGACGTGGTGGCTCCTCCCTGGCCTGTGACGGCTCGCAGCATCCGTCCTCCTCGTTCGAGGGACCGAGGGGCGGATAGCCTGTCCCGCGCACCGGGCCTCAGGGGACTGAGCCTGGTGCCACGGGGCCGGGTGTTCACGCACCGCGGCCCCATTTCTGTGGGCGGGGCGACCCTACACCCAGCGCGCGGACGGCGCAAGAATTGACAGGAAGCGGCGCTTCAGGGCCTTTGGCGTGGGTACGGCGCTTGATGGCCCTCGGAAGTCGGGGTGCCAATAGGCAGGGCTGCCCTCCAGGGTGGCCCTGTCCTTCCTCGACGCCGGCGGGCTCACGCAGTAGCCCGCGCCGCTCAGCACTACCACCCCCTATACCCAGCGGGCGGACGGTGCAAGGAAGCTGGTTCATTGCCCCCGGTTGCGGGGTAGCCTGACCGACTGAGGGGAGGAGGAGGTCCCCATGGTCGACACAGCTCGACGGATCGAGCGCAACCTGCTCACGATTGTGAGCCAGGAACAGGCCGGGACTCACTTCGTCAGGCTCGAGGGCGAGATGGACGGCTCGAGCGCACGGGACCTCGAGGACGAGCTCATTCGCATCGAAGGCACCGGCGCCTCCCGGATCGTGCTCGACATGGCGCGGTTGGAGTTCATCGACTCGACTGGACTCGCTGTGCTCATAAGAGCCCACTGGCGGGCCGCCAACAACGCTCACCAGCTGGCCCTGACACGCCCAAGGGCGAACATCATGCGGATCCTCGAGCGCTGCGGGCTCGATGAGGAGCTGCCGTTCGTGGAGTGACCCCAGGATGCCCCGCTCCCGAGGTCTTTCTTGCAGACCTTGCGGGTTCGGAGGGAGATTGACCAGGCGCGACGAATAAGTGCCTGACGTTTTGCGCGTGTGAGCGTTCCATTAGCGCCAACGATCACGGAGGTATGAAGAACGTGAATCTTCGTTCCAAGGGAATCGCCGTCGCTGCGGCGGTCGGACTCGCGGTCCCCGCGTTTGCCCTCGCCGACCGGGGTCCGGAGAACACCCCGCCGGGGGCCGCCTACGGCGTCATCTGTGAGCGCCCGCCGTATGACGTACCCCGCGACAACGCCAACTTCAGCGACTGCGTCCGCGCGCTCGCGAAGGGCGTCAACGGCCATGAGTCGGCTCGCGAGGCAGCGCGCACCGCTTGTCGTCAGGGTGAGACGAACCCCGGCAGCCAGGAGTTCGGCAAGTGTGTCGCCGACACCGCGAAGCTGATTAAGGGACTGAAGACCCTGAAGGCCAGGTAGGGACAACCTCCCTCGGGTTGGTGCAAGGCCCCGCTTCGGCGGGGCCTTCGCTTTGCCCGTTCCGGCGGCCATGCAGCGCTCAGCCACGGGTCTCCCTCAGCGCTGAGCTGACCGCTTCGTAGAGCTTCACCGCTCGAAGGTCGGGACGATCGACCCCGGGGGTGCCGATCTGCTCGCCTTTGGTCCCGACCCGCAGCCTTGCCTCATTTGCCTTTTCGGCGAGCGCCGCGATCTCGTCGGAGCTCAGCTCACCTTGCTCCGCGAGGTAGACGTAGGGCTCGATCTCCCACTCGATCAGCTCGAGGGCGTTGGCGTCCCGCTGCGCTTGCGTCTTGAGACTGAGAAACTCGCGGTCGGGAATGTCCGTGAGGTGCTCGGGGCGCCCAAGGACGAATTCCCAATAGACCCAGGGACGTTTCCCCGGAGCACGGTGGCGGGAAGCGCTCCACTCCTCCATGAATTGCTTCCCGTGTAGCTCCCACATGAGCCGCATTTCCTCGTCGGTCCAGCCGTCATAGCTGCCGCTCTTGAAGGTCGGCCCGATCTGCATCGAGAAGTAGTCGTAGTAGACGCTCTCGGCAGCAGCAGCCCTTTCAGTCAGCCGCGCCACTAGCCCGCTCGCTTCCAACGGGCCGCGGCGGCCCGCTGCGCGCTCCGCTGCGCCTCGGACGTGCTCTCAGGAAGATCCAGCCCGCTGAGGAGCTTCCCCAAGGCAAGCCGACCCTGTCGCACCTCTGAGATCGCGGGGTTGAGCACCTTCTGACCGCGCGAACCTTCGACCAGAACCCCCGCTTGCCGATATCGGCCTCGAGCGCGGCGACGTCATCGGCCTGGCGAGCCGCCAGATCGAGCAGCGCCTCCTCGCGCTCGTCGAGCTCTACCCCCGCTGGCAGGCCTTCACGGATGGCTTTGACGAGCGCAGCGCCGGCCTGGACCCCGCCTGAACCGCTCATGAGGGGCATTCCTTTTCCTCGCGAGGAGCCACCCGGCGGTATGCAGGTCGTCTCATCGCACAGCGGGACCCTCCCCCGGCCAGCGGCCGTATCCAGATCGGCGGACCGGTGAGCATCGACAGCGTCAGACAGGAGGGACCCAGATGAAGAGAGCAGCAATCGCAGCACTCTGTTCGAGCGTGGCTCTGATCGGCGGGGCCACGGCCGCCCACGCCCACACGACTCACACGCCGACGACAATCGTGGCGAACTTCATCGGCCCGGCTTCGCCGAGCAGGTTCGCCGCCTTCGGGTACCTGGAGACGCCGCCCAGATGCCGGGGGGACCGCCGCGTCAAGGTCCTCTTCCGCTACGGCTCCGATATCACCTGGACGCCCGTCGATCTGGGCAGGTCCACTGGTCAGGGCGCCTGGGGCGGCATCGGCGCGCAGGTGGGGCCCTCGGGCTCGGTCACGAAGATCAAGGTCCACGTGAGCCGCGCGGTAATCGGTTCGTCCCCGCATCGGCACATCTGTGACGCCGACTCCCTGATCGCGGACTTGCTCAGCGACCACTCGATCTCGAACGCGATTCCCTGATCGGCGGGCGCTGCTCTTTACTCGGCGGTATGCGCTACGTACGAACGTTGCCCGCGTCCCTCCCCCTGGCAGGTGGTCACTCATCTTCTAATCGGGGTGGATGATCCGGTCGAGCTCATCCTCGGCCGTCTCCTTCTCTCGTTCTTTGGGTCGGTCCATCGCCTGAAGTGCCCGAACCGCGGCGGTCCGATCGCGCGGGTAGGCGTCTTCGTCGCGGGCGATGCCCTCAAGCACGGCTCGTTGCTCTTTCTCAGTCATGGCTTTTTTTCAATCCTTTGCGCGCGCGATTGGGTACACGGCGGTATGCGGGCTGCGGACACCCTGCCTGCGACCGTCCCCCATCTTGAAAGTTGTGCGGGCTTTTCCAGACGGCGGTCCTGACGATGCCGCCTCGAAAAGGGTTGCCCCCCACCCCGCCCCCTAGGTAGGGTCGTCCTGAAAGAGACAGGAGGGAGACTCCATGCACGCAGTAGTAGTCAGCGTCACCATCAACGACCGGGAAGCGGCTACCGAGCACCTGCGGAGCAACGTTGTGCCGGGAGTGAAACAGGCACCCGGCCTGGTGGCCGCGTATTGGGTCAGGATTGACGGCAAGGGCCGGAGCATGGGCATCTTCGAGTCCGAGGATGCGGCTCAGTCTGTTGCGGACCGAATCCCCGAGATGCTCACCGATGCTGTCACGCTTGAGAGCGTGGACGTTGGTGAGGTCGTCGAAAGCGCCTGACAGATTCGAATGAGTGGCGTCGGGCGGGCTCGCCTTCTTCTTCCGTGACGAGCCCGCCTTCTTCTTCGCCGCCAGGTCGCACCGGCGCTCTGCGCTACCTGCTTCCGGGTATCGCAACGCTCCCCACCCTTGACTCGGCCCGGGGTGAGTGGGACGCTCGGTCTCCACTGGCGGGATCCAAAACCTTTCAACTCGCCCAGAGGAGAGCAGAGCACGGAGGCCCATGTTCGGAGCCAAGGCACGCATCCGCAGCTTGGAGGCGCAGCTGCGCGCTGAGCGGAAGGCACGTAGGACTTTGGTCGGCGATGTGACATCCCTACGGCACAAGCTCGACCTTCGAGACCTAGATCTGGCACGTGCGCGCAAGCGGCTGCATAGTCGTCGGTAGCAGCGCTCGAAGCCGCCGGGCTGCGGGAGTAGCTCAGGCATCACCTCGACCTCGAGGGGGTTACCTCAAACAACCGGTACTCCAGACCATCTGGGGGGAGAAGGAGAAGGACATGAAGAAGAGGATCAGCGCGGCCGTCTGCGCCGCCTCACTCCTGGCAGCAGTGGCGGCCGCCCCGGCTGCGGCGGACCGCGGTAGCCCTGGGACCACCTTTCCCGAGAAGCCGGGAACGAACGTGTTGAACGCCTGCACGAGCGTCAACGGCAACCCCGGTACGGGTATCGGCGGCGTCGTCGAGCAGAACATCTCGCCCACCGCCGGAGCAATCGTGGCCGGGATTCTCTCGGACGCCTGCACGTTCGACTGATCGGCACACAACGCCGGAGGACCCTTCCGGGGACCTCTGGCGCGCCGCGCGGGGCCCGGCTCCCCCGCACTCCCTTCCAGTTCGGGGGGTCCGGCTCCCGCCGTCTCCTGCGGGGTCGCGTCGCGAACACGTCTCGCTGAAGGGCGATATGCGTTGCGCGCCAACGTTCCCCGCGACCCGCCCCCCCCGGTGGCGTTGGATCTAGGCATCGAAGCTCACAACCCTCAGCGGCAGCGACTTACGACTGATCGCCTTACGCTCGGCCATTGCCGCCTTGATCGCTGCAATCGGGACTGGATTGCCAACGCTCTTTGGGTCGAGGCAGGTACCAACCAACTCAGGCGGGCAGTCGGTAGCGAAGGGGCCGCAGTCGAACCTCGTGGGGAAGGTCTTGTACTCGGCCCGCCGAGAGGGTGCTTGCTTTCCGTGGCGCGGACACGTATCCGCTGGCTGCGAGCAACCGTCGACGCCACAAAGTGGGACAACGTGCGCGGCCGACCATTTCGACCACCAGCCCTCCAAGTCGTCGGGGGTGTAGGTGATTGGGGTCATGCGGCTGCTGCCTCCTTGGTGCTCTCGGGTAGGTGAATGCGGGCCAATGCCTCGACGTCCTCGCGCTCGAGCCTTGGCACGTAGTGCAGCGCTCGGGCGATCGCATTGCGCAGGCGGAGGAAGTCGGGGTCGGCGAGCAGGTCGCGTGTGATGTCAACCAGGTCTCGGTAGATGGCCTCGGTCACTCCGAGCTCGCTCAGGACAAACCCGAGTCGCTCGCGCTTCTCGTCAAGGCACTCAGGCCAAGGGGGCGGCCAGCCCGGCGCGTCCTCGCTCAGGTAGCCGACTCTACCCCGTGCGTCAGGCCGTGCGTCGAACTACCGACTTCGGGCGTAACTGAGCGCAACTGAGCGGCCCTTAGAACCGCTTGAACAAGCCAGATCAGCCGTCCTGGCCCGCATCATAATCCGCGTGTCGGGGGTTCGAGTCCCTCCTCCGGCATCGGAGAACGCTGCCAAACCCGCGGCGGTTGGCGCAGCGCGGACTCAGCCGGAGGCCTTCCAGAGCTCGGAGCCGTGGGTTCCGTCGTAGGCCGAGAAGAATAGGGTGCCGCCGATGTTCGCCAGGCCGTATAGAAGCGAGCCTTGGAGAGGGTTGGGATTGATGTCCTCGACCAGGGTCGTCCCGGCCTCGGTGCCGTTCGACTTCCAAAGCTCCTCACCATTGCTGCCGTCGTCGGCCGAGAAGAAGAGGGTCCCGCCGCCGTTCGTGAGGACCTGGGGGTTCGACGAGTAGGGCGAAGAG
Source organism: Actinomycetota bacterium (assembly GCA_046732895.1). GTDB lineage: Bacteria > Actinomycetota > Thermoleophilia > Solirubrobacterales > 70-9 > JBKPNZ01. The sequence continues at coordinate 21,339 of JBKPNZ010000006.1, forward strand.
CCGTCGGTGCCCGGCCAGATGTCTTTGACGAGCCGCGTGCCGGCCGTGGTGCCGTCCGACTTCCACAGCTCGATCCCGTGCGTGCCGTCGTCGGCTTGGTAGAAGAGCGTGCCGCCGACGTTTGTCAGGTTGGTGGGATTTGCGCTGTTCGAGGCGAAAAAGGTGATGTCCTTGACCAGCTTCGTCCCGGCCCGCCTCCCCGTCGATCTCCAGAGCTCGTCACCGTGGCTGCCGTCATTGGCCGAGAAGAGAAGCGTGCCGCCGACGTTCGTCAGATGGACCGGATATGAGCTGTCGCTGCCGCTGGGATTGATGTCCTCGACCAGCTTGGTGCCGGCCTTGGTGCCGTCGGACTTCCAGAGCTCGTACCCGTGGGTGCCGTCGTCCGCCTGAAAGAAGAGCGTGCCGCCCGAGTCGGCGAGGCCGCCCACGTTTGAGGCCCCGCTGGGATTGATGTCCTCGACCAGCTTGGTGCCGGCCTTGGTGCCGTCCGACTTCCAGAGCTCGTACCCGTGAGTGCCGTCATCCGCTCGAAAGAAGAGCGTCCCGCCGACGTTCGTGAGGTAAAAGGCGTCCGATCCGGCGCTCCCTGGTTTGATGTTCTTGACGAGCTTTGTCCCCGCCTCGGTGCCGCTCGACTTCCACAGCTCGAGGCCGTGTGTGCCGTCGTCAGCCAGGAAGAACAGGGTGCCGCCGACCTTCGTGAGCTGGTAGAGGCCCGAGCCGGGGCTGCCGGGGTTTACGTCCGCGATCAGCTTCGTCCCGGCCGGGGTCCTCGTCGATTTCCAGAGCTCGTCACCGTGGATGCCGTCATTGGCCGAAAAGTAGAGCGTGCCTCCGATGTTCGTGAAGTAGTAGGGGCTCGAGTCGCCGCCACCTTCATTGATGTCCTTGACCAGATTCGTCCCGGCCTCGGTGCCGTTGGACTTCCAGAGTTCCTTGCCGTGGGTGCCGTCATTGGCGGAGAAGAAGGCGGTCCCGCCGAGGTTGGTGAGGCCGTCGGGAGATGAGCTGTCGCTGCCGCTGGGATTGATGTCTTTGACCAGCTTCGCCCCGGTGGCGGCGAGGGCCGAGCCGGCGAGTCCGAGCCCCACCACGAGGACCATCGCGGGCACCGCGATTCGGTGACGACCGGAGTGAAGCTGAAGGCTTCTCTTAATCACGCCACCTAGCCGAACTTCCTCCCGAGCTCATACCCACGCCATTCAGCATGGAGATCTTCGACTGCACTAACGCGCTGCGCCCGAGCGCTGCCTGACATGGGCGCGTGCTCACGCGCTCACCGTAGACCAGCACACCTTCCGTCGCAACCTAATTGTTCGGCCGATCCCATACCGGGCTACGGTCAGAGTCAACGCGAACGAGGGGTCCGGCTACCTGCGGACCTTCCAGCTGTACTTGGCCGGGGTCTCGTCGGTGTTGAAGAAGCCGTCGGTCGCGCGCACCTGGAACTTGTGGCGCTGGCCGCGCTTCAGGTTCCGGTACTTGATCCCGCTCTCGCACGGCTTGAACGGCTTGGAGTCGAGCTTGCACTCGAACGTCGCATCGTCGGGCTCCGTCGAGCTGAACTTGAACCGCGCCGTGCGCTTCCGCGTCCGCTTCGGCGGTTTGCCGTCGATGTTGGTGTCGGGCGCGTCGCCCTCCACCTCGTCAGCCCCGATGTCCATCGCCGCGCCCTGCGGGCGATCGTCGCCGTCGATATCGACGAACGCCGACTGAGGGAAGACGTTGCCGGCGTTGATCGTCGGCGAGCCGGGGAGCTCATGGAACGTGGCGTCCAGCAGCGGCGGGGCCGACTGGTTGTCGTTCTCCGTTGGGAGCGTGCCCGTCGCCCCCGTCGGCGGGGTGAAGTCGAGGGTGTCGAAGTTCGAGTTCGCGAGCGAGATCGTTGAGCTCGTGCTGGTCGTGTTCGAGTTGAAGCCGCGCTGATCGACCGTCCCACCCTGGGCGATCACGTTCCCCCCGGTCAGGTTGACGTCCGCGTTGGCGGCGGTGGCGCTTGCGAACAGGCCGTAGCCGTTGTCGGAGACCGCGGTGACGTCGAAGATTTCTGCGGCCGAGTCGACGGCGGAGAACGAGTTGACGGCCACGCCGGTGCCGGCCGAGTTGTTGTGGCAGACGCTCTCGATCATCTGCGCGGTCGTGATCGTGCCGGTGATCACGCAGGCGCTGTCACCGCTCGATGTGATGAACATCTGGCTGGCCCTGCCGGCCAGCAGCTCGAGCCCGGCCGTCGGGCTTCCCGACGACGGCGTGTGATTGAGCGTGATGCGCCCGACGACGCTGTTGGGGCTGGACGCGACGACCCTCATTGCGGTCGAGGCAGTCGAGTTGACGATCACCGCCTGCGTGTTGCCGCCGTCCAGGCTCGCGCCCACTGGGAGCTGGAGCGTGGACGAGACGTTGTAGGTGCCTGGGAGGGCAGCGACGATGTCGCCTGACTGTGCGGTGCTGACCGCGTTCTCGAGCGAGCATGGATCGGCGAACACGCACGGGAATGCCCCGTCCCCGTTCGGCTCGGCGAAACGGTCGGCGGCCAGGGCGGGAGCGGCGAACAGCAACAGCAGGGTCGCGGCCATCGCGGGCGTCGTGAATCTCCCTCCCCGGGTCATCACCCGCAGCCTATCGAACGGCAAACACGCCCAAAAACATGGCGAGAGCCCGCCGACGCGTGCGATGGCAAGGTGGCACGATCTCGCAGGTGACCAGCACACCCGCCGCGGAGAAGTACCTGCGCGACCTCGCGTGGCTGCGGCGCGTCCGCGACCGGATCGACCGGGAGTACGCACAGCCGCTGGACGTCGAGGCGCTCGCTCGCGGCGCGCACATGTCGGCCGGGCACCTCAGCCGTCAGTTCCGGCTCGCGTACGGCGAGTCGCCGTACAGCTACCTGATGACCCGCCGCATCGAGCGCGCGATGGCGCTGCTGCGTCGTGGCGACCTCAGCGTCACCGAGGTCTGTTTCGAGGTCGGCTGCTCATCGCTGGGCACCTTCAGCACTCGCTTCACCGAGCTGGTCGGCGTGCCGCCCAGCGTCTACCGCCGCGAGGGCGCGCGCGTGACGGCCGGAATGCCGCCGTGCGTCGCGAAGCAGGTAACGAGACCGGTCAGGAATCGAGAAGCGCCCGCCCCGAGCCGCACCTAGCATGGCGGCCATGGACATCACCATTCACACGAGCTTCCTCCCGCACGACGACCCGGAGGTCTCCCTGGCCTTCTACCGCGACGCCCTCGGCTTCGAGGTCCGCACCGATGTCGGCGAGGGCAAGATGCGCTGGATCACGGTCGGCCCCCCCGATCAGCCGGACACCTCGATCCTGCTGGCGCCGCCGGCCACCGATCCGGGGATCACCGACGACGAGCGTCGCACCATCGCCGAGATGATGGCCAAGGGCACCTACGGCTGGATCCTGCTGGCAACCCCCGACCTCGACGGCACGTTCGAGCAGGTTCAGGCCGGCGGCGCCGAGGTCGTCCAGGAGCCGACCGAGCAGCCGTACGGGATTCGCGACTGCGCCTTCCGTGATCCGGCGGGGAACATGATCCGCATCCAGGAACTGGGCTGAGCCGCTCTCCATGAGCACCGCGACGAGGACTGACACGCGGCCGCCGGCGCGCGCCGACCGCCACGATCTGATCCGCGTGCAGGGCGCGCGGGTGAACAACCTCAAGGACATAAGCGTCGAGATCCCGAAGCGCCGGCTGACGGTGTTCACCGGCGTCTCCGGCTCGGGCAAGAGCTCGCTGGTGTTCGACACGATCGCCGCGGAGTCGCAACGGCTGATCAACGAGACCTATAGCGCCTTCGTGCAGGGCTTCATGCCCACGCTCGCCCGGCCCGAGGTGGACCTGCTCGAAGGGCTGACGACGGCGATCCTCGTCGATCAGGAGCGGATGGGCGCCAACTCCCGATCCACCGTCGGCACCGTCACCGACACCAACGCCATGCTGCGCATCCTGTTCAGCAGGCTCGGGAAGCCACACATCGGCCCGCCCAACGCATACTCGTTCAACGTGCCCTCGGTCAAGGCGAGCGGTGGCATCACCGTCCAGCGCGGTGCCAAGACCCACACCAAGAAGGCGTCGTTCACCCGTCTCGGCGGCATGTGTCCACGCTGCGAGGGCATGGGCTCGGTCATCGACTTCGACCTGTCGCAGCTATACGACGACGGCAAGTCGCTGAACGAGGGTGCGATCACGATCCCCGGCTACAGCATGGACGGGTGGTACGGCCGCATCTTCCGCGGCTGCGGCTTCTTCGATCCGGACAAGCCGATCCGCAAGTTCAACAAGAGGGAGCTGGGCGACCTGCTCCACAAGGAGCCGACCAAGATCAAGGTCGAAGGCATCAACCTGACCTATGAGGGCCTGATCCCGAAGATCCAGAAGTCCTTCCTGTCAAAGGACGTCGACACGCTGCAGCCGCACGTTCGGGCCTTCGTGGAGCGGGCGGTGACGTTCACCACCTGTCCCGAGTGCGACGGCACGCGGCTTAGCGAGGAGGCCCGCTCCTCCAAGATCAAGAGCAAGAGCATCGCCGACGTCTGCTCGATGCAGATCACAGACGTGGCCGCCTGGGTCCAGGGCCTGAAGAACCCGTCGATGGCCCCGCTGCTCACCGGTCTCCGGCACATCCTCGACTCCTTCGTGGAGGTCGGGCTGGGCTACCTCTCGCTCGACCGGCCGTCGGGCACCCTGTCGGGGGGCGAGGCGCAGCGCACGAAGATGATCCGCCAGCTCGGGTCGTCGCTGACCGACGTCACCTACGTCTTCGACGAGCCGACCATCGGCTTGCACCCCCACGACGTCCAGCGGATGAACGATCTGCTGCTGCGGCTGCGTGACAAGGGCAACACGGTGCTGGTGGTAGAGCACGAGCCGGAGGCCATCGCGCTCGCCGACCACGTCGTCGACCTCGGCCCGCGCGCCGGCACTGAGGGCGGCGAGGTGGTGTTCGAGGGCACGGTCGAGGGCCTACGGGACAGCGGCACGCTCACCGGGCGGCACCTGGACGACCGCGCCTCCGTGAAGCCGTCGGTGCGGACGTCGACGGAGGTGCTGGAGGTGCGCGGCGCCGCCACCCACAACCTGCAGGACGTCGACGTCGACATCCCGCTCGGCCTGCTGGTCGTCGTCACTGGGGTGGCGGGCTCGGGCAAGAGCTCGCTGATCGACGGCTCGGTGTCGGGACAGGACGGAGTGGTGTCGGTCGACCAGACTGCGATCCGCGGCTCGCGGCGGAGTAACCCGGCCACTTACACCAAGCTGCTCGACCCGATCCGCAAGGCATTCGCGAAGGCCAACGGCGTCAAGCCGGGGCTCTTCAGCGCCAACTCCGAGGGCGCCTGCCCCACCTGCAACGGCGCCGGGGTCATCTACACCGACCTGGCGATGATGGCCGGCGTCGCCACCACGTGCGAGGAGTGTGAGGGGAGGCGGTTCCAGGCCGAGGTGCTCGAGTACACGTTCGGCGGCAAGAACATCAGCGAGGTGCTCGCGATGTCGGTGGCCGAGGCCGAGCGCTTCTTCGGCGAAGGCGAGGCGCGCACACCGGCCGCGCACAAGATCCTCGACCGGCTCGCGGACGTCGGGCTCGGTTACCTCAGCCTCGGCCAGCCGCTCACGACGCTGTCCGGCGGCGAGCGGCAGCGCCTCAAGCTGGCCACCCACATGGGCGAGAAGGGCGGCGTCTACGTTCTTGACGAGCCGACCACCGGCCTCCACCTCGCCGATGTCGAGCAGCTGCTCGGCCTGCTCGACCGGCTCGTCGACTCCGGCAAGTCCGTCATCGTCATCGAGCACCACCAGGGGGTCATGGCGCACGCCGACTGGATCATCGACCTCGGCCCCGGCGCCGGCCACGACGGCGGCCTGATCGTCTTCGAGGGCACGCCCGCCGCTCTCGTCGCCGCCCGCTCCACTCTCACGGGCGAGCATCTCGCGGCCTACGTCGGCACCTGACCCAGGCGGGGGGGTCGGAGTAACGCCACCAAGGCTCACCTGATCGGAGGCGGGACACCCTGGGCCGTCGCCGCCAGCGCCGGGTCCCACTCACACACGGCGCAGGCGTGGCTGAACGCTGACCGGGCGAACTCCAAGGCAAGGGCATGCGGATCGGAGCTCTCGCGGATGTCGTCCCACGCGAGCACGTACTCGCCGAGCTCTGGGTCCCAGCGGCCTGGGGCGGGACTGAGGTCCGCGCCGGCAAAGCCATCCGGGGTCGGGTACGCGAGGGCGAAGAACGCCGCCCCGTCGCGGTTCGGGTCCCCGGGCCACCATCCGAGCCCGACCTGCTGGGCGTCGCCGCCGTTGCGCATGATGAAGTCATCGGACGGTGGTTCGGCGGGCCGGCCCGAGAAGAAGCTGACGGCAAGATCGAAGGTGCCCCACCAGGCGTTCACGGGCGTCGAGCGTCCACGAAACGGCGCCCGGAATTCCGCCAGAACGAGCGCCGCCCGGGTGGCGGCGTCGAGGTATGTGGCCACCTGCTCCGATTCATAGGTCGCGTGCTCGTCGTCCTCGTCGAGCGGAACCTGCCACGGCACTTCCTGGGGGGTGGGATTGATCTCGACGGCGCCGCCCAGGCGCTCCACCGACCCGAGCACCTCATGCGTGACCTCGGCTACGGACCGGTTGGGCGCGAGCGGGATCCGCACCTCCCGGCCGTTGCTGTGCTCGACCAGGGCTTCGTGCGTGCGCAGGTCCAGGGCCGCGACGAGTGCGCCGGAGCCGTCCGGCGCGGGGAGGGCGAGCGTCTCCCAGCCGCGCGCGGTCAGGCGCAGGGCCGCGTGCTGGAGCTGAGGCTCGGGCGGCGCAAGCTCCACCGCCAGCTTTCCGAGAACCTGAGTGTGGGCGTGGAGCGTGTCGCAGGTCGCGCTCCACCTGCCATAGCTGAGGGGTGGCCAGCCGTCGGCCATGACTCAAAGCTACTCCGGTTCCTCCCTGGGCATTTACGGGCTCCGATTTCCGCCGACGCGGTCGCAAGACGCCTGCCCCGCCCGAGGCGTACCATCCCGACGACGGCCCGGCGGCTCGCCGCGCGGCGCCGGCCGGGAGGTTCTTGGGGGGAAGGGAGTCCCCTCATGCGAAGAGCGTTTCTCTCCATTCTGGTGGCGGGGCTGATCGTTGCCGCGACCGCTTTGCCGGCGGGCGCCGCACCGCTCACCGTCAGCCCCCCCGTTGACATCAGCATCGCGAGCCCGTTTGCCCCAGGTTGTGGCGGCGCGACCGAGGGCTCCATCCCCGGCACCAACTTCAACTATCCGAACAGCGAGACCGAGCCGTGGTTGGCCGTCAGCCCGACGAACGCCAACGACGTCGCGGCGTTCTGGCAGCAGGATCGCTGGTCCGACGGTGCCTCGCATGGCCTGGTCGCGGCCGTGAGCCACGACGGAGGTGCGTCGTGGGCGTATTCGTGGCCGCATTTCAGCCGCTGTGCCGGTGGCACGGCTGCCAACGGCGGCGACTTCGGCCGCTCGTCGGATCCCTGGGTCTCCTGGGCGCCGAATGGCGACCTGTGGTCGATCAGCCTGTCGGTAGACCGCACCACAACCAGGAACGCCGTGCTGGTCTCGAAGATGGCGGCCGGTTCGAGCACTTGGACCGAGCCGACGACCGTGAAGTTCGACACGTCCCGGGCGGGGTTCCCGCTGGGCAACAACTTCAACGACAAGGAGTCGCTCACGGCGGACCGCACCGACCCAAGCGGCAACCTCGTCTACGCCGTCTGGGATCGCATCGTCTCGCCGAACGAGAACGCGCCCGCGTCGGCCTTCGAGAACGCCAGGTCATTCCATGGCCCCACCTGGTTCAGTCGCACGACCGAGGGCGCGACGGCCAACCCGGACTGGGAGCGCGCACGTCCGATCTACGACCCCGGGACTCAGAACCAGACGATCTCCAACCAGATCGTCGTCGAGCCCGAGGGCACGTTGGTCGACGGGTTCCTGCAGATTCAGACGCACAAGAACGCCGGGAGCCTGCGCGGCAGCAGCGTGCAGGTGATTCGCTCCGACGACAAGGGCGAGAGCTGGTCCCGGCGCGGCAGCGTCGTCTCCCGCGTTCAGGCGATCGGCGAGACCGATCCGGAGCCGATCAACTGCCGGCCATTCATCACGGGCAACCCGCCCTGCACGCTGGTGCGCTCAGACGGGGTCATCGTCGACCTCGCCGTCGACTACTCGAGCGCGCACACGGGGCGCGTGTACATCGTCTGGCAGGACCACGAAGACAACCCGTTCGGCGACGACCTGATCCTGCTGTCGCACTCCGACGATGGCGGCAGGTCATGGTCGGAGCCGCAGAAGGTCAACCAGACGCCCAGCGACACGTTCACCGACCAGGCATTCGAGCCCGCCGTCCATGTCAACGGAGACGGCGTGGTCGCGGTCACCTACTACGACTTCCGCAACGACGTGGCGGAGGACGGAGAGCTGACCACCGACCACTGGATCGTCCACTCGCACGACGGTGGTGACTCCTGGACGGAGGACCATCTCGCCGGTCCCTTCGACATGCACCAGGCCCCGTACGCCCGCGGCTATTTCGTGGGCGACTATCAGGGCCTGGATTCGCAGGGCGCCGCGTTCCGGCCCCTGTTCACGCTGTCGAGCCCGGGGAGCCCTGGTGTGTTCCCGAATCCGGACCCAACCGACGTGTTCACGAACACCGCCGGCTGACGACCGGCGAAGCCCTGGCCGAGCGAGCCGCCGTCGGTTGCGGCTCGCTCGGCCTTGGTCAGGTTGCGACGTGCCTCAGCCGAGGCAGATGGCGTGGGCGGTTGCTGAACGGCCTGCCGCGTCGTAGTTGTCGGCGGTCACCCGCCACCCGTCGTCCGGCGTGCGGCCTGCGTCACCGTCATCGAAAGAGGCGAACCCGTTGAGCGCAATCGTCGCGAGGTTTCCGGCGGGGTCGAGTCCCCCGCTGATGACGTGTGAACCCGCGGGGCAGTCGACCTTGGGGTGTGATCGCTTGATCGCCCCGAGCGTCACCTGCTCGGCGCGGTACGAGATCTTCCCCTGAGCGCAGATCGCGTAGACGATCATCGGCTGCGTGTTAAGCGTGTGGTTGCTCACCACGACCCGCCAGCCGTCGTCGGGCGCCTGATCGGCGTCGTAGATGGAGTCATAGGGGGCTGAGCTGCCGACCCAGAACTGGCCGGGCCCCGTCGGACTCGCGATCCCGCCCGAAAGCACCCTCTCACCGTGGGGACAAGGGTCCGCCAGCGTCGCGACACTCGACGGCCCCACCTGGCCGAGGTTGGAGCGGTAGTCGTAGCCGCCAGAGTCACAAATCGCCTCGACTCTGATCGTCGCCTTCTGCGTCCCGCTGAGGTTGCGTGCGGTGCCGACCCAGCCGTCCTCGCGCTTGCTGTTGTGATCGCCGGAGTCGAGCGGCGCCGTCTCGTTCACGTTCAGGGCCTGGAAGGCAGCCTCGCCGGTGATACCGCCGCCGACCGTCTGGGTGCCGCTCGGACAGCGGCTCGCGAGAGTGGTCTCGTGCCCAGGCTTGTTCGTGGCCTTGGCGGTGAGGTAGGCGGGCCCTGCGGCGCCGGCGGGTGCAGCGAGGGCAGTCATTGCCGTCGCCGCCGCCAGAGCGCCGATCATGGCCGACAGCCTCGGGCTGAATGGAGTGCGGTGGGTCATCACTGTGTCTCTCCTCGATTCGTTGGGTGCTTGGCCTGGTCGATTGGGGAACGCTCCCAGCCGCCGGGCGCGGCGGAAAGGCGGCTGCCCTGTGTCCCCACCGGCGGCTTGCCGCGGGACGAGGTGTGGGTTTCCACACCCATAGCGGCCTGCGCAGGGTCGAGAATCGACCTGTGCCCTCCACCGTCCTCATCGTTGACGACCACCCGGGCTTCCGGGCCAGCGCTAAGCGCCTGTTGACCTCCCACGGATACACAGTCGTCGGTGAGGCCGCCAACGGCAGCGACGCTCTGGATGCGGCGCAGGCGCTCGCGCCCGAGCTCGTCCTGCTCGACCTCGGCCTTCCGGACTCCGACGGAGTCGAGATCGCGCATCACCTGAACGAGCGGCACCCGGACGCGATCATCGTGCTCGTCTCGAGCCGCGATCGCATGGACGTCGAGCCGCTCCTCGCCGGCGCCCCGGCTCGGGGCTTCATCCCCAAGGCCGAGCTCTCCGCGGCGGCTCTGGACGCCCTTCTCCGCTGAGCTCCGTGGGGGGAGTACGGTAGGCGGCGTGGGCAGCACCGCCACGGACGGCACGCGACTCCTGCGAGTCGAGCACACGATCGCCCGCCTGCTCGCCGGCGCGGACGACATGGACGCGGTGCGCGCGCCCCTCCTCGAAGCCCTCGGCTCGGCCCTCGGCTGGGATCACGCGGCCCTCTGGCAGCCCGATGACGGCGGAAGGCTCGAATGCCGGGCCTCGTGGACGCCCGCGAACCGCCACGAGCTGGACGGCTTCGAGGGGTTGACGCAGGAGATTCGCCTGACTCCCGGGCAGGGCCTGCCAGGACGAGTCTGGAGCACCGGGATGCCGGCCTGGATCAGCGACGTCACGCGGGACCCGAACTTCCCGCGCGCGGAGGCCGCGGCGGCCGCAGGGCTTCATGCGGCGCTCTGCTTTCCGATCGTTGGGGAGGACGGAGCGACGATCGCCGTGATCGAGGTGATCGGCTCGGCGATGGAAGAGCCCGACGAGGAGCTGCTCGCCACCCTCGAGAGCCTCGGGCATCAGGTCGGGCGCTTCGTCGAGCACCGCGCGGCCGAGCGTGCCGTGCGCGAGAACGAGGCACGGCTCCGAGCCACCTTGGACGCCGCCCTCGATGCGGTGATCACGATGGACGGCGAAGGGCGGGTCGTGGCCTTCAACGCCGCTGCTGAGCGGATCTTCGGCTATTCGGCCGAGGAGGCCACGGGCCGCGAGATGGCCGAACTGATCGTCCCCCCCGCGCTCCGGGAGCGACACCGGAACGGGCTCGCGCGCTACGTGCAGACGGGGGTCAGCAAGATCCTCGGCCAGCGGATCGAGATCACCGGGATGCGGGCCGACGGGAGCGAGTTTCCGGTGGAGCTCACGATCACCCGCATCCCGCTCGCAGGCCCGCCTCTGTTCACGGGACATCTGCGCGACATCACCGAGCGACTCGCGATGATCTCCGATCTGCGCGCTTCACGGGCGCGGCTGGTGGCTGCCGCTGACGATGCCCGGCGACGCCTCGAGCGCGATCTCCACGACGGCGCTCAGCAGCGTCTGGTGGCGACCGCCCTCGATCTGCGACTGGCCCGTGAGGAGCTCGCCGCCGGTGAGTCGGAGCGCGCGGTCGAGCTCCTCACGGCGGTCGAGGCGGAACTGATGCAGGCCACAGCCGAGTTGAGGGAGCTCGCCAGGGGTCTTCACCCCGGAGTGCTCACGCGGCACGGCCTACCGGTGGCTGTAAGCGCCCTGGCCGGACGCGCTCCGTTCCCGGTCGCGGTGCACGTCAAGCCGGGCCCGCGGCTGCCGCAGCCGATCGAGGCGGCCGCGTACTTCGTGATCGCCGAGGCCCTGACCAACGCCGCACGCTACGCCGAGGCGGAACGGGCGCAGATCGAGGTTCACCTGGACGGCGAGGACCTTGTGGTCGCCGTCAGCGACGACGGCCGCGGGGGCGCAAAGCTCAGCGCGGGCACCGGGCTCGCCGGGCTCCGCGACCGGGTCGTGGCTCTGGGCGGCGAGCTTCAGGTGCGGAGCCCGCTCGGCGAGGGCACGCTGGTGCAAGCTCGTCTGCCGCGCGAGGCCTAGAGGCTAGGTTGGGCCTGATGCGTGTCGTCATCGGCGAGGACTCGGTCCTCCTGCGAGAGGGAATCGCGCGTCTTTTGGAGCGCGCCGACTTCGAGGTCGTGGGCCAGGCCGGCGATGCCGAGGATGTCCTGCGCAAGGTCCGCGCGCATAAGCCCGACGTGGTGATCGTCGACATCCGCATGCCCCCGGCGAACATCGATGACGGACTCCGGGCCGCGCGCACGATCCGCGCCGAGCTTCCCGACATCGGTGTGCTCGTGCTCTCTCAATACCTCGAGGAGGCCTACGCGACGGACCTCCTCGGTGCAGGGACGGAAGGGGTCGGCTATCTGCTCAAGGACCGCGTGGCGGACGTGGACCGCTTCATCGACGCGGTGCGCAGGGTGGCCGGCGGCGGTTCGGCTCTCGACCCCGAGGTCGTGGCGCACCTGCTCGGGCGGCGCCGCGACGACGATCCCATCGGCCAGCTCTCCGAGCGCGAGCGCGAGGTTCTCGCGGCGATGGCGGAAGGCCTGTCCAACAGCGCCATCGCCGAGCGCCTGGTGATCACCGAGCGCTCGGTCGAGAAGCACATCACCTCGATCTTCTCGCGACTCGACCTTCCCCCGGCCAGCGAGCACAACCGCCGAGTCCTGGCTGTGGTGGCCTACCTGCAGAGCTAGGTCCGGGCAGACCGCCAACCCGGCCGCCGCGAGACCGATGAGTTTCGTTCGCGCGCCGGGTCTAAGTAAGCATTCGGTTAGAGCCCTGCCTGCGTCCACGAATCGGCCCCGCGAACGTCGCGGGTTTTCGCTAGAAAACGAACGGGGTGGTTATCGGGCCGCCAGGGGCCCCAAGGAAAGGAACTGAATTGACGCGTTTTCTCGCCCGTCTTGCTGATCTCGCCTATCGCCGCCGTGGCCGCATGGTCGTCGCCTGGGTCGTCGGCGCGATCCTGATCATCGGCATCGGATCGTCTCTCGCGGGCGAGTACAACGCCGACTACGACACGCCGGGGTCGGAGTCCAAGGCGGCGAGCGACCTCACCGAGCAGCGCTTCAGCGGGTACTCGGGCCAGGAGATCTACGTCGTCTGGAAGGACGAGGCGGGGGCCGACAGCCCCGCCGTGCGGCAGCAGCTCCAGGGGTTCTTCCAGGACGCAGAGCAGGTCGATCACATCGCTCCGCACACGCCGCTCCGCTTCTCGCAGGACGGCACGATCGGCTCGACGACGCTGCCGCTGACCGTCCCGGGCTGGGAGGTCACGAAGGACGACGGCGAAAAGCTGATCGACGCAGCCGAGTCGAACGACGGCAACGGGCTGGAGATCAAGCTCGGCGGCGACCCGATCTATGCCGCGCAGAGCCAGTCGAGCCCTGAGGGCATCGGGTTCCTGGGCGCCGCGATCGTGCTGCTGATCGCCTTCGGCTCGGTGGTCGCCGCCGGGCTCCCGCTGGCGATCGCGCTGATCGGCCTCGGGATCACCTCGGGCGGACTCATCGCCCTGCTCGCCAACGTCATCGACGTGCCCGATTGGACGACGGCGGTCTCGGGCCTGATCGGAATCGGCGTCGGGATCGACTACTCGCTGCTCGTACTGACCCGCTTCCGCTCCGCCCTCAACCACGGCAAGGACCGCCACGACGCGGTGGTCGAGGCCGTCACCACGGCCGGGCGCAGCGTGATCATCGCCGGCTGCACCGTGGTGATCGCGGTGCTCGGCCTGATCCTGACCGGCCTCTCATACATGTACGGGGTCGCGATCTCGGCGTCGCTGGCAGTCCTCGTCGTGATGTCGGCGGCGGTGACCCTCCTGCCGGCCCTGCTCTCCTTCCTGGGGGAGAAGGTCGATCGCCTGCGGATCCCGTTCCTCGGCCGGACACTCCGCTCGGAGGGCGATACGCATTCGCCCGCGGCGCGCTGGAGCCACGCAGTGCAGCGCCGGCCGTGGCTCGCCGCGATCGCCGCGACGGCGGTCCTGCTGGCGCTCGCCGCTCCCGCCCTCGGCATGCGCCTTGGCTTCCCCGACGCGGGCAACGACCCGCCGGACACGATGACGCGCCAGGCGTACGACCTGAACACGGAGGGCTTCGGGCCCGGCACGAACGGGCCGCTCGTCATCGCGGCGGACCTACCCGATGCCTCGGCCAAGGCCGACATCGAGTCCTTCGCGGACGAGGTCCGCAACCAGCCCGGTGTGGCCTTCGTGCCGGACCCGACGATCAACGACGCCGGCGACGCGGCGATCGTCACGGTGATCCCGACCACGTCCCCGCAGGATCAGGCGACCGAGGACCTCGTGAACAACCTGCGCGACGACGTGATCCCGGCCACCCTGGCCAACGAGGGCATCACCGCCCACGTCGGTGGCGTGACCGCCGCGCTCGAGGACCAGAGCGAGTACATGAAGGACCGGCTGCCGCTGTTCACGATCGGCGTCGTCGGCCTTTCGTTCCTGCTCCTGCTGGTGGCGTTCCATTCCCCGTTCATCTCGCTGAAGGCAGCGATCATGAACCTGCTCTCGGTGAGCGCCGCGTACGGCGTGATGACGCTGGCGTCGAAGGGTGGCGGCTTCAGCAACCTCATCGGCATCGACCACGAGGTGCCCGTTGCGCCGTTCATGCCGGTGATGATGTTCGCGATCCTCTTCGGCCTCTCGATGGACTACGAGGTCTTCCTGATCTCGCGGATCCGCGAGGAGTACCTGAAGGACGGCGACACCCGCCGCGCGGTGGCGGACGGACTCGCCAAGACCGCGCGCGTGATCACCGCGGCCGCGGCGATCATGGTCGTCGTCTTCCTGGCGTTCCTCGCCGCGCCCGACGTGTTCCTGAAGCTGTTCGGCATCGGGCTGGCCTCGGCGATCTTCCTCGACGCGACCATCGTGCGGATGGTGCTGGTCCCCGCGGTGATGCAGCTGCTGGGCCCACGCAACTGGTGGATCCCGGACTGGCTGGAGCGAATCCTGCCGCGGCTGGACGTCGAGCGGGTCGCCGTCGGGACGGCGGAGGGCCAGAGCCGAGCCTGAGCTACAGCCCGCAGAGGCGCCGCCGCGCCGGTTCGAGGGGGCGAGCTAGGGGGTGATCTCGGCGCGCAGAGACTTCAGCGCAGCGACGTAGATCTCGGAGAAGGTCGGGAAGGGCTGGATCGTGTCGCTCAGAACCTCGATCGGAACGTGGGCACGGATCGCGAGCGTCGCCTGCTGGAGCCACTCGCCGGCCTCCGGACCGAGCGCGTAGGCGCCGGTCAGCCGCTCACCGTCGCTGAGGAGGGTCAGGAACCCGTTCGAGTCAGCGTAGGCGCGCGTGTAGGTGGCCGTCTTCGGAACCTCGGACACCGCGGCGGTCCCGCTGAACCGAGCCTCGACCTCGCCGACGGCACCCGCCTGAGGGTCGGTGTAGACGACGCGCGGCACGGCCTCGTAGTTGGCTTCTCGCGACTCCCCGAGGATGTTCGCGGCGACAACGTCGCCCTGATACTTGCCAACGTGGGTCAGCGGCCAGATTCCGGCGATGTCGCCGATCGCCCACAGGCGCTCACCGGCACGCAGATGCGAATCGACGGGGATCCCGCGGCCGTCGGCCTCGATCCCCACGGTCTCCAGGCCGACCCCGTCCACCCGCGGGCGCCGGCCGGTGGCTACGAGCAATCGATCACCCCGTAACTCGTCGCGGCCCTCGAACTCAAGGACGTAGTGCTCGCCCTTGCGCCGCGCCGCGCTCGCGCGCTCACCGAGGACGAGCTCGACCCCATCGCGATCGAGCACCTCGCCAAGGGCCTTGCCCAGCGGCGGGGCCTCGCGCGCGAGCACGTGCTCGCCGCCTTCGACCAATGCCACCTCGCCGCCGAGGCGACGCACGGCCTGCGCCATCTCGACGCCGACCGGCCCACCGCCCAGCACGAGCAGGCGCCGTGGGACGGCCTTCATGCCGGTCACCTCGCGGTTGGTCCAGATTCCTTCGAGCTCGCGCAGGCCCGGGATCGGCGGCACGATCGGGTCGGCGCCGGCTGCCACCACGATGTGATCGGCGGTATGCCGGACACCATCGACCTCAACCACGCCCGCCCCCGCGAGCCTGCCCGTGCCGCGCAGCAGATCGATGCCGGCGTCGGCCAGCCAGCGCTCCTGGCCGGCGTCGGAGTAATCGGAGACCATGAAGTCACGCCAGGCGAGCGCCGCCTCGACGTCGACCTCCGCGCTCGCCGTCGCGTCGCGCGCGTCCTGAACCGCCTCCCCCGGCCGGAGCAGCGTCTTGGACGGGATGCAGGCCCAGTACGAGCACTCGCCGCCCACCAGCTCGCGCTCGACAAGAGCGACGCGCAATCCGCCCTCCGCGAGTGCTCCGGCGCAGTGCTCGCCCGGCGAGCCGCCGCCGATCACGATGACGTCGTAGTCGCTCATCTCGGTGGCGCTCTCCGGCCCTCAGGCAGACGGCACGACGACGTGCTTCACCTCCGCCATATAGCGGCCGGCGGCAGCGGCCGCCTCGTCCGGGCTGCTCCCGTTTTGACGGGCGTCCATGTACGCCGCGTACCAGTCCCACCAGTCGTGGGGCGGGGCAACCGCCTCGAACGACCCGTGATGCTCGGCCGTCTCGTGCAACAGGTCTGCGAGGGCGGCGATCTCCATCTCAGTCCTCCCATTCCCGGCCGGGCAGGCGGGTCGTGATCTCCTGGAGCAGCCAGCTATTGCCATCGAGGTCGCTGAACGACGCGTACGCGAAGTACGAGCGCCCTTCCTGCGACTCGAAGCCCGGAGGACGCTGCTCGTACACCTCGCTGACGTCGACGCCGCGGCTGACGAGCTCATCCCGGACCGACTCGATGTCCTCAACCGCGAGGATCAGGCGCTTGACGGAGCCTGGCTCAGCTTCCGTGATGCCCTTGCCGAAGTGGATCGAGCACTCCGAGTGGGGCGGTGTGAACTGCACCACCCGAAACTCCTCGCCGGTGTCCAGGTCGATGTCGAGCCGCCACCCGAGACGCTCATAGAAGGCCTTGGCGCGATCGACATCCGCGACGGGCAACGTCACGACCTCGAGTTTCATGTCTGCGGCCCGGACGCTGGGGCCCTCGGCCCCTGGGTCACCGGTTGTCTCCGTGCTGCTCATGTCGTCCCCTCCATGGGTTCGTGGCGGTGGCGAGGCGAACCTACCATTCTTCATTCGCCCGGTGAACAAAAGGGCCGTATAGGTTGTGCCCGGTCGATCAAGGAGGTTCCGATGCAGCTGGGCGACGAGAAGGCAGTCGAGGCGGGGGCGGAGATCTACGAGCTCGCCACGAGGTTCGGCAACAAGTTCCTGATCGAGGGGGCGCCGGACAACGAGATGCCGAAGGAGGGCATGCCGCCGGTCGACGCCATGCGGCTGATCGCGGAGGAGCTCTTCCTCGACGGGATTCCCGAGCGGAACCTGGCGACCTTCGTCACCACGTGGATGGAGCCTGAGGCCCAGCGCATCATCAACGAGAACAACCACCGGAACTTCATCGATCACGCCGAGTACCCCCGGACCGCGGAGATCGAGCAGCGGTGCATCCGCATGCTGGCCAAGCTCTACAACGCTCCGGGTGAGACGACCGGGGCTCGCACACAGGGCTCATCCGAGGCGATCATGCTCGGCGCCCTGTCCTTGAAGTGGAAGTGGCGCGAGCGGCGGGAGGCAGCCGGCAAGGACACCTCGAAGCCCAATCTCGTCTTCGGCGGCGACGTGCACGTCGTCTGGGAGAAGTTCTGCCGCTACTTCGACGTCGAGCCGCGGATCGTGCCGCTCCAGCCCGACAAGTTCACGATCGGGCCCGACGACGTGGAGCCCCACGTCGATGAGAACACAATCGGGGTGGCCGCAGTGCTCGGCACCACATTCACAGGGCACGCCGACGACATCGTCGACATCAACGCCTTCCTGGTCGGCCTGCGTGATGACAGGGGGCTCGACGTCCCGCTTCATATCGACGCCGCCAGCGGTGGCTTCGTCTGGCCGTTTCTCTACCCGGACTCGGAGTGGGACTTCCGCCTGCCCCAGGTGCGCTCGATCAACGTCTCGGGTCACAAGTTCGGCGGCGTCTACCCGGGAATCGGCTGGCTCATCTTCCGCGATAAGGCCGACCTGGCGGAGGACCTCGTCTTCTACGAGAACTACCTCGGCAAGACCGACGCGACGTTCACGCTCAACTTCTCGACGGGCTCGTCGATGGTCCTCGGCCAGTACTACAACCTCGTGCGCTTCGGCCACGACGGCTACACGTATCTCATGGACGTGATGCAGCAGAACGCAAAGCTCCTGGCGGCGCGGATCCAGAAAGTTGGCCCGTTCGAGATCATCGGCCCCGACAAGGAGCAGCTGCCGCTGGTGGCCTTCAGGCTGGCCGAGGACGTCCCATACGACGAGTTCGACATCGCGTGGCAGGTGGCTGCAGAGCGTGGCTGGATGCTTCCGGCGTACACGATGCCGCCGCAGGCCGACCACGTGAAGATGCTGAGGGCCCTCGTCAAGCTCAACCTCAGCCAGGCGATGGTCTCCACCCTCGCCGACGACATCGTCGCCGCATGCGAGACGCTCGAGAAGAAGGGCGGAGCAAGCGAGGAGGAGCGCCAGCTGGTGAAGACCAACACCGGCTTCTGAGGCCCATGGCCGGGGGCGAGTACGGCGCACCAGTCGCCTGGGAGCCGGCGAGGCCCAGGTTCCGGCCGCTGCGCCTGGCGGTCGCCTGGGTAGTCGCGGCCGCGTCGGTCTACCTCGCCGCCGTCCTCGTCGGCGGGGTGACGATCGAGCGCCCCGGAGCCGCGCTGCTCGCGGCGGCGCTCATCGCCGTCGTGAACGCCGTCCTCCCTCCTCTCATCGCCGCCCTGCGACTGCCATTCACCCTTGTCGTCGGCTTCATCCTCGTCCTCCTGGCCGACGCGGGAGCGCTCATGGCGGCCGACGCGGTCATCCCCGACTACATCGCGGTTGGCTCCTTCGGCGATGCCCTGCTGGCCTCGATCGTCATCGCCGCGATCACGATCGTGCTCGAGGTGCTGGCGGGGACGAACGACGACGACACCTACACGCTGCGGGTCATCCAACGGGTCGCACGTCGCCAGGGCGAGCAGATCCGCACCGGCGCGCCCGGAATCATCTTCCTGGAGATCGACGGCCTCGGCCTGCCGATCCTCCGGGCGGCCATGCGCGACGGCAGCGCTCCGAATCTCGCACGCTGGGTCGCTGACGACGGCTACCACCTCTCCGAATGGGAGCCCGACCTCTCGTCTCAGACCGGTGCGAGCCAGGCCGGGATCCTGCTGGGTTCGAACGAGGACATTCCCGCCTTCCGCTGGGTCGAGAAGGAGACCCAGACGATGATGACCTGCTCGGCTCCGGCCGACTGCGCCGAGATCGAGCGCCGGCGCGGCAGCGGAATCGGCCTGCTCACGAACGGCGGAGCGAGCCGCGGGAACCTGCTCTCCGGGGAGGCCGACGAGGTGATCCTCACCGTGAGCCGAATCGAGGCCGAGAAGAGGGCGAACCCGGGCTACCGCGCCTTCCTCGCCAACGGGTTCAACGTCACCAGAGCCCTGGCGCTCTTCGGCTGGGAGGTCGTGCTCGAATGGACGGCGGCGATCCGCGCGGTCCGCCGGGACGTACGCCCCCGCGGGCACCGTGGCGGCATCTATCCCTTCCTGCGGGGAGCGATGTGCGTGATCGTCCGTGACCTGATCGTCTACGGCGTCCTCACCGACATCATGCGCGGGCGCCCCGCGGTCTACGCGACCTTCTCGAGCTACGACGAGGTCGCCCACCACTCTGGCCTGCAGCGCACCGACACGATGGAGGCCCTGCGCAAGCTCGACCAGCAGTTTGGCCGGATCGAGCGCGCCCGCCGGTACGCGCCCCGCCCCTACGAGATCGTCGTCCTCTCCGACCACGGCCAGACCCAGGGCGCGACTTTCAAGCAGCGCAACGGCTACGGGCTCGACGATCTGGTGGAGCGCTCGCTGAGCGGCGGAGACGTGGCCGAGTTCGCCGGCGGCGATGAGCAATCCGCGATGGTCGGCCATGCCCTCGGCGAGGCCACCGGCCGCGACACCAAACAGCCGAAGAACGACGTCTCCGGGCGCGAGGTGGTCGTACTGGGCTCGGGCAACCTCGGGCTCGTCTACCTCATGGAGGAGAACCGCCGTCTGACGATGGAGGAGATCGACGAGCGCCATCCCCAGCTCCTCGATGCCCTTCGCTCCCACCCCCACGTGGGCTGGCTGCTCGTACGCTCGTCCGAGCGCGGTCCGCTGGTGCTGGGCGGCTCCGGTGAACGCCGGCTCGCCGACGGCGCCGTCGAGGGCGAGGACCCGCTGGCAGCGTTTTCGGCGACCGCGGCGCAGCACCTCGTGCGTACGGACGGTTTCGAACACGTGGCGGACATCATGGTCGGCAGCTTCTACGACCCCGTGCTCGACGAGGGCTGCGCGTTCGAGGAGCTCATCTCATTCCACGGCGGCCTCGGCGGCCCGCAGACGCGCCCGTTCATCCTCCACCCCGACCGGCTCCGGATGCCGGAGGAACCCGTCATCGGCGCCGCCGCCGTGCATGCACTGCTCGCCGGGTGGCGCGCGGAGCTCAACGGGACGGCGGCGGCTCAATAGAGTCGCCTCGTTGAGCACGCTCCTCACCTTCGCCACCTCCTCCGAGCTGCTGCCGGCTCGCAGCCAGATGGCGTTCACGCTCGGCTTTCACATCGTCCTCGCGTGCATGGGAATCGCCTTCCCGGCGATGATGCTGATCGCCAATTACATCGGCCTGAAGCGCGATGACCCCGTCGCACTCGAGCTCGCGAGGCGGTGGTCGAAGGTCGCGGCCGTCACGTTCGCGGTCGGGGCGGTCACGGGGACGGTCCTGTCCTTCGAGTTCGGCCTGCTGTGGCCGCGGTTCACCGGCCGATTCGGCGATGTCTTCGGAATCCTGTTCGCAATCGAGGGGATCTTCTTCTTCCTCGAGGCAATCTTCATCGCCATCTACATCTTCGGATGGAAGCGCCTCTCGGGCTGGGCGCACTTCTGGACAGGCGTGCCGATCGCGATCACCGGGATCGGCGGCGCCTTCTCGGTCGTCTCAGCGAACTCGTGGATGAACCAGCCGCAGGGCTTCACGCTCGATCAGGCCGGCAACGTCACCGACGTCGATCCCCTCAAGGTGATCTTCAACCCGGCGGTTCCGTACGAGGTCCCGCACATGATCCTCGCGGCGTACCTCGTGACGGGCTTCCTCGTCGCCTCGGTCTATGCGGTCGGGATGCTCCGCGGCCGCCGCGATCGCCACCATCGGCTGGGTCTCTTGATTCCGCTGACCGTGGCGCTGATCGTTGCGCCCATCCAGTTCCTCGTCGGCGACACGGCGGCCCGGGCGATCGCCGACGACCAGCCGATCAAGTTCGCGGCGATGGAGTGCGTCCAGCACACCGACACGCACGTCACCGAATACATCGGCGGCATCTGCACCGACGACGGCGTGAAGGCGGGGATCGGCATCCCGGGGCTGGACTCATTCCTGGTCGACTTCAGCACCGACACGAAAGTGACGGGCCTCGACAGCGTGCCCCCCAACGAGCGCCCGCCGGCGAACACCATGCTTCACCTCGCCTTCGACGCGATGGTCGGGATCTGCACGGCGATGATCGCGCTCGGGCTCTGGCTCGGAGTCGTGTGGTGGCGACGACGCGACTTGCCCCGGACTGCCTGGTTCCTGCGAGCGGTGGCCATCTCCGGCATCGCGGCGATCGTCGCGCTCGAGGCGGGTTGGATCGTGACCGAGGTGGGGCGGCAGCCATGGGTCGTCAACGGGGTGATGCGCACCTCTGAGGCGGTCACCGGAGCCAGCGGAGTCTGGCTCACGTTCAGCGTGGTGCTCGTGCTCTACACGCTGCTCGGGGTGGGAACCGTGATCGTGTTGCGCCGGATGGCCCAGCGATGGCGTGAGTCCGGGGACGACGAGGTGGGGGTCCCGTACGGGCCGCACTCCGAGGCGCCCGCGAGCGGCGAAGGGGTGTTGCCGTGAGCAAGGCCGACGCGGCCGCTGCGATCCTCTGGATCGGGGCCACGCTCTACGCCGTCTTCGGGGGCGCCGACTTCGGCGCGGGCTTCTGGGCGCTGATGAGCGGCGCCGGCGAGCGCGGCGGGCGAGCGCGCCACCTGATCGCTGGGGCGATCGGACCGGTGTGGGAGGCCAACCATGTCTGGCTCATCTTCATCCTCGTCGTCCTCTGGACGGCGTTCTCCGTCGCCTTCGAGGCGGTGATGTCCACGCTCTTCATCCCCCTCTGCCTCGCAGCACTCGGGATCGTCCTGCGCGGCACGGGCTTCGCCTTCCAGGAGGTCGCCCCGGAGCTCTCGGGCCGCTCCCTGGCCGAGCGTCTGTTCGCCGTCTCCTCGGTGGTGACCCCGTTCTTCATGGGAACGGTCGTCGGAGCGATTGCGTCAGGCCGGGTTCCGTTGGGCAATGCCGCCGGCGACCCGGTGACGAGCTGGATCAACCCGGTTTCGGTGCTCATCGGGGTGCTGTTCGTGGCCACCGGCGCCTACCTCTCGGCCGTATTCCTGATCAGCGACGCGCGCCGCGCCGGCGACGCCGACCTCGAGCGTTACTTCGCCGACCGAGCGCTCGTCGCCGCGATCGCGGCGGGGGTGGTCGCGCTGGCGGGCATCTTCGTCCTGCGCGCCGATGCCCGCTACGTCTACGACGGGCTCACCTCCGACGCGGTCCCGCTCGTGATGCTTTCCGCCGCCTGCGGCATCGGGGCCCTCGTCCTGATCCGCCGCCGCGCCCGCCGGGGAATCCGCCCCCTCGCCGTCGGCGCCGTCGTGGCAATCATCTGGGGCTGGGGTGTCGCGCAACACCCCTACCTCCTCCCCACCGATCTGACGATCAGCGCCGGCGCCGCGACCGGGCCGACGCTGACGATGGTGATCATCGTCTTTGCCGTTGCCGTCGTCCTCGTGCTGCCGTCCATAGGGTTCCTCTACACGCTCACGCAGCGCAACCTGCTGGAGCCCCACGGGGAGACCGAGGATCGGAGGCCAGGGACCGGATGAGCTAAGGCGTCAGCTCGTATGGATAGTCCGTGAGCGTCTCGGAGCCGTCGTCGGTGATGAGCAGAAGGTCCTCGAAGCGGACACCGCCGACCTCCGGTTCCCACAGACCCGGCTCGATCGCGATCACGTCGCCGGCGACGAGCTCCGCGTGGCCCGCCTGGCCCAGGGCCGGCTCCTCATGGACCTCGAGCCCGACGCCGTGGCCGAGGGAGAACTGAAAGCCCTCGTTCGGGTCGTCGCCGGGACCGGTGCGCTGGGTGCGCCGGCCCGCGGCCTCGAACGGGTCGCACGCGAGCGCGTGCAGATCCTTGCCGGTGATGCCCGGGCGGGCGGCGGCCCGCGCCGTCTCGAACGCCTCTCGCACGAGCTCCTCCTGGACGCGGACGGGCTCTGTGAGGGCACCGACGACGAAGGTGCGGGTCATGTCGGCCCAGCAGCCGGACTCCTCGTCCCGCGGCCACAGATCGACCTGGATCGGAAGGTTCGCCGGGAGCGGGCCTGAGCCCGCCTCGTGCCCGAACCCCTGCCAGACCGAGCCCACGATGACCCCCGGAGGAGCAGGTGCGCCGAGCTTTGCGCAGGCTTCCCGCAGCGCGGCGCGAACCGTCTCGGCCGTGAGCACCTCCCCGTCGACAACCAGCTGCTCACCGTCAGGCTCGGCCCCGCGAAGGACCTCCGCGGCGGCGGCCATGCCTGCCTCCGCCGCCCGCTGCGCCCGGCGGATCCCCTCGAGCTCGGCCGGCGACTTGACGCGCCGCCTGGCCGCGATCGCCTCGTAATCCGGCGTGAGGACGATGCCGTCGGACCGGAGCCGATCAGCCACCGCAATCGGCATGTCCGGATCGGCGATCGCCTCGCGCACGCCCATCGCCGCGGCGGTGCGCGACGTCAGCTCGAGGACCACCTCGTCGCGGCTCATGCCGCTCTTCAGCAGGTCATAGAAGCCGAGCTCAACGAGGTCGTGGAGCTCCGCATCCGGGAGCGCCGCCTCGATCCGCGCCTTTTCGAGGTTGCTCGCCATGACGTGAGTGTGCCCGTCGATGATGCCGAGCAGGAACGGATCGAGGATGTCGATCGGCAGCTCGTGGCGCATGGCCGCCGATCGCTCCGTGTCGCCGTAGTACAAGAAGTCGGGCACGCGGCGAATCTAGCGATCGCGGCGCTCCCACGGCTATACGCTTGCGTGCAGTGAGCGATTTCGTCTCCCGGGGATTCGAGGGTCGCCGGCGCACGCCCGACGACCTCGCCGATCGGCTGCCCCCCGGCCAGTACGCCGAGCCCGGTTTCCCGGTCCTGACCGCGGGCCCCACTCCCGACATCGGCACCACCGGCGAGTGGAGCTTTCGGATCGACGGCATGGTCGCCGGAGAGGTCGAGTGGAGCTGGGAGGAGTTCGGCGAGCTCGAATTCGAGGATGTGCCCTGCGACATCCACTGCGTGACGAGCTGGTCGAAGCTCGGGACGACCTTTCGCGGCGTCTCCCTCGATCCGCTGCTCGAGCAGGCCGAGCCGCTCGGCGCCTACGCGATGGCCTACTCCTATGGCGGCTACACCACCAACCTCCCGGTCGAGGACCTGACCGATGGCAAGGCGTGGGTCGTGACCGAGCACGAGGGAGAGCCGCTGCCGCGCGAGCACGGCGGGCCAGCCCGGCTCCTGGTGCCGCACCTCTATTTCTGGAAGAGCGCCAAGTGGGTGGCGGGGCTGCGGATCATGGACCACGACGAGCCGGGGTTCTGGGAGGCGAACGGCTACCACAACCGCGGCGACCCCTGGAAGGAAGAGCGCTATTGGACCGACTGAGCGTGCTGACGCCGGTCGAGCAGCGGGCGCCGGGTAAGTGGCAGATCGGCACGGTGACCCGCGTGAAGCCGGAGACCCCGCGGGTGAAGTCGTTCCGCATCCGGCTGCCCATGTGGATGCCGCACCTGCCCGGCCAGCACTACGACGTGCGCCTCACCGCTCCCGATGGCTACCAGGCGCAGCGCTCCTACTCGATCGCCTCGTCGCCGCTCGACGAGGGCGAGATCGAGCTCACCATCGACAGGCTCGACGAGGGTGAGGTCTCGCCCTACTTTCACGACGTCGTCATCGAGGGCGACCAGGTCGAGGTACGCGGGCCGTTCGCGTCGTACTTCGTCTGGCGCGGCGAGCAGCCCGTCGTCCTCGTCGGCGGAGGCTCCGGCGTCGTGCCGCTGATGGCGATGCTGCGCCACCGGCGGCGCGCGATGCCCGAGCTGCCGATGCATCTCATCTACTCCGTGAGGAGCGCTGACGACGTGATCTACGCCGACGAGCTCGCGGCAGACACGACGCTCACGTTCAGCCGCGAGGCACCGGACGGGTGGGACGGCCATACGGGCCGCATCGACGCCCGGTTGATCGCTCCCCTCGCGCACGCCGAGGCGACCGCCTTCGTCTGCGGCTCGAACGGGTTCGTCGAGGCAGCCGTCGGCCTGTTGCTCGACGCGGGCATCGCGCCCGAGCGGGTACGCACCGAGCGGTTCGGGCCGACGGGGTTGACGGCCTAGGCGCGTCCGACGATGCCGTCGAGCTGGCGCATGCGTGCGGACTCCGGCGTGTGGCCGACGAGCGCATTGCGGAGGGCCCGCATCGGGGCCGATCCGAGCAGCGCCATTCGCGCGGCAACCCGCGAGCGACGCACGAGGTGGGTGGTCCGCGCGATCCGGAGCGGCTCGTAGGTCGCGAGCGCGGCGCGAACGTCAGCGGTCGCCCTCAGCGCATCACGAAGGACGACGGCGTCCTCGAGGGCCGCGCACGCGCCCTGTCCCAGGAAGGGCAGCATCGGATGGGCGGCGTCGCCCAGGAGCGTCGCGGCATCGGTTCCCCACCTGCGCGCGGGGCGCCGGTCGAAGAGGGCATGGCAGAGAACGTCCTCAGCGGGCGTCGCCTCGATCAGCTCCGGGAGCGGCTCCCCGTAGCCGGCCGCGTGGCGTGCAAGCTCGGCGCGATCCCCGCCATCACCGCGATAGGCCAGATACCAGTAGGCGCGATCACCGGGGAGCCTGAGCAACCCCGCGATGCTGCCGTCCCCCCACCACTCTCCGGCAGGAAGCTCATCGGACGCGGCGGCCACGCCGCGGAAGGCCACGATCCCCGAGTCCCTGGGCTCGCCGTCCGCGAGCAACGCTGCGCGCAGGGTCGAGCGAAGACCGTCGGCGCCGACGATGAGGTCCGCTCGGTGCGTACTTCCGTCGGCGAAGCGAAGAGTCCCCTCTTCGAACTCATCGACCCTGCTGCCCAGGCGCAGGCGCTCCGCGCCCAGTCCGTCCAGCAGAGCCTCGTGAAGATCGGCGCGGTGGACTCCCACGAGCGGGGCGCCGAACCGTTCCGCGATCGCGTCCGGGTCGAACTGGGCGATCACGCTCCCGTCGGCGCGGCGCAGCGCTCCGCCGCCCCGCTCGACCCCGGGAGCGTCGGCGACGGAGCCCAGGCCGAGCGCGCGCAGCGCGCGCACGCCATTGGGCCAGATCGAAAGGCCGGCGCCGAGCGGACGGACCTCCTCGGCCTCCTCGAAGACGGTGACCGACCACCCCGCCTGGCCAAGAGCGATTCCGGCGGCGAGGCCGCCGATGCCGGCTCCGACTACGGCTGCCTGATCGGCCATCGGCTAGCCGGACTCGATTCGATCCCGAAACGGCGCGGCGGGCTCGACCGTCGCTCCACTCCCGCGCACGAGATCCGCGAGCAGATGATCCGAGGTGACGACCCGGATTGAGCGCGGGTCGGCGTCCTGGCGAACGCGCCGGATGATCTCGTCGTCGGCGGCGTCCCTCCGCGCCTTCGGCGCATGCGCAACCTCGATCACCGGCGAGGTGACCGATGGCTTGCGCTCGAAGACGACCGTGACGTCGTCGCCCGTGGCGGCGGACCAGCGCTCGAGGCGATCGACGAGGCGGGCCATCGCGGCATCGCGATCCCTCCACCACCCGTCGGGGCGCGAGCCGATCACGTTCATCCCGTCCACGAGCCACCGCATGCGCCGCAGAATAGGTCGGCGCGGTTGAGGTCGCCCTCCGGGTGCCGCCACGCCTCTCGGGCGGTCAGGAGACCTGGCCGGAACCGGCTTGCGCCACGGCCGCAGCCGGTACGCGCGCCCAGGGCCAGCGGATTGACCCCGCCAGGACCGAGGCGGCGAAGAAGAGCGCCCCCAAAGCGGCCGTCGCCGTGAGCAACGCACCGGCGGCCGCCGCGGCCCCGCTGTCCGAACCGAAGACGATCACTGCCGACGCGGCGCCGATGCTCGGGCCGACCGGGAGCACGCCCAGGACGGCGATCCCGATCAAGAGCGCGACCGAGTCGAAGACCGAGGCGTCGACCCCCACGGCGTTCAGCACGAACCAGTTGCGGGCGATCTGCAGGCAGACGGCCAGGACCACGAGCGCGATTACCCGGTTGCGACCTTTCAGGCCGCGCATGACTCCAAGGCCCATCCAGACGCCGTGACGGCGCTTGTGGGCGAGCTTTCGAAGGCCTGTCATCGCGGCGATGGTGACGGCGATTCCGACCGGTGGCACCCACCACGCGAGGCCGAGCGGGCCGACGAGGGTGAAGGACATGAGCGCCGCGAGCACGGCCTCGACGATCACGATCGGAACCTCCGTCGCCGCCAAGACCGATGCGCGGGGACTGTCGTCAGGCGCCGAGCGGCGGAGCGCGGCAATCCGAACCGCGAGCCCGAACTGGCCGTTCAGCAGGTTCCCGAGGTAACCCGCGCTGGCCGCGGGGTAAAGGCGCCGCCGGGAAACCGTGCCACCGGCACCCCCGATGCAGAGTCCCCACGTCTCACTGCGAACGGCGAGCCATACGACCTGAAGCAATGCGGCGAGCGCCAGGATCCAAATCGGCGCCGCCCCCAGGGCCGCGACGAACTGGTCCCGATCCCCGGCCAGGGCGACGATCACGGCCACGGCGACGACGAGTGAGCCGGCAATCGTGACCTTCACCGGATGATTGCGGTAGGCGGAGCGCGCTCTTGCCACCGATCGGCGGATGAGCCGAGGCGGATCCGGGGTCAAGACGCTCCTCCAGTCGACGGTGCGGGCGGGCGCGGAGGATGCGATCAGGCAACGACAGCGAGCGCTGGCACGTTTGGGCCGCACGAATTGTGCGACTCACACACCGTAACACCGGTCGTCGGCCGACAGGGATTGCGTGGGCGTCTCCTCCTAATTCGCCGATGTTCGGACATACCAAGGCATTTTTCGGAGAAATTTGCGTAAAGCCTTGACAAATAACCCCCGATGTGAAATGGATTCGCTCGCTGTGAGGAGGAGAAGCGGCTCGTTGGCCTCCCTTAGGGAGGGCAACCGCAAGCGAGTGATCGACGCGTTGCGCACGCGTGGAGTCGCGAGCCGTGCAGAGCTCGCTCGGATCACCGGGCTCTCGCGCTCGACGATCTCAACGATCGTCTCGGACCTCGTGGACAGCGGCCTCGCGGGCGAACGAGACGGTCAGCCCGACGGCGAGGCTCACGCCGGCCGGCCACCGGTGATGGTTTCCCTGAACAGCTCGGCCGGCCTTGCGCTGGGCATCGACTTCGGGCACCGCCACCTTCGCGTCGCCGTCTCCGACTTGGCCCACCAGGTCCTGGCCGAGCGCTGGCGCGAGATGGACGTCGATCATTCGGCCGAAGAGGGGCTCGACGCGGCCGCCGAGTTCGTGGAGGAGGTTCTGGCGGACGCCGGCGTGGAGTCGGGGCGAGTCATCGGGGTCGGGATGGGGCTGCCGGCTCCGATCAACCGCGCAACCGGAGCCGTGCTTGCGGCCTCCATCCTCCCCGGATGGGTCGGCATAGATGCCGCGGCGGAGGCGAGTGCCCGCCTTGGGATGCCTGTCCAGGTCGAGAACGACGCTAACCTGGGCGCGCTCGCCGAGCTCGTTTCGGGCGCCGCCAAGGGAAAGTCCGAGGTCGCCTACATCAAGGCCTCATCCGGCATCGGCGCCGGCCTGATCTCGAACGGGCGTCTGCAGCACGGCGTCAGCGGGACCGCGGGCGAGGTCGGCCACACCGTCATCGCTGAGGGCGGGCCTGTGTGCCGGTGCGGCAATCGAGGTTGCCTCGAGACGCTCGCCTCGTCGCGTGCGATCGCCCGCCTTCTGAGCGCAAGCCGCAACGAGGAGATCTCAAGCCGGCGGCTGCTCGAGCTTTGTGCGGCCGGGGACGCCGCGGCGCAGCGACTGATCGGCGACGCCGGGCGCGCGATCGGGATTGCGGTGGCAAACCTCTGCAACCTCCTGAATCCCCAGTGCGTGATCGTCGGCGGGGACCTGAGCGGCGCCGGTGAGGCCCTTCTTGGACCGCTCCGCGAAACCGCTCGGCGCAACGCGATCCCGAGCGCGGTCGAGGACCTGGAGATCGTCGCCGGCGTCCTCGGCGAGCGCGCCGAGCTGCTGGGCGCCCTGGCCCTCGTGATGCAGGAGTCCGAGCGCTTCTCGGCTCCCGAGCTGATGAGTCAGGCCGCATGAGAACTGAAATGGAAAGTGAGCGCGACGGCAACGGAGCGCGAGAGAGGAAGGTGTGATGGACATGGGTGTCATTGCCAATCGAGGAGGTTGGAGACGATGAGGACAAGAAGACTCCTCGCGGTAGCCGTCGCGGGAGCGATCGCCGCCGTGGGGCTGGCCGCGTGCGGCGGCGGCGACGACTCGAGCTCGGGGAGCGGCAGCATCGCCTTCCTGCTGCCCGAGACCCAGACGGCTCGCTATGAGACGCAGGACAAGCCGCTTTTCGAGCAGAAGGTTCAGGAGCTGTGTCCCGACTGCGACATCCTCTACCAGAACGCGGACCAGGATCCGGCCAAGCAGCAGCAGCAGGTCGAGGCCGCAGTGACCGAGGGCGTTGACGTCATCGTGCTCGACCCGGTCGACTCGACGTCGGCGGCGGGCCTCGTGACCCGCGCCAAGCAGGCCGACATCCCGGTGATCAGCTACGACCGCCTGATCCTGAACGCGGACCTCGACTACTACGTCGAGTTCAATTCGAGCGAGGTCGGCACCCAGCAGGGTGAGGCCCTCGCGAAGAAGCTCGCCGAGGACGGGAGCCCGAAGGGGCCGATCGTTCAGATCAACGGCGACCCCAAGGACAACAACGCCAAGTTGTTCAAGGAGGGCGCGTCGAAGGTCTTCTCGGACAAGGGGATCGACGTCGCACAGGAGTACGACACGCCCGATTGGCTGCCCGAGAATGCCCAGCGCGAGATGGAGCAGGCGATCACGGCCGTCGGCAAGGATGGGTTCAATGGCGTGTACGCCGCCAATGACGGAACGGCCGGCGGCGCCATCGCCGCCCTGAAGGGGGCCGGCATCGACCCGCAGGACGTCCCCGTCACGGGCCAGGACGCCGAGCTCGCCGCAATTCAGCGGATCCTCGCCGGCGAGCAGTACATGACCGTCTACAAGCCGATCAAGCCGCTCGCTGACGACGCTGCCGAGCTCGCAGTGGCCGTCGCGAACGGTGATGACGTGCCCAGCGGCATCGTCAACGGCAAGGAGGACAACGGCACCGAGGAAGTGCCGACGGCGATCAACAAGACGATCCCGGTGTTCAAGGACAACGTCAAGGACACCGTGATCGCGGACGGATACTGGACCGCCAAGGACGTCTGCACGAAGCAGTACGAGCAGGCGTGCCAGGACGCTGGTATTCAGTAACGCGGTTGGCGGGTACCGGAGGCGCGAGGAGAGGTGAATGGCTGAAACCCAGAGCACAGTCGAGCCTGGTTCAAGCGGACCTGACGGTCAGCCTCTCCTCGCGCTGAAGGGCTACTCGAAGAGCTTCGGCGCGGTCGACGCCCTCAAGGACGTCGACCTGGAGCTCCACCCGGGCGAGGTCATCGGCCTCGTCGGCGACAACGGCGCCGGAAAGTCGACCCTCGTCAAGGCGATCGCCGGCGTCCAGCCGGCGGACCGCGGCGAAGCGTATTTCGACGGGGCACCAGTGACGCTCAGAACCCCGCAGGAAGCAACGGGATTGGGAATCGCGACCGTCTACCAGGACCTCGCGCTGTGCGAGAACCTCGACGTGGTGGCGAACCTCTACCTCGGCCAGGAAGTCTCCGACGGCGGTCCGGGCGTCCTGGACGAGACCGCGATGGAGCAGAAGGCAAGTGAGCTCCTCGACTCGCTCGGCGTGACGACGATTCGCAGCGTGCGGATCGACGTCGAGCGCCTGTCCGGCGGTCAGCGCCAAGCGATCGCGATCGCCCGCTCGCTCCTGGGCGAGCCGAAGGTGGTTCTGCTGGACGAGCCGACGGCCGCTCTCGGCGTCGTCCAGACCCGCCACATCCTCGAGCTGATCAAGCGGCTGAAGGAGCGTGGACTCGGCGTGATCGTGATCTCGCACAACCTCGCCGACGTCTTCCAGGTCGCCGACCGGGCTGTGGTACTTCGCCTGGGGCGACTCGCCGGCGCCTTCGAGATCGGCAAGTCAAGCCAGGAGGAGATCGTGGGCGCGATCACGGGCGCCGAGTTCGGTTCCGAGCGCCCGACCGAGGAGGCACCCTTATGAGCACCGTCGAGGCACCAGTAGAACCCGAGGAAAAGGGGACGCCGTTCTCGCTCGGCGCTTCCCTGCGGCGACTCGGCCGAGGAGAGCTCAGCTCGGTGCGCGTCCTGCTCGGGATCGCGGTGATCTGGACGATCTTCCAGATCGCGAACGACCGCTTCCTCTCGGCCATCAACCTCTCGAACCTCACGCTGCAGATCGCCGCGACCGCGACGATCTCGATCGGCGTGGTTCTCGTGCTCCTCCTGGGCGAGATCGACCTGTCGGTCGGAGCGGTGAGCGGGCTCGCCGCCGGGGTCATGGCGGTCCTGAGCGTCCAGCACGGCTGGAACCCGGTCCTCGCCATCCTCGCCGGCCTAGCCGTCGGCGCCCTGATCGGGACGTTCAACGGCTTCATGGTGACCGCGTTCGGAATCCCGTCGTTCGTGGTCACCCTCGCGGGACTCCTTGGCTGGCAGGGGGCGCTCCTGTGGGTGCTCGGCGACACGGGATCGGTGAACCTGCCCCCGAGCACGATCACCGACCTCACCACCACCTTCTTCGACCCCGCGATCGGCTGGGCAATCGGCATCGCCGCGATCGCCGCATACGCTGCGACGCGGCTGCTCGCACGCCGCCGGAGGGTCGCGGCCGGACTGGAATTGCAGCCGCTTGGCGGCACGATTGCCAGCCTCGTCCTGGTTGCGGCCGCGATCGTGGCGAGTGTCGCCATCCTTAACGAGGATCGCGGCGTCCCGCTCGCCGTAGTGATCGTCATCGTCTTGTGCGTCGCGTTCACGTTCCTCACGGAGCGCACTCGCTACGGGCGCCACATCTTCGCCGTGGGCGGCAACCCGGAGGCCGCGCGCCGCGCGGGCATCCGCATCAACCGAGTCAGGGTCACCGTGTTCATGCTCGCATCCACGCTCGCAGCCTTCGGCGGGATCCTGGCCGCCTCGCGCCTGCTCGCCGTCAATCAGCAGTCGGGGGGCGGCGACGTCCTGCTCCTCGCGATCGCCGGCCCCGTCATCGCAGGGACGAGTCTCTTCGGCGGGCGCGGGTTCGTGTGGTCGGCGTTGCTCGGCGCGGTCGTGATCGGATCGATCTCGAACGGGATGGACCTGCTGGCGCTTGATTCCGACGTCAAGTTCATGATCACGGGCGCGGTGCTCCTGGCGGCGGTGACGATCGACTCGATCACGCGGTTGCGGCGCGAGTCGGCACGCTGAGCCCGGCGGCCCGGAGGGATCTGCGCGGCGCCCTGATCGGGTTCGGGCTCGCCGGCTCGCTCTTCCACGCGCCGCTCATCGCCGCGACGCCCGGGCTCGCGCTGGCGACAGTCACCACCGGCAACCCCCAACGCGCCGCCCTAGCCGGCCGCGAGCATCCGGGTGCATTGATCGAGCCCCATCCCGACACGATCTGGGAGCGTGCGGACGACTACGACTTCGTCGTCATCGCGAGCCCGAACGACTCCCACGTCGAGCTCGCATCGCGGGCGATCGACTGTGGCCTTGCGACCGTCGTCGACAAGCCCCTGGCCCCGACGAGCGCGGCGGCAGCGAGGCTGATCGAGCACGCCGAGCGAGCCCAGGTTCCGCTTACCGTCTTTCACAATCGGCGCTGGGACTCGGAGCAGCTGACTCTGCGGCGCCTACTGCGCGAGGGCTCGCTCGGGGAGGTGATCCGCTACGAGTCGCGCTTCGAGCGCTGGCGGCCCGAGCTTCGCCTCGAGGCCTGGCGTGAGACGACAACGCCCGGAGAGGGCGGCGGGGTGCTGCTCGACCTCGGGGCGCACCTGGTGGACCAGGCTCTGGCGCTGTTCGGGCC
>JBKPNZ010000007.1:0-13378 GCA_046732895.1 Actinomycetota bacterium
GCGCGACCAGCGGGTGCCGTCTCAGGCAGCGTCCTCGGGGGCTTCGTGTTCCGCGTGCGGAACGCGGGCCGCCATCGCCTCTTGGGTGGTTCTAGACCCGAACCTTGGCAATGTGAGCAGGGGCCGACACTGATGCCTCGATGCCCCCAACCACCGCAGACGGCGCACGGCTGCTCGCGCTTGCGGCGCCTCACTGGTGCTCTTCCTCCAACTTTTTCAGCGATCGCATAGAGCCGTTCACCGAGCGCATCGTGCGGGTGGGGACAAACTACGTATCGGCGCCTCGACGCGAGAGCTAAAGCCGGTCGGGAACCGCGCCTGGCGAGACGAAACGTCTTGAAGCGGATAACCTGACCAAAGGTGTGCCGGGAAGACTGGTCGGCGATCTCTTCGTCGACCGCAAGGGGATCCCGGTGTCAGGCAAACTTGCTCTCTTCGTCGCCTTCGCCTTTACGGTGATGGCCGATCCGGTTTCGTCAGTCGCCTACGCGATCCAGGCCGCACTCGAACATCTCGACGGCCACCTGATCGACCTCCTTCCGACGATGGCCCTGGTGGTGACCACGGTGGCGATCATCGCCGCGACCTACCACCAGTTGATCGATCGGTTCCCTGAGGGCGGCGGCGGGGCTCGCAGCGTGGCCTCAGCCTACGGTGACGGCTGGGCCTTCATCCCGCTCGGCGCGCTGTTGGCCGACTTCACGATTACGGTCGCGATCAGCTGCGCTGCTGGTGCCTCGGCGATCATCGCCTATGTCCCCGGGCTCGCCTCATCGCGTGTCGCTCTGGCCCTCGGCCTGACTGCGTTGGTCGCGGCGGGCATCTCGCTTGGTCACCTCGGTCGGCTCGCCTTCGCGCTGGCCACGCTTTCGTTCCTGGCGCTGGCCGCAGTGGTAATCGCCTCGGGATCGATCGGAGGAGCAGGAGCAGAGTCCCGCGCAGGTGAGGGTGCGCCGCTCATCGCCGACGCTTCATTGATCCCCGTGCTCCTGGCGATGCCGCTGGCAATGGCGCTCGCCACCGGGATCGAGGCGCCTTCGGACGCAATTGCTCAGCTGGGTGACCTCGAGCGCCATGACCGCCGCCGGTTCGGGCACTGGACGATCTGGCTCACGGTAGGGATAGTCGGGACGCTGACGATCGCGATCGCGATCCTAGCGGTGACGCTCGACGTCGGTTTGCCGCCGAGTGACTCGACGCTGCTGGCGGAGGTGACCCGGGCGGCCGTGGGTGACGGTGGGCTGTTCGCGGCCTTCCAGGCGGCGAGCGCGTTGCTTTTGCTCGCCGCCGCAGCCTCTTCGTACCTTGCCGCCTCGGGGTTATTGAGGGCGCTGGCGCTCGTAGGACCGAGCGGCGTCGAGGGCGGACTGGTCCCGGGGCGGTTCGCGCGGACGAATCGCTTCCATACGCCGCCGTGGGGAATCGCTGTGGTGCTCGCGGCTTCGGCGGCGCTGATTGCAATCGCCGCCGGGCGCGACCAGGAGATCGTCCAGTTCTACGCGGTGTCCGTCTTTGCTGGCTTTCTCGCCGCCTTACTTGGCTGTGCCCGCCTCTCCTGGCGTGATCACCGATGGTGGTGGCTGACGATCAATCTCCTTGGTGTGGCGCTCGTGATCTTCGTTCTGGCCCTGAACGTCCTGCGGATCGATGGGGCCCTCGCGCTCGGGGCGTCGGGATTGGTCGCGGGTTACCTCTACCTCATGTGGGTCAGGCGCGGACGCCCCGAGGGAGTGGGAGAGGTCGAGATCTCGGCGACGGCCCCGGTCGCCCCCGCGTCAGCGACCTTCGCCGAGAAAGCTGAGGCCGGCGGCTGAGAGGGAAGCGCGTCCCGCTTGCCTATGCGATGGCGAGGGGCAGAATCGAACTGCCGACACCACGATTTTCAGTCGTGTGCTCTACCAACTGAGCTACCTCGCCCGCGGCGCCGAAGGCTAGCGAGCCTTTACGGCAGGGGACCGCGAAGGAAGCTGTTCGCGTAGGCGTTGTCGTCGTTGCCGCTGAGGTTGTCGGCCCGCGAGTTGAAGGACACGAACGAGCCGTTGCCGGAGATCGACGGGTAGAAGCTTTCGTCGGCGCCCGGGTCGCCGTTGCTTGCGCGGCTGACGAGGGTCGTCTGCTTCGTCTTGCGGTCGTAGCGGTAGACGTCGGTCGCACCGTCCGTTCCGGGCAGATCGTCGTCCTCCGACTCGTACGCGATGTAGCGGCCGCCGCCGGAGATCGAGGTCGTGTACCCGATCGCCGCGTCCCCGCCGGGCTGCCGGCTGACGAGGATCGTCTTGTGCCGCTTCCGGTCGCGCACGAAGGCGCTGCCGCCGACTGGATCCGGGTCGAGGCTGGAGGCGCTCGACTCGAACGCGACGAATCTCCCGTCGAAGGAGACGGACCCGGCATTCGCGAGGCCGCCGCCGGCCGGGTCACCGCCGGGCGTCCGCGAGACGAGCGTGGTCTGATCCTTCTTCCGGTCGCGCAGATAGAGATCGGCCGTGCCGGTTGCGCCCGGCAGGACGTCGGAGTCCGACCTGAACGCCACGAAGCGCCCATCGCCGGAGATCGTCGGATAGACGGACGTATTGGTGTCGACCGGAGTGCCATCGCTTGACTTGCTCATGAGCTCGGTGGTCCCGGTCTTGCGGTCGTGGACGTACGCGTCGACGGTCCCGTCGGCGCCCGGGAAGTCGTCGTCGTCGAGCTCGAACGAGACGAGGCGCCCGTTGGCGGACAGCACGGGACGGCCCGCGTCCTCGTCGGCCGGATCCCCCGCCGTGGTCACGCTCACCAGCCGGGTGGTCTTCTTGCGGGCGTCGCGCACATAGACCCCTCCTACGCCGCCTGGCAGGTTGTCGGCGCCCGTGGTGAACGCGACGAACCGCCCGTTGGCGGAGATCGCAGGATCGTCTCCGGCGTTCGCGTTCACGGGCTCGCCGGAGCTCGAGCGGCTGATCAGCTTCGTCTTCCCCTTCTTCACATCACGCAGGAACACGTCCTTCGTGCCGTCGGCCCCGGGCAGGCCGTCGTCGTCGCTCGTGAAGACCACCCGGCTGCCGTCACCGGAGATCGAGCGCCAGTAGGTCGAAACCCCCAGGGCGGGACCGTCAGGGCCGCGACTGGTCAGGGTCGTGTGCGCTCCGCCGCCCAGCGACAGCGCCGGGACGCCGAGAATGAGCGCCGCGACGGCGGCCGGCACGAGCCTGCGCTTGATCGTCATTTGCCTTCCTCCCCGGAGACGCCGCCCACCCTACCCCGGGCGGCGCTCGCCGTCCACCTCGGCCTCAGCCCGCAGGGTCCATCGTTGGGATAGGCTGGTTGGCGGCACCAAGGGATCAGGAGAGAGGACTCCGGGCGGGCGCAGGGTGTCGGCGCCGCCGGGCTGACAGCACGGGGAGGTGCTGATGAGTCGTATTCGAGGGATTGGGATCGCCGGGCTGCTGGCGGTCTTGGTGGCGGTGGTCGTCGCCGGCTGCGGAAGTGACAGCAGCAGCACCGGTGGCACGATCATTCGTGGCACCACGGACCAGCCGATCTCGTACGACCCGGCGGGCGCTTATGACCTGCCGTCGTACGACGGGATCTACGCGATCTACCAGAACCTCCTGACCGTTCCTCCGGGCGGCAACGAGGCCGAGCCGGAGGCCGCGGAGAAGTGCGACTTCACCGACTCCAAGAACACGGTGTTCGAGTGCACGATGCGCGACGGACTCGAGTTCTCGGACGGCTCCCCGCTGACCGCCGAGGACGTCGTCTTCTCGTTCGAGCGCAACGTCAAGATCGCCGACCCGAACGGCGCCTCCTCGCTGCTCGCGAACATGAAGTCGATCGACGCGCCCGACGACAAGACGGTCGTCTTCCATCTCAAGGAGCCGGACGCGACCTGGCCGCTCGTTCTCACGACCGGCTCGTTCGCGATCGTCCCCTCCGACGTCTACCCGGCCGACAAGCTGCAGCCGTCGGACAAGGTGATCGGCTCCGGGCGTTACACGCTCGCCGAGTACGAGCCCGGGCAGCAGACCGTCCTGGAGAAGAACGACAGCTACCAGGGCACGGACCCGGCCAAGAACGACACCGTCATCAACAAGTACTACGACAAGGCGTCGGCGCTGAAGCTCGACGTCGAGGCCGGTGACGTCGACATCGCCTACCGGAGCCTGAGCCCGACCGACATCGAGTCGCTCCAGGATGCGGATGGCCTCAGCGTCGTCTCGGGGAACGGGACCGAGATCCGCTACCTGGTCTTCAACACGAAGCTCCAGCCCGGCGATACCGACGAGCAGAAGCTCGCGATCCGGCAGGCAGCGGCCCAGGTGATCGACCGGCAGGCGATCTCCGACAACGTCTACAACGGCACCGTCAAGCCGCTGTACTCGATGGTTCCTGAGGGCCTCAAGTTCCACACCGACGCCTTCGCCGACGAGTACGGCGAGACGGCAGACGTCGACGCTGCCAAGCAGACGCTCGAGGACGCCGGGGTGAAGACGCCGGTGCCGCTCGAGGTCTGGTGGACGCCGACCCACTACGGCACGGCGTCGGGTGACGAGTACGCCGAGATCAAGCGCCAGCTCGATGACTCAGGGCTCTTCGACGTGACCCTGAAGTCCACCGAGTGGAACCAGTACTCGACGTCGGCATTCACCGACAAGTACCCGACCTACCAGCTCGGATGGTTCCCGGACTATCCGGATGCGGACGACTACACCGCGTCGTTCTACGCGCCGGACAGCTTTCTGAACATCCACTACGACAATCCTCAGATGAACAAGGCGCTGGCGACCGAGAAGGGATCGGATGACGATTCCGTCCGTCAGACGGCGTTCGACACGATCCAGAAGATCGGTGCCGAGGACGTGCCGACGATCCCGATCTGGCAGGCCGACCAAGTGGCCGCAGTGCGTGATGGGGTCCACGGAGTCGAGGAGACCTTCGACCCGTCCTTCATCTTCCGCTACTGGCTCATCTCAAAGGACTAGGCACAGCGAGACCCGTCCGCCTGTGACGCGACTCCGAAGGGACAAGCGCACGGCGGGCGGGTCACGTCGCCGGGGCGATCGCGACCCGGGGCGGCGCCGACCCATGGAGGGGTGAGTGGATCACTCGAGCACCCACCTTCGGACCTACATCCTGACGCGGATCGCCCTTGCGATCCCGACCGTTCTCATCCTTCTGAGCCTCGTCTTCTTCTTGATGCGGGTCGCTCCGGGCGACCCGATCACGGCGGCGCTGGGTGCGAGGCTCCCCGCGAAGGAGCTCGAACAGCGCAAGGAGCGAGCGGGCTACGACAAGCCGATCCTCGAGCAGTACGGCGAATACCTGGGCCAGGCAGTGACGCTCGACCTCGGGACTTCCGTGACCGACAACCGCTCGGTCAGCTCGATCCTCGTCGAAAACGGCACCGCGACGGTCGAGCTCACCGTCGCCGCATTCATGGTGACGCTGGTCGTTGGGATCAGCATCGGGCTCCTGTCGGGGCGCTTTCGCGACTCGCCGATGGACATTGGCGGCCGATTATTCGGCATCGTCATCTATGCGGCTCCGGTGTTCTTCCTGGGGTTCCTGTTCCAGCTGCTCTTCGCGAAGTTCGGCTGGCCAACCTCAGGACGGGCCAGTCCGATCGTCGACTTCGAGCTCAACAAGGTCACGCACTTCTATTTGATCGACTCGCTGATCACGGGAAACTGGTCGGCCTTCTGGGACGTGCTCCAGCATCTGGTGCTCCCGGCCGTGACCCTCGGACTCGTCATCAGCGGCGTGCTGATTCGCCTGGTCCGGGTGAACCTGCTGCAGACGATGAAAGGCGACTACGTCGAGGCTGCCAGAGCACGGGGCGTCAACGAGCGCCGCGTCGTCATCCATCACGCCTTCCGTAACGCCATGGTGCCGGTCGTAACCGTGGCGGGTCTGCAGTTCGCGATCCTCCTGGGCGGCGCGGTCCTCACCGAGGAGACCTTTAACTGGCCCGGGATCGGCTCGGAGCTCGTGCGCTACCTGAACAACCGCGACTACATCGCGGTGCAGGGCATCATCACGATCTTCGCGCTCGCCGTGGTGATCATCTCCGTGCTGATTGACATCGTGACGGCGTTCATCGATCCGAGGGTGCGGTACTAGATGCGCCTTCCACGCGTCCTCCGACCCCTCGGCGAAGCTCGCGGCGTGCCGCGCTGGATCTTCTGGAGCGGCCTGGTGATCGTCGTCTTCTTCTTCATCCTCGCGGTCTTCGCACCATTGATCGCGCCGTACGGGTTCGATCAGGTGACCTCCGGCGCGACTCACTTCCCGAAGCAGGGCCACCCCGACTCGACCCACCTCTTCGGCACGACCGTCCAGTCCACCGATGTGCTCTCGCGAGTGATCTGGGGCTCGCGGACCGCGATCGAGGTGGTCGTGCTCGCGGTCGTCTTCTCGCTCCTGATCGGTGTTCCGCTCGGCCTGATCTCCGGGTACGTCGGCGGACGCCTCGACCGTGGCCTCGTCCTGATCATGGACGCTCTCTTCGCCTTCCCGTACCTGCTGCTGGCGATCGTGATCGCCTTCCTGCTCTCCGACAAGCTGGGCCAGGGCGTGATCACGGCGGCGGTGGCGATCACCATCGTCTACATCCCGCAGTACTTCCGCGTGATCCGCAACCACGTGATCAGCGTGCGGGAGGAGAACTACGTCGAGGCGGCCCGGGCCCTTGGAGCGCCGCGCGGGACGATCATCCGGCGCTACGTGCTGAACAACGTGATCCAGAGCGTCCCGGCGCTTGCCACGCTGAACGCCGCTGATGCGATTCTCACCCTTGCCGCGCTTGGCTTCCTCGGCTACGGCATCCAGCCGACCGATGCGGCGGAGTGGGGATACGACCTGCAGCGAGCCATCGACGACGCCGGGGCCGGGATCTGGTGGACCGGCCTGTGGCCAGGCCTCGCGATCGTGCTGCTGGTGACCGGGTTCACGCTGGTCGGCGAGGGGCTCAACGACATCCTCAATCCCCTGATCCGCCACCGGCGGCTGCGCAAGCCCGAGATTCCCGAGGCGGAGGGAGAGCCCACGTGACCGCGGTACCCCGGCTCGACTCGGAGCCCGGGACCCGGGACCCGATCCTCACCGTTCGCGATCTGCGCGTGTGGTACGGGACGCCCGGCGACCCCGTGAGAGCGGTCGACGGGATCTCGCTCGATCTGCGCCCCGGCGAGACGCTCGGCCTCGTCGGCGAGTCGGGGTGCGGCAAGTCGACCCTCGGCCGGGGGATGCTCGGCCTGCTCCCGGAGAGCGCCGCAACGGCAGGCGAGGTGCGCTTCCGCGACATTGACCTGCTCGCGGTACCCGCGAAGGAGATGCGGCAGATGCGGGGGCCCGAGCTAGGGCTGATCTTCCAGGAGCCGATGACCCGCCTCGATCCGCTGCACACGATCGAGGACCACTTCCTCGAGGCCCTGCGC
The DNA here is from genome assembly GCA_046732895.1 of Actinomycetota bacterium. Lineage (GTDB taxonomy): Bacteria > Actinomycetota > Thermoleophilia > Solirubrobacterales > 70-9 > JBKPNZ01. Next base: position 7,416 of record JBKPNZ010000007.1, read on the forward strand.
ATGCACCAGCCCGACCTCGACAAGGACGAGATGCGCCGCCGGGCGCTCGAGGCGCTTGCGGGCATGGGGATCCCCCCGACCCGCTTCAAGCAGTACCCCCACGAGTTCTCGGGCGGGATGCGCCAGCGGATCATGATCGCCCTCGCCCTCGTGCTGGAGCCCAAGGTCGTCGTCGCAGACGAGCCGACGACCGCGCTCGACGTGATCGTCGAGGCCCAGATCCTCGGCATCCTCGCCGACCTGCGCCGAAACTTCGATACGGCGCTGCTGCTCATCACGCACAACCTCGGCATCGTCGCCGAGGCGTGTGATCGCGTGGCGGTGATGTACGCCGGGAAGATCGTCGAGGAAGGCGACGCTCGGCGCGTCTTCAGCGAGCCGGCCCATCCGTACACGCGCGAGCTCCTGCGCTCGACCATCTCGCTGCGGACGACCGGCCTTCACTACATCCCCGGGGCCCCTCCCAACCTGATCCACCCACCTCCGGCATGCCGGTTCCACCCGCGCTGTCCAAACGCGATGCAGGTCTGCGCCGCCAAGGACCCCCGCGAGGTCACGCTTGAGACGGGCCAGCGCGTGCTGTGCTGGCTGCATGGCCCCGAGGCAGAGATCCCCGAGGGTGCAACGGCGCCCCTGGAGCGTGAGGAGATCGCAGTGGCGGAGGAGGCGTGATGGCCGGCAGCTCCGAGCCCCTGCTCCAGGTGCAGGACCTCCGTACGACCTATTCGCTTCGTGGCTCGTTCGCGGACAGGCTTCGCGGTCACGAGGCGGGCTCGGTCAAGGCGGTCGACGGCGTGTCCTTCGCCTTGCAAAAGGGTGAGGTTCTCGGCGTGGTCGGTGAATCGGGCTCCGGGAAGACGACCCTCGGACGGACCCTGCTGGGGCTGGTGGACGCCGCAGACGGCTCGATCATGTTCGAGGGCGAGGAGATCGCCGGCCTCCGCGAGAGTGAGCTGCGGCCACTGCGACAGCGGCTTCAGATCGTCTTCCAGGATCCGCACGCATCGCTCAATCCCGCGATGACCATCGGCGTCTCGGTCGCCGATCCGCTCCGCTTCCACGGCATCACCAGGGATCGCGAAGAGCTTCGCCGCCGCGCCGCCGCCGCGATCGAGCGGGTCGGGCTGGCCCCTGCCGACCAGTTCCTCGACAAGTACCCGACCGACCTCTCCGGTGGCCAGAAGCAGCGCGCCGTCCTGGCGCGGGCGATCATCCTCAACCCCGACGTCCTGATCGCCGACGAGCCCGTGTCGATGCTGGACATGAGCGTGCGGGCGAAGATCCTCGAGCTCATGCTCGACCTGAAGCGCGAGTTCGACCTCACCTACCTCTACATCACGCACGACCTCGCGACCGCCAAGTACTTCTGCGACCGGATCGCGATCATGTACCTGGGGCGGATCGTCGAGATCGGGGCGGCGGCCGAGATCTACGACAACCCGAAACACCCCTACACCGTCTCGCTGCTGAAGGCGATCCCGGAGCCCGATCCAACCCGGACGGTGCCTCGCGACCTGCCACGCGGCGAGGTTCCGGACGCGGTCACCCCGCCGCTCGGCTGCTCGTTCCACCCCCGCTGCCCGCGGGCATTCGAGGTGTGCGGCTGGGAGAGCCGCGACCTGCGCACCCTCCTGGAGGCGCGCTGGACGCAGATGCCGGAGGAGGAGTTCGAGCGCGAGCGGGCCCTGATCGGAGATCTTGACGTCCTGAATGCGCCGGCACTCGAGTGCGTGCTGCCGGCTGCCGAGGGGCACAGCGGGACCGACGCGATGCAGGTCCTCGACGGCATGCGCCGCGACGCCCCCGACGACCCATTCTGGAAGGGCGTTGCGGATACGGCGGTCGAGTCAGACGGCGTGCGGATCCGCTTCCGCGAGGGGATCGTCCCGCGCGAGGTCGACGAGGGCGGGGCCAAGGTGAGGTGCCACCTCTTCGACGACGAGGCGCTCGCGGCGGCGGACCGTGTGCGAGTCGCATAGGAATTCGGCCGTGGTTAGGTGGTTCCGGGGAGGCGGTCTTTTCGTGATCGTCGCCGTCGGGGCCCTCGCCGCCGCGCAGGGTGCGCAGGGGGGCGTCCAGCATGCGGGCGGCGTCGCCTATGCGGGCAAGACCGTCCACCCCGGCGCCGGCTACGCGAAGGCCAAGGTCAATTGCCCGAAGGGCACGCACGTGGTCAGCGGCGGCGAGTCGAACGACGCGCTCTTTGGCCACATCCGCCTTCATCACAGTCACCCGATCGATGGCACCGATGACGACAAGCGCCCAGACGACGGCTGGGCGATCGGCGCGCAGAGCAACGGCGACTTCAGAATCACGGTGTTCGCCGTCTGCGTCGACCGGAAGGTGAGGTACGTCACCAAGAAGCTCGCCGCCGACTCGCTTGACCAGACGAACTTCACGATCGACTGCCCGTCCGGGACGAGCGCCGTTGGCGGCGGGGACCAGGGGCGCAAGGCGCTCGCGGAGAACAGCGGCTGGCCGGTTCCCGAGGGGTGGACCTTCTTCATCGACAACTCCGCCAACCAGGCGCTGCCCCTGACCGGCTACGCGATCTGCGTCAAATTCGGCCTGGAGGTGTCGCAGTTGACAACGATGGTGCCGGGCAACTCGCAGCTTTCGCGTACTCCCGCCTGCCCCGCACACCGCTTCGTGGTCGGGGGCGGAACGTCGAACGGCGGGGGGACGAACGACATCGCGATCAACTCCACCTACCCGAACCATTCGACCGCCAGCTGGACCGCCTACGACGACAACCAGACGGGCAGCCCGATCTCCATGACCGTGATGGCGGTCTGCGCAAAGAAGCTGAACTGATCGGTACGGGCTAGCGAGCCTGCGCGGCGATCACGTTGATGATCCCGTCCATCAGCTCCAGCGCTCCCGCCTTGTGCAGCGGCTCGTTCAGGTTGCCGCACTTCGGGCTCTGAACGCACGACGGGCATCCGTCGGCGCACGGGCACTCTCCGACGAGGCGAGCCGCGTCCCCGACGAGGCGGTCGAACACGTCGAACCCACGACGCGAGATGCCGACGCCGCCCGGGTGGCCGTCGTAGATGAAGATCGTCGGCCGGCCGGTCTGGAAGTGGACGTTGGTCGAGAGCCCGCCGATGTCCCACCGGTCGCACATCGCGAGCAGCGGCAGCACGGCGATCTGGGAGTGCTCGCTGGCATGGAGTGCGCCGAGCTGGACCTCGGGCGGGAGCGCCGCGGGGCCGGCGAGCTCGTCCGGGAGGACGTACCAGAGGGCCTGCGTGGGGAAGTTCGTCTCGGGAAGCTCCAGGGCGACGAGGTCGATCACCGAGTGGTCGTCGAGGCGCTTGCGCTGGTACGCGAGGACCTGCTCGGTCACGGACACCTCGCCGAAGTTGAGCTCCACGGTGGAGGCGCCCGCTCCGATCTCCCGCCGCTCCCCGATCTCCTCGATGAAGACCATGGTCTCCTTCTTCGGCTGCGTGTACCAGTCGCCGTCGAACGGCTCGACGATGGCCCGGCTCGACTCGAGGTCGAGCTCCCGCACCTCGTAGGAGCGGCCCAGGTGGAGGTAGACGGCGCCGGGGTGGATCGTGGTGAAGGCGCGCTCGGCCTCGACGGCTCCCAGGAGCTCCCCGGAGGTTGAGTCGACGACGGCGACGGAGTCGAGCGACGCCGACCGCAGCGAGATCTCACCGGCGGGAAATCCCGGGCCTCGGGGCAGGTAGCGGCCGTCGCGTGCACGGCGCAGCCGTCCCCGCTTGACCAGGGCCTCGGCGCGTTCGCGCCAGCGGGGACCGAGGACCCGGTCGTCGTCTGCCGGCCCTCCGAGTGGCAGCTCATACGCCGCGGCGTGGGTGTGGGCGAGCTGGATCCGCTCGTTTTCGTGGTCGAGGATGGCCGCCTCGACCGGGCGCTCCAGGAACTCCTGCGGATGGCGGCAGAAGAACTGGTCGAGCGCATCGTCGCCGGCGACGTAGAGGGCGAGGCCCTCGCTGCGGCGTCCGGCCCGGCCCCACATCTGGCGCAGGCTGGCGACGGTTCCCGGGAAGGTTGCGCAGATCGCTGCGTCCAGCTCGCCGATGTCGATGCCGAGCTCGAGCGCATCGGTCGCGACCACGGCGAGCAGCTCCCCGCGTGCGAGGCGGGCCTCGATGTCGCGCCGCTGTTGCGGCGTGTACCCGGCGCGGTAGGGAGCGATCCTGTCGGCGAGGTGCGAAGCGCCGAGACTCTCCAAGCGCATCTTGGTGAACCGCAGGATCAGCTCGACCCCGCGCCGGCTGCGCAGGAAGCAGATGGTGCGTAGGCCCGCCTGCACCAGGTCGGCGAGGAGCTCGGCCGTCTCCGAGAGGACCGATCGACGCGTCATCGATGCCTCGTCGATGATGGGCGGGTTCCAGATCGCGATCCGCCTGCCCGCTCGCGGCGCTCCATCCGAGTCGACGAGCTCGAATGGCTCCCCGACCAGGCGCTCTGCGAGCTCGACGGGGTTCGCGATCGTCGCCGAGGCAAGCGCGAAGCGGGGCTCGGCGCCGTACAGGCTGGCGACGCGACGCAGCCGCCGCAGCACGTTGGCGACGTGCGACCCGAAGACCCCTCGGTAGGTGTGCGCCTCGTCGACGACGACCCAGCCGAGATTGGCGATGAAGTCGCCCCACTGCTTGTGATGCGGCAGGACCCCGATGTTCAGCATGTCGGGGTTCGTGAGGACGAGGTTCGACCGCCGCCGAACCTGGGGCCGGTCCTCGCGCGGCGTGTCGCCGTCGTAGATCGCGTGCCGGAGCGCGGGCATCCGCAGCTCGCCGAGCTTGCGCGCCTGATCCTGCGCGAGCGCCTTGGTCGGGTAGAGGTAGAGCGCGCGCTGGCGCTCGTCGGCGGCGATGGCGCTTAGCACCGGAAGGTTGAAGGAGAGCGACTTGCCCGACGCCGTGCCGCTCGTGACGATCACGTTGCCGGCCGCAGCGGCTGCGAGCGCCTGGGCCTGGTGGGAGTAGAGCTCTTCGATCCCGGCTCGCGCCAGGCTGTCGCGAAGCTGCGGGGGAAGGTTTCCGGGAAACGGCACCGGCTCCGCCGGGCGCGGCTTGTGGGCACTCGCCGCCACGAGCCGCTCGTCCTCGCGTCCCGGCTCGATCACAGAGCTCCACGCTGCGTCGAGGGCCTCGAGCGAGGCCGGTAGGGCGGCCCCGCTAGCCATGGGCGTCCACCGGCTGGGCAGTGCTGATGGCGCCGGCCACGCGCATCGCATCGAGAGCGCTCCGGTCGTGCAGGCGCAGGACGTCGGCGCCCTCCGTCACGGCGAGCGTCGCGGCGGCAGCCGTCGCCCACTCCCTGTTGGCGGCGGGGAGGCGCTCCTCCCACGACCCGGCGAGCACCGCGCCGAGGAAGTCCTTGCGGGAGAGGGCGACGAAGAGCGGGCGGCCGAGCTCCCGCAGCTCGCCTAGGCGACGCAGGATTTCGAGGTCATCTGCAACCGAGAGGTCGAAATCGAGGCCGGGATCCAGCGCGATCTGCTCGGGGGCGATGCCGCGGGCGGCGATCGCCTCCATCCGCTCCTCGAACCAGGCCTTGAGGTGTTCGACCGGGTCCTCGTAGCGCGGAGCTCCACGGTCGGTGCGCGGTGGTCCCTCGATGTGCATGAGCACATAGCCGGCTCCGCTTGCAGCGACGGCATCGAGGAGCTCCGTGTCGGCCCCGCCGGAGATGTCGTTGATGCCCACCGCGCCCGCCGCAATGGTCGCCGCACCCACCTCGGCCGAGAACGTGTCGGCGAGCACCGGCACTCCGCCCTCGGCGGTAAGCCGCTCGATCGCCGGCACCAGACGGGCTCGCTCCTCAGCCGGCGGGACCGGAGGGCCGCTGCGGGCCGCGACGGCGCCCACGTCGAGGAGGTCGAACCCGGCCTCGACGAGCTCCATGCCGTCCGCGACCGCCTGCTCAGGGGTCCCGCTGCGGGCGCCCTCGAAGAAGGAGTCGTCGGTGACGTTGACGATCCC
>JBKPNZ010000008.1:0-65084 GCA_046732895.1 Actinomycetota bacterium
TGCTCCAGACGCTCGCGGCCAGCGCCTCGGACCTTGGGCTGGAGGTGACGACGGTCCCGAGCGAGGCAGAGCGGCTCCCATTCGAGGACGAGAGCTTCGACCTGGTCTTCGGCCACGCGGTCCTTCATCACATCCCCGACCTCGGCCAGGCCTTCCGCGAGTTCCGGCGGGTGTTGCGCCCGGGTGGCGCGGTCGCCTTCTGTGGCGAGCCCTCGGCCTACGGCGACCTGCTCGCCTCCGCGCCCAAGCGCCTCGGCCTGATGGTCGCGCCGCTGTGGCGCCGCGCGCTCGCCGCCGGCGCCGCCGCCAACGGCACCGAGCCGGACCACGACCACGACCTCGAGTCAGAGGTCGACGTCCATGCCTTCTTCCCCGGCGACCTGCGCGAGATGCTCAGCGGCGCCGGCCTCGGGGACGTTCGCCTCAGGGGCGAAGAGCTCGTCGCGAACATGTACGGCTGGTTCGTCCGCACAGTCGAGTCGACCGCCGAACCGGAGGAGGTGCCGATGCGCTGGCGCCGGGTCGCCTTCCGCAGCTACCTCGCGCTCCAGCGAATCGACACCTCCGTGCTCGAGCCTCGCCTGCCGCCGCAGCTCTTCTACAACCTGGTGCTCTCGGCGCGCAAGCTCGCCTAGCCGAACGTGAACGCGTAGCCGCTGACGCCCTGCTGGAACCGCAGGGTGAGGACGTGGCGGCTCGGCTCGGGCAGGTCGACGAGGCGGTAGAGGCGCTGCGGGCCGACGGTAACGGCGCCGTTGCGGACATCGTCCCCGGCGTCGACCTGGTCGATCGGCTTCCCATCGAGCGACACCTGAACCCGGCGCTCACGTCCGGGTGAGCCCAGCACCAGGAAGACGCGCTTTGACTCGAAGTTGAGGCTGAGGGTGGCGTCGTTGCCGGCCGTCGCCGATTCGTCCGTGATGCGCCATTGGCCGCCGTAGGCGAGCCCGTTTGGAGGCAGGCTCGACGCGTCGTACGGCGCGAACTCCTGCTCCCCCGCACTGATCGGCCCGTCGACGAATCCCTGAGCGCGGGCCGCGCCGAGGTAGGTCTCCGGGGTCTTGACGCCGTCGGCGCGCTCGGCCTTCACCTGACCGACGCCGCCGACGCGCCCATGCCCGGCCTCTGTGAGCAGCGAGCGCACGGCCTGCTCACCCTCGGCATAGGCCCCCTCGCCGTAGTGGACGTAGCGGACCTCGCCGTCAGCCCCGATCAGGTAATCCGCCGGCCAATACTGGTTGCCGAACGCGTTCCAGGTGGCCAGGTCGTTGTCCTGGACGACGGGGTATTGCAGACCGTCCTGCCTGATCGCGGCCACGACGTTGCCGGCGTCCTTCTCGAACGGGAACTCGGGCGAGTGCACGCCGATGATCACGAGGCCCTTGTCGCCATAGGCGGCGTCGAGCGCCTTCAGGTGCGGAAGCGTGCGAATGCAGTTGATGCAGGTGTACGTCCAGAAGTCGACGAGCACGACGTGTCCGCTCTGGGTCAGCTGCTGGATCGACAGCGGCTTGCCGCCGGGTGTGTTGAACCACTCCTGCGTACCGGTGATCTCGGGCGCCGGGCCGAGGTCGGGGAGCTTCTCGCCCGCCGCCGCCTGCGCCTCGCCTGCGGCCTCAGTGCCATGCCCTCCGCGCACACCGGCGAGCTCGTTTGAAATGGCCGAACTCGACTCGAGGTCCTCCGTCGGGTTGACGAGGAAAGCGGGCAGATCGTTCGCGATGGCGTTCTGGAAGCGCGTGTCCAGGTCGGCCGCCATCAGGCAGGCGACGAGAATCATCACCACCCCCATCGCCGCCTGCACGCGCCCGCGGTAGTCGGCCAGCCGATCGGTGAGCCGCCGCCCGCCCAGCATGAGCACGTAGAGCACGACCGCCGAGCCGACCGCGTAGGCGAGGGCGACGGCCAGCCTCCCCGCGCTGAAGTCCTGGGCGGCCGAGACGGTGATCACCCCGGCGAGGATCGGCCCGGCGCACGGCGCGTAGACGAAGCCCAGGCTCAGCCCGATCACGAAGCCCCCGCCGAAGCCAGCGCCGCGCCCGCGCGTGGGAGCCGGGGTAACGCTCGAGATCCACGCCTCGACGCGATCCGACAACTTCGGGACCACGAGGACCACGCCGAAGACCGCGAGCGTCCCGATCGCGATCCAGCGCAGCAGGTCGTTCGGGAGGCCGAGGGCGTCGATCACGTAGACGAGGGCGACCGTCGCGAACGTGAACGACAGCGTGAGCCCGGTGACGATTCCCAGCGGCCGCCGCCGCCCACCCGTTAGGCCCGCCCCGAGCACCGCCGGGAGCACGGGAAGAACGCACGGCGACAACGCCGTACCTGCGCCCGCGAGGAGCGCGAAGAGCATCAGCAAAAGCACTTGATCAGAGTCCCGCGAGCTTGCAAGTCGCTACGTGGGACTACGGCCCGACCCGCGAGGCGGATCAGCCGGCGCGCCCGCCGATTCTCAGCAGCGGAACTCGTCGGCGCCGATGTCGCGCCGAGCCTTGCCGTGCCCGCACGCGATGGCGCGCTTGTCACCGTCGATGTCTCTGGCGCCGCCGGCCGGCTTGTCGGGGTTGCCCTTGTCGATCATCGGCGAGCCGGACTTCAGGTGGTAGTCGTCGGACTTGAACTTCGGGCTCTTGGACGTCTGAAAGTCGCCGCAGCCGTGCACGGCCGTGGAGTTGGCGGGCCCGCGTGAGTTCGTGATCGAGCAGCTTCCGGTTCCGCTGACCGTGCCGATGCCGGCATCACCGATGATGCTGGAGTCGAGCTTCACGACGGACGCGTACTCGGAGATCTCGACGCCGGGCCCCCAGATCGTCGTGTTGGTGACCGTCGTCTTGCCGCTGTCGGTGATCACGATCCCGTAGTTCCCGATTGTCGTCGGGAAGACGTTGCCGTCGAAGTGGGTGCTGCCGGCCGCATTGAGAAAGAACGCCGCGCGGTGAAAACCGCTGATGATGTTGCGCTTGATCGTGTTGTGCCCGCTGTTGAAGAACAGTCCGTTCGTATCCGTGCCGGTCGACCCCTTGATCGTGTTGCCGACGATCGTGGCCGGGCCGCCGTTCACCTGCATCCCGTGGCCGTGGTAGGTCCCGGCCTCGTGCGTGCCCTTGATGACGTTGCCCTTCGCGGTCAGCTCGGCCTCGTCGGAGTCGAAGGCGATGGCGCTGGCGAAGCCATCGAAGCCATTGCCCTTGACGACGACCTTGCCCTGTGAACCGAAGAAGACCGCCACGCCGTCCTGCTCGTTCGATGTCGTCGGATCGGTGAAGTAGCTATGGAGCACCTGGACCTTGCCCCCGGAGCTGTGGACGTAGACGTCCTCGTCGATCGCAGCCGACTCGTCGACCGTGATGTGGTCAAGCTTCACCGCCGCGTCGATCTGGATGGGCAGGTTGTTGGAGCGGAAGGTGAGCCCCCTGACTGTGCCCGCCTTTCCCTTGACCCAAAGGGCCGGATCCGGATCGGCATTGGCATCCACCGTCGCGTTGCCGGAGGTGTCAATCGCCGCCTTCTTCGAGAAGTCCTTCTGCTTGACCGACTTCCCGTCGAGCAGCGAGAGCGCCTCGTTGTACACAATCGGGTCGCCGCCGACGAAGACCGTGTCGCCGCTGCCCGTCTCGACGAGCGCCTGCGAGATCGTCTGACAGGGGTCCGCCTTGCTGTGGCAGTTGTTGGAGGCATCCGATCCGTCGGAGCGATCGACGTACGTGTCGTGGGCGGAGGCGGCGGGCACGAGAGCGCACGCCACGGCGGCCGCGACCAGGAGCACGCCGGCCGCGCGCCCGACGAGGCGATCTCGAATTCGCCAAATCATGCGCCGAAGGTATCCCCTCCACGGCCCGGCGTCAGTACCGATCTGGTCCCGCCGTGGTCCCGCCCCACCGCCGCCGGATGGGGCGATCAGTCCCTTCGTGCGCGACGGACGCGAAAGAGCTTCACCTGGCCGTCGATCCCCTTCAGGCGCCGCTCGCCCGCGTAGGAATAGTGGAAGCGATCGCCTGCCGCCTCGATCGCCGCCTCGCCGGCCAGGACGCTCCCAGGGCGTGCGACCGTCGTGATCCGGCTCGCGATGTTCACGGGACGCCCGTACCAATCGCCGGCGCGTGCGAGCGCGGCGCCACGAGCGACACCGGCGCGCAACAGCGGAAAGTCCTCCCCCTCCGCCGCCTCGACGAGCGTGAGCGCGGCGTCGAGCAGAGCCTCGGCGTCGGTCGAGACCAGCATCGCCGCATCGCCGATCATCTTCACGAGACGTACGGGAGCGGTCGCGACCTCGGCCGCGAGCCTGCCGAGGCGGCCGGTGACGCCGCCGAGCTCCTCGGGCGCGAGCTCCTCGCCGAGCCGCGTGAACCCAACGAGGTCGGCGAAGCAGGCGCTGATCTCCTGCGTGCCCGGCGCTCCGGCGCGCAGCTGTGCGCGCCCGATTACGTCATGGCGGATCTGCTCGCGGAGGTGGAGGTTGAACGCGTACTCGAGCGCCTCGCCCACGAGGGGACCGAGCTCCCTGGCGGCCTCGGCGAAGCGCAGACCGACGTCGCGTTCGGTATCGCCCGGCTGCACGAGCGCCTCGGCGATCAGCGAGCGGTTCGCGGCGGCGACCTGGGACATCGCCACCCCGAGCACCCTCGCGATCTCGTTCATCCCCTCCTCCGGCAGGCCCGAGTCCCGCAGGGCACGCAGGCGCTGGGCGGCCTGCACGTCCTCCTCACCGAAGGCCTTCTCGTCGGGATCGGGTGCCGGCAGCCCGAGGTTGCGTTGCTGCCGCACCAGGAAGTCCAACTCGAGCCCAGCCTGCTCGGCGACCTCGCGCGCCGTGTAGCGGGGGCCATCGCCCTCGAGGACGCGCTCCACGGGCAGCAGGGCGAGGCGATCCTCCTCGATCGCCTTCCGCAGCTCGCCCAACGAGACGCCGTCCTCTGAGAGCTGGTCGAGCAGCTCCCGCCGCGCCTCGCGGGCGCGCCCGCGGGTGCCCTTCAGCAGCCCCTCGGCTTCGAAGTCGATCGCCACCGCTGGGATTCTTACGCGCGGGGGGCGACACGGTTCTGGCCCACCGTGATCACTGCCGGATGACGGCCCTCCTACAATCAGGGCATGGCGGACGATCACGGCGTCCAGCTGCCGATCTTCGAGCTTCCGGTGGCGATCCTGCCCGGTGAGCTGCTGCCGCTTCACATCTTCGAGGAGCCCTACAAGCGCATGATCGGGCACTGCGTCGAGGCCGAGGAGCCATTCGGGATCGTGTTCCGCGACGACGACGGAAGCGCACGGCGGATCGGCTGTACCGCCCGCGTGACCGAGGTGCTCGAGCGGTTCGACGATGGGCGGATGAACATCGTGGTGACGGGTGAGCTGCCGTTCCGCGTCCTGGATCGCTTTGAGGACGCCGAGTTCCCGGCGGGCGAGGTCAGCCCCCTGGATCCGGCCGGCTTCGGCGATGAAGGCGATGGCGACGAAGACGCCGGCGCGGGCGACATCGCGCGCGAAGCCTTCATGGAGCTCGTCCGGCGCGTGACCGACGAGCCGCCCGACGCCGACGAGCTGGCGGGCGAGGACGCCTATGCCATCGCGGCGCGGGTGGAGCTCCCGGCCGAGACCAAGCAGCACCTGCTCGAGCTTCGCTCCGAACACGAGCGCATGCGGGTGCTCGGCTCTGCGCTCCAGGCGCTGCTGTCGGCGGTCGACCGCTCGGAGGAGATCGCCGAGCGGGCCCGCATGAACGGCAAGCTCGTGATCGGCTGAGGCCGGTCAGCGGGTCGCGGCGTCGGCGAGCACTTCGTCCGAGGTGGCGACGCGAGCTCCGGCGGCGCGCATGTCGTCGAGCGCACGCTCGCCGTCGCCAGGCTCGACCTCGACCGGGCGGATCGCATCCTCGACCACGGTGACGTCAAAGCCCTCCTGGCAGGCGTCGATCGCCGACGCCCTCACGCAATAGTCAGTCGCGAGGCCGCAGACGAAGACCTCGTCGACGCCACGGGATCTCAGGATCTCGGCCAGATCGGATTTCTCGAACCCGGAGTAGCCCTCGTCGTCGCGTCCCTGGCCGACGTCGGCGATTGCGTCGAGCTCGATGCCCGACATGGCGGGATGGAACTCGGCCCCAGGCGTGTCGCGGACGCAGTGGACGGGCCACGGCCCGCCCTGTTCCTGGAACGAGGAGTGATTCGGCGGATGCCAGTCACGCGTGGCCACGATCACCTCGAACTCGCCGGCGAGTCGCTTGATCGGCTCGGCGATCTCGTCGCCGCCTTCGACCGCCAGCGCGCCACCCGGCGTGAAGTCGTTCTGGAAGTCGATGATGAGGAGGGCGCGAGACACATCCACAATGGTAAGACTGGCCCATGCCGCGCACCCAGGATGAGAAGGGCGCCGAGTTCCGCGCGCTGCACGAGGGCGCACCGTTCGTGATCCCGAACCCTTGGGATGCCGGGTCGGCCAAGGTCCTCTCGGCACTCGGGTTCAAGGCGCTGGCGACGACCAGCTCCGGCTTTGCGTTCACGCTCGGGCGACGCGACGGGAATGTCAGCCTCGACGAAGTCGTCGCGCACGTCGCCGAGCTCGCCGGCGCAGTCGACGTTCCCATCTCCGTCGATCTCGAGAACGGCTACGGCGCGGCGCCGGAGAAGGCCGTGGAGGCGATCAACCGCGTCGGCGAGGCCGGCGCCGTCGGTGGATCGATCGAGGACTACGACCCCGACGACGATGCGATCTACCCAATCGAGCAGGCCACAGAGCGGATTGCCGCCGCCGCGGAGGCCGCGCGGCGGCTCGACTTCTCCTTCACCCTCACGGGCCGTGCGGAGAACCACATCCGTGACAACCAGGACCTGGACGACACGATCGCCCGCCTGAGGGCCTACGAGGAGGCGGGCGCGGACGTCGTCTACGCCCCCGGGCTCGGCAGCGTCGACGACATCCGCGCCGTCTGCGACGCGGCATCGAGGCCCGTCAACGTCCTCGCCCGCCCCGGCCTAACGGCAGCCGAGATCTTCGATGCCGGAGCCCAGCGCATCAGCCTCGGCGGCTGGCTTGCCTTCACCGCCGTCGACGCGATGGCAAAGGCTGCCGTCGAGGTACGCGACCAGGGCGAGTTCGGCTCGCTCTCAGTGCCGCGCGAGCTGCGGGAGTGGCTCGGGGGTTAATTCAGAGCCGGTGACCGAGGCGATCGCGCGCGCCAGCCGGGTGGCGTCACGCACGTCGTCGTTCCAGAGCGCGATCGGGTGGCCATCTGGCCTCGTGAGGACCGCGCCCGCCGGCGCCAGACCAAGGGCCCGGGCGGCGATCGCGCCCAGCCGCTCGACGACGAGCGGCGGTGAGTCCGCGTCCTGGTCCGGCACGTCGCCGTGCCAATCGGGACCGACGAAGAGGGTCAGCCCGTCGCCGAGGAGATCGAGCGTGGAGACGGCGCCCGCGTCGCGTGGCACCCATACGTGTGCGATGCGCCCGCCGATATCGGCGTTCAGGCCAAAGGTCGTGCCGAAGATGGAACCGTCGGCACGCTGCGAGCGCTCGGTGTTGTGCTCAGCCACGGGGCGGCGCTCGCGCTCGTAGGTTTCGAGCAGTCGCTCGGCGGCCCACCCGCGCAGGACCCACGCCAGCTTCCAGCCGATGTCGAAGCCGTCGCGGATGGCGGTGTTCATGCCGGTGCCGCCGCGCGGCGTTACGCGGTGCGCGGCGTCGCCGATCAGGAAGGCGTTCCCGTCGCGGAAGCGGTCGGCCAGCCCGACCCCGAAGGCGACTGGCATCAGGCGCTCGATCGCGACTTCGAGCCGAGCGTCGCCCGCGGCCTCGCGGATCCAACGGACGACCTCCTCGGAGGTCAGGTTCTCGACGGCGGCGGCGCCTCCCTCCCACGGCATTCCGAGCACCCACCGGTCCGGCTTTCCCGCCGGCAGGAACGAGCGGTCCTCCCCGGGGCCGGTGACGAAGTAGATGCCGTGCCGGCGCTCCCCCACGAGCTCCCAGAGCGGGGCGCGGAAAAGGATCGCGAGGCGCTCCTCGAGCGCGGGAGATCCCTCCGTGACGATCCCGAGGGCCTCGCGCACCTTGCTGCGCATGCCGTCGGCGCCGATCACGTAGCGGGCGTGCACCCGGCGGAGCCCATCCGGGCCGGCCAGGGTGAGAAGGTATCCGCCGTCGATCGCATCCTCGAGTGCGAGGAGCTCTACGCCGCGCTCGAGGCGCCCGCTGTCGGACGACGCGAGCCGCTCCTCGAGGAGCGGCTCGAGGGCGTCCTGTGCCAGGCAGGCGGGTGACGTCGGGCTGACCAGGGCCGCCTGCTCCGGCGTGGGCAGGCCCACCTCAATCGCAGCGCCGCTCTCGGCCTCGCGCAGGGTGGTGCACGCCCAGGCCTGCCAGACGACCTCAATCGAGCGTTCCCGGGCGCTCTCCTCGAGCCCCCAGCGGCGGACGAGCTCCATCGTCCCCGTGCTCGCCACCGTGGCCCGCGGCAAATCCGACGGCGCTGGACGTCGCTCGACCACGAGGGTCTCGATGCCATAGGTCGCGAGAGTGATGGCGCTCGCGAGCCCACCGGGACCGGCGCCGACCACTACGACCTCGAATTCCTCATCGAACGGCATGAAGTGCTTCGCTCCTTTCATCGGACAGCTTGTCCGAAGGAATATAGCAGTTCGTCGGACGATGTGTACGATGAAGCTGTAGAATCGGCCTGTGGCAAGTCGCCCCTACCGCCAGCGAGCTCGCGCCGAGGAGGCCGAGCGGACGCGGATGCGGATCATCGATGCCGTCTTCGAACGCCTGCGGAAGGCGCCGGCCGAGCCTGTGGCGATCGACGGGATCGCGCGCGCCGCAGGGGTGGCGCGCTCGACCGTGTACGCGATCTTCGGCTCGCGGGCCGGCCTCTTCGACGCCGTCGGACGCGAGCTGGCAGACCGCTCTGGCTATCAACTCCTCGTCGACGCCAAGCACCAGCCGGATGCCCGCGAGCACCTGAGGGCGGGCCTTCGGGCCGCCAGCAGGATGTATGCCGCCAACCGCGACATCTATCGCGCCCTCCGCTCGATGGCGCAGCTCGACGAGCAGGCCGTCGGCGACGTGGTGACGAGGATGGACCAGGAGCGCGCGGCCGGGATGAAGCGGCTTGTCGGCAGGCTCGCCGAGCAGGGCGCACTCAGCAGCGACCTGAGCGCCGCTGACGCGGAGCACGTGCTCTGGACGCTGACCAGTTTCGAGACCTTCGACCTCCTCCACACGGGACGAGAGCTGTCAACCCACCGGACGATCGAACTGCTCACCGAGACGGCCGAGCGCACCCTCTACTCGAAGCCCTAGGCGGTGTTGTGGATGCCGCGGACCTCCACGGCGACGACGTGATCGTCGAGCACGCGAGCGGCGATCTCCTGCGCCCGCTCGAGCGTCTCGCATTCGAGCTCGTAGTAGGCACTGAGCTGGCTGACCGGCTCCGGAAACAGCGGCCCGTTCCCAGCGACGGTCTCCTCCCCCTCCAGCCGCAGCCACGTCGTCTCCTTCGGCAGATTGAGACCGGCGCCACCGATGAGCTCGCCGGACGCCAGCAGCTCCTCGCGCAACGCAGCGTGCTTCCGCAGCACGACCTCCACGGCCTCCTCCGACATGGCCTCGGTGTGGGCCGGATCGGTATACATCAACAGCGCAAACTTCATCTCGCTCCTTCCGACTCCAACTCCGGCCGATTCTCATCGGTCTGCCCGCTCGCGCTACCGTCGCATAGGTGATCTCGGGCAGCCCGCAGACGCGCCGCGCTGAGCTCAAGGACGGCCGCGTCGCCTTGGTCGCTCCGCTCGAAGCGAGCGACCGCCGGCGCTTCGTGCGCGGCATGGAGCACGCGAGCGCGGACTCCCTCTACTCGCGCTTCATGTCGCCGGTGACCAGCCTCTCCAGGGCGCAGCTGCGCTACCTGCTCAACGTCGACCACGCCGATCACGAGGCACTCCTCGCCGTTGACGAGGAGTCCGGCGAGGCAGTCGGCGTCGGTCGGTTCGTGCGCCTGGAGGACGACTCAGCCGCCGCCGAGGCCGCCGTGCTGGTCATCGACGCGTGGCAGGGCTGCGGCCTCGGCACGGCGCTCTGCCTGCTGCTGGCAGAGCGAGCGCGCGAGCTCGACATCGAGCGCTTCGTGGCGTATCTGCTCGTTTCGAACAAGGCGATGCTGAGTGTGCTGGAGCGCCTCGGACCGATCCGGACGGTCTCGCGCGACGAAGCCGTGGTCGAGGTCGAGGTGACTCTGCCCGACACCGGAATCGGCGAGCAGATGAGCGAGGTGCTGAGAGCAGCTGCGGCGGGCGAGCTCGAGCCCCCGACGGGCGAGATCAAAGGCGCGGCGAGCTAGTCCGCCCGAATGATCGCTTTGCATGGAAAGCGGATGTTCCCGCGAGATGCTGCGCAGGCATGTCGCAGGAGAACGTGGAGATCGTCCGCTGCGACTACGACGCCTTTGATCGATGGCACTTCCGCGTAACCCATAGGCTGCGGTCGCCTTTATCCGCCCCCCGGAGGCGAGGACCGAGCTAATCGGGCGAGATGTTCTGGTTGAGCCGGAGAAAGTTGTCGGGGTCGTACTTTCGCTTCAGCGACTTGAGGCGGTCGTACTTCTCCCCGCCGTAGGCCTGACGGACCCGCTCCTCGCCCTCTTCCATCAGGAAGTTCACGTAGACGTTCTGGTGGTACGGCTCGAGCGCCGACCACAGCCCCCGCGCCCATTCGCGCTCTGCGTCGAACCCCTCGCCGGTCTGAGTGATTCCAACGACGTTGACGGTGTGGCCCGCGGTGCGGCCCGTGAATGCGGCCGCGTCCTCGTCTACCCGGGCGACGGCGCCTCCGAGATGGAAGATCGAGAAGACGGTCTGCTGCGAGGCGATCCGCGGCCCGTGGTCGGCCATGATCTCGACGACCTCGTCGCTCAGCTCCGCCAGGTTGCAGGAGCGGATGTAGTACCACCAATCGTGCGGGAATGCCGGGTCCAGGCTCGCCTGATGGGCGACGTACGGCTTCGGCTCGCACATGTCGAGCAACGGCGAGCCGAACCTTCTGAGCGGCTTCACGATCTCCTCGCCCTCGTCGACCGCCCCCGCGTAACAGCAGCCGATGACCGCCACGTGCTTGCCGTGGAGCTCGGCGGGCACGATGGGGGAAGGGGCGACCCGACGGCATGTGACGATCGTGGTCAGCTCGTCGGGCACCTCGGTGATCCAGTCGCGGTAGAACCGCAGCAGCTCGGGCGAGTCCTCCATCGCCCAGAGGATCGGCCCGGCGAGCACCGTCGGCCCGACCGGGTTGAGGCGGAACTCGAACTCTGTGACGATGCCGAAGTTCCCCCCGCCGCCTCGCACTCCCCAGAAGAGGTCTGGGTTCTCCCTATCCGACGCCTTCACGAATGCTCCGTCCGCGGTCACCAGATCGACGGAAAGGAGCTGGTCGATCGTCAGCCCGTACTTGCGCTCAAGCCAGCCGATTCCCCCACCTAGTGTGAGCCCCGCGAGGCCGGTGTGGGTGACGATCCCCGCCGGGACGGCGAGCCCGAAGGCCTGCGCCTCCCGGTCGAGCTCGCCGAGCAGAACGCCGGCCTGGGCCCGAGCCGTGCGCGCCTCCGGATCGACGCGGATGCCCTTCATCTGCCGGAGATCGATCACCATCCCCGCATCGCAGATCGAGAGTCCGGGGTAGCTATGGCCGCCGCTTCGGAGCGCGACCAGAAGTCCCCGCTCCCGCGCGAATCGCACCGCCGCGGTCACGTCGGCGACCCCGGCGCAGCGTGCGATCAACCCCGGCCGGCGATCGATCGAGCCGTTCCAGATCCTGCGCTGGTCGTCGTAGGTGGCATCTGCGGGGCGGATTAGCTGACCGCCGAAGGAGCCGTCGAACTCGCGTAGCTCGTTCTCATCGATCGTGATCTCGGCGGTCGTCGCACTCACGGGGTTTCCACTCTGACGAGATCTGGTTCGGGCTTGACGAACTATCTCACGATCCGGGAGCGAGGTCCGGACGCCTCTACCGACGTGTGACGCTGCGGCCGCCTCGCCGTGTCGGGTCGCACCAAGCGCCTCGATTCCCGACTGACGCTCGTGGCGGCCTCGAAGGGTCGATCCGCCCTCCGCGCGATCACGAACCTGCCCGTGGTACTCACAAACGTCGACTTCACCTCCGGCCGCGTCGACATCTCACAGGAGACGATCTGCGGTCGCTTCATGGCCGCATCGGCCGGCCAGGGTGCTCGGAGTGGAAAAGCGCCCCGCTCCGCTTTTCGTCCGAAGCGGGCATCCTTCTGCTTGTTGGGCTGGCGCGAGTACCATCGAGCCGATGAGAGGGAGAACGATCTGCTCGATCACGCTGCTTGTCTCCCTCTCGCTGGCGGCGCCTAGTGACGCGCTTCGGCTGGGCGCGAAATTGGACCGCCCGGCCGATTACGACTGGGCCTGCACCTACGACCCGTTTTGCACTTGGGCACAGACCAAGATCGACGGCAAGCTCATTCGGGCGCCCGTCTCGGGCACGATCACGCGGTGGAGCGTCAAGGAGCCCAACGGGACTTTCTGGCTACAGGTCCTTCGCAAGCGCGAGAACGGCAAGTACCGCTCCCTGCGCTCAACACACCCGGTCGGACCCATCTTCAGCGGCACCGGCGAGGTGAGCCACTTCAAGACGCACCTGAAGATTCTCAAGGGCGACTTCATCGGGATCGGGGCCGAGGACTTCTACTCATCCTCCCTCGCAGCGGACAACGGGGAAAGCCCCGATGATTGCTTCGTGGGCTTCGTCCCCGGGCTCGTCGATGGCGAGAGCGCGAAACCGGTCTTTTGGGCAAATCCCACCTGCACCTGGGTTCTCCTCTACAACGCGAGGCTGATCCACTGATGGCCCCCTCCATATCGGCGCCGGATCCCGCGGCCTGCCGAGATCAAGATCCGGCGAAGCCCGCAGCTTCAAGCTAGGTTCTTTTGCTTCCGATAGCGGTGGTCGGCGCGAAGTGAAGAGGGCCGCTTCTCGTCCAAAGCGGTAAGCAATCGGCCGCCCTTTTCGGCGTCTTCATCGATGTACAACGAGCGATGCCCGCGACGCCCTGACGGCCTCGGTGGCTTGCGCGATGAAGGATGGCTCGCGGCCAAGCAACCGCTCCTCGATTATCGCTCAGCCGAGTCCCTGCGCGAAGCCCTGCCGCCAGCTCGGATATCGGAGCTGCCAGCCGAGCTCCCGCTTCGCCTTCTCGTTCGAGGCACCCCGCACATCGGTCATCATGACCGTTGCCGCCTCACCCGCCGCGAGCCGCCCCAGCCAGCGTGGGACACGCCTTGGTGGCTTGGCACCCAGCGCGCTCGCCAGCACCGGCAGCAACTCCCGCACGGGCGCGGGCTCGTCGTCGACGATGTAGTAGATACCCGGCTCGCCGCGCTCGACTGCGATGGCGGTCGCCGCCGCGGCGTCCTCGATGTGGACGTACGACCAGACGCCACCACCGCCGCCGACGATCGGGAACCGACGCTTGCGGATCGGCGCCGCCATCGCCGCATCCGGAGCCAAGCTGATCGAGGTCCCCGGACCGTAGAAGCCGCCGTAGCGCAACGCGAGACCCTCGCCCCAGTCGATCGTCGTCACCGCCTGCTCCAGATGGAGGAGCGCCTCCACTACCGGCCGCAGCGGTGTCGGCGGGTTGGGATCGAGGGGATCGGCCTCGGTCTGCACCGGCCCGCCCGTGCGAGCGTATCGGAAGGCCCCAAAGCTCTGCGCCACGAAGCGCCGTGCCCCCACGGCGCGGCCGGCGGCCAGGAGATGGTCCGTCCCCTCCGTACGCAGCCGGTTGGTCATTTTCGCCATGGAGGAGCGGTCGGGGTGCCGCGCATCCCGGATGCTCATCTTCCCGGACAACGCCGTCAGCTGATGCACGATCACCTCGGGCTCGGCGGAGGCCACCGCCTGGGCGACGGCTTCGGGGTCGAGAGCGTCGGCCACGACCGGCCGCGCCCCCAACGCCCGCAGCCCATCCTGCTTCGACGCGGTCCTGGTCATCCCGACCACCTCGTGGCCTTGCGCCACGAGTTGCGGGACGAGCTCTCTGCCGAGAACGCCCGTGGCGCCGGCTACGAAGACCTTCATGACTGCTCCTCTCGTCTCATTTGCCCTCGGAGACGAAGATAGGGGCGGTGGCTCCCCCGCGGTCCCGACGACCGGTGGCCCCGAGTCGAATTCCAACCCGCAGTGCACCGTAGGTTGCCAGCGAGCGCGTCGATGTCGGCGCTGCTCACGCTCGCAGGGGACGAAGAGCAGTGGTCCATTTGCGCCGCCCCCTCGCTGCCGCCTCGCGCGAGGAGGAGAAGCGCCCCGATTTCGTTTCGCATTCCATGCAAAGCGGCTACGTGCACATCAGGCCAAGGCGACAGCCCCGCCCCGTCGCGAATCGCCGCCGCCGCGCAGCTCGCCCGTCCCAGGGTGCCGCATAACCCCGTGCACGCCGCCGAAGAACCAGTTCGTGCGGCGCCAGCGGTTCACGCCATAGCCGCGCTGCTCGAGGCGCTCGAGGCCCTCGGGGTCGACCCCCGGCTCGGCCTGCACCGTGCCGGCCTCGAAGTGCACCCTGGGCGCCTCAATCGCGGCCGCGATCTCCATTTCGTCGACGATCGTGCGGAGGATCGTCTGGAGGATCGCGGAGCGGATGCGGTTGGAGCCGCCGCTGCCGAGGGCCGCCTCGAGCTCGCCGTCGCGGACGACGATCGTCGGGGCCATCATCGAGGTCATCCGCGTGCCCGGGGGGAGAGTGTGGAAGCCAAGCGGGTTCAGGTCCTCCTCGCCCAGCATGTTGTTCACATGCACGCCGGTGCCGGGCACGAGGATGCCGGAGCCGGTGCCGTTCGAGCAGGTCACGCTGGCGCAGGCGCCGTCTGAGTCGACGACCGTGATGTGGGTGGTCGAGCCCAGCTGATCGCCGGGCGCCCTGGGAGCCGGCCAGGAGGCGCCGAGCCGGGACCGCGCACGGGACTCAGCCTCGCCGAGCCGCTCGGGCGAGAGGAAGGTCGCGGCGAAGTCCCTCTCGTAGAGGCCCTGATGGAACTCGACGGTGCGCGCCGCCTGCGCCTCGGCCATGACCGCGACGATCTCCTCGATGCCTGCGCCGCCGAGGCGCTCCAGCAGGTCGAGGCAGTAGGCGATCAGGATGCCTCCGGAGGACGGCGGCGGGTTCGACAGGATGGCGCGGCCGCGGAAGGCGGCGCGGACGGGCTCGCGCGGGGTCACCTCGTAGGCGGCCATGTCGTCGGCCGTGAGCGTGCCGCCCCGCTCGGTGACCCAGTCGGAGATGCGCTTCGCCGTCTCGCCGCGGTAGAACGGCTCGGGACCCTCCTCCCCGTAGCGCTCCAGGGCATCGGCCAGCTCGGGAAAGCGGAAGGTCTCGCCCTCGGCGAGCATCGCGCCCTCGGGCGCGTAGAGAGCGCGCGTCTCCTCGTACTCGGTCAGGACCGGGGTGAGGAGATCGAACAGGTACGCCTGCTGGGCGTTCACCTCGATGCCCTCGCGGGCGAGGGCGGCGACGGGCCGCACCAGCTCGGCCATGGCCATCGTGCCAAAGCGCTCGAGGGCGTCCCAGAGGCCCGCCGGCGTCCCCGCGACACCGCATGACGCCGCGCCGATGTTGAACACCTGTGGAGTGCCGTCGAAGAGGACGGTCGCCGGCACGAGCTCCGAGGTGCGCTCGACTCCTCCACGGCCCGGGACCTCGACGAAGAAGTCCAGCAGCACGTCGTCGCCGAACCCGTGGACGAGCATGAAGCCGCCGGCGCCGAACCCGGTGAGCGGGCTCTCGGCCGCGAAGGACGTGAGGACGGCCGCGACGGCGGCGTCGACGGCGTTCCCGCCCTCGCGCAGCACGCGCGCGCCCGCCTCGGCGGTGAGCGGATGGCCCGCTGCGACGGCTCCGCGGCTCATGGCCGCACCTTACGTCCGCTGGCTAGCGGCCGGGGAGAAACTCGGGGACGTCGATCGCGAGGTCCCGCGGGCGCGACTCGAAGCTCTTGGCGGTCCCGGCGCGACGGTCGGGGTCGCGGCGAAACGAGGTCGTGCTCGTACCCACGGCGCGCTTCTCCGACGACGTGCCGTCCGCCCGGCGGCCGCGGCCGTCGAAGCGTGTGGCGATCACCGTCACCCAGACCTGATCGCTGAGCGACTCGTCGACGTTGGCGCCGAAGATGATGTTGGCGTCGGGATGGGCGGCCTCCTGGACCACCTTGGCAGCTTCGCTCACCTCGAGCAGGGTCAGATCGTCCCCGCCGGTGATCGACAGCAGGATCGAGCGCGCGCCCTCGACCGAGGTCTCGAGCAGCGGCGACGAAACGGCCCGCTCGGCGGCGAAGGTGGCGCGGCTGTCGCCCGTGCCCATGCCGATCCCGAGCAGCGCCTGGCCGGCATCGCGCATCGTCGTGCGCACGTCCGCGAAGTCCAGGTTGATGAGGCCGGGGAGCGTGATCAGCTCGGAAATGCCCTGGACGCCCTGGCGCAGGACGTCGTCGGCAACCTGGAAGGCCTCGATCATCGTCGTGTTGCGCGCCAGCACGTTCAGGAGGCGCTCGTTGGGGACGACGATCAGGGTGTCGACCTCGGCGCCCAGCGCCTCGATCCCCTCCTCCGCCTGCTTCGCACGGCGGGTGCCCTCGAAGCGGAAGGGGCGCGTGATGATGCCGACCGCGAGCGCGCCCACGTCGCGCGCCAGGCGCGCGATCACGGGGGCCGCACCGGTGCCGGTGCCGCCGCCCGCGCCGGCCGTGATGAAGACCATGTCCGAGCCCTTGAGCAGCCGCTTGATCTTGTCCTGCTCCTCGAAGGCCGCCTTGTAGCCGAGCTCGGGATCGGAGCCGGCGCCGAGCCCGCGCGAGACGCCGCTGCCGAGGTGCACGGTCACGTCGGCCGTGGACTGCTGCAGCGACTGCAGATCGGTGTTGATGGCCATGAACTCGACGCCCGGAATCTGGGCCTCGACCATGCGGTTGACAGCGTTGACGCCGGCGCCGCCGACGCCGACCACGCGGAGCACGGGTGAATGCGGCCGGGGGGCCCCGGAGGGTGCGCCGTACTCCGGATCCTCGCGGCCGTAGGCGGGACCCTCGACCTCGGGCACCTCCTCGGCAAAGATCCGCGACAGGCGGTCCTTGGCGCCGGGAATCACGGGCTCGTCCTCCTCGACGCGGTAGGCGCGCACGCGCTCGGGGTCGGCCGTCTCCTTGACCGGCGGGACCGGGCGCTCTGGCGACATGGGCTCGGGCTCGACCGAAGTCCGCGATTCCTCCTGGTCGAAGAAATCGCCACCCGATGGAGTGGGCGGAGGAGTGCTCTCCCTGCGCTCGGCCGGCTGAGCCGGCATGACGCGCGTGTCCTGTTCCCCCCCGGGCGCCGGTGGCGCCTCGGGCGGCTCGTCGGGCTCGACGGTGCTGCGGAAGAGGTCGGCGAGCGGGCCCTCGCGCATGCTGGCCCGCTTACGACGCGCCATGGGTGAGAACCTCCTTCGCCAGGTCGCGGTAGTACTCGGCGGCGTTGCCCTTGGGGTCGTACTTCAGCACGCTCGACCCGCGGACAGGCGCCTCGGCGAACTTGATCGCCTTGCGGATGCGCGACTTGAAGACCAGCTCACCGAAGTTCTCCTCGAGAATCTCAACCGCCTCCTTGGCATGGACGGTACGCGCATCGAGCATCGTCGGCAAGATGCCCTCGATCTCGATCCGAGGGTTCAGGTTCTCACGGATCATCTCCAGCGTGTTCTGGAGCTGGACCAGACCGCGCATGGAGAGATACTCGCACTGCACGGGGACGATGACCTTGTCCGCAGCCGTGAGCGCGTTGACCGTCAGCAAGCCGAGGCTTGGCGGCGTGTCGATGCAGATGAAGTCGTAGTCCTCCGCGACCTCGTTGAGCGCCTTCTCGAGCGCTCGCTCGCGTCCGATCATCGTGCTCATCGCGATCTCGGCACCGGCCAGATCGATCGACGAAACGGCGATGTCGATCTCGCGCTTCTGGATGATCTCCGAGATCGGCATGCGGTGGACGAGGACGTCGTAGAGGGACTTCTCGGCCTTGTCCGGGTCGATGCCCTGGCTCATCGTCAGGTTTCCCTGCGGGTCGAGGTCGACGCAGAGCACCCGGTGGCCTGCCTCCTTGAAGGCGACGGCCAGGTTGAGCGTCGTCGTCGTCTTGGCGACGCCGCCCTTCTGGTTGGCGAAGGCATAGACCTTGGCGCGCTTGCCTCCACTCGCCGGCTGGTCGGTGGCGACGCTTCGATCGCGCGACGGGGCGAGGGCCTGGTCGGCGGTCATGCGGCCGTCGTCGGCCTCGTCCCCGTCATCATCGGCCCTCGACTCTGCGCGGCGCACCTCGATGGTGGCATCAGCGATCTCGGGCTCGGGCTCGAACGAGGCCTCGCGTGCGGGCTCCGGCGGAGCGTCCGTGGAATCCGTCTCGGCGGCTGCGTCAGGCTCGACCGCAGCCTCCGGCTCGGGATCCGCGTCGGGCTCGGTGGCCGGCGCCGCATCGGCGCTCGGCGCCGACTCGGGCGTCGCCGCGTCCTCGGCGACGGGGTCGGCCTTCGGCGCGTCGGCCGGCGGCTCTGGGGTGGCGCCGTTCCCGTTCGAGTCCCACGGCTCGTCGGCGAACGGCAGATCGTCGTGCTTTCGCGTTCCGCGATTGAAAAGACCCATTTGATCGCGACTATTCGCACGCGCTCCGGGGTTTCCTCCCCATGCAGAAATTCCCGCGGAACGGGTAGCCCCCGCGGAAGGCCTGCGCACTAGCCTGATTCAGTCCGTGAAGGACCTCCTCGACAAGCGTGTGGTGATCGTCACCGGCAAGGGCGGCGTCGGCAAGTCGACCGTGGCACTCGCACTCGGCCTGGCTGCGGCAGAGCGGGGCAAGCGGACGATCGTCTGCGAGGTCTCCCAGCAGGAGCAGCTCTCCCGCGTCTTCCACCGAGCCGAGGTCGGCTTCCACGAGGTACAGATGGCCGACGATCTTTGGGGCATCTCGATCGACCCCGACGAGGCGATGCGCGAGTACGTCCTCCTCCAGCTCAAGGTGAAGGCGATGCGGGACATGCTCTTCCGGACGAAGATCTTCACCTACCTTGCCGCGGCCACCCCGGGGCTTCGCGAGCTCGTGACCTTCGGCAAGGTGTGGGAGCTCGCCCAGCCCGAGCGCAAGGTGAAGAGCGGGCGCCAGTACGACCTGGCGATCCTCGACGCGCCCGCCACGGGCCACGGCGTCGGCTTCCTGCAAACGCCGCGAACCTTCGCCAACATCGCTCGGGTCGGCCCCATCCGCGCTCAGGCCGAGGCGCTCGACTCCTTCATCACCAACCACCGCAGGACCGGCGTCGTCATCGTCGCCCTTCCTGAGGAGATGCCCGTCAACGAGACGGCGAGCCTCGAGCGTCAGATCACCGACGACGTCGGCGCCTCCGTCGACCGCATCTACATGAACGCGCTCTATCCCGACCGCTTCACCCACGACGAGGTGGAGCGGATCGAACCGCTCGCGCAGAACGGCGACGGTGCCGTGCGAGCCGCGGCCCGCGCGGCCGTCAGCCAGGCTCGGCGAGCCGCTGGGCAGCGCGAGCAGCTCGTGCGCCTGGAGGAGCTGACGGCCGCCCCGGTGAGGACCCTGCCCTACGTCTTCGAGCCGGAGCTGGGCTTGAACGAGATCCGCAACCTCGCGAAGGCGGTCGATTGATGGCCGGGGTGGCGGATCTGCTCGAGGGAAAGCGGGTCTGTATCTGCGCGGGCTCGGGCGGTGTGGGCAAGACGACGACCTCGGCGGCCATCGCCGCGGGGATGGCGGCCCGCGGCAAGAAGGTGGCCGTCCTCACGATCGACCCCGCCCGGCGCCTCGCCGACTCGCTCGGCCTCCCCGAGCTGGGAAACACCGAGCGTCAGGTCGATCCCGCCCTCTTCGAGGAGATGGGCGTCGAGACCGACGGTGGTGAGCTCTGGGCAATGATGCTCGACGCCAAGGCGACCTTCGACGAGGTCGTCCGCCGTCATGCGCCGGATGCCGAGACGCGCGATCGAATCCTCTCCAACCGCATCTACCAGCAGCTCTCCGCGGCGCTGGCGGGCTCACAGGAGTACATGGCGATGGAGAAGCTCTTCGAGATCTGGGCCGAGGACCGCTACGACCTGCTCGTCCTCGACACGCCGCCCACGCGCAACGCGCTCGACTTCCTCGACGCACCGCGCCGCCTCACCCAGTTCATCGAGGGCCGGGCGCTCCAGGCTTTCGTCCGCCCGACCGGCCTGGCCACGAAGGTGCTCGGCCGCGGGGCGTCCGTCGGGTTCTCGGTGCTCAAGCGGATCACGGGGGTGGACCTGCTTCAGGACCTGGCTGAGTTCTTCCAGGCGTTCAGCGGCATGGTCGGCGGGTTCCGTGAACGCGCCAAGCGCGTGAACGAGCTCCTCGCAGACGAGCGCACGAGCTTCCTCGTCGTCTGTGGGCCGCGGGGGGAGCCGATCTCGGAGGCCGTGTACTTCCACCACAAGCTGGTCGACGCCGAGCTTCCGTTCGGCGGCGTGATCGTGAACCGCGTCCACTACGAGAACGGAGACGCCGACGAGGACGGACAGCTGGCAGACGGGCTCGCCGATGCTCTCGACGATGCCGAGCTGGCGAGGCGCGTGATCGCCAACTTCCGTGAACACCAGGCGCTGGCGACCCGCGACCGGCGCAACGTCCGCCGCCTGGCGCGGGAGATGCGCACTCGCATGGTGATCGAGGCGCCGTATCTCGACCACGACGTCCACGACCTCGCCGGCCTGATGGAGCTCAACCGCTACCTCTTCGCGAGCGGCGCCGAGGAGCGCGAAGCGATCGAGGCCGGCCGGGCCTAGAAACAGCTTGACCGCCGGGCCGA
This sequence comes from Actinomycetota bacterium, assembly GCA_046732895.1. Lineage (GTDB taxonomy): Bacteria > Actinomycetota > Thermoleophilia > Solirubrobacterales > 70-9 > JBKPNZ01. The sequence continues at coordinate 20,867 of JBKPNZ010000008.1, forward strand.
AACCCAGCGGTCAAGCCCGCTCTTCCTGGGTGTGATCGGAGGAGGAAGTCTTGGTTGCTAGCCCGTCGCCTGGTCGTGGACCTTCGCCCGGCGGCTGCGGTCGTAGCTGATCTCGCGCACGTTCCACTCGGTGGTCTCAGGGCGCGGGAAGAGGCTCGCGACGCGCTCGGCGATCTCCTCGCGCTGCCTGGAGCGATGCTCGAGCAGCTTGGCGACGGGGCTGGGCTCGCGCCGGGGCGCCGCCTCGGGCTCTGGCGCCGCCTCGGGCTCCGGCTGATGCTCGAGTGAAGGGACTCGTTCTGCCTGTGTGAACACCATCTGCTCCTCGCGCTGGGGTACGTGCTGCTCAACGCTGATTCGACCCTCCGGCTCCGGCACCTGCAAGACCTGCGTGTCCGGGGCGGCAAGCTCTCCGTCCTCGCCACCGAGCTCGTCGCCCTCGTCGTCGAAGTCGTCTTCGTCGACGTCGTCCTCGCTCGGAATGTCCTCGCCATCGGCGGGAAGCTCGTCGTCCTCGGCGAGCTCATCGTCTTCGAGCAGGTCCTCGTCGTCGAGGCTCCACTCGGCCGTCGCGCCGCGGTCGGCGACGGAGGATCCCTCCCCGACCGCGAGACCGTCCGCAAGCAGGATCTCGTCGGCGGTCGCCCGCAGGTCAGAGCCGAGATGCCCGCACGCGGCGTCCTTCAGGATCGCCCGCAGCAGGTCCTCGACCTCGCCGGCCGTCTGTGCGGGCGTCGGCGCGTCGCCGTAGGAGGCGGGCTCACCGCTCCATAGCTCCCGCTCGAGGCCGACCGCGCGGTCGAGCACGGACTTCACCTCCGAGCGGCGGTCGGGCTCGGCGCAGAGCGCGGCCACCCGCATCGGCAGGCCGAGATCGGCGGGGCCGCCGCCCTCGAGCATGAACCGCATGGCCAGCAGATAGTCGTTGAGGGCCTCCAGCACCGCATTGCGCTCCAGGCCGGCCTCGAAGCGCGACAGCGCACGGGCGAGCACCGAGGCGAACCCGGCGCCCTCCTCGGTCGCCCTGCGGAAAGGCGTGCTGGGCGCCGTCAGCGCTCGCGAGAAGGCGGCGAGCCCGCCGAGCTCGGCGTCGGTCAAGCGGTAGCCGCCGGGACGCGGGCGACCGGCGCCCGTTGCGATGCGGCGCCAGCGATCAGCGCCGACGCGCGTCCATGCGTGAGCCCCGAGCGCAACACCACCGGGCTTGAAGAGCCGCAGTGTCGTGACCAGCGTGCGCAGCTTCTCGACGGCGACGACGCCGGGATCCGGCTGCTCGCCGTCCTCCGCGGCGCGCGCAGAGACCCGCGTCACCGCCAGGAAGGTCGGCTCCCACCCCGCGAGCCCTGATCCCTCCGAGGCGCGCGCCTCGGACGGAACCTCGACGGTGTCCGCACGCACGATCGCAGCGGTGGCCAGGTCGAGGCGGGCAGTCGCCATCTGGAGACCGCGGAGGGGAACGATGACCTCGATCTCGCCCTCGCCCGCGTCGGCGTTCCGCTCGAGCTCGTCGATCGCGACCTCGAGGCGATCGCGCTCGAGGGAGAAATCAGTGCTGCCAATCCACAGGCGACAGAGGAAGACGGTGCCGGCCAGCTCGGCGCGGCCACGCGGTTCCGGCGGAACGGCCACGCCGAACTGCTCGAGATACGGCCCCGCGAGATCGGCGGCCTCGATGGCGGCGCACGCAGCGCCGAAGGAATCAAGTTCGCGCAGCACAAGCGAATGCTCGCGCACGAAGCGCTCGGTCAGAGGCGCATACTCGGCGAGCGGCGAGCCGGCGCCCGGCTCCCGGACGTCGTAGGGAATCTCCTCCCCCGCGGCGACGAGCTCGCGAAACCGCTTCGCCGCATCTCGGGCCATCGTCTGAAGTGCCTCTCGAACAACCAGGTCGCGCATGGCAGGGGGCTTCGCGCCCACGCCTGGCGCTCCTTCGCCAGGATGCCCGGTCGGCTCGGGTGCAAGGGGGATTGCAGCGGGTTAGCCGGGTTTCCCGCCACTCGATGGGTCAGAGCGACGTGAGTGTGGCCTCGAGGCCCTCGAAGCGGCCGATGTCCGCGACCTCCGCCTCCAGCGCGGACAGAACCTCCGGGGCGAGCGCCTCGAAGGGCTCGAGCTCCACCTGCAGCGAGCGGCCCTGGCGCTTCGAGGACCATGTGCCCGCCAGAGCGCCGTCGACCACGATCGAGGGCCGCAGGATGCCGCCGCCGGGGATGACCTGCTCCAGGGCATCACCGGTGATGAGAAAGTCCCTGTCTCGGTAGCCCATCAGGTAGGTGTCCCAGGCGGGGAGCAGGCGCACGAGCGGTCCTCGGAGCGATCGGGCACGGCCGCGGAGCGCGAGCCCGCGCGTATCGCCGATCCGGACCTCACGCAGCTCCGAGGCGATGGCGTCGAGCCCGCGGCGCAGCTCCCCTAGAGGCAGGCCCGACCAGCCGGCAAGGTCCGCCTCGGTCGCGGGACCGAAGGCGCGGAGGTAGCGGCGCGCGAGCTCGGCGAGCGCAGCCTCGCGGTCGTGCCTGGGGCGCTCGCCCAGCCAGTCGCGCTCGAGCACGAGGCAGGTCTGGCGTCCACGGTCTGGGCCCGGCACGGCGATTCCGGCGTTCACTGCGAGCATGAGCAGGTGCATGCGCGTCTCCGTGGCGAGGCCGATGCCCTCGCTCTCGACCCGCTCGGCGAGCTCCTTGCGGGTCAGCGGTCCCTCGTTGGCGAGGATCCGCTCGATCAGGCTGAGGCCGCGCTCCTGCGTTGCGGCATCGATGCCGAAGTGCTTCAGACGGCGGCGGTTGAAGCCCGCGTTCTGCTCGGCGAAGAGCGGCACGAGCCAGTGGAAGTCATCGGCCGCGACCAGGTGGATCGTGGTGCGCATGGCCCAGGTGCGCACGAGCGAGCGCTCCTCGGTGCGGGCGTGGTCGACGTCCGCGGCCGTCAGCCGTGCGTTCCTGGCCCTGAGAGCAAGCCTGCTCGCGCGCGGCTCCTGGGCCTGGGCGCCGCAGATCTCACGCGCCACGTCGGCGGCGCTGCGCACCCCAGCGGGGCGATGCAACAGTTGCGCCGCGGCCCGCCGCCGCGCAAGCAGGTGTGAGTCATCGCCCCGCAATCGCGCCGAACGTACCTCAACCGGGGCTATACCCCGCGCGTTCGTACGTTCGGCGTGCGGCGTGGGTTAGGCGGCGACGGCTGCGGCCTCGCGCTCCTCGGCGGCCGGGCGGCCGTTCGCCAGCCAGCGGTTGCCGTAGGAGCGCATGTTCTCGATCAGCGGCACGAGGGCCGTCCCCTTGTCAGTCAACGCGTACTCGACCCGGGGCGGCACCTCAGGGTAGGTGTGCCGGGCGACGATGCCGTGCTCCTCGAGCGCGCGGAGCCGCAGCGAGAGCGTGCGCGGGCTGATCCCCTCGAGGGACCGCTCGAGCTCGCAGAAGCGCCTGCTCCCCTCCGCGAGGTCACGGATCACGAGGAGCGTCCACTTGCCGGAGATGATCTCCGCGGTACGGCAAACGGGACAGCTGGAATCTGACATCGACCCTGTGAGACACCGGGGAAGTCTTCGTGACGAAAGGTGCAACCGGCGCCCGCAGGGCGAGTATAGCTCAATGCTTTACGAACTGAAGTGACTCAGCTCGACCGGTTCGGGCTCGGCGACGACCTGCTCGATCCCGCTCGCGCGCTGTCCCCGAGCCTGCAGCATCAGCTTGAAATCGTGGGGGCTCGAGGCGGCCTCGAAGGCCGTCTCCTCGGTGATGTTGCCGTCCATCACATGGCCTAGCAGAGCCTGGTCGAAGGTCTGCATGCCGTAGTACTCGCCCTCGGCGATGACCTCGGTGATGCGGCCGGTCTCCTTCGGGTTGAGGATCAGATCCTGAACCCGCCCGGTGACCACGAGCACCTCGCAGATCGCTACGCGGCCCTGACCCCCCGCACGGCGGACGAGCCGCTGGCCGGCGGCGCCGCGCAGGGTCGAGGCGAGCATCACCCGCGCCTGCTGCTGGAGGTGGGGCGGGAAGAAGTCAATGATGCGGTTGATCGTCTCGGTCGCGTCGAGCGTATGCAGCGTCGAGAGAACGAGATGCCCGGTCTCGGCGGCCGCCAGCGCGGTGCGGACCGTCTCCTCGTCACGCATCTCGCCGATGAGGATGACGTCGGGGTCCTGGCGCAGCACGCGGCGCATCGCCCGGCCGAAGCTCGCGGTGTCCTGCCCGACCTCGCGCTGGTTGACGATCGACATCTTGTCGCGGTGCAGATACTCGATCGGATCCTCGAGGGTCACGACGTGACGAGCCCGCGTCGAGTTGATGTGGTCGATCATCGCGGCCAGCGTCGTCGACTTCCCGGAGCCGGTCGTACCGGTGAGGAGGACGATGCCGCGCGGCTCCTCGGCGAGGGTGCGGATCACCTGCGGCAGCCCGAGGTCCTCGATGGAACGGACCTGGAAGGGGATTGCGCGGCAGACGATCGAGATCGAGCCGCGCTGGCGGAAGGCGTTGACGCGGAAGCGCGAGAGCCCGGGGATCGAATAGGAGAAGTCGGCCTCGCCCTCCTCGAAGAACGCCTCCTGGACCTTCGGGTCCTTGAGGATGTGGTCGAGGGCGCTCTTCGTGTCCTCGGGCGTCAGCGGCTCCGAGCCCTCGATCGGCCGCAGCTCGCCGTCGATGCGGGCCGTCGGCGGAGCCGGCACCTTGACGTGCAGGTCCGAGCCTTCCCGCTCAACCACGTAGCGGAGCGCTGCGTCGATTTCGAACGCCATCGGATCCTCTATCGGGCGCAATGGCCCGGCGCTTTAGGCGTGCGGACGGGCCTGTCAGGCAGGTGTCATCGCGCGGCGGTCCTCCGGGCCGGTCCGGAGGGGTACGGAACCCGCGATGGAAACGCGATTCCGGCCGCGCCGCTTGGCGTCGTAGAGGGCCTCATCAGCCGCTTCGAAGAGCTCGCGGAACGACACGGCTTCGCCGCGGGCGACTGCGATGCCCGCCGAAACGGTGACCGCGAGCCCCGCCGGCCGAGCCTTCTCGACGGCGTGGCGCATCCTGTCTGCGATGAGGACGACCCGGTCGATCGAAAGGCCAGGGAGGACGACGACGAACTCCTCGCCGCCGTAGCGATAGAAGAGCTCGAAGTTCCGCAGCGTCTTGCGCATCTCATAGCTCAGGTCGCGAAGAACGGCGTCACCCGTGGCGTGGCCGTGCTTGTCGTTCACCGTCTTGAAGCCGTCCAGGTCGAGAGCGATCAGCGCGACGCTGCCGTCGTTGTGAAGGGCCTGCTCACGCAGCTCGACGAAACGCGTCTCGAGCGAGCTGCGGTTCAACAGGTCGGTGAGCGGGTCGAGGATCGCCTCGCTGCGATGCTGGAGCTCGGCGCCCTGCATGGCGGTGACCACGGCGACGACGTTGACCTCGAGCGCAATGGTGGTCACCAGCAGCCATGGGTCCCTGGCCGCCGCGGCGGGGTCGGGCACAATCGCCACGACCAGGGTCAGAAGGATGCCGACGACGAGCCCCACACGGAGCACCTTCGGCCGGAACCGGGCTGCGGTCATCCCGATAGGTACGGCCATCCACGGCAGTGCCGGGCTCGTCGCGGCGCCGGAGAGGGCGGCGGCGGCGCCGATCGCCACCTCCGTGAAGAGCAAGCTGGAGGCGACGGCCAGCTCAGGACGCGCGGCCCGGCGGATCCGCCAGTCGAGCGTGAGGACCTGCCCGGCGACCACGGCGAATACGCCGAGGAGCCACCAGCCCAGCCACGGGGCCATCGCCGCCAGCGCAAGGCCCATGGCGGCAGCGCCGATCGAGCTCGCGCGGCGCACGCGCTCGCTCGAGTCGAGTACGCGAGCCCGATCCAGATCGGTCGGGCACAGCCATGAACCGTTGTTGGCCATCATCGGCCAGATCGGCAGAAAGGCAGAATTCCTTCACGTGATTAGTACGTATCAGCGCTGCACTACGCGGTAGACGGGCCCGTCCAGCGAGATCGCATAGATATGCCCGTCCAGGTCCTCGGCGAAGGACGCGAGGCTTTGGACGCGCATACCCGTGGGCTGCACAGCCCTGAGGCGACCCGAGCGCTCGACCGTCCCAGCCCGGATCTTCCCGTCGCAGAAGTCCCCGTAGAGATAGCGGCCGGCGAGGGCCGGCAGGTCGGGGTCGCGCACGACATAGCCCCCGGTGACGGCGCAGACGGGATCGTCGGGCTTGCCCGAGCGCTTGTACGTGTATGCCGGCTCGACCACCGGCCCCCGGGCCTTGACGTCGCTCTTCGTCTGCGCGGTTCCCTCGAGATCGGGCCAACCGAAGTTGGAGCCGTTCGCCTGGCTGAACGGAACGTGATCGATCTCCTCCTCGGTGAAGTCGCCGACGTCACCGATCCACAGATCGCCCGTCCTGCGGTCGAACGAGTAGCGCCACGGGTTGCGAAGGCCCATCGCGATGACGTCGGCCTGCGTGCCGGACGGGTCGACGCGAAGCAGCTTGCCGAGGGGGCTCGAGGGATCCTGCGCGGTGTCCGGGATCGGATAGGGCGGGCCTCCGTCGCCCGTCCCCAGGTAGAGGTGCCCGTCGGGGCCGAACATGAGCAGGCCGCCCCAGTGGACGAAGTTCGGATGCTCGATCGCGAGAACCTCACGGCGGCTGGCGGGCTTGGCCGTCTCGCCCGGAGCCGCTTTGAACCCGTCGACGTGGAGGTTCCCGTCGCGTCCGGAGTAGGTGACGTAGAAGCGCCCACCGTGTGCATCCCCGGGCGGGAAGGCAACGGAGAGCATGCCCGCCTCGCCCTTGGTGAGCACGCGGTCCGTGATGTCGAGCAGTGGCTTACCGCCGTTGGCGGGGACAACCCGGCCCTCACGTTCGACGACGTACAGGCCGCCATCAGCTCCCGGTCGCTCGGCCAGGAAGACGGGTGACTCGAACCGGCCGACTGGCTCGAGGCGGGGCGGCCCCGGCTTGGAGCCTTGCGCGGACCTCGTGGCCGTCGATTCGTCGTCTGAGCCACTGCATCCGGCGAGCAGCGCCATCGTTGCCGCAAGGGCCGCCGCCGCTGCGGCGGGCTTAACGCCTATGGCTTCACCGTGAGGTTCGCCTTCGCCGTGTCCGGCCGGCTCTACGCGGCGGACTTGCGCGCCTTGCGGACGGCGCCGATCGACGTGCGGGCAGCCTTGGCGATCTCGCCCTCGGTGCGCTCCGGATCGCGATCGATCTCGAAGCGGACGACGGCCGCCGAGCGCAGCTTCGCGCGCGCCTCGATGCCCACGTCGCCGGCATCCTCCAGCGCGGCGTCGATCGCGCGCTCGCGGCGACAGGCCAGGCAGTAGTGCTGGCCGCCCTCGGTGACCCAATGGGGCGGGGCGGTGCCCTCCTCGAGACCGTTGACCCAGGTGCTCGTCATCTCACAGCGAGCACAGGTCCACGTCGCGGGGCGGGCCTTGGTTGCGGTTGCGGTACTGATTTGGATTCCTCCGTTCGTTTCTTCTGTCTAAGCGTCGGTGCGACGGAGCCGACCGGCTCGGGTCGCTACGGCAAGTTCTGCCTCAGGCGACTTCGCGGAGCTTCTGGGCTTCTGCCAGCGACTGCAGCTTCTTGAGGGACTGGTTCTCGATCTGACGGATGCGCTCGCGCGTCACGTTGAAGGTCCGGCCGACCTCGTCGAGGGTGCGGGGATGCTCGCCGCCGAGGCCGTAGCGAAGCTCGAGCACTCGCCGCTCCCGGTAGGAGAGGTTCTCGAGCGCCTCGCGCAGCGCCTCCTTGGTGAGCAGATCCGCGGCGCGCTCGAAGGGCGATTCGGCCTTCTCGTCGGCGATGAACTGGCCGAACTCCGACTCCTCCTCGTCGCCGACCGGCTTCTCGAGCGACACCGGCGCCTGCGCCGAGCGCTTGATCTGGTCTACCTCCTCAGGATCGATGCCGGTGACCTCGGCGATCTCCTCCGGGGTGGGCTCGCGACCGAGCTCGGTGACCAGCTTGCGCTCCGCGCGGCCGATCTTGTTCAGCTTCTCGACCACGTGCACCGGGATGCGGATGGTGCGGGCCTTGTCGGCGAGGGCGCGGGCGATCGCCTGGCGGATCCACCAGGTCGCGTAGGTCGAGAACTTGAAGCCCTTGCGGTAGTCGAACTTCTCGGCCGCGCGGACGAGGCCGAGGGTGCCCTCCTGGATCAGGTCGAGGAACGGCAGGCCCTGGTTGCGGTAGTTCTTCGCGATCGAGACGACGAGGCGGAGGTTCGACTCCACCATCTTCTGCTTTGCGTCCAGGTCGCCGCGCTCGATCCGCTTCGCCAGGTCGACCTCTTCCTGGGCGGTGAGCAGCCGGACCTTCCCGATGTCCTTGAGGAACAGCTGGAGCGAGTCGGTCGTCATGTCCGGCTTCAGGTCCAGCGCGGCCTGCTTGCGCTTGCGACCGCGCTTGCCGTCGGCGGGCTCGGCCGCTGCCGCGGCCGCCTGGGCCGGATCCGGGTCGTCGACGAGCTCGACGCCCTGGCCCTCGAGGTAGCCGTAGAGCTCCTCGATGTCCCCTTCGTCGACGTCGACCTCGGCGAGGGCCTGCGCCACCTCTCCGTAGGCGATCACGCCCTCGGTCTGGCCCTTGGTGAGGAGGCCCTTGACCTCCTCCAGCTCCTGCAGTTCAGCGACTAGCATGCTCGGTTCAAGTCTTCTTTCTCGTCTTTACGGTTTCCGATGGGTCTCGGTTCGGTCGTCCTGATCAACGGCCGTCGAGCTTCACAAGTGAGTACCGCGCCGGGGCCGAAAAAACGCGGATCGCATCGGATCCGCAGATATAACCCGCCCGGGTAAAGGTTTTCCCAACGCTCAGGTGCTCAAACGAGTGTTCGCATGGTACCCGCTATATTTTGTGAAGTCAAGCGGTTTCCCGCTATTTCCGGCGGGATAAGCGCGATCTGCACATCATCCTGCGACCGCGGATCGTGCCTCGGCACCGGCTCAGGACCAACACCGAATGCCCCGCTTGGTTACGCGGCGGCGCACGCCATCCCCCGGGTGCGGTGGAATACATGGCGATGAGCGACGACGAGCAGAGCGGCTCGGGGGATCCCGGGATCTTCGGCAGTCTGCCGAGCTCGCGCCCCGGCACGCGCAGCCCACGGCGCGGGGGCGAGACCGAGCCCAGAAAGCGCAAGGCGCCGACGAAGGCGAAAGCGACGAAATCGGCGCCCGGCGCGGCTGCTTCGAGCTCAAGGTCCAGGCAGGCGCAGCCGCCCCCTCCCCCACCGCGCACCGGCGGCGCCGCCGCGGATGAGCGGGGTAAGCCGACGCCGGAGGCCGGCGACGGTCAGACCGGGATCGAAGATCTCGCCTGGGCCGGAGTGGCGGCCGCCGCCGAGGCCGCCACGCTCGGCGTCCGCCTCGCCACTCGGGCGCTGGAGACGGTGCGGAGGGCAGCGGAGCGGTAGTGACAAACGCTGCCGAGCCGAACGGCCGGCCCACCGGGGCCCCGCATGGCCTCCGGAGGTACCTCAGTGCCTTCTGGCACCGCGCCTACGACGAGAACGTCACCGGGCTGGCGGGCATGGTCGCCTACAACCTCGTGCTGGCGCTCTTTCCGTTCGTGCTGCTCGTGCTGTTCGTGTTCGGTCAGCTCCTCTCGAGCTCGAGCGTCGAGCAGAGCGTCCTGAGCGACCTACAGCGCATCTTCCCGGCGGTCGAGATCGACACGCTCCAGCGCACCCTGGAGCGGATCCGCGACAGCTCGACGTCGATCGGCGTCGCCGCCGCCGTCGGGGCCATCTGGATCGGGACCTCGTTCTGGGGGGCGATGGACACCGCCTTCTGCCGGATCTACCACGTCGAGTGCCGCAGCTGGCTCGAGCAGAAGCGCTTTGCGCTGGTGATGCTCGTCGGGCTGACCCTCTTCCTGGCCGCAACCGTGGTCATCCCGACGCTCGAGGCGACGCTCGTCTCCAGCACCGACGACCTGCCCTTCGGCCTGTCGGACATCCACTACCTGGACACCCTCCTGTTGCTGGGGGCGGCCCTCTTCACGACGTTCCTGGTCTGCTCGACGATCTACTACTTCGTTCCGAAAGGGCACGTGCCGTGGCGCGGTGTCTGGCCCGGCGCGCTCTTCGTCACGGTGACCATCGGGATCGCCAACGCCGTCTTCCCGTTCTACCTCGCCGAGGTCTCGAACATCCAGGAGCTGGGCGGGGCGATCGGCTTCGTCCTCATCGCCCTGATCTGGTTCTACCTGGTGAGCCTCGCCCTGATGGCGGGCGCCGTGATCAATGCGCTCCGCTACGAGCTCCACGAGACCGGCCGCTTGGACGCGCCGGGGTGGCACGGAGAAGGCGACCCTCCGGGAAGCGCGACGCTCACCGAGCCCGTCGGCGCGGGCCGGCCTCAGCCGTAGCGCCCGCCGGTCACCTCGCGCAGCTTCGCCTGGTCGTGGCGGGCCTGCACCGTGCGCACTGTGCCCGAGCGCGAGCGCATCACCAGTGACTCCGTGTGCGCTTTGCCGCCGCCCGGATAGCGCACGCCCTGAAGCAGCTCGCCGTCCGTGACGCCCGTCGCGGCGAAGAAGACATCCTGGCCGGCCACGAGGCGATTCGCGTCGAGAACCTCGTCGAGGTCGTAACCGGCGTCGATCGCCGCCTTGCGCTCGTCATCGTCGCGCGGCCACAGCCTGCCGAGGATCTCGCCGCCCAGGCACTTGATCGCCGCGGCGGACAGAACGCCCTCGGGGGTGCCGCCGATCCCCCAGAGCAGGTCGACGCCCGTGCCCTCGGACACCGCGAACAGGGCGGCCGAGACGTCGCCGTCGGTGATCAGGCGCACGCGGGCGCCGAGCTCGCGAACCTTCTCCATCGCCTCCTCGTGGCGCGGGCGATCGAGCATGATCAGCGTGATGTCGCCCACGCTCGTGCCCTTGCGCTCCGCGACCTTCCCGATGACGCCGGTGAGCGGCTCGTCGAGCGAGAGCAGGTCGGCGATCTCGGGGCCGCCCGCAAGCTTCTCCATGTAAACGCAGGGGCCCGGATCGAACATCGTGCCGCGCTCGGCGAGCGCGATCACCGCGAGCGCCGACGGCATGCCACGGGCGGTGAGGCGGGTTCCCTCGAGCGGATCCACCGCGATGTCGACCTCCGGCGGGCTGCCGTCGCCGATGTGCTCGCCGTTGTAGAGCATCGGCGCCTCGTCCTTCTCGCCCTCGCCGATGACGACCAGGCCGTCCATCGGCACGGTGTCGAGCAGCAGGCGCATGGCGTCGACCGCCGCCTGGTCGGCTGACTCCTTGTCGCCCCGGCCGACCCAGCGGGCGGCGGCGAGCGCCGCGGCCTCGGTGACGCGGACCAGCTCGAGGGCAAGGTTGCGGTCCGGGTGCGTCGTGTCGCGGAGGTCGTGACTGATGACCGAAGTCGTCTCTCCCATGCGAAAGAGGCTATAGAGGGACCGGAGGCGCCGCTAGACCGTGCCCGGCGCCTTGCGCTGCTTGCGGCCGCCCGACTCGAGCGAACGGGTGAAGCCGGTGAAGGCGATCGTGAGCGATGAGAGGAGCGCGATCCAGTATCCGTAGTCGAGGCCCACGCCGGTTGCCGCGATCCCGGTGCCGGGCTTGTCGATGACGCCGTTGTAGAGGACCAGCACGGTCGCGGCGAAGCCCGCCACCATCGTCATCTCGCCCGGTGGGTAGGAGAGCTTGTGGCCGCGAACGATGATGTAGCCGAGGATCAGCGGGGCGAGCGCCGCGGCCAGCAGGAGCCAGCGCAGGATCGGGAACGTCTCGAACCCGGTGCAGCTGTAGTCGTTCGTGCCGCAGACGAAGGCGTCCGTGTCGTAGCTGGAGTTGCCGGGGGTACGTGAGACGAGGTGGTCGAGCGAGTACCACGGCAGGAAGAGGATGCTGATGATCAACAGGATCGAGGCGACGCCACCGACGATCACTCGGTTGCGGTTGAGGCGGGAGAAGTCCACGGGCTCAACCTATATGACCTATAGGGTGCCCTGCGCAGGATGGCCGACCAACGCTGGGGACTGACGCTGCCGCTCCCGGGACTGCCTTTGCGCAGCCATGGCGAGCTCGTCCGCCGGGCTGAGGCCGCCGGCTACACGGACCTCTGGACGGGCGAAACCAGCGGGCCCGACGGCTTCACGCCGCTCGCGCTCGCGGTGGCCGACACGGAGCGCGCTCGGCTCGGCACCGGGGTCGTCGGCGTCTTCACTCGCGGGCCCGCGCTCCTGGCACAGCAATCGGCTGCGCTCGGAGATGCGTCCGAAGGACGCTTTGCCCTCGGGATCGGGGCGTCCTCGGATCGCATCGTCGAGGGGTGGAACGACATCCCGTTCGAGAAGCCGCTGACGAAGGTGTCCGCGACGATCGACTTCCTGCGCGTGGCCTTCGCGGGCGAGCGCACTCCGACCGGATTCAAGCTTGAGCAGCAGCCGGAGTACGACATCCCGATCATCATCGCCGCCCTTCGCGGCAAGATGCTCGAGCTGGCTGTCGAGAAGGCCGACGGCGCGTTCACCAACTTCCTGCCGCTCTCAGGCATCGATCAGGTCACCCACGCGATTCGCGGGGCGCCGGAGGGGTTCGAGCTCCTCTGCCGCTTCTTCTGCCTGCCCGGAAGCCGCGAACAGGTGGAGCCGCTCGCGCGCTTCATGTTCGCCTCCTACGCGACCGTCCCCGTCTACGAGGCCTTCTTCCGCTGGCTCGGCCACGGCGAGAAGATCGAGGCGATGGTCACGGCCTGGGCGGCGAAGGACCGCAAGGGGGCGGCCGAGACGGCGCCGTGGGACCTGATCGAGGACGTCTTCCTCTTCGGAGCGCCCGACGAGATCCGCGAGCGCCTCGACGCGTTCGTGGAGGGCGGCATCACCCTTCCGATCCTGTTGCCCGTGGCCGAGCCCGATCAGCTCGGCGCGCTGATCGAGGCGCTGGGCCCGCGCTAGACGGGTCGGGCGAGGCTCAGCGCGAACAGGCCCTCCGGATCCGTCCACCACGCCGCGAGGGTGAGGCCGGCCTCGTGGTAGATGCCCTCCAGGCCCTCGCGGGCGAACTTCGTCGAGATCTCGGTGCGCATCTCCTCGCCGCGGTCGAAGGGCACGAGCATCTCGAGCGCCTCGACGTTCACGACCTGGCGGGCGAGCGAGCGCAGGCGGATGTCGATCCAGAGGTTCTCGGCGTCCCAGAAGGCGGTGTGCTCGAAGGCATCCAGGTCGAAGTCGCAGCTGAGCTCGCGGTTGAGGACAGCGAGAACGTTCTTGTTGAACTCGGCGGTGACTCCGGCCGAGTCGTTGTATGCCGCCTCGAGCGTCTCGCGGTCCTTGACGAGATCGGTCCCCAGGAGGAAGTGGTCGTCGGGGCCGAGCAGGTTGCACACGCGGCGCAGGAAGCTCGCGCGCTGGGCCGGCGCGAAGTTGCCGATCGTCCCGCCGAGGAGGGCGATCACACGCGGGCCCTCGAGCGGGATGCGCTCGAGGTCGAGCTCGAAGTCGCAGACGAGGCCATGTACGTCGATGCCGTACTCGGCGGCGATCGCCTCGGCCGTCGAGCGGGTGATCTCCTCGGAGATGTCGACCGGCGCGTACGCCTCCAGGGAGCCGGCGTCGCGCATCGCGTCGAGAAGGACGCGGGTCTTCTGCGCGGAGCCCGAGCCGAGCTCGATCAGCGTCGCCGGCCCTCCCGCGGCCTCGACGATCCCGGGCCCGTCCTGCTGGAGGATGGCCCGCTCGCATCGGGTCGGGTAGTACTCCGGCAGCTCCGTGATCCGCTCGAAGAGCTCGGAGCCGCGCTCGTCGTAGAAGTACCGCGGTGAGAGCTCCTTGAACGGCTTGGTCAGGCCGGCGCGCACGTCCGCCGCCATGCCGGACAGCGGCCCGCCCGGAGGCAGCCTGTTCTCGATTGTGACCTCCGCGGTGGCGCCGTTCACGTTCTGGGATACCTGACCAGTCTCGACTCGGTTCGTTTCATCTTGCGTCGCCGCCCCGCATCCGGATCAACACGGCTAGGCGTCCTTCGCACAGCGAAAGCCGGAGAAGATCTGGCGCCGCTGCGGGTAGTCCCAATTCCGGAAGGTCGTGCGGATGACGTTGCGCCGCGTGGCCCAGGCGCCGCCGCGCAGGACCTTGTAGTCGGAGCCGAAGAAGACCTCGGAGTACTCCGGATAGGGGAACGCCTCGAACCCCGGGTAGCCGGTGAAGTCCGACGTGGTCCACTCCCAGACATCGCCGATCATCTGCACCGCGCCGCAGTCGGCCGCGCCGTCGCCGTACGCGCCCGCCGGCACGCAGCCGAAGCTCAGATGATCGAGGTTCGCGCGCGCGTGATCGGCTCCGCCCGCGGCGGCCTCCCATTCGAACTCGGTCGGCAGGCGCTTGCCCCCCCAGCTGGCGAAGGCATCGGCCTGATTCCAGTCGACGTGGATCACGGGCAGCTCGGGGTCCACCGGCTCGGTGCGGCCCATCGCGGTGCGCACCCAGCCGCCCTCGCCGTCGCGCTCCCAGTACATCGGCGGCTCACCACCCATCTCCTCGAGAAACGATGCGAACGCCCCGTTCGTGACAGGCGTCCGATCGATCCAGAACGGATCGAGCTCGACGGAGTGACGCGGGCGCTCGTTGTCGTAGGCGAACCCGGACGGCGGCGCTCCGATCTCAACCTCGCCCCCCTGCACCTTCACCATCTCAGGGCCCTCGGAGATCGGCTCGCGTGAGGGGGCGTCGTCGGTCTCGACCGGCTCGTAGGACTCGACCATCTGGAGGAGCTGGAGCATGGTCTCGTTGTGCTGGTGCTCGTGCGCGAGAAGCATCTCGTACACGAAGCCGTCGCGAAGGCGCGCGTCCTCGGGATCAGCGAGGTCGATCTCGTCGAGGACCTCGAGCGTGCGCTCGCGGACGTCCCGCATGTAGCTCCGGAGCTCGTCGCCGCGCAGGATCGGCAGCTCGTTGCGGGTTGCGCGGGGGTTCTCGATCGCGTCGTAGAAGCGGCCGAGATCGCCGTCCAACGGTTCGCGGCCGCCGGCGGTCTGGACGAGCCACAGCTCCTCGAAGTTCGCGATGTGGCCGAGGTCCCAGGCAAGGGGGCTGAGGAGCGGCGAGTAGACGCGGTTGAGCTGCTCGTCGGAGAGCGGCGCAACGAGCATCAGCGTGCGCCCGCGCGCTTCGCCGAGGCGCTCGGCGAGCTCGGATTTCAGGGCGACCTGGACGGGAGCCGCGATTCCAGGAGGCTACAGAGGTGAATAGATTGGCCCTGTGAGGATCGAGGGAGCGAGCGCGCTCGTCGCGGGCGGAGCGTCGGGGCTGGGGGCGGCGACCGTTCGCAGCCTGCACGCCGGTGGCGCCCGGGTCGTGATCGCGGACGTGAACGCCGAGAAGGGCGAGGCGCTCGCGGCAGAGCTGGGCGAGCGGGCTCAGTTCGCCGAGGCGAACGTGATGGAGCCGGACCAGGTCGAGGCGGCCGTCGACGCCGCAGCAGGCGGTGAGGGCGGCCTGCGGATCTCGGTCTGCTGCGCCGGCATCGGCTGGGCCCAGCGCACCGCGGGCAAGCATGGCCCGCACGACCTCGAGATCTTCCACAACGTGATCAAGGTGAACCTGATCGGCACCTTCAACGTGCTCCGACTCGCCGCAGCCAAGATGGTCGACTCAGAGCCCGACGAAGGTGGCGAGCGCGGGGTGTGCGTGAACACAGCATCGATCGCCGCATTCGACGGCCAGATCGGCCAGGTCGCCTATTCGGCGTCCAAGGGCGGGATCGTGGGCATGACCCTTCCGGCCGCCCGCGACCTGGCAAGCCGCGGGGTCCGCGTCGTGACCATCGCGCCCGGGACCTTCGACACGCCGCTGCTGGCGGCGCTGCCGGAGGGCGCACGCGCGGAGCTCGGCAAGCAGATCCCCTTCCCGAGCCGCCTCGGCGATCCGAAGGAGTTCGCGGCGCTCGCCCTGCACATCGTCGAGAACCCCATGCTGAACGGCGAGACGATCCGCCTCGACGGCGCCCTGAGGATGCCGCCCAGATGATCGATCCGCCCGCCGGCCCCAAGGCTCAGACGGCTCCCGAGCTCAAGGAGCAGATCGAAGCGGAGCGCGGCGGCCGCCCGTTTTTCGTCTATCGCGACGAGTCCGGCGAGCAGCAGCTCCTAGTCGTCCAGGAAGGGTCCGACGAGCTCTGGGTCGGTCGCGCCGAGCAGGCGGGGATCGACCTGAGCTGGGACCAGGAGGTCTCGACCCTGCATGCACAGATCGACGTCGTCGGCGACGTCTGCACGCTCGTGGACGACGGGCTCTCGCGGAACGGCTCATTCGTCAACGGCGAGCGCATCCGGGGGCGCCGGCGGCTCCGCGACGGCGACATGCTTCGGTTTGGCGCGACGGTCGTCCTCTACCGCGCCCCGGCTGAGGTGGGCGACGACTCAACCGTGGTCTCATCGGACGCGCTCGACGCCGCGGGCGTGTCCCCCGCCCAGCGGCGAGTACTGGTCGCGCTCTGCCGGCCATTCAAGGACAGCGCCGCCTTCGCCACGCCGGCAACGAACCAGGAGATCGGCGCCGAGCTCCACCTCAGCGTCGACGCGGTCAAGACCCACCTCCGGGCGCTCTTCCAGAAGTTCGGCGTCGAAGATCTGCCCCAGCAGCAGAAGCGCGTGGCCCTGGTACAGCGGGCGCTGCAGAGCGGCCTCATCACCGAGCGCGACCTGTAGCGCGGCCCGGGGGCCGACCCCGTGCCCTACGCTCGACGTGGGATGAACCCACTCGTGATCTACATCGGCATGCTGGTGTTCGCTCTCGTCGCATACCTGATCGCCCGTGCCTTCCACGAGCCGGTCACCCGCCAGTGTCACCGCTGCGGCGCCCGCGTGACGCTCGGCACGCGGCGGTGCAAGCGCTGCGGCTACGTCGCCGAGTAACCGCGCCCAGCGCTCAGTCCGTCCCCTCGTACTCCGGATCGCGGTAGACGTGCTTGCGCCACGGCGCCGGAATCGCAAAGTGCCAGTGGTGGGCGTCGCGGGCGATGGATTCGATCGGGATCAGACGGACCTCGGAGCCCGGGGTGAAGCGTTCACCGGCTCGCGCCTGCTCGCGCAGGCGGACTGCCAGGGCAGCGGCGCTGGCGCGGCCGCCGGCAACGATCGGCTGCTGCTCGGGGCGGGCCTCGTGCGCATGGCCGGCGTGACTGCCGCCGGAGACGTAGTAGCGACCGTCGTCGGCGCCCCACGCCGAGCGGGAGATGAGGCCGGCGTCGGGCAGCCAGCTCCCCGCGCCGCCGGTGTAGTTGTAGCCCTGGTGCGAACTCGCGCGAGCGAGGGTCTCGGCGCCGCCCAGCTTGAGCTGGAGCGATTCCCAGTCGTCGTGATGAAACCCCGGGTTGCCGGGGAGCCCGCGGAGGCTCTGGCTTCCGGGGTAGTAGGCCCAGTACTGGAGATAGAGGTGGCCGGCCCGTTCGCCTGAGCAGTCGTAACCCTGGCGCTCCGAGGTCGGCACGGCATCCGCGCGGCAGTCCACCGCGTGGACGAAGAGCGTCACCGGCTCCCCGGAGCTGGTGCGGTCGACCTCGCCGGCCTCGGGCCCGAGCGAGCACGGATCCTCGCGGCAGCGCCGGAAGTCGACCGGCACCGCGCGCATGCCGTTTTCGTACTCGATGCGAGGCGCATGAGCGCTCACCTCGGCGGCCACCTCCGCACCGTACTCAGTGACGAGCGGAGAGTCGCCTTCCGCACCCACGCACTGGCCGAAGTCGAGCCCGGCGAGGCAGACGAGCTTGCCGGCGAGTCCGTCGATCAGCGAGACGCCCGGCAGGCTCGCGCCGCTTGCGGCGAGAGCAAGGACGAGAACGGAGACCAGCAGGACCAGCCCGAGCCACTCGATCGTCGCCTGGCCGCCCTGCCAGCAGCGGTACGAGACGCGGGCGTGGTCTCGGGTCGACCCCACGGACCGACGCTAGTTGCGGCGTCCTGGTCCGTGGTGCGCTGAATGCGCCGACCCCGTGCCGAATTCGTCGCTACAGTCGCCAGCGTGGAGCGTCAGGCCGTGCCAGAGATGCCACACAAGGAGGGAGCCGGCTGGAAGCCGTGGGCCCTGGGGATCGCGGGGCTACTGCTGGCGATCCTCATCCTCCAGAACCTTCAGGACGTGCGGGTCGACTTCCTCTTCATCCACACGACGATCCCGCTCATCTTCGCCCTGCTGATCGCCGGTGCCCTCGGCGCCCTGATCGGCTGGGCCGCGCCTCACATCCGCCGCGGCCGCCGCGACTAAGACCCCTACGGGATGTGCTTCTTGGTCTCGCAGCCCGGGGCGTGCTTGTCGTCGTGGTCGGGACCGCCGTCGCAGGTGTCCTTCGAGCCGTCGCCGCCGTCGAGTCGTCATCCGTGACCCCTCCCTCATTCAGAGTAGAATAGACAGGATTCCTGTCCAATGTCGTCGCGCTTTCCTGACATCTCCGCTCGCGGGCGTCCCGAGAACCTCGGGGTGCTTCTCCGTGAGCCGTTTCGGGTGGGCACCGAGCGCCTCCACCAGCGCTTCGCCGAGCGCGGCCACCCGGACATCCGCACACCGCACGGCAACGTCTTCCCGTATCTGGATGACGAAGGCACGCGGGTCAGCGTCCTCGCTGAGCGGGCCCAGATCACGAAGCAGTCGATGGCAGAGCTGGTCGCCCACCTCGAGCGCCACGGCTATGTCGAGCGCATTCCGGATCCGAGCGACCGCCGGGCGAAGCTCGTACGCACCACCGCGCGCGGCAACGAGCTCTACGCGATCGCTCGCGAATTCGTCGCCGAGCTCGAGGCGGAGTGGACCCGGCGCCTCGGCAAGCAGAAGATGCGCCAGCTCCGCGAGCTCCTCGAGGAGCTCAACGCCGAGCTGTAGGTGCTAGAGCTCCTGAACCTCGGCCGCGATGTCTCCGGCCGCCTTCTTGGCATCGTCGAAGAGCATCGAGGTGTTGTCGGCGTAGAACAGGTCGTTGTCGATGCCGGCGAAGCCCGGGCTCAGCGAGCGCTTGATCACGATCACCTGGTGGGCCTCGTTCACCTCGATGATCGGCATCCCGGCGATCGGTGAGCCGGGATCGTTCTTCGCGGCGGGGTTCGTGACGTCGTTGGCGCCGATCACGACAGCGACGTCCGTACGCGGCATCTCGGGATTGATGTCGTCCATCTCGCGCAGCTTCTCGTATGGCACGTCGGCCTCCGCGAGCAGCACGTTCATGTGACCGGGCATGCGCCCTGCCACAGGGTGGATGGCGTAGTTCACGCTGACGCCACGCTTCTCGAGCTCGTCGGCCATCTCCTTGACCGCGTGCTGAGCCTGGGCGACCGCCATGCCATACCCGGGCACGATCACGACGGAGTCCGCGTAGGCGAGCGCGATCGCCGCATCCTGGGCCCCGATCGAGCGGTGCGGCCGCTCCTCCCCGGTGCCCGCTCCGCCCTCCGGCTGGGCCCCGAACCCGGCGAAGAGTACGTTCGCGACCGAGCGGTTCATCGCCGTCGCCATCTCCAGCGTGAGGATCGTTCCCGAGGATCCGACCAGCGTCCCCGCCACGATCAGCGCGACGTTGTCGAGCGCGATGCCCGCCGCGGCCGCGGAGAGGCCGGTGAAGGCGTTCAAGAGCGAGATCACGACCGGCATGTCCGCGCCACCGATCGGGAGGACGAAGAGGTTGCCCAGCAGCGCCGCCGCGATCAGCACGGCGATGAAGAGCCCCTGCGAGGGATCGTCGTTCGACGCGGCGAGAGCGATGCAGGCGGCGACGATGCCGATCAGGAGCAGCGCATTCAGCACCTGCTGACCCGGGACCTTGATCGGCTGCCCGGAGATCAGTCCCTGGAGCTTGCCGAAGGCGATGTTCGAGCCCCAGAACGAGATCGACCCGATCACCATCGAGAAGAGCGTGGGGATGAACGTGTCGAGGGGGATCTCGCTGATCACTCCCGAGTCGATCTCGCTCAAGCCGTGGCGAAACTCCGACCAGGCGATCAGGGCGACGGCGCCGCCGCCCACGCCGTTGTAGAGCGCGACCATCTGCGGCATCGCGGTCATCTGCACACGCAGCGACGCAACGACGCCGACCGCGGCCCCGATCGCGAGTCCGCCGACGATGAGGCCCCAGTTGCCGATCCCGTCGAGGAGCAGGGTCGTGGTCACAGCGATCGCCATGCCGCCGGCGGCGATCAGGTTGCCCTGCTTGGCGGTGGTCGGGTGGGTGCCGCGGCGCACACCGAAGATGAAGAGCGAGAACGAGACGATGTAGAGGGCGGTGGCGAGATCGCCACCCGGCTCGATCACAGCGGGTAACACGAAGTTCATCCCTCGGGTGACTCCGACGCGCCCGGACGCGAAGCGGAGGACGTGTCGGGCTTTGATTCGGAGGTGGCGTCCGGCTTTGATTTGGGCTTTCGCGCGAACATGCCCAGCATCCGGTCGGTGACCATGAAGCCACCGACGATGTTGATCGTGCCGAAGGCGATCGCGATCGTGCCGATGACCTCCTCGAGCGCGTCGTCGGCGAGGCCGACGACGATCAGGCCGCCGAGAAGCACGATGCCGTGGATCGCGTTGGTCTGAGACATCAGCGGCGTGTGCAGGGTCGTCGGCACCTTCGAGATCACCTCGAAGCCGACGAATGCCGCCAGGACGAAGATCGTGATCTCGGTGATGAGGTCCATGGGTCAGTCCGGTGAGCCACCGCTGGATGGCGAAAGCAGCATGTGCCGTTCCCTCATTTGAGCGCTCTCTCGTTTCGAATTTCGCCATCGTGCGTGATGCAGGCGCCGGCGACGACCTCGTCATCGAAGTCGAGGTGAAGCTCACCCTCCTCCGAGACCAGCAGGCCGAGGAGGTTCTCGACGTTCTTGGCATAGAGCTGCGAGGCGTGGGTCGCCATGTCGCTCGGCAGGTTCACCGGCGAGATGATCTTCACCCCGCCCTCGTCGACGGTCTTCCCGGCCTGGGTGAGCTCGCAGTTGCCCCCCGAATCGCCGGCAAGGTCGACGATCACGGAGCCCGGTTGCATGTTGCGGACCGCCTCGGCCGTGATCAGGATCGGCGCCGGCCGTCCGGGGATCTGCGCGGTTGTGATGATCACGTCCTGTTTGGCCGCCGCGTCGGCGAGCGCATCACGCACCTGCGCGTTCTCCTCGTCGGTCAGCGGCCGGGCGTACCCGCCCTCGGTCTCCGCATCGGGGATGAAATCGAGCTCGAGCGGCCGCCCGCCGAGGCTCGCGATCTGCTCCCAGGCGGCGCGACGGATGTCGAAGCCGGTCACGATCGCGCCCAGCCGCCTGGCAGTGGCGATCGCCTGCAGGCCCGCGACGCCGGCGCCCAGGACCATGACCTTCGCGGGCGCGACTGTCCCGGCGGCGGTGGTCATCATCGGGAAGAACCGACCGGCCTCGCGGGCGGCGACGAGCGTGGCCGCGTACCCGGCGACGTTGGCTTGCGAGGACAGGGCGTCCATCGCCTGAGCCCGGGTGATCCGCGGGATCGCCTCCATCGCGAAGCTCGTGACGCCGGCCTGCGCCAGCGCGTTGTTGGTCTCGGCCGAGGTGAGGGGAGCGAGGTGACCGATCAGGACCTGGCCGCTGCGAAGGCGGCCGATCTCATCGAGCGTGGGCACGGCGACCTTGACCACCACGTCGGCGCCCCATGCGGCGTCCGCGGAGCCGACCGCAGCGCCGGCATCGGCGAACTCCTCGTCCGTGTGCCCGGCCCCTTCACCGGCACCTGACTCGACCGCCACGCCCAGCTTCTTGCCGGTGAGCGTGCGCACGATGTCAGGCACGAGCGCCACCCGGCGCTCGCCCTCAACGGTCTCTTTCGGAACCCCGACGTTCACCAGGCGAAAAGCTGCGAGAGCCTAGCCGAAGGACGGCTCACCAAGAGCCACGCGCGGATACACACACCGAATCCTTCGCTGCTAGGCGGGTGCGGCAACGCCGGCGATCTCGGCGAGGCGCTCGAGGGTGTGGGAGCGCTCGGCGGCATCGAGCTGGATCGGCGAAACGATGAGACGGTCGACTCCGAGCGCCTCGTACTTGGCGATCCGTGCGCGCACCTCGTCCTCGGTGCCGACCAGCGAGGTCGCGTCGGCGAGCTCGTCCGGGATCGCCTTGTAGGCGTCGTCGCGCTTGCCGTCAAGGTAGAGCGACTGCACCTCGTCGGCGACGTCGCCGAAGCCGAAGCGGTGGGTCAGGTCGACGTAGAAGTTGGTGTCGCGCGAGCCCATCCCACCGAGGTAGAGGAGCAGTCCCGCCTTGACGACCGACCGGGCCGTCTCGGTGTCGCCATCGATGGCGATCTGGAGCGTCGGCGAGATCTCGAGGTCGTCGCGGGCGCGGCCGCCCTTCTCGAAGCCGGCCTCCAAATGCTCGCCCCATGCGTCCTCGAACGCGTCCGGGGAGCAGAAGATCGGGATCCAGCCGTCGCAGATCTCCGCGGCCATCTCGACCGACTTGCGGCCGATGGCGCCGACGAAGATCGGGATGTAGTTGCGAATCGGGTGGTAGTTGAGCTTGAGCGCCTTGCCCTGCCCGGTCGTGCCCTCACCGGCCGGCAGGGGGAGCGTGTAGTGCCTGCCCTTGTACTCGACCGGCCCCTCGCGGGCGACGATCTTGCGGACGATCTCGATGTACTCGCGGGTCCTGCCCCACGGCTTCGGGTACGGCACCCCGTACCAGCCCTCGGAGACCTGCGGGCCCGAGGGGCCGAAGCCGAAGATGAAGCGACCGCCCGATAGTGCATCGATCGTGCAGCCGGCCATCGCCGCGGCCGCCGGGGCGCGTGCCGGAACCTGCAGGATCGCGCCGCCGAGCTGGATCGTCTCGGTCTGCGCCGCGAGCCAGGCGAGGACGCTCACCACGTCGGAGCCGTAGGACTCCGCCGCCCACACCGAGTCGAACCCGAGGCCCTCGACCTCGCGGACGATCTTCAGGGCATCCTCGCCCTGCGGGCCGATTCCCCAGTAGCCGAGGTTGAGTCCGAGCTTCAGCGGCATGAGGCGAGGAGCCTATTCACTTAGGCATGTGGGGGTGGGCGGGCGGACCATCCGGCCGCTGTCGTCACATTTGCAGCTCCTTCCTGCAAAATCGACGACAGCGCCGAGAATCTTCGGTCAGTTGGGGGTGATCGGTACGAGCTCGCCGGTGTCGCCTACCGCGACCCAGACGGTATGGGCGGTTTCCGAGTAGTCGATGCCCTCGGGGCTGCCCCCGACCGGGGTCTCTGAGATGGGCTTCCCGCTCTTCGCGTCAAGGCGGACGACCGAATCGTCGCCGCCGCAGGTCACCCAGATGGAGTCAAGGCCCGCAGCCAGGTCGCGGGGCTCGTCGCATGCCGTGAACGTCTGCTTGTGGGAGCCGTCCGCATTCAGCTTGACGACGTTGCCCTCGCCGGTGACGGCAACCCAGACCGCCCCCGAGCCGTCGATCAACACTCCCTTCGGATCCTTGCCGACGGCTACGCCCCTGCCGGCCGTATTCGCCGTCGTGTCGACCCGCCGCACCGTTCCGTCGCCCCGGTCGCTGAACCAGACAGCCTGCGTGTCCTGAGTCGCAGCTATTCCCTGGGGCGCCCCGCCCGCCGGGATGCTGGCGAAGACGGTGCTGTCGGTCGGCTGGATGCGGCTGATCGTCCCGTCCCCACCCGCCACCCAGATCGCGTGGTTGCCCACGGCGACGTCGAGGGGAGTGGCGCCGACTTGGATCGGTGGCGCAGCAGCAAGCCCGTGCTGCCTGAACTGGGAGACCGTGCCGTCGTCTGTGTTTGTGACCCAGATGTTCTGCTCCCCGGCGTCCACGGACTGCGGCGTGGACCCGACCGCGAGCGTCTTTACGTTCTCGCCCTCGGTCGTCAGCACGTCGAGCTTGTTCGCCTCCCGATTGGCCACCAGGAGCTCGTTCAACTCGTCCACCACCGCCACCCCCACGGGCACGCCGCCGACGTGAACCGCTTCCCCGGTGGCCTCCTCCTGCAGGCCGCCCCCACTCGAGCCGTTGCCGTCCTTGCCGCCGCCGGAGCCGCCGGAGCCGCCGGAGCCGGAGATGACGATGAAGGCCGCCACGGCCAGGGCGATCGCACCGCCGGCGAGCAGGAACGGCCCAAGGTTGCGCTTCTTCGTCGTCGGCGGGCGCCGTGCCGGCGCAGGAATCGGCTCTTGGGGAGTGTCGACGGCCGTCGCCGGCGTCGTCTCGAGATCCGACGGCTGGGCGGACTCCGAAGCGATCGTGGCGGCATCGACCTGGGTCTGGTGGGTGCGCGTCGGGGCCGCGGCACCGATCGCGACGCTGTGCTCCCCCTGGCTCACGAGATCGCCGTGCACGGCGGCACTCGCTCCTCGAGCGAGATCGCCCGCCGAGGGCTGGCGCAGGTCCGGATCCTTCGCGAGCGCCCGCAGCACGACCTGCTCGAACGCCGGGGGCAGATCCGGCCGCACCGCCAGGAGCGAGGGCGGTTCGTCCTGAATGTGTGCGTAGATCTTCGCCACCTTCTCCTCGCGCGAGGCGAAGGGCGCGCTACCTGTCAGGAGCTCGAACAGCACGCACCCGAGCGCGTAGATGTCCGCCCGGGCGTCGACGGCGTCGCCCTTGATCTGCTCGGGCGCCACGTAGTCGAGGGTCCCCACGAACGCGCCGCTCGCGGTGACGCCGCTCGACGAGCCGATCTGCTTCGTCAGGCCGAAATCGGTGAGATAGACGTGCTCGTCGCCGTTCCGCCGCTCGATCAGCACGTTCCCGGGCTTGATGTCGCGATGCACGAGGCCACGGGAGTGGGCGACGTCCAGCGCGGCGGCCACGTCAAACACGATGCTCGCCGCCTCCGGCGGATCGAGTCTCCCGCGCTCGTTCAGCACGCCGCGCAGGTCGGTCCCCTCGATGAAGTCCATCGTCACGAAGAGCAGGCCGTCCTCCTCGCCCGCATGGTGGATCGGCACCACGTTGGGGTGGCGGATCGACACGGCGATCCGCGACTCCGAGCGGAACCGCTCGCGGAAGATCTCATCCGCGGCGAGCTCTGGTGAGATCACCTTCAGCGCAACGACGTGGTCGAGCGCGAGGTGCGTCGCCCGATAGACGACTCCCATGCCGCCACGCCCGGCGACCGCCTCGACGCGATGGCCGGCGAAGACGGCACCCGGGGCGAGTTCGGGCATGCGCCGATTATCGTCGCGCTGCGGGCGGTACGCCCGCAGCGAACGGGCAGATGCCTACGGCTTGGCCCCGAACTCGTAGGCGCCGGCGTCGCACTTGGTGCCCTTCGGCCGCGCGAATCCACGCTGATCCGTGCCCTTCGCGCTCTTGCAGTCCGCCTTCGCGATCAGGTTCCGCGCCAGGCTCGTCTTGGCAATCGCGACGGTCTCCGTGGGTCCACCGTTATCGGTGAGGCCTCCGGTGAAGTCGATCGAGTCGGCCTGGGCGACGTCGGAGTCGAGGAACGCGCAGCTGGGATCGTCGAACTCCGCAACGTTGAAGCCGCTGGAGATAACCGTCCCGTCGCAGGGATCGTCGTCGCTGTCGATGATCGACGTGCCGACCGTCGCCGTGCCGCCGGCCCGGGCGATGCTGTCGCCGGTATTGCTGGCGCTGTTGCCGGAGAACGTCGTGAACCGCGCCGCGGCGTCACCCGCGTTCACGTAGAGCCCGCCACCGCGGCCGTCGTTGTCACCGCCGACCCCGGCGTCGTTGTCGAAGAGCGTCGAGTTCACGATCTTGGCCTCACCGCCGCCGACGTAGATCCCGGCGCCGTGCTCGGACTGGTTGTCGACACCCGAGCTCGTGGTGTTGCCGGAGACAACCGAGCCGCGCACCGTCAGGGGCGCCGAGGATCGGATTCCACCGCCGGCGGTGAAGGTCCCGGCACCCGTGGTCGTGGCTCCGGATCCCTGGATCGAGGAGTCGACGATGGTCATCCCACCCGTCCCGCCGTTATCGATCGCCCCACCCTGAGCGTCGCTGACGGTCGACCCGGCGTCGTTGGCCAGAAAGCTCGTTCGCTTGATCGTGGCCTTTGCGTTGTTGATGGTGTTGATCGCGCCACCGTGAGCCGCGTCATTCGACTCGAGCAGCGAGCTCTTGATCGTGAGACGGGCTGAATTGGCCGCGTACACACCACCGCCGGCAAACGCGTCACCGGACAGGACGCCGACCCGGTTGAGGGTGAGCTTGCCGTTGATGGCGCGGACGGCGCCACCGCGGGCCTCGGCGATGGTGAAGTTCGTCACGTCGCCGTTGGTCAGGGTGAGTCCCTGGAGGGTGAGATTGCTGGACGTCAGGTTCAGATCGAAGATCCGATCGTTCGCGTTCTGCTTGATCGACGTCTTGGTCCGACCGGCGCCCTTCACGGTCACCGGCCCGCCGCCGCTCACGTCGAGGTCGCCGTTGGCGTTGTTGTTCTCGTTGGTCGAGACAAAGCCGAGCTGGTAGTCCTTGGCCTTCAGGACGATCGTGTCTCGCTTCTTCGTCCCCTTCGGGCACCCGCTCACCTTGTCGTTCAGGCGGGCCGCCTCGACCGCCTCGCGCAGGGCACAGTCGTGGTCGGTCGCGATCTCGTCGTCGAACGTGTCGACCTTGATCGTCGTGGCCGTGGCCGGGGCCTGCCCCGCAACCAGTACGGCGGCGAAGGCGAAGAACAGAACCGAAAGACGACGACGAGTCACGCGAACCCCTTCCGGAGCGCGCGGCATCCCACCCATGCGGACAAGCCTGATGCGCCCCCCAAATTTGACGAGACGGCCGCGACAGTAGCAGCGCGCTCCGCTATAGATGGTCCGGTGGAAGCGGGGCGACATCCTCAGGGCCTGTCGGAGATCGAGGCTCAACGACGCCTCGATCGCCTCGGCCCGCCGCCCGAGCCTCAGAGCCGCTCGGTGGCGAGCATCGTCGCCGGAAACGTCTTCACGCTCTTCAACCTCATCCTAGGTGTCTTCTTCCTGCTGGTCCTCTCGCTCGGCCTTTTCGCCGACGCGCTCTTCGGCTTCGTCGCGATCATCAACTCCGCGATCGGCATCCGCCAGGAGCTGAAGGCCAAGGAGACCCTCGACCAGATCGCGCTCCTGGTGGCGCCGCGTGCGAAGGTGATCCGCAACGGCACCGTCCGCGAGCTCCACTCCGACGAGGTCGTCCCGGGCGACGTCGTGCGTGTCGAACCCGGGGACCAGCTCGTCGCCGACGGCCCGGCGATCGAATCGCGCGGGCTGACCCTGGACGAGTCGATGCTCACCGGCGAGTCCGACGGCGTGCGCAAGCGCCGCGGCGACCGCCTGCTCTCCGGCGCCTTCTGCCTCTCCGGGTCGGGTTACTACGAGCTCGACGCCGTCCGCGACTCGAGCCACGCCGCCAAGGTCGCGGGCGAAGCGCGCGAGTTCCGCCATCCGCCCTCGCCACTCCAGGTCGAGGTGAACCAGGTGCTGAGCGCGACGACCATTGTGATGATCCCCCTCGGCCTGATCCTGATCGTCGCGCTCGGCATCCGCAACGAGGGGCTCACCGACTCCGCCCAGACCGCCACCGCCGGGCTGATCACGATGATCCCCGAGGGCCTGGTGCTGCTGATGAGCGTGACGCTCGCGGTCGCCGCGGTGAAGCTCGCCCGCATGAACACCCTTGTGCAGCAGATGAGCGCCACCGAGGCGCTCGCAGCCGTCGACACGATCTGCGTCGACAAGACCGGCACGCTCACCGATGGCACGCTGGATCTGATCACCGTGGAGGCGGCCGACCCCGAGCATGCCCAGGCCGCCGAGCGAGCGCTCGGCCGCTTCGCGCACTCCGCCGGCGAGCGCAACCGCACGCTGCAGGTGATCGCGGAGCGGTACCCGGCCTCGCCCGAACAGGTCGTCGCCGAGGTCCCCTTCTCGTCGTCGTGGAAATGGAGCGGCGTGACGCTGAACGGCCGCCGCGCCCCCCGCAGCTACGTGCTCGGCGCGCCCGACATCCTCACGGCCGCGGGCGCCATGACCCTCCCGCCCCTCCTTCAGCGGGCGCTCGAGCAACACACCGCCGCGGGCCGACGCGTCGTCGCCTTCGGCGAGGGCACCGGGCGCCTGCCCGACGACCCCTCTCGTCAGCCGCCGCCGCCCTTGGAAGCGCGCGCCCTCGTGGTCCTGGAGGAGCGGCTGCGTCCCGACGCCGCCGAGACCGTCGCCTTCATGCGCGACCAGCAGGTCGACCTGAAGCTCATCTCCGGCGACGCGCGCGCCACGGTGACCGCGGTCGCGCAGGCGGTGGGCGTCCCGGCCGAAGCAGGTGTGATCGAAGGACCAGGACTCCCAGATGAGCGATCCGCGCTCGCCAAGGCCGCCGAGGAGAACACCGTCTTCTGCCGGATCAGCCCGGAGCAGAAGAAGGCGCTCGTCGGCGCGCTCGGCGATCGCGGCCGCTTCACCGCGATGATCGGCGACGGCGTCAACGACGTGCCCGCGCTGAAGCAGGCGCGCATGGCCGTCGCGATGGGCTCCGGCAGCCAGATCACGAAGGGCGTCGGCGACATCGTGCTGCTGAAGGACCAGTTCTCGATGCTTCCCCGCGCCGTCGCCGAGGGCCGCCGCATCGCGCGCAACATCCACCGGCTCGGGCGCCTGTACCTGACGAAGTCGGTCTACGCAGCCTTCCTGATCACGGTCACGGCCATCTTCGGATTCACATTCCCGTTCCTGCCGCGGCACTTGACGGTCGCGGCGCTGCTCACGATCGGGATCCCCTCGTTCGTCCTGGCCCTTGCGCCCAGCGAGGGACCGCTCTATCGCGGCCGGCTGCTCCGCGCCCTCGCCGCCTTCGCCTTCCCGGCCGGAGTCGCGATGGGGATCGCCTCGGAGCTCTCGTTCTTCTTGGTCGACAGCGTGTTCGGCGGGACCCTAACCGAGGGCTACACGGCGGCAACGACGACGCTGATCGTGCTCGGCCTCTGCTTCATCCTGCTGCTGGAGCGGGGCCCGGGGCGCGAGCACATCACCATTCAGAGCTACATGCTCGCCATGATCGCCGGCCTTGGCGCCATCTACGCCCTGATCCTCGCGGCCGCCCCGGTCCGGGACTTCTTCGACCTCGAGCTCCTGAGCGCCGGGCAGTGGTTCCTCTCGCTGGCCTGCGTGGCCCTCGGCCTGATCATCGCCGCCCTCGCCTGGCGCCTGCCGTATGTGCAGCAGCTCGAGGAGGGCCCGGACGTCGAGCCTCACGACGAGGGCCCCGCGCCGACACATACCCCGGTCACGAGTGAGAAACCTGCGGTCACACCCGAGGCGAGAGCATGACCACGATGTCCGGCGGCGAGCGCCGCACGAAGATCGTCACCACGATCGGCCCGGCGACGCGCTCGCCCGAGCGCATGGCGGAGCTGATCGAGGCGGGCGCGGACGTATTCCGCCTCAACTTCTCCCACGGCTCGCGCGAGGACCACGCGGAGAACATCAAGTCCGCACGGGCGGCCGCCACGCAGTCCGGCAAGGAGATCGGCCTGCTCGGCGACCTGCCCGGGCCCAAGCTGCGGATCGGCGACCTCGACGGCGACGTCATCAACCTCGAGCCCGGGACCGACGTGACACTCGACTGCGGCGCGGAACCCGGGGGCGAAGGCATCCGCATACCGGTCTCCTGGCATGGGCTGCCGGCCGCGGTTCGCGAGGGGCAGCAGGTCTACCTCGCCGATGGCCGCATCCGCCTCCGGGTCACCGAGTCGCTTCCGAGCGAGGTCCGCTGCGAGGTGGAGGTCGGCGGGGCGGTCGCCTCCCACCAGGGTCTGAACCTTCCGGGCAGCGAGGTGCCGCTGCCGGCGGCCGGCCGCGAGGACCTCGCCTGGGTTGACTTCGCGGTTGAGCAGCAGATCGACCTGCTGGCCGTGTCGTTCGTGCGCCGCGCCGAGGACCTGGTCCCGGTCGAGCGACGCATCCGGACCGGCGGCGCCGACATCCCGGTCGTCGCCAAGATCGAGAAGCCGGAGGCGGTCGAGCGCGCCGAGGAGATCATCAAGACGGCGACGGCGGGAGTCATGGTCGCTCGCGGCGACCTCGGCATCGAGCTCCCGATCGCCTCGATTCCCGTCGTACAGAAGCGCCTGCTCGCGCTCGCGGGGAAGCTCTCGCGGCCGTCCATCACCGCGACGCAGATGCTCTCGTCGATGGTCACCTCGAACCGGCCCACCCGCGCCGAGGTCACCGACGTCGCCAACGCGATCTTCGACGGCACGGACGCCGTGATGCTCTCGGAGGAGACAGCGGTCGGCCAGTACCCCGTCGAGGCGGTGCGCGTGATGGACGACATCGCGCGGGAGACCGAGGAGGCGCTCCCCTACGGCGACTGGGTCTTCAACCGCGTCGCCGCGGATGGCAGCGACGTGGCGGCATCGGTCGCGCGGGCTGCGGTCGGTTCGACCTACACGCTCGGCCTTTCCGCGATCGTCGTGCCCACGCGGAGCGGCCGCACCGCCCGCCTTGTCTCGGCCCACCGCCCGAAGGTGCCGGTGCTGGCGGTGTCGCCGCGGATCGAGACAGTGCGCCGCCTGAACCTCCTGTTCGGGGTGCGCTGCGCGCTTGCCGAGGACTGGACCAGCCTGCGAGCCCTGCTCGACGACTGCGCCCGCCTTGCGCTCGACACCGGGATCGCGTCCTCAGGCGATCTGATCGGCGTCACGGCCGGCCTGCCCGAGCAGCAGCTGGGCACGAACCTCTTCGAAATCCACCGGGTCCCGTAGCCGGGGGCGTCTACTCCGCGTACTCGGCGCCGGCCGCCTTACAGGCCGTGTCGCGCAGGCGGTCCATCAGCTCGCGCAGCGTCTCGGCCTCTTCGGCTGACAGACGGCTGGCGAAGGATGCCTCGAACGCCTCGGCGTAGACGGGCCACATGTCCTGAAAGACCGCCTCGCCGGACTCCGTGAGGGCGATCAAGTGCCCGCGCCGATCGGAGGGGCACTCGCGCCGCTCGATCACGCCGGCGGCGACCATGCGATCGACGAGCCTCGTGAGACCGCTCTTCGAAATCGTCAGGTGAAGCCCCAGCTCGCGCGGGCGCAGACGATGGTTATCGGCGCGATGGAGCGCCGCCAGCACGCCGAACCAGGCGAGCGGCGGCAGCTGCTCGTCCGCTAGCGCCTCCTCGAGGCGGTCGACGAGCGCAGCATGCGCGTTGACGAGCGCACGCCAGGCGTCGAGCTGGATCTCCGGGATCCCCGGCTTGACCGGGGCGAGCGTGGTGGCGGTGGACGAGCTCATTGCCTGCATTGTAGCGGCAACTGTTGACATCGCAACTAGTTTTGCTAGGGTTTCCTCAACAACAGTTGTATAAACAACTAATGCACAGACAACTTCCCCGCAAACGGCGATAGACGCCGGAGAGGAGCACACAGATGAGCACCACCGCAACGGTCGATCAGGCCACCGCCATCCCGGCGGGCACCTGGGACATCGACCCGATTCACTCGACGATCGGCTTCGAGGTCAAGCACTTCGGGGTTTCGACGTTCCGCGGCCGCTTCAACGGCTACGAGGGGACCCTGGAGGTCTCGGATTCAGGCCTCGAGAAGGTCTCGGGGGAGATCGACGTCGCCTCGATCGACGTCAACGATGAGCAGCTCTCGGGCCACCTGCAGTCGGAGGACTTCTTCGACACGGCGAACCACCCGAAGCTGCGGTTCACGTCGACTGCGATCGAGCAGCTTGCCGACGGCAGCCTCCATGTCACCGGTGACCTCGAGATCCGCGGCACGACCAAGCCGGTCGAGCTCGACGTTCACCTCGACGCAGTCGGCGTCGGCCCCGACGGGAGCGAGCGGGTCGGCCTGCTCGCGAGCGGCGAGATCGACAGGACCGCGTTCGGCATCACCTACAACAGCACGCTCGCCAACGGCGCCCTGCTGATCGGCGAGCGCGTGAAGCTCGTGCTGTCGGTCGAGGCGGTCAAGCGCGCCTAGCGCGAGCCGGCGACCAGAGGAAGGGATCGGCGATGTTCGATCAACCGATCAGGGTCCTGGCGATCCCCGGCAGCCTTCGCCGCGAGTCCTACAACCGGGGGCTCCTGCGCGCCGCGCAGGAGCTCGCCCCGGCCGGGATCGAGGTGGAGATCTACGACGGCTGGTGGGACGTGCCGGCGTTCAACGAGGACCTCGAAGGCGATCCGCCCGCGGCTGTGGAGCGAATGCGCGCTCACATCGCGGAGGCCGACGCGATCCTGATCGCGACGCCCGAGTACAACGGCGCGGTGCCAGGTGGCCTGAAGAACGCGATGGACTGGGCCTCCCGGCCCCACGGCATGGCCGTCTTGGTGGGCAAGGCGGCGGTGGTGGTGAGCGCCAGCACGACGCCGTTCGGCGCGGTCTGGGCGGGCGAGCAGCTGCGCCGCGCCCTGACCTTGAGCGGCGCGCAGGTCGCCGAGCGCGAGCTCGCGATCGCGAAGGTCGATGAGCGCTTCGACGGGGGCGAGCTGGTCGACACCGACACCCGCCACGAGCTCGCCGATCTCGTCTCCGAGGTTGCGGCCATGAGTGCCGCCGAGGCTGCCGAGGCGCAGATGGCAGCCTAGGTGCCTGGCGCGCCGAGCGACTCCAAGACGCGGGCATCCTCGGCTGACATGCCGGCGATCGGGTCGCCATCCCAGGTGATGTCGCGCGCCATCGCCTCGAAGAGCGCCTCGTGCTCGCGGAAATGCAGGCGCTCGGAGCGAATCAGGGCCAGGAACGAGTAGAGACCGGGAAGCGCGTCGTGCCAGCCGCGGTCCGCACCCCGGATTTCGAGCAGGTCGGCGAAGGTGCTGGGCAGCTCGCGCAGCCCCCCGGCGAATGCCTCCGCGAAGACGGCGAGATCCAGCTGAATCTGCTCTCCCGGGGCAACCAGTCCGCAATCCACGTTGGTGTCGAGGATCCCGCCGACGAGATTGCCCGAGCCCATCAGCAGCACGCCGTCGGTGGCGCGCGGGTTGCACTCGACAAGCACCGCCCCGTCCGGCGACGCAATGAAGTCGAAGGAGATCTGCCCGGTGTATGCGGTCGCCCCCGCGATCTTCCGGACAAGCTCGAGCGTCTCGGCGCCGTCGAGGGACGTGAACTGAATGCCGGTGGAGTGCTCCCACTGGAGCGGGATCGCGTAGGCGCAGTGGGCAGTGACCCGGCCTTCGTGGACCGTGCTGTAGGTGCAGAAGGTCTCCCCTTCGACGAATTCCTGGACCAGCCAGGGGTTGGCCGGGGTCGGGTGACAGTCCCCCACGGCGACCTTGCCGGCGAGCGGGCCGGCGTTGGTGAGGAGGGTCACCCCGCCGCGCGAGAACGCGGCGCGCGCGAAGTAGCGCGGGAAGCGCTCGAGCCCTTCGCGGAGCTCGGCATCGCTGGTGGCGAGAACCGTCTTCGCCATGGGCAGGCCCATGCGCACGGCGAGGCGCTCGAAGCTCGCCTTGTCGTGCAGCGGGGCGAGCGTCGCGAACGGAGCGAAGAACAGGCGAGCATCCCCAGCCAGCAGGTCGTGACGCGTTGAGAGGTAGAAGGCCTCTTCGAAGCTCGGAACGATCAGCTCGATCGCTTGCTCGTTCGCGATGCGCGCGACGTCGGCGATGAACGCCTCGGTGGCGTCCCGCGGGGCCGCGGTGACGAAGTGCTCGGTGACGAAGCGCGAGTGGCTTCCGGGGGCGAACGCATAAGCATCGGAGGCGTAGACCTCATGGCCCTCCTCAGCGAGCTTGCGGATCAGCGCCAGCGCGAACGGCATGCGCGCGCTGGTGACCAGGACCCTCACGTTGCAGCGGGCGGCGGGATGGCGGACTGGGTGACGAGAAGGTTGGCGACGAGGCGGTCACCGGCGTGCACCCGGACCTCGACGACGTGAGTCGAGCGTCCGGCGTGCAGGTGCTCGGCGGTCGCGATCAGCTCGTCGCCCGCCCTGCCCGCGGCGAAGACGTTCAGCTTCATCTCGATCGTCGTGAAGTTCCAGTCGGGCGGCAGGTGGCGGAACGTCTGCCACGCGGCGACGGAGTCGGCGAGCGCGACCCAGGCGCCGCCGTGCACCAGCCCGCCGGGGTGAAGGTGGCGTTCGTCGACGAGCATGCGCCCCACCGCCCGCTCGTCCGTGATCTCAACGGGCTCGACCGCCATGTCCGCGGGAAAGCTCCTCGCGAGCCGCTCGCGCAGGACCTCGGGCGTGATTCCGGGATTGCTCACCCCCCTGCGTCCCCGAACGGCTCGTCGCGCTCGCGGACCGCCTCCTTCCACCCTGCCTCGGCGGCGCGATTCGCCCATTCGTAGCCCTCGGGCGTATGGCGGGCGATCCCGTCGAAGAACGTGCTCATCGCCTGCGTCTGGAGAAGGCCCTGGGAGAGGATCGTCGAGTTCGCCTGGAGCTTGTGCATGACGAGCTGGTTGACGGGAATCCGCGCCACGCGCTCGAGCAGGTCTTCGAACACCCCGTCCACCTCCTCGGCGGGGGCCCAGTCCGTGGCCAGGCCCCAGCTCACTGCCTGGCGCCCGGTGAGCGAGTCGCCGGTCAGGAGCAGTCGCTTGGCCCGCGCCGGTCCAAGGCGATGGACCCAGAGCCCGGTGGTCGGCACGCCCCAGACGCGCGCGGGCGGGTAGCCGATCTTGGCGTCCTCGGCGACCACGAGCAGGTCCGAGCACAGCGCCATATCGGTGCCGCCGGCGACGCAGAAGCCGTGCACCTTGCACACCACGGGCTTCTCCGACCAGAAGAGGCTCATGAACCCGCGGACGTTCCGCCACATCATCTGGAAGTCGACCACGGGGTCCCAGGTCCTGGATGGATCGTGGTTGGAGGCGACGGTTGCCGGTTCAATCGGCGAGCCGGGCTTGCCGGCATCGCCGATTCCACCCATGCCTTCTGCGGACGCCAGGTCGTAGCCGCCGCAGAAACCGGAGCCGTTGCCGGCGAGGGCAATGACGTGGATCTCCGGGTCGAGATTGGCTCGCTCCACACACTCGGCGAGCTCGCGCGGCATCTCGAGCGTGATGCCGTTGCCGCGCTCCGGACGGTCGAGGGTGATGCGTGCAACGCGCCCGTCGCGCTCGTAGGTCATCGTGCTCAGCTCACCGTCGGCCACGGGCGCAAGACCCTACATCCGGGCGGCTGGCGACGAATTTCGTCCACGAATCCGGTCTCATAGCTGGAACGATGTCCACGGTGGCCAAGACCAAAGACGCGACGATCGAGGCGGCGGGCCGCGAGGTGCGGGTGTCCAGCCCGGACCGGATCATCTTTCCCGCGACTGAGCGAACCGGCGAGGTCACCAAGCTTCAGGTCGCCGAGTACTACGTGGCGGTCGGGGAGGGAATCATGCGTGCCCTTCGCGAGCGCCCGACCACCCTCGAGCGCTGGCCGAAGGGCGTCCACGAGGGGATGACCATCTCGACGCGCGAGGGCCATGTGGGCGACGCCTTCTACCAGAAGCGGATTCCGAAGGGCGCCCCAGACTGGGTCGAAACCGCCCGGATCGAGTTCCCCTCGGGCCGCCACGCCGACGAGGTCTGTCCGACTGAGCTCGGCGTGGTCGTGTGGTGCGCACACATGGGCACGCTGACCTTCCACCCATGGCCGGTCCGCCGCTCGGACGTCGACCACCCCGACGAGTTGCGGATCGATCTGGATCCTCAGCCCGGGACCGACTTCGACGACGCGGCGGAGGTCGCGGCCGAGGCGAGGGGCCTCCTGGATGAGCTCGAGATCAGGGGCTTTCCGAAGACCTCGGGCGGACGCGGCATCCACATCTACGTGCGGATCGAGCCGCGCTGGACTTTCACCGATGTCCGCCACGCCGCGATCGCCTTCGGGCGCGAGCTCGAGCGGCGGATGCCGGGCCGCGTGACGACCAAGTGGTGGAAGGAGGAGCGCGGCGAGCGCGTCTTCGTCGACTACAACCAGAACGCCCGCGACCGGACGATCGCCTCCCCCTACAGCGTCCGCCCGAAACCCGGCGCCCCGGTCTCAGCCCCGCTCGAGTGGGACGAGGTGCCCAATGTGCAGCCCGAAGACTTCACGGTCGCGTCGATGCCCGGCCGCTTCGCCCAAGTGGGCGACCGTTTCGCGGATATCGACGAGGTGCATCACTCACTCGAGCCCTTGCTCGAGATGTACGAGCGCGACGAGGCCGAAGGCGAGGGGGACATGCCGTACCCGCCCGACTACCCCAAGATGCCGGGCGAGCCGAAGCGGGTCCAGCCGAGCCGGGCGAAGAAGTCCTAGGACTCGAGGGTCGCCTCCACGCTGATCTCGACGTTGCCCTCCAGCGCCCCGGAGATCGGGCAGCCCTTGCCCGCTCCGCGCGCGGCCTCATCGAAGGCCGCCTGGTCGATGCCGGGTACGCGCCCGCTGACGACCAGGTGCGAGGACTTGACGCCCTCGCCGGGGACGAAGGCAACGGTCGCGGTGGCTTCGAGGCGCTCGGGCGGGTTGCCGGCCTGGCCGAGCTCGAGTGAGAGCGCCATGCAGTAGCACGCCGCGTGGGCGGCGGCGAGGAGCTCCTCGGGGCTGGTCGTGTCCTCGGTGCGCTCGACCCGCGCCTGCCAGGTGACCTCCGTCGCGGACAGGGTTCCGCTGGCCGTCGTCGTCTCGCCGCGCCCCTTCTCGAGGCTTCCCTCCCAGACGGTGGTTGCGGTGCTCTCACTCGCCATCTCGACCTCCCGGTCGTAGTCGTCTGGCTCTCTACTACCCGTCGAGCTGGTCGAATGTGCAGGCCGCCGGATCCTTGTCGTCGCGCCAGCGCAGGATCTTGGAGCCGTGCCGGATGCGGCCATCGGAGACGTGGTCGAAGCTCACCTCGACAACGAGCTCGGGGCGGAGGTTGATCCACTCGAGCTCGCGATCGGCCGCCCAGCGACTTGGGTCGGCGGAGCCGCGCTCACCGGTCTCATATGGAGCGAGCTCGGCCACGAGCTCGCGCTTGCGCTTGGCGCTCAGTCCCGAGGTGTGGCCCACCACTCGCAGCTCACCGCCGTCGTAGAGGCCGAGGATGAGCGAGCCCACGGTCCCCTCCTCCTTGCCGGGGCGCCAGCCGACGATGACGCAATCCGCGGTGCGCAGGCGCTTTACCTTGACCATGCCCTTGCGCTCGCCGGGCCGATAGGGCGCGTCGCACTGCTTGGCGATGACGCCCTCGCCCGTTGCCAGCCACGGCTCCGCCTCGGCAACCGTCCGGACGAGGGGCGTCAGCTCCACCGAGCCGGCGTCGGAGCTCTCGGCGACAAGCTTCTCGAGGGCCTCGCGGCGGGCCTCGAAGGGCTTGGTCATCGCCTTTGACCGGCCCACTGCGAGGAGGTCGAAGGCGCGGAAGATGGCGGGCGTCTCCTCGGCGAGCATCTTGATTCGCGACTCGGCCGGGTGGATCCGGTTCTGCAGTGCGTCGAACTGCTCGACTCCGT
Source organism: Actinomycetota bacterium (assembly GCA_046732895.1). Classification (GTDB taxonomy): domain Bacteria; phylum Actinomycetota; class Thermoleophilia; order Solirubrobacterales; family 70-9; genus JBKPNZ01. The sequence goes on from JBKPNZ010000008.1 coordinate 58,134, forward strand.
CGGCCCCCAGGATGACGAGCTCGCCGTCGATCACGTACGCGCCGTCGGGAAAGCGAAGCTCGGGGAAATAGCGCGCAAGTGGCTTGCCGTTCCGAGACTGGAGGAAGAGCTTGTCGCCGTCGACGAAGGCGAGCGCGCGGAACCCGTCGTACTTCGGCTCGTAGGCCCACTCATCGCCCTCGGGAAGCTGTTTGCGCGAAAGCGCGAGCTGTGGGGAGACAGGAGGCTTGAGGGCGAGCGCCACCCCGCGATCGTATTGGTGCGGACCTGGGTGCAGGGCGCTGCCGACATGTACAAGTGTCGAGACCTGTGCCTGCTCCAGTGAACAGTCCGCCGCCGGACGTGTGCGACGTCGCGGTCGTTGGGGCCGGCATCCTCGGGCTCGCCGTCGCCCGCGAGCTTGCGCTCCGTCATCACGGCCTGCGCGTCGCCGTCCTCGAGCGCGAGCCCGTGATCGGCCGCCACCAGACGGGCAGCTCGAGCGGGGTCATCCATGCCGGCATCTACCACGCCCCAGGCTCGCTGAAGGCGCGCCTGTGCGTCGAGGGGGCGCGCGACCTCTACGCCTACTGCGAGGAGCGGGGGATCCGCACCGAACGCTCCGGCAAGCTCATCGTGGCAACGAGCGACGAGGAGCTCCCAAGGCTCGACGAGCTGGAACGGCGCGGGCGGGAGAACGGAGTCCCGGGCATGCGGCGCCTGACGTCGGACGGCATCCGCGAGATCGAGCCGCACGCGGTGGGCGTCGCCGCCCTGCACTCTCCGGCCACCGGCGTCGTCGACTTCACCGAGGTCGCCGCGAGCTACGCCCACGAGCTCGAGGGGCGCGGAGGAACGGTCACCCTCGCCTGCGGCGTCAGCGCCCTCAGCGAGAGCGCCGACGCGGTCGCGCTCGAGCACGACGGCGGCACGACCACGGCCCGGGCGGCCGTTCTCTGCGCGGGCGCATGGTCGGACCGCCTGGCGGTGGGAGCGGGCGCCGAGCCGGATCCCCGCATCGTCCCCTTCCGCGGCGCCTACCTGCGCCTGCGGCCCGAGCGGCGCGATCTCGTCCGCGCCAGCATCTACCGCGTGCCCGATCCGGACCTGCCGTTCCTCGGGGCGCACCTCACCCGGGGCATCGACGGCGAGGTGCTCCTGGGCCCGACCGCGCTGATGGTGGGCGCGCTCGACGCATACCGGCTGCGGCGCATCAGCTTCGCCGACCTGCGCAGGACGCTGGCCTGGCCCGGGACGCGGCGGCTCATGGCACGTCATTGGCGCGCCGGTCTGGGCGAGATCCGCCATGCCATCAGCCGCCGGGCCCTTGTCGCCGACATGCGGCGATACGTCCCGGAGCTTCGCGCAGCAGACGTCCTCCCCGGCCCGGCGGGAATCCGGGCCCAGGCCCTGGCCCGGGACGGCTCGCTCGTCGACGACTTCGTCTTCTCGCGCACGGGGCGAGCGCTACACGTCCGCAACGCCCCCTCCCCGGCCGCAACCTCCTCGCTCGCGATCGCACGGCTCGTCGCGGATCGCGCGGAGGCGGAGCTGGGCGTGGGTGGCTAGCGGAGCTTTTCCGGAACCGGCTCGACGCCGTCACCGCGGCCAACCACCCCGACGGTGCGGTCATAGGAGGCGCGCAGGGTCGCGGCGTCGCCCTCGCCCTTAGCGAGCGCAGCACCGACCGGCACCACGGTGTAATCCGGATGCTCCACCCAAGTCGGGACGTAGCGGACGCCGGTCACCTTCGATCCGTGGCCGTCGACGCGCACGTCGAGCAGCGCGACGTAGCCATCCTGGCTGTCCTCGGGCAGGCCCGCCTCAGCGCCTTGGTTCGAGACGAGGTTGCCCTCGCTGAAGACCACGTACTTGCCGTCGATCCGCTCGATCGGCTGGACGACGTGGGGGCCCTGGCCGACGACCGCGGTGACGTCCTTCGATGCCAGGAGCTTCTTGGCGAGCGCGACCTGGCCGCTGCTCGGGCTCGTCTGATACTCGGGCACGATTCCGCCGCCCCAGTGAGTGTTGACGACGACGACGTCCGCGCCGGCCTTCTGGGCGGCCGCAGCGGCATCGAGGATCCGGCCCGGGCTCGCCAGGTTCACCGACCACGGGTTCGGCGCCGGAATGCCGTTCGTGTCGGTCGTGTAGGCGAGCAGGGCCACCTTGACCCCGTGGCTCTCGAGCATCGTGATGTCGCGCTGGGCCTTCGCCGACGGGAACGAGCCGGTGTGTGCAACGCCGGCCCGGTCGAGGGCCTGCCCGGTCTGGTCGATGCCCTCCTGCCCCTGATCCAGGGAGTGGTTCGAGGCGGTGTCGCATGCGTCCCACCCGCTCGCGGCAACCCCCTTGGCGAGATCCGGGGGCGTATTGAAGATCGGGTAGCTGGTCGGAGGCGCAGAGGTCATCGGCGTCTCGATGTGACACACCGCCAGATCAGCGTCGCGGACGTACGGGCGCAACTCTTCGAAGAGCGGCGCGAAGTCATACGCGCTGCCTCCCGCGAGCGCCGCGGCGCGCTCCCAGACGGGCGAGTGGATGAGCAGGTCGCCGCTGAAGGAGAGCGTCAGGTGAATCGGATGCGCCTCCCGCTGCACCCGCTCGACCTGCGCCGGTGTCAGGTTCGACAGGCGCGGGGCGTCCTGCCCACCCGCGCGCAGGACGAGGACCACGGCGACGACGAGCGCCGCGAAGAGGGTCAGTGCAAGCGCGCGACGGCGCCGGTACACGGCGGCGGAGGGCCCACGAGCCATGTGCGGATTGAAGCATCGGCGCAGGCTGTGATCGGCGCTCTCGTAGCGGCATGGCACCCCGACACGGCGGGTAGGGTTGAGCGCGTGGAGGCCGCCGCCCAGCCTCAGGTCGAGGAAAAGCCCGAGCGCGAGGTCTCGTCGTTCGCAAAGTCCCTCTTCCTTGGGGAGATCGCCGAGGACATGGTCTTCCCGTGGCCCCAGGCTCACGCGGAGGAGCAGGAGCGAGTCCGGAAGCTGATCGCGGCAGCCCACGAGATCGGCGATCGGATCGACTTCCGCGAGACCGAGGAGAAGCGCTGGATCGGCGACGACGTCATCCGCGACCTCGGCGCGGCCGGCCTTTGCGGCCTCTACGTGCCCGAGGAGTACGGGGGTCAGGGGCTATCGCAGACCGGCTACGCCCGCGTGTTCGAGACATTCGCGCAGATCGACGGGACGCTCTCGATCATCCTGGGCGTCCACCAGTCGATCGGCTTCAAGGGCATCGTCATGTTCGGCTCCGACGAGCAGAAGGCCCGCTTCCTCCCCGACCTCGCCACCGGCCGCAAACTCGCCGGCTTCGCTCTGACTGAGCCCAATGCGGGCTCGGACGCGTGGAACATCGAGTCCCGCGCCGTGCAGCAACCGGATGGCTCGTGGGTCCTCAACGGCGAGAAGCGCTACATCGGCAACGGCGGGAAGGGCGACGTCTTCACGGCCTTCGCCCGCTGCGAGGTCGATGGGAAGGACCGGCACATCGCGCTCATCCTCGAGAAGGGGATGAAGGGCTTCGAGGTGGGAGAGCGGTTCGACACGATGGGCTTGCGCGCGAACGACCTGCGCCGCCTCTACTTCCGGGATGTCCGGGTGCCGCCGGAGAACGTCCTGGGCGAGCCGGGCGAGGGCTTCCGGATCGCAATGCAGGTCCTCAACAACGGCCGGATCGGCCTCGGCACCGGCTCGGTCGGCGCCACCAAGGGCCTGCTCGACCGCGCGATCGACCACGTGAACGAGCGCAAGCAGTTCGGCCATCCCCTCGCCGACTTCGAGCTCGTGCAGGAGAAGATCGCGTGGATGGTCTCCTACCTCTTCGGCCTGGAGTCCATGTGCTACCTGACCTGCGGCCTGGTCGATGCCGGCGTGCCCGACTATTCGCTCGAGTCGGCGATGTGCAAGGTGTCGGGCACCGAGTTCCTCTGGTACGCGGCCAACCGTGTCCTCCAGCTCAAGGGCGGCGAGGGCTACATGAAGGACGAGCCGTACGAGAAGATCCTCCGCGACATCCGGATCTTCCCGATCTTCGAGGGCGCGAACGACGTCATGCGCGCGTTCATCGCCCTCTCCGGGATGAAGCCGGTCGGCGAGGAGCTCTCTGGCCTCGGCGAGATCGGCCTCGGCGATCCCATCGGTTCGATCGGCGTGTTGCTCGACTACGTGGGGCGGCGCGTACAGCGCCAGGTGAGGCCGGACAAGCTGTCGCGCGCCCACTCCGAGCTCTCCGGGCACGCCGATGCCGTCTCGGAGCAGGTGGCCGAGCTGCGGAGCGTGACCGAGGGCCTCCTGCGGCAGTACAAGAAGGAGGTGACCGAGCGCCAGCTCCATCAGAAGCGCCTCGCCGACTCGATCGCCGACATCTATGCGCAGATCGCTGTGCTCTCGCGAGTCACGTCGATCTTCGAGGACCAGGGGGTCGAGCCCTCCGGCCAGGAGCGCTACATCGCGGAGACGTTCTGCACGCGCGCTGCCGAGCGCGTCCGCTCGCGGCTGAGTCAGATCGAGCACAACGACGATGAGCGCATGACGGCGATCGCAAAGCTCGCCTACAAGCGCGGCGAGTACGGCTACGCGCTCTTCCAGGACTAGCGCAGCGGCAGGCCCGCCTCGCGGCAGGCGCCGCGGATCTCGCCCGCATTGGGATCGTTGTCGGTGGCCGCGTCCGCGCAGAGGCTTCGCGCGCGGGCCCCGCAGGCGTTGAGCTGCTCGGCGCCCATCACATGGGCGATCTCGGCGCGGATGCAGCCCGGGCCCGGCGCCGGCTGGTCCTCGTTGCCGTAGACGACGAGCAGCGCGGCGATGACGACGATCGTCACAAGCACACCGGCCAGCACCATCGTGCGCTCGCGGGTGGTCAGGCGGCGCAGCGGCGTGGTCTGGCGCTCCCAGTGACCTTGGAGGGGCATAAATCACCTGCGGCCGCTTCGCGGCCCAGCGGACATGGCCACCTTAGCCAGTCCACCAGGCGTGCGATTGGACATCAGGGCGAACTCGAGCACGCGATTTTTCGACGTGCGTACGTAGTCAAGGCTGATCGGGCCCGCGATTCTTGACCGGTTCCAATCGGGTGAACCCGGGCCGGCTCACGTGGCCGAGCCCCGGTCGTGCCCTTGAGAAGAAAGGAAGCGACTCACATATGCATTGGTTGAGTCCTGGCGACAACGCCTGGATGATGACCGCGGCAACGTTCGTCGGCCTGATGAGCGTCCCCGGCCTGGTCGTCCTCTACGGCGGAGTCATGCAGAAGCGCTGGTCGGTGAACTCGATGATGATGGCCTTCGTCGCGTTCGCCCTCGTGCTCATCGTCTGGGTGCTGTACGGCTTCAAGCTGGGCTTCGGCTCCGCGGTCCACATCTTCGGGTCGGACGGTGGGAGCTTCCTGGGCAACCTGATCGGAAAGCCCGGACCGATCCTCCAGAGCGACTCGCTGCTGCATCAGGGGACCGTCCCGATGCTCGGAGACGTGGGCAAGCTTGCGATCTCGCAGTCGACGCTCGTGTATTTCCAGTTCGTGTTCGCGGCGATCACGCCGATCCTGATGCTGGGCTCGGTGCTCGGCCGGATCAACTTCAAGGCGTGGATCCCGTTCGTCCTGCTGTGGTCGAGCCTGATCTACACGGTCAACGCCTTCCTCATCTGGGGCGGCGGGTACTTCGCCCAGCAGGGCGCGCTCGACTTCTCGGGCGGGTACGTCATTCACCTCGCTGCCGGGGTCTCCGGCTTCGTCGCCGCCTGGGTGATCGGACCGCGCCTGCAGCGTGATCGCGAGGTCGACGCGCCGAATAACCTGCTCATGGTCGCCACGGGAGCCGGTCTCCTCTGGCTGGGCTGGAACGGGTTCAACGGAGGAGACCCGTACCTCGCCAACGCCGACGCATCGGCCGCGATCCTGAACACGAACCTGTGCACGGCCGTGGCCTTCCTGGTGTGGGTCGGCTGGGACTACCTCACCGGTCACAAGCCGAGCCTGATCGGCAGCGTGAACGGGATGATCACGGGGCTCGTTGCAATCACCCCCGCCGCCGGTTTCGTGAACGGCTGGGGCGCGATAGCGATCGGCGCGATCGGCGGGACCATCGTCTACCTCGCCCTCAACTACGTGAGCCGGATGGCTCCGTTCCGCAACGTCGACGACACGCTCGGCGTGGTCTACACGCACGGCTTCGCCGGCGTGGCCGGCGGACTGCTCACCGGCGTGTTCGCGAACACGGCCATGGCAAGCGCCTTCGGCGTCTCGGCGACGGGACTCATCTCCGGCGGCGGCTTCGACCTGCTCAAGTGGCAGGCGCTCACCGCCCTGTGGGTGATCGTGTTCTGCGCGATCGGCACGTTCGTCCTGCTCAAGCTGGTGGCGCTCTTCGTGCCGCTGCGGATGGACGAGAAGGAGATGGAAGAGGGCGACATCGCGGTCCACGGCCACGAGGTCTACCCCTCGGACGTCCCCTCGCTCGGGTTCACGTCGACGCCCGCAGCGCCGGCGTCGCCCGCGGCTTCGCCGCTCCCCGAGGGGGCCAGCGGCTAGCGCGCGACGGGCTCACGCCCGATCCGTTCGGATTGCGACCGCCCCCGCTTCCCGGAGCGGGGGCGGTCGCGCGTTTTACCGAACGTGCGTTAGTGCCCCCTATAGCCGGACCGTTCGCACGTTCGGCGCTTATGCGGCCTCGGGGACGTAGCGCTGCGCGGCCGAGCGCAGGACGTCGACCATGGTCGCCACCGACGGCATGACCGCGGCGCCCCGCGCCGTCGCGGCGAGCACCTTCCGCACCAGGCCCTCGGCCTGGATGTCGCGGACGACGATGTCGTCGCGCACGCTCGAGAGGGCCAGCTCGGGGATGAGCGCGACGCCGACCCCTGCGGCCACCAGCCCCTGCACGGTCTGGTAGTCGTCGCTCTCGAAGGACACCGTGGGGTCAAAGCCGGCGGCGTGGCAGGCGCGCACGACGTGGCGCGCGCAGGCGCTCGC
>JBKPNZ010000009.1:0-118606 GCA_046732895.1 Actinomycetota bacterium
TTCACGTGCGGCCTCTTCTTCTCCCTCAACGTCTACGAGAACGTCGCCTCCCCGCTGCGTGAGCGCAATCCGCGTTGGGCCGAGGAGCGGATCCACTCGGTGACGATGGAGAGCCTTGGGCTCGTCGGCCTGAGGGAACGCGCCGGGAGCATGCCGGAGCACCTTTCCGCGGGCATGTGCAAGCGAGCGGCCCTGGCGCGAGCGTTTGCCCTCGACTCGCCGCTCGTGATCATCGACGACTTCGACAGCGGCATCGACGGCGTCCGCCTGGGCCTGCTCTGCGAGCTGATCCAGGACGCGCAGCAGCGCTCCGGAGCCACCTACCTCGTCACCACGCACGACATGACCGCGGCCCGCACGCTCGCGGATCACGCGGCGGTGATCCACGAGGGGAGGATCGTGGCCAGCGGCACGGCCGCGGCCGTACTTGACTCGAGCGATCCCCTGGTCAGCCAGCTCGTGGCCGGTGAGACGGCGGGCCCGCTCCACCTCCACGCGTCCTGACGCTGCGTCAGCGATCCGGGCGCACCGCTTAGACTTCGCGCCCGCCCCGTGCCCCGCGTCCTCATCTTGTCCTGGGAGTACCCGCCCCTGATCGAAGGCGGGCTGGCTCGTCACGTTCGCAAGCTCTCCGAAGGGCTCGTGGAGCGTGGGGTGGACGTGCACGTGCTGACCCGCGGCGGCGAGGAGATGGCGGAGGAGGAGATCGCCGGCGGCGTCGCGATTCACCGCGTTCGGGAGCCGAAGCGCCCGACGGACCTGGGTGAGTTCGTCGCCTGGGTGGAGCGGATGAACTCCGACATGCTCGCCGTGGGCGTCGAGCTCGGGGACCGCTACGACTTCGAGCTCGTCCACGGGCACGACTGGCTCGTCGCGATGGCCGGCGACCACCTGGCGCGCCGGTTCCGGGCGCCGCTCGTGACGACGATCCATGCGACCGAGCACGGCCGCCACCAGGGCTGGGTCGACAAGCACCCCCAGTCCTACATCCACGGGGTCGAGCGGTGGGTCACCAACCGCGCCGACCAGGTGATCGTCTGCTCCTTCTACATGCGCGAGCAGGTGGCCGAGATCTTCGGCGTTCCCGACGAGCGCATCGCGGTGATCTGGAACGGGATCGACCCGGGCGACCTCCAGCCGCATCCGGGGCCGGAGCTCGAACGCCTGCGCGCCCAGTTCGCTGCGCCGGACGAGAAGCTCGTGCTCCTCATCGGGCGGCTCGTCTACGAGAAGGGATTCCAGCTCGCCCTCGAGGCGATGCCCGCCCTGATCGAACGCCATCCCGAGACCCGCTTCCTGGTCGCCGGCTCCGGCACGCACGAGCACGAGCTCCGCCGGCAAGCCGAGGAGCTCGTCCTGATGGAGAACGGGACCTTCCTGGGCTGGATGGGGGACGACGTCCTGCACTCGCTCTACCGGATCGCCGACGTCTGCGTGGTGCCGTCGATCTACGAGCCCTTCGGCCTGGTGGCCCTCGAGGCGATGGCCTCGGGCTGCCCCTGCATCGTCGCCGACACCGGTGGCCTGCGCGAGGTCGTCCCGCACGAGGAAGCGGGTCTTCGCTTCACCGCTCGCGATCCCGACTCGCTGGTGGAGATGGTCGAGCGGGTCTTCCGCGACCACGACCTGCGTGAGCGCCTGGTCGCCGAGGCCGCGGAGCACGTCCTGCGCTTCGACTGGGGCGACGTCGCCGAGCGTACGGTGGCGGTCTACGACGAGCTCGCCTCGGAGGCGGCTCGCGCCTGACCCACGCACGCGCCGTTTCCGCACACTCGGGCCGGGGTAGCCGCGGCGGAGGGAGGAAGGGATGCCCGAGCTTCGCCATCTCAACCCGATGACCCGGGCGGTCCTGCTGGCAGGCGTCCTGCTTCTCGTCGGCCTTCTCTTCCACGAGCTCGTCACGCTGATGGTCGCGGTGCTCGCAACGGTGCTCCTCGCGATCCCGCTGGCCGCCATCGCCACCGCGCTGGAGCGCTTCGGGATCCCGCGTCCCCTGGGGGCCCTCGCCGGGCTCGTCGGCGGGCTCGCCGTCGTCATCGGCACGCTCGCCCTGATCATCCCGACGTTCGCCGATCAGGCGAACGAGCTGGTCGATCAGCTCCCGGCGATCGTCAACGATCTTCAGCAGAAGGCGCACGACATCGGCGGGGGGAATGCGGGCGCCGACATCCAGCAGTTCTTCCAGCGCTACACCGAGCAGCCGAGTGAGCTGATCGGGCCGCTCGCCTCGATCGGACTGAGCGTCGCCGGCGTGCTGGGGGCAATCGTGCTGATGCTGATCACCGCCTTCTACATGGCGGTGAATCCGCAGCCGCTCATCGACGGCGCCCTCGCCCTCTTCCCGCCCGAGCGCCGCGATTGGGCGCGGTCGGTGATGGACCGCCTGCGGGCAAGCTGGATCGGCTGGATGCAGGGCGTCGCAGTCGACATGGTCATCACCGGCGTGCTGCTCTACATCGGCCTCAGCCTGATCGGCCTCCAGTACGCGATCTTCTTCGCCGTCTTCTCGGCGATCCTCGTCCTCATCCCGTACTTCGGCTCGATCGCCGGCGCGATCCCGCCGACCCTCTTCGCGCTCACGGACTCGACCGGAACGGCGCTGCTGGCGCTCGGGATCTATGTGCTGATCCAGCAGATCGAGAGCAACGTGACGATCCCGCTCGTGATGGCGAACCGGGTGAAGCTCCACCCGGCTCTGGTGGCGGTCGGCGTCGTCGTGATCGGTCAGCTCTTCGGCTTCATCGGGCTCTTCGTCGCCGTTCCGATCCTCTCGCTGATCGTGATCGCGGTCGACGAGCTGTGGGTGAAGCCGATCGAACGCGAGCGCGGCCTTCAGGTCAATGGGGCTGAAGCTCGCTCGTCAGCTGAAGCGTCGTCGGAGCGTCAGGATCCGGTGCCACGGACGGCTCCCAGCTCAGCCCGGCCGGCTCGTCCCGCATCCTGATCAGCCGTGCAGGTACGCCTCCGACGACACCGTTCGCGGGCACGTCCTTGGTGACGACGGCATTCGTGCCGATGATCGAGTTGTCCCCGACTCGGACGCCGCGCAGGATGCACGCTCCATAGCCGATCCAGACGTTCGAGCCGACCTCGACGTCGCGCTTGTAGATCCCCTGGAGCCGAATCGGCCGTTCCACCTCGACGACCCCGTGGTCGAAGTCGATGAACATCGCGCGGTCGGCGATCACGCACTGCTGGCCGATCCGGATGCGCTGATACGCCGAGATCGTGCATTCCTGGCCGATCACGGTCTTCGCGCCGATCGCGACCTCGCCCTCGTGGCAGCGGATCTTGCTGCGGTCGCCGACCCAGACGAAGCGTCCGAAATCCACGCTTCCGCGCCGCGCGATCTCGAGCTCGAGCCCGCGCCCGAAGAAGACCATGCCGTTCGTCCGCCAGCGCCAGCCCGCGAGCGTGAGCACGCGCCTCCATGCATAGCGCCACAAGAGCCGCGCGTACTTCGGCGTCAGCATCCGGTTGCGTGCGAGGAAGCGGAACGTGCGGATCATGGGTGGGCGGACTCTAGACTCGGCGCGATGTCCGACGGCGCGAAGACCGCCGAGAAGTCCCTCGCCGAGCGCGTTCTCGCGGGCGAGGGCCGCGCGCTGGCGCGCGCCATCAGCATGGTCGAGAACCGCCAGCCCGAGGGTGACGAGCTGGTCGCGGAGCTCTTCCCGCGCACCGGCAAGGCGCGGATCGTCGGGCTCACGGGTCCCCCTGGAGTCGGTAAGAGCACCCTCATCGGCGCCCTCACCGCCCATCTCCGCCGGGCCGACCGCGAGGTCGGAGTGCTCTCGATCGACCCGTCGAGCCCGTTCACCCAGGGAGCCGTCCTCGGCGATCGCATCCGCCTGGCCGACCACTTCCTCGATGCCGGCGTCTTCATCCGCTCGATGGCGACTCGCGGCTCGCTCGGCGGGCTCGCAGAAGCGGCGCTTCAGGCGGCGCTCTTGATGGACGCCGCCGGGAAGGACGACATCCTGCTCGAGACGGTGGGTGTCGGGCAGGGCGAGATCGACATCGTCGATCACGCCGACACGGTCGTGCTCGCCCTCATGCCGGGTTCTGGGGACTCGATCCAGGCGCTGAAGGCGGGCGTGATGGAGATCCCGGACGTGATCGTGGTCAACAAGTGCGAGCACCCGCTGGCCGACACCATGGTCCGGGAGGTCAGAGCCGTACTGGCGCTCGGACCGCAGCGATCGTGGAAGGTTCCCGTGGTGAAGACGGAGGCATCCAAGGGAATCGGCGTGGAGAAGCTCGCCGAGACGATCGACGCTCACCGCGAGCACATCGAGGCGGAAGGCACCCTGGCCGAGCGCCGGGCGCGCAACCTGCGAGCCGAGGTGATCGGCATCGCCTCGGCGCGGCTACGGCGGAATCTCGAGCAGCGAGCACAAAGCGATCCGGAGTTCACCGAGCTGCTCGAGAGCGTCGTTCGCCGTGAGACGGATCCGGCGAGCGCGGCGCGCAAGCTGCTAGAACGGGACGCCGATGAGTGAGGAAGCCGGCGAGACGCCTGCCGAGTCCGAGACCACCACCGGCGTCGCAGAGCGCCCGAGCGTCGCGGACGTGGCGGCATGGTCCGGGCATCGGCTCGACGACGTCGCAGGCGCCAACGTCGGCAAGGTCGAGGGCGCGTACGTGGACGACGACAGCGGTCATGTCGAGTGGCTGCTGGTCCGCATGGGGCGCTTCGGCCACCATGGCCTGATCCCGGCCCGCGACGCCGTCGGCGGCGTCGGTCGTGTGTGGGCGCCTTACACCCGCGACCAGATCCGCCGCGCCCCCCAGATCGAGCCGAAGGCCGGCCTCACCAAGGAGGCCGAGATTGAGCTGCTCGAGCACTACGGGGTCGGCGGCGACGTCGGCCGCGCGGCGGAGATTGCGGAGGCCGAGGCCGACGCCGTCACCGCAAGGCCCGCGTGAGGCCGTCCGCTCCACGGCTGTGCGCACGGCAACCCGGTCGACCCACTGCCCTCGCTGCGGCGGTGGGACGGGTGGTCTAGCCCCACCGAACGTGCGAACGCACCGCCTATAGGGGGCACTAACGCACGTTCGGCGTGTTTGCCGTTGCGCTCCCGCCGCGCCTCAGGCGTGGCAGATCGTGAAGGCCTTGAGTGGCGCCTTGCGGTTCGAGATGTTGTCGATCCCGCCGAACCAGCCGTCGTGGGCGGCGAGCTCCTCGAACCGCGACTCGATGAGCTTCACCTTCCCGAACGGGCCCGTCTGGCTCAGCCCGCCTCCGGTCGCGTACTCGCCGCCCGGGCAGAAGGCCTTCAGGATGGCCCGCGTGTGGTCGGGCACCTTGGCCGAGAACGACGCGTAAGAGACGCCGGAGACTGGTGCGCACGTCGCATACGCCGTGATGCTCCGAGCGTGCCTGCGCATGTTGTCGACTGCGATCCGCCACCCGTCGTCGGGGTCATCGTTCGCGTCGTCGTCGTCAAACGGCGAGCTGCCCACGAGTCGCTGGCTCTTGAACTTCCCACCCGACTTCCCGCCGCCGCCGAGCACGTGGGTGCCGTTCGGGCATCCGACCTTCGCCGAGCTTCGCTCGCGGCCCGGGCTGGGCTCCTTGTGGCTCACATAGGTGCGATCCTGAACCTCGCCGCAAACGGTCGATTCGCCGAGCTGGATCTGGTTGTTGTGCGAGGTGTTGTCGCTGACCTCGCGGATGCCGTCGGGTCTGGCGTTGCCCAGCTCATCGACCGGGTAAAGCGAGGCGAAGCCGGCCTCGCCGATGTTGAAGGTCGGGTTGCCCTCGAGCCAGCCGCCGCCGGAGACGAAGATCCCGGGCGTCCCGCCTCCGCATGGGTGGTACGCCGACTGGTCCCGCCGCTCCGGGGGGTCGATGAAGTTCGTGGTGCTCCGCTCGTACGCGAGCCCCAACGTCCCGTAGGTCGGGCCATGTGCCCATGCGTTCGACGAGGACAGCCCTGCCAGGGCGAAAAGCCCGACGACGAGACCGGCTCGGAATCCGTTCCGGCGCACGTTTGCAGTTTATTTCAGCTCGCTAGGCGGCTTCGGCCCAGTTGTACGGCCCGAGTTCATCGCCGGGTGGGCGCAGTTCGGCAACGACGCGATCTTTGCGTCCATCGCCTTTGCGAACCACGCGCACCTCAGACCACCCGGCGCACGGTGCGAAGGCATCGTCCAGCTGCTTGGCCAGCCGTGACGGCCTCCGCGGTAGACCCGATCCGCTGTGCTCGTGCGGTTGCATCCAGTAACCCCTCCTCGACAGGGCTAAATGACGATGACGACTGTAGTCGCGCCATAGGACGTCACAAGCCGCACGAGCCCTGACGGCCTCAAATGAAGCCGCAAAATCCGCAATCCGGCTCTGCGCGCGGGTTTGCGCTCGCCCGGCTAACAGCCGAGCTGCCGCGCGATCACCATCTGCTGGACCTCGTCGGTGCCTTCGCCGATGGTGAGGATCTTGGCGTCGCGGTAGAAGCGGCAGACCGGATATTCCTCGATGTATCCGTAGCCGCCGTGGATCTGAACGGCCTCCTCGCAGGCGCGGACGGCGAGGCGCCCGGTGATCAGCTTCGCCTGGGCGGCGGTGAGCGTGAATGACTCGCCCGCGTCCTTCTCGAGCGCAGCGCGGTAGACGAGCAGCCGCGCGGCCTCGAGTTGGGCCGAGATGTCCGCGATCTTGGTCTGGATCGCCTGGAAGCGTGAGATCGGCTGGCCGAAGGCGCGGCGTTCCTTCGCGTAGGCGATCGCCTCGTCGAGGGCGCCCTGCGCGAGGCCCACGCCCATCGCGGCCACGCCGATGCGCCCACCGTCGAGGATGTGGAGGAAGTTCTTGAAGCCCTCGCCGCGGCGTCCGAGCAGGTTGGCCTCCGGCACCCGGCAGTTCTCGAAGGAGAGCGGGCGCGTGTCCGACGCGTTCCAGCCCATCTTCCGGTACGGCTCTCCGGGCTCGTATCCCGGGGTGCCGTTCGGGACGATGATGTTCGAGATCTCCCGCGTCCCGTTCCCGCCGGTGACGGCGGTGATCGTCACGCAGCCCGAGATCTCAGTGCCCGAGTTGGTGATGAACTGCTTGGCGCCGTTCACGACCCACTCGCCGTTCTCCAGCGTTGCGCGCGTGCGGGTTGCGCCCGCATCCGAGCCCGCCTCCGGCTCGGTCAGGCCGAAGGCGGCGAGCTTGCGCCCGGCGCAGAGCTCGGGCAGCCACTCCGACTTCTGCTCGGCCGTGCCCCAGAGGTGGATCGGCATCGTCCCGAGGGAGGTGTGGGCCGCGAGCGTGATGCACACCGACGAGTCGACGCGCGCGAGCTCCTCCACCGCAAGCGCGTACGAGAGGGTGTCCGCGCCGCCGCCGCCGTACTCCTCCGGGAAGGGGATCCCCATCAGCCCGAGCTCGCCGAGCTTCGCCACGATCTCGTACGGGAAGCTCTTGGTGCGGTCGAGCTCCTCGGCGACCGGCGCCACCTCGGCGCGCGCGAACTCGCGCACGGTGTCGCGCAGGAGGCGCTGCTCGTCTGTCAGCTGGAAGTCCAGAGGGCGGAACGGTACGTGAGTCGAGGACCCGCGCGCGCGACTGCCGCTCAGGCGGCCGCAGCCACCGCGCCGGGACCCGGCACGCCGCGCGCCTCGCGGATCTCGAGGTGCTTGCCGCAGCGCTCGCAGATCCGCCGATCGTTCACGCGCCCGCCGCATCCCTTGTGCTCGATCACGATCGGCGGCCCGCCCGGAGTCGGTGCGTGCCTGTCGCCCCAGTGGACGAGCGCCACCAGAACCGGCCAAAGGTCGAGGCCCTTCTCGGTCAGGAAGTACTCATAGCGCGGGGGGGAGAGGGAGTAGGGCCGTTGCTCGAGAATGCCCTCCTCGGTCAGGCGCTCGAGGCGGGCGGCCAGGACGTTGCGCGCGATGCCGAGCGAGCGCTGCATCTGGTCGAATCGCCGAGCGCCCGCCAGCACGTCGCGGACGATGAGCAGAGTCCACCGCTCCCCGATCAGCTCGAGGGCGCGCGCGGCGGAGCAGTTCTGGCCGGGGTAATCGCTCTTCAGCATCGGGTGGTCCTGTGTGAGCTTCGCACAGTCGGTTTCATCAGGCAACTTACTATGTTACCGTGGGTTTTGTCAAGCAACCGACGCGGAAGGCGGACAGTATGCGCTTCAACGAGACGGCATTCGCGGCCATGCGGGTCGATCCGGACGACCTGGAGGTGAGCGAGGAGGAGATCCTCGCCGACCTGCTCTACCCGGAGGACCCGGCCCCGGCGAGCTCGCGGGCGAGAGCGACCAGCAGCCTCACTCCGAACCCGGTCGGTCCCTTGCCGACGTACTCGCGCCCGACGTCCCAGGCGGTGCCCGCAATGTCGAGGTGGACCCACGGCCGCTCGTCGACGAACTCCTCCAGGAAGGAAGCGGCGTAGATCGTTCCCGCCTTGCGCTTGGCGGAGGCGTTCGTGAGGTCGGCGACGCTGCCCTTCGTGAGCTCCTTGTACTCGGGATGAAGCGGCAGCCGCCAGGCGAGCTCACCGGTCCGCTCGGCCGCATCCGCGACCTCGCCGGCCCAGCCGTCGTCGTTCGAGAGGAGCGCTGCGTAGGTGGAGCCGAGGGCGACCAGCACGGCCCCCGTCAGGGTCGCGAGGTCGACGACGCGCTCGGCGCCGAGCTCACGCACGCAGTAGGTGAGGGCGTCGGCAAGGATCAGGCGCCCCTCCGCGTCGGTGTTGTTGACCTCGACGGTCTTGCCGTTCAGCTGGGTGATGATGTCGCCGGGCTTCGTGGCCGTGCCGCTGGGCATGTTCTCCGTTGCCGGGACACAGGCGGCGACGTCGATCGGCAGGCCGAGCTCCGCGATGGCCGCGACTCCCTCGAGCACGGCGGCCCCGCCCGACATGTCCATCTTCATCTCCTCCATCTTGGCCGAGGGCTTGATGGAGATCCCGCCGCTGTCGAAGGTCACCGCCTTCCCGACGAGCCCGAGGGTTGGCGTCGTCCCGCCGGCGTGCCGAAGGATGATGAACCGCGGGTCCGCGGCGCTGCCTGCGGCAACCGCCGCGAGGCCGCCCATCCCGAGCTCGGCGATCTGCGCGGGTCCGAGGACCTCCGCGGAGACGCTTCCGAACTCAGCGGCGAGCTCCTCGGCGCGCTCGGCGAGATACGAAGGGGTGGCGACGTTCGAGGGCAGGTTCTGAAGCTCGCGGGCGCGGTTGGTGGCGCGCGCAGCAACCCCGGACACCCTCGCCTCCTCCGCGATGGCATCGGCATCGGCGCCGTCGCCGGCGGCGATGGCAAGGCGCGTGACGCTCGACTCGCCCGAGCTCTCGGACTTGTACCGCTCGAAGGTGTAGGAGCCCAGGATCGTGCCCTCGACGAGGGAGGCGGCCGCACCGGGCCGATCGACGGCCGCGGCCGTCTCGGGCAGCCCCCAGGCGATCGAAGCCGCCTCCAGGCGCGCGGCCTCATGCGCTGCGATGGCGCCAGCCACGCGCAGGCGCTCGCCATCGAGCTCCTCGCGTGGACCAAGGCCGATGACGAGCACACGCCCGCCCGCCTGCGGATAGACCAGAGCAGTTTTGCGGTAGGCGGTGCGAATGTCCCCCGCGCCCGGGGCGCTGCGGAGGGCATCCGGCAGCTCCTGCCCCTCGGGCAGGCCGATCGCGTGGAGGTCGGCGTCTACGCCCGCCTCTGCGCCCCTGACGACCTCGATCTCCATGCGGCGTGATCCTAGTGACTAGCATTCGCCGTCCGCTCGTCCTGCCCCTGATCCAAGGAGTGACTCGATGCCTCAGACAGTGATCCTCGGTACCGCTCGCACGCCCTTCGGCAAGATGGGCGGAGCGCTGGCGCCGAAGAGTGCCGTCGAGCTCGGAGCCACGGCGATCCAGGCCGCGATGGAGCGCGCGGCAGTCGAGCCTGAGCAGGTCGAGAGCGTCGTCTACGGGCAGGTGCTCCAGGCCGGGCAGGGGCAGATCCCGTCGCGCCAGGCGCAGATCGCGGCGGGCATCCCGCGCGAGGTCCCCTCGGAGACCGTCAACAAGGTCTGCGCGTCCGGCATGCGCTCGATCGGGCTCGCCGACCAGGCGATCCGCCTCGGCGACACGAGCCTGGCCGTCACCGGGGGAATGGAGTCGATGAGCGGTGCGCCCTACCTGCTGCCACAGGCTCGATTCGGCTTCCGCATGGGGGACGTCAAGGCAATCGACGCGATGACTCACGACGGGCTCACCAATCCCTTCACCGGCAAGCAGATGATCAACGAGGCGAGCGAGGTTTCCAACGAGCTCGAGCTGACGCGGCCCGACATGGACCGCTGGGCCGAGCGCTCGCATCAACTCGCCGCGAAGGCCACCGACGAGGGGCGGCTGGCCGAGGAGATCATCTCCGTCACCGTCAAGGCGAAGAAGGCCGAGACCGTCGTCGAGGCAGACGAGGCCATCCGTCCCGACACCACCGTCGAGACGCTGGCGAAGCTGCCCGCGATCGGCGGCGACGGCGCCACCCACACCGCCGGCAACGCCCCGGGAGTCAACGATGGCGCCGCGGCCGTCATCGTGGCTTCCGCCGAGTGGGCCGAGCGCGAGGGCCGCGAGCCGATCGCCCGCGTCGTGTCATACGGCGCCGTCGCCGATGACTTCGCGTACCTGGCCCGGACACCGGCCAAGGCGGCCAAGCAGGCCTTGGAGAAGATCGGCAAGAGCCCTGACGACGTGGACCTGTGGGAGATCAACGAGGCCTTCGCCTCGGTCGCGATCAACTCGGTGCGCATGCTCGGCGTCGACGCGGACAAGGTGAACGTGAACGGCGGCGCCATCGCCCTGGGTCATCCGATCGGGGCCTCCGGCGCCCGCATCGTCGGCGCGCTCGTCCACGAGCTGCGGCGACGCGGCGGCGGCCTGGGCTGCGCGGCGATCTGCTCCGGCGGCGGCCAGGGCGACGCCATCGTGCTCGAGGTCAACGGGAACTAGGGCCGCTCTCGCCTGCGGTCCCGGCCTGGTGCCGGGCTCTCGTCACTAAGGGGTGGCGGAGTCGTGTCCCGGCCCGAATTGGCGCCTTTTCGTCGCATATCGACGATGAAGCGCCAATGCCGGTGATTTCCCCGCGGGTGACCACCCTTTAGTGACAACGGGCCGGCACCACCGCGAAGCGGACGAACCGGCGCACGGTGCACCGCCCACCGGCAGAATCGCGCCATGGCCGACGCGGCAAAACCGGGGCTCACCAGACGCAGGCTGATCGGCACCGGCGCCGCGGGCGCGGCGGCGGTCACGCTTCCGGCAGGCGTCCAGACCGCAACGGCCGGCGCCAGCGGCGGCACCCGCACGGTCGACGTCGCGGTCGTCGGCGCCGGCTTCGCCGGGCTCACGGCAGCCCTCAAGCTGATTCGGCAGGGCAAGTCGGTGGCCGTGCTCGAAGCGCGCAAGCGCGTGGGCGGCCGCGCGCTCAACCGGCCGATCGGCCACGGCGAGATCACCGAGCGCGGCGCGACGTTCGTCGGCCCGACGCAGGACCACATCCTCGACCTGGCCGCCGACTTCGGCGTCGACACGTTCCCGACCTTCGACGAGGGCGACAACGTCTACGTCAACGGGTCAGGCGCGCGCAGCACCTACAGCGACTCGGGCCCGCTCGGCACCGCTCCGCCCGACCCTTTCGTGCTGGCCGATCTCACTCTCGCCGTGACCCTGCTCGACCAGATGTCGACGCAGGTCCCCGTCGACACACCCTGGACCGCTGCCAGCGCGGCCGACTGGGACGGGCAGACGCTGGAGACGTGGATCAAGCAGCACAGCGTGACGCCCCAGTTTCGCGAGCTGGTCTCGGTCGCCACCCGTCCCATCTTCGGCGCGGAGCCACGCGACCTCTCCCTGCTCTTTGTCCTCTTCTACATCGCGGCCTCGGGCAACGAGCAGAACCCGGGCACGTTCGAGCGCAACTTCAACACCCGCGACGGCGCCCAGGAGGAGCGGCTGGAGGGCGGCTCCCAGCTGCCCGCGAAGCGGGTGGCGAAGGCTCTCGGCGACTCCGTCGTGCTCGACTCTCCGGTCAGTCGCGTCAAGCAGGACGGCCGGGGCGTCACCGTGCACTCGCGCCGGACCTGTGTGCGGGCGAAGCGGACGATCGTCGCCATTCCGCCCACTCTTGCCGGCAGGATCGACTACAAGCCGCTGCTCCCCACCGCGCGCGACCAGCTCACCTCAAGGCTCGCCCAGGGCACGCTGATCAAGGTCACGTGCGTCTATCCGACGCCCTTCTGGCGCAAGGACGGGCTGAACGGCACCGCCGTCTCCGTTCCGGGCCTCGTGAACGCGACGTTCGACGACTCGCCCGAGGACGGCAGCGTCGGCGTGGTCTTCGGCTTCGTCGGCGGCGACTCGGCGCGTAAGTTCGTGACGATGTCGAAGGCCGACCGCCGCCAGGCCGTGCTTGACCAGTTCGTGCAGTTCTTCGGCGCCGGCGCGGCCGACCCGGAGCAGTACATCGAGACGAATTGGACCGCTCAGCGGTGGACGCGCGGCTGCCCGGTGGGCATCCACGGGCCGGGCACGCTGCTCGCTTACGGCACGGCGCTGCGTGAGCCGGTGGGTCGGATCCACTGGGCGGGCACCGAGACCTCCACGTACTGGAACGGCTACATGGACGGAGCCGTGCGCTCAGGGGAGCGGGCCGCGGCCGAGGTTCTCGCCGAGCTCTGAGAGCGGCCCCTCCATCGCTAGCCTCTCGCCCATGAGCCGGGGAGGCGCATTCTTCGATCTCGACCGCACGCTCATGGCCGGATCGTCCGGCCTCTACTTCGCGCGCGGTGCCTACCGCGCGCGGATGATCTCGCGCCGCCAGATGGCGCGCTGGGGCGTCGAGCAGATCCGTTTTCGCCTCCGCGGAGCGAGCGAGGAGGCGTCCGCGCTGGTGCTTGCCGAGGTCCGGGAGGTGCTTCGCGGCGTGCCCGAGTCCGCGATCACGCGGATGGCGCCCGAGGCGCTGGCCGGCATCCTGCCGCGCATCTATCCGCAGATGCTGGATGAGGTCCACTCCCACCAGGACGCCGGGCGGCCGACGTTCATCGTCAGCGCGGCGGGCAACGGGATCGTCGAGCTCTTGGCGCGCGTGCTCGACATGGAGGGCGGAATCGGCACCCGCTATGAGCTCGACGGCGCGGGCACGTTCACCGGGGAGCTCGACGGTCCCTTCATGTACGGGGAGGGGAAGGTCGAGGCGATGCGCCGCTATGCCGGCGAGCACGAGATCGAGCTCGAGGAGTCGTGGGCGTACTCGGATTCGGCCTCGGACCTGCCGATGCTCCGCTCGGTCGGGAACCCGGTCGCGGTGAACCCGGATGCCGCACTTGCCGAAGTCGCCAAGAGCGAAGGCTGGCGGGTGATGCACTTCGAGCGGCTGGGGCGCCGCCTCGCGATCGCTGGGACGACCGCCGCCGCCATCGCCGTCGGTGGCCTCGGTACGGCCCTGGCCTCTCGCCGCCGCCGCTGACCGGGCCGAATAGGCTCCACCGCCGTGTCCCCAGCCGACGACGCCGTCGCCTTCGCCGGAATCGCCCGCCATGCCGAGATGCTGCGAGCGCGAGAGGTCTCCTCGCGTGAGCTCACCGAGCTCTACCTGGCACGCATCGAACGCCTCGAGCCGCAGCTCAACGCCTTTCGAGTGGTGCTCGCGGAAAAGGCGCTTGAGCAGGCCGACGCTGCCGACAAGAAACTGGCCGGCGGGGGTGAGGGCGCGCTCCTCGGCGTTCCGCTTGCACTGAAGGACACCGTGGACCTGGCGGGCGAGCTGACCTGCTTCGGCACCGGTGGCTTTGACGAGCCGGCGACAAGCGACGCCGAGATGGTGCAACGGCTGAGGGAGGCCGGCGCCGTCTTCGTGGGCAAGACCAACCTTCCTGAGCTGGCGATCTTCGGCTTCACTGAGTCGAAGACGTGGGGCATCACCCGCAATCCCTGGAACCTCGACCGGACGCCCGGGGGCTCGAGCGGCGGCAGCGGCGCGGCGGTTGCGGCGGGCCTGATCGGGGCAGCGACCGCGTCAGACGGCGCCGGATCGATCAGGATTCCGGCGGCCAACTGCGGGCTCTTCGGGCTCAAGCCGCAGTACGCCCGGGTTCCCCTCGCGCCGTACGCCGACCACTGGGTGGGCCTCTCGGTGAACGGCTGCCTGACCCGGTCCGTGCTGGACAGCGCACTTTTCCTCGACATCGTGGGCGCGGGCGGTGGCGACCCAGGCGGTCCGCCGCCCCCTGAGCGCCCCTTCGTCGAGAGCGCCAAGACGCCGCCCGGCCAGCTGCGGATAGCGACCTCGCACAAGGCCATGCGTGCGGCAGTCCCCCCGATCGTGCGCGACGAGGTCAAACGCGCGGTCGATCAGACCGGTGAGCTGCTCCGCTCGCTCGGGCACAGGGTCCACCGCGACGATCCGGCGATGCGGAGCTCCGGCAACAACCTCACGATCCGCTATCTGGCGGGCATCCACGAGGACGTTGAGATGGTTCCGCACCCCGAGCGGCTCGAGCCCCGCACCCGTGGATTCGGCAAGCTTGGAGGCAGGATCCCGAAGGGGCTCGTCGAGCGCGCGCGCCGCGACGCTGCCAAGGACGGGGCGCGCGTCGGCAAGGTCTTCGAGAACGCCGACATCCTGGTCATGCCGACGGTGGGCGAGCCGCCCGTGCCCGTTGGCCACTGGGACGGAATGGGAGCGTTCCGGAACCTGATCGGTATGAGCCGGACCTACTGCTTCACCCCGCTCTGGAACCACCTGGGCAACCCGGCCGCTTCGGTGCCGATGGGCTTCACGAACGACGGGCTGCCGCTCTCGGTCCAGCTGATCGGCCGGCCGGCAGACGAGGCGACCCTGCTCTCGCTCGCGGCCCAGATCGAGGCCGAGCGTCCCTGGGCGGAGCGTCGCCCCCCGGTTTCCTAACCCCCGACCGATCTACACTCACGACATGGCGATCGAGCCCGACGCACGCCGCCGCGCGCATCAGTGGCGCGAGGAGCTCTACTCGCGGACTCCCGAGCGCGAGGCACTGTTCGAGACGATCTCTGGGGAGCCCGTCGAGCCGCTCTACACGCACGAGGACCTGGCCGAGTGGGACGTCGAGGCCGACCTCGGCCACCCGGGCGAGTTTCCGTATACGCGCGGCGTTTACCCCTCCATGTACCGGGGGCGCCTGTGGACGATGCGCCAGTTCGCCGGGTTCGGCACGGCCGAGGAGACCAACCGCCGTTTCCGCTACCTCCTCGATCATGGCCAGACGGGTCTCTCGACGGCATTCGACATGCCGACCCTGATGGGCCTCGACTCGGACCACGCCCGCTCGCTCGGCGAGGTGGGCGTCGAGGGCGTTGCGATCGACACGCTCGACGACATGGAGACCCTGTTCGCGGGCATCCCGCTGGACGAGGTCACGGTTTCGATGACGATCAACGCGCCGGCGGCGATCCTGCTCGCGTTCTACGTGGTCGCGGCCGAGGAGCAGGGGATTCCCGCCGAGCGCCTCGGCGGCACGATTCAGACGGACATCCTCAAGGAGTACATCGCGCAGAAGGAATGGTGCTTCCCGATCGACCCCGCGATGCGCCTGGTCACCGACATGATCGAGTGGTGCTCGCGCGAGATGCCACGCTGGCACCCGATCTCGATCTCCGGCTACCACATCCGCGAGGCGGGATCGACCGCCCATCAGGAGCTTGCCTTCACGCTCAAGGACGGGTTCACCTACGTCGAGGAGGCGATTGCGCGCGGCCTTGACGTCGACGAGTTCGCGCCGCGCCTGTCGTTCTTCTTCAACGCCCACATCGATTTCTTCGAGGAGATCGCGAAGTACCGCGCCGCCCGTCGCGTCTGGGCCCGCGAGCTCCGCGACCGCTACGGGGCCACCGAGGAGCGCTCGCTGCTGATGCGCTTCCACACCCAGACCGCCGGCGTTTCGCTGACTGCTCAGCAGCCGCTGGTGAACATCGTCCGCACGACGATCGAGGCGCTCGCAGGCGTCCTCGGCGGCACCCAGTCGCTCCACACGAACTCCTACGACGAGGCGCTCGCGCTCCCGACCGAGGAGGCGGTGCGGATCGCGCTCCGCACGCAGCAGGTGATCGCGCACGAGACCGGGGTCACGAACACCATCGATCCCCTCGGCGGCTCGTACTTCCTCGAGAAGCTCACCGACGAGATGGAGCGCGCCGCCTACGGGTACTTCGCGCGGATCGACGAGCTCGGCGGCATGGTGGAGGCGATCAAGCGGGGCTTCCCCCAGCGCGAGATCGCGGATGCCGCGTTCCGCTACCAGCAGGAGGTCGACCGCGGCGAGCGCACCGTCGTGGGCGTCAACGACTATCGCAACGACGACGACGCCCAGATCCCGATCCTGCGAATCCACCCGGAGATGGAGCGAAAGCAGGCGGGACGCCTCGAGGCGACCCGCGCAGGGCGCGACACCGCGGCCGTCGAGGCGGCGCTCGCGCGGCTGAAGGCGGCCGCGGCGGGTGAGGAGAATCTGATGCCACACCTGCTCGCTGCGGCCCGCGCCCGCGCCTCGGAGGGCGAGATGATTGCGGCGATGCAGGAAGTGTTCGGCACCTACGCCGAGCAGCCGGTCTTCTAGGGATCGACGCACACGGCGTACGCGCTCACGCCGTCGCCCCCGGCAGCGAGCTGCGCGCGTGCGGTCCAGCCGTCATCGGGCACCGCGCCGGGATCGTTGCCGTCGAACGGGCGTGTGTCGTCGTCGCGCTGCCCTCCCACAACCCACCCTCGGTGTGAAACCGGCGACACTCCAGCGGTTTTCGCCCATGGGTCACGGGTACCGGCCTATGGTGAACACGGGGAACGTCATGGACCGGCTCGAGGTCGTACAAAGCGAAGCGGGCGGCTGGGACGTCGTCCGCGCGGAGGACGGGGTCGCCCTGTCGAACCACGCGAAGCGCGAGACCGCCGAGCGCGCCGCCCGCATCCGGGCAGGCGAGGAGGGCGGGCTCGAGGTCACCGTCGACGAGAAGTCCATCCACAAGGTGGACGACGAGTCGCGCGGCATGCGCACCGCGCTCATCGCCCTCGGGGCTCTCATCGTCGTGGTCGTGATCCTGCTCGTCGTCCTCTCGCTCATTGGATCGCTGACCGGATTCGGGTCATAGCGGCGACCCCGCTCGCCCCCTCCACTACGCTTCCGCCCGGATGAGCACCGAGTCCCAGAGCGCCACGAGCGCGAAGAAAATCCGCGTGGTGGTGGCCAAGCCCGGCCTCGACGGCCACGATCGCGGCGCGAAGATCATCGCCCGCGCGCTCCGCGATGCAGGGATGGAGGTGATCTACACGGGCCTGCACCAGACGCCCGAGCAGATCGCCGCGACCGTCGTGCAGGAGGACGCCGACGCGATCGGCCTTTCGATCCTCTCCGGCGCACACATGACCCTCGTTCCGCGCGTGGTCGAGCTCCTGCAGGAGCAAGGCGCCGACGACGTGGTGCTGACGGTGGGGGGGACGATCCCCAACGACGACATCCCCGAGCTGAAGAAGCTCGGGGTAGCCGAGATCTTCACTCCAGGCGCGTCGACCGACGAGATCGTCGACTTCATCCGCGCCGCCGTCGCCGAGCGCACGCCGGCTTAGAGCAGCGGCGCGCAGACGGCTTCCGCGCTCAAAAGGACCCTGCCCTTGCGATTGTTCTGGGCCTTCACGGTCCAGCCGTCCTCAGGAACCTTGCTCGAGTCCTTGGAGTCAAACGGTCGTGTCGACGTCACCCAGCTCTTGCGGGCCGGGTCGCCCTTCGCACTCGAGGCGAAACCGCCGAAGATCACTGCTTCATCGCTCTTGCAACGGGCGGTCGACTTGCCCGATTCGTGCCCCGGCACGAAGCTCTGGTCGATGCGGACGGCGGCGACGTAGTTGTCCTGGCATGAGTACCACTCAGTCAGGGTCCCGGCGGTGTTGCCGACGTTCTGCCCGGTTGACGTGATATCGCTGGTTCCGGAGAGGCTGCTCTCCAGCAGGCGGATGTCACCGCCGCCGCCGTGAATCCCGAACCCGAGAAGCTCCTGACCGGGCCCGCAGGAGTCGGTCATGGTCAGGACGGCACCCGGGTCGAGAATGCTGGTGCCGTTGCTGAACGAGTTTGCCGTCGGAGAGCAAATCGCGAAGGTCGTCACCGTTCGCGTTCCCCCGCCCAGCGCCCGGCCCTCCGCGGTCCACGAGTCGCCGTCGATGGTCGTCGGCGATGTGCGGTTGAGGGCGCCCCCGCTGGGCTTGCCGCTCACCGAGCCACCGCCCCCGGTCACGTTCAGTCCCGGGTCGCACTCCGCCGGCGCCCCCGCCTGCGAGGCCACGTTGGCGAACGTCGCCTTGTAGTACTCGTACGAACCCGCTGAGCCCAGGCTCTCCGTGGGACCGGGGATGCCCGCACTCGCCGGAGCAGCCAGCACAAGGCCCGCGCCGATCACTCCCAGCGTTATCCGGGCTGCCCTGCCTCCCATGTGCTGACTATAACTCGCATGGCACGGCGCGGGCGTGAATTCCGGCTCCCGATTGACTAGTCAGTCAAACATGCGTTCGAGGCGTTAACATGCGCGTCCGCCGGGTACCACCGAACCCCCGTAGCCGGCTCTTCCAATCCCAGAGCGCCCCCACAGCGGGCACCCAAGGAGGCTCGACTTGAAGATCTGTTGCCTCGTCAAAGAGGTTCCGGACGCCGCCGTTCAGAAGCGGATCGACCCGAACTCGAAGCGGCTCGATCGCTCCGGCGAGAAGAACTTGAACCCGTTCGACACCCACGGCATCGAGGCCGCGATGCAGATCCGGGAGGGCGGCAACGCCGATGTCGACGAGATCGTCGCGGTGACCATGGGCCCCGACAGCGCCGTGCGCGCCCTCCACAAGGCGGTCGCCCTGGGCGCGGATCGCTCGGTCCACCTCACCGACGCCGCCCTCGAAGGCTCGGACGTGTGCGCGACCGGCTACGCCCTCGCGAGGGTGCTGGAGTCGGAGCAGCCCGACCTGGTGCTGCTCGGCCAGCAGTCCGATGACGGCGAGTGCTACACGATCGGCGCGGTCGTCGCCGACCACCTGAAGATGCCGTCCCTCACCCAGGTGATCAAGATCGACATCGCCGACGGCAAGCTCACCTGCGAGCGCCAGGCCGAATACGGCTACGACACGGTTGAGGTGGAGCTGCCCGCCGTGATCTCGGTGGGAGACGCCATCAACGAGCCGCGCTACCCCTCGCTCAAGGCGATCATGGGCGCGAAGAAGAAGCCGCTCGACACCAAGGCGACCGGCGAGGTCGGCATCGACTCGAGCGAGGTCGGCGAGACGGGCTCGAAGACCCAGGTTCTGGCGATCAACCCGCCGCCCGAGAAGGAGGCAGGGGAGATCATCGAGGACGAGGACACGAACGAGACGGTCGAGAAGATCGTCGCCTGGCTGGACGAAAGGAAGCTGATCTGATGGTGAGCGACTCTAGGCGCGAAAGCATGTTTGCCCGCCTGGCAAGGCAGGTGTTCTGATGGCCGGAGGAATCCTGGTTTACGCCCTCCACGACGACGGGGGCAACTTCAACAAGAACTCCCTCGGCGCCATCTCGGAGGCGGCGAAGCTGGCCGGCGAGCTCGGCGGCGAGGCTGCCGCGCTGGTGGTGGGCGAGGTCGCCGACGACGCCGCGAAAAGCCTTGGCTCGTACGGCGCGAAGCGCGTCTTCCGCGCCTCGTCCGTGCCCGAGGGGCTCGCCCAGCCGATCGTCGACGCGATGGCGAAGGTCATCTCCGACGAGGGTTTCTCGTATGCCCTCTTCGGCGGCGGGCTCCTCGGCTTTGAGATCGGCGCCGGCCTGACCGCGCGCCTGAACGCCGGCGTGACGATGGAGGTGACCGAGGTCAAGGTGCAGGATGGCAAGCTCGTCGCCGAGCGTCCCGTCCTGCAGGACTCCGCGATCGTCGACGTCGGCTACGTCGGCGAGCCGGGGATCATCATCGGCCGCCTCAACGCCTTCGACGTCACCGAGTCGGGTGGCGGCGAGGCCGAGGTCGTCGACGTCGAAGTCGAGCTCTCGGAGTGGTCGTTGAAGGCGCGCATGGTGACCCGCGGTGAGCAGCGCGGCGCCGACGTGAACATCGAGGACGCCGAGATCCTCGTCGGCGGCGGCCGCGGACTGGGCGAGAAGGACAACTTCAAGCTCGCCGAGGATCTCGCCGACGCGCTCGGCGGCGCGGTGGCGGCCACGCGTGCCGTGGTCGACGCCGGCTGGTACCCCTACGCGGCGCAGATCGGGCAGACGGGCAAGACCGTGGCGCCGAAGCTGTACCTGGCGGCGGGGATCTCGGGCGCGATCCAGCACAAGGTCGGGATGCAGAACTCGGAGAACATCCTCGCCATCAACAAGGACCAGAACGCGCCGATCTTCGAGTTCTCGGACCTCGGCGTGGTGGGCGACCTCCACAAGATCCTGCCGAAGCTGACCGAGGCAGTGAAGACCAAGAAGGGTTCCTAGTGGCCGTCGCACCCGCACAGTTCCCGCCGCCGGTCGAACCGGCGGAGGAGTTCATCACCGGCATCACCGATCCGGAGGAGGAGCGAATCGAGGTCGGTGTCGCGATCGCGGGCGCCGGTCCCGCGGGCCTGGCCTGCGCGATCCGTGTGATGCAGCTCTTGGAGGACGAGCCGAAGCTCGCCGAGGAGCTGGGCGAGGTGCCCGTTGCGGTGATCGAGAAGGGCAAGGTCGCGGGCGCGCACCTGCTCTCCGGAGCGAACATGCGCCCGTCGGCGATGCGGGAGCTCTTCCCGGACCTCGATCCGTCCGAGTGGCCCGTCTACCAGGAGGTCACGAAGGACGCCGTCTATCTGCTCACCAAGCGGACGGCGATTCCCCTGAAGCCGCCGCCGCCGAATTTCCGCAACCACGGCAACTACGTCACCTCGGTCGCCAAGCTCGGGCGGTTCCTGGGCGAGAGGGCCGAGGAGGCGGGCGTCTACCTGCTGACCGAGACGGCCGCCGACAGGCTGCTCGTCGAGGATCGGATCGTCCGCGGAGTGCGCTCGGGCGACAAGGGCCGCGGCAAGGACGGGGAGGAGCTCTCGAACTTCGAGCCCGGATCGGATGTCGTCGCCCGCGCGACCGTCCTCGCCGAGGGAACGCAGGGGCATCTGACCGGCGCCGCGATCGACTACTTCGAGCTCCAGGGCCTTCAGCCACAGCGGTGGGAGCTCGGTGTGAAGGAGGTCTGGGAGGTCGAAAAGCCCCTTGACCGCGTCATCCACACGATGGGTTGGCCCCTCCGCAAGGGTGCGAAGTGGAACGAGTTCGGCGGCAGCTTCATCTACCCGATGGGCGAGGACAAGGTCTGCATCGGGTTCGTCGCCGGCCTTGACTACACCGACGCCAGCTTCTCGGTCCACGACACACTCCAGCTCTTCAAGACGCATCCCTTCGTCAAGAAGATCCTCGCGGGCGGCAAGCGGGTCGGCTGGGGCGCGAAGACGATCCCCTCCGGCGGGTTCTGGGCGATGCCGCGGTCGTTCACGGTTCCAGGAATGGTCATGTGCGGCGACGGCGCCGGGATGTGCAACGTCTCCGAGCTCAAGGGCATCCACTACGCGATGCACGCCGGCATGTACGCGGCCGAGGAGATCGTCGCGGCTCTCAAGCAGGACTCCGTCAACTTCGCCGCCTACGACGAGCGCGTCCGCAAGAGCGCGATCGCCGAGGACCTCTACAAATGGCGCAACGTCAGGCAGTCCTTCTCCAGAGGCTTCTTCTTCGGCGGCGCCGTCGCGAACATGGCGCTCCTGAGCGGTGGCCTGCTGCCACCTGGCCGCTGGAAGCAGCACGAGGACGCGCGGGAGGAGATGTCGGCCGACTCCGCCGGCGAGCACTATCCGAAGCCGGACAACAAGTACACGTTCGACAAGCTCTCCTCGGTCTTCGCATCGGGAAACGCGACGCGCGACGACGCGCCGAACCACATCCGGGTCCAGACCCACGTCCCGCGCGAGGTGGCACAGACCTGGGTCTCGATGTGCCCGGCGCAGGTGTACGAGATCCCCGACGACCAGCTCACGAACGGCGCCGCCGAGGTGGATGTGCACGTGACGCCCTCCAACTGCGTCC
Source organism: Actinomycetota bacterium (assembly GCA_046732895.1). Taxonomy (GTDB): domain Bacteria; phylum Actinomycetota; class Thermoleophilia; order Solirubrobacterales; family 70-9; genus JBKPNZ01. Next base: position 22,063 of record JBKPNZ010000009.1, read on the forward strand.
AGTGCGGCGCGATTACGGCCAAGGGCGGTCGCCTGACTCCGCCGGAGGGCGGGGACGGCCCCCTCTACCAGGAGACCTGAGCGAGGAATCCGCCCAAGGGACCTCCTTGAGGCCCCCGCTAGAATCGAATGCGATGAAGACCGGTATCCACCCCGAGTACACCCTCGCCCACGTGCGCTGCTCGTGCGGGAACGAGTTCTACACGCGCTCGACCAAGCCCGAGCTGCACGTCGAGATCTGCTCCGAGTGCCACCCCTTCTACACGGGGAAGCAGAAGCTCGTGGACACCGGCGGGCGCGTCGAGCGCTTCCAGCGCCGCGCCGCGCGTCGCAAGCAGAGCTAGCCTCCACGGCATGACCGCTGCAGGGGAGGCCGAGGCCAGGCCCAGCATCGCCTCGACGCCGATGCCCGACGGCATGCCCGTCGCGTCGCGCGACGCCCCGGTCGGTGGCCAGGCGGTGCTCGAGGGCGTGATGATGCGCGGCGTCTCCACCTGGGCCGTCGCCGTGCGAGCCCCCCACGGCGAGATTCAGGTGACCTCAGAGCCCCTCGTCTCCTGGGCCAAGCGCAACCGGATCCTGCGCTGGCCCGTGATCCGCGGCATCGTGGCACTCGCGGAGTCCCTCAAGATCGGCTTCCGTGCGCTGGCGATCTCCGCGAATGCCCAGCTCATCGAGGAGGACGGGGAGGAGCCCGAGCCGATCGGCGGCTTCACCTGGACCCTCACGATCGTCCTCTCGCTCGTCCTGGCGATCGGCCTCTTCTTCGTCGTCCCGGTCTCGGCGACCAGCCTGATCAAGGACCAGCTCGGCTCGGCTGTCCTGTTCTGGCTCGTCGAGGGCGTCCTGCGCACGGCCATCTTCATCGGCTACCTCGCCGCGATCAGCCGCCTGCCGGACCTCCGCCGCGTCTTCGAGTACCACGGAGCCGAGCACAAGACGATCTCCTGTTATGAGGCGGGCGACCGGCTGACGCCCGCTCGCGCCGAGGTCTACTCGCGACTCCACCCGCGCTGCGGAACGAGCTTCCTGCTCATCGTCATGGTCCTCGCGATCTTCGTGTTCGCGCCGATTGGCCTGCCGGCCTGGTACTGGCTCGTGCTCTCGCGCATCCTCGGCATCCCGCTGATCGCCGGGCTCTCCTACGAGGTGATCAAGTGGGCGGGCAAGCACCGGCGCAAGCGCTGGGTGCGCGCCGTGATGTGGCCCGGGCTGATGCTCCAGAACCTGACCACGCGCGAGCCCGACCGGGAGCAGCTCGCCGTCGCCATCGCCGCGCTCGAGGCGGTGCTGGCGGTCGAGACCCCCGGCGTCACCGAGGCCTCGGAGATCGAGATCGTCGCCTGAGCCCCCAGCGGCTCAGCGGCGATGGAGCCGCGGGGGCAGCGCGAGCCACGCACGCGCATGGCCCGCCGGCCCCTTTCCCCTGCTGATCGCCGTACGCAAGGCCCGCCGTGCCCGACGCCCCGGTCTCGGCGCGGCCTGTGGCGAGTAGCGATGCGCGCGCAGAGCCGCCAGGTATCTCGCGGCGCCCTGGTGCCCGCGACGGGAAAGGGTCTGCTCCAGTTCCAGCAGCGTCGCTCCCCGGACCGGCTCGCCCGTGAGTGCGAACGCCTCGCGAATCTCGTCGACCTCGCTCAGCCCTGCAAGGCGGGCGCGCTGGCGCCAGCTCCAGCGCGCGACGGCGACGACGCCGAGTGCCGCAAGGGCGAGCGCCAGCGCGCGCATGGGCGGCCCGGCCGCCGCGGCGCGTGTCTCCTTTGACGCCTTGGGGGCCGCGGCGGAGCCGTTGCCCCGGCTCGGCCCGATCCCGTTGGGGTTGAGCGGGGCGTCGCCGATGTGGCGCCCAGCCCGGCGCAGCTGCGCCGCCGCGCCTTCGGTGCCGAGCTGTGCGGTCGGTTCCGCGGTGGCGCCGCCGGCGACGGCAGGGGCGGCTGCGGGCGTGGGATCGAATGGAACCCACCCGATCCCCTCGAACCACACCTCAACCCATGAATGGGCGTCGGTGTCCCGCACGACGTATGTATTGCGGCCGTCCTGAGTCCCCGACGCGAAGCCGGCGGCGACCCGCGCCGGGATCCCGTTCATCCGCAATAGCAGGGCCATGGCGCCGGAGAACTGCTGGCAGTAGCCGATGCGATCCTGGAAGAGGAACGCCTGGAGGGGGTACTTTCGCGCCGGCGGGCGCTCGTCGTAGCGGTAGGTCGAGCGCAGGTACTCCTGGATTCGCAAGACGGCGTCGTAGGTGGTCGGGGCTCCGGCGCCGAGCTGGCGGGCGAGCTTGTACGTGCGCGCGTAGGGCGACTCAAGCATCCGCTCGACCGCCGGAGTGCGTGGCCCGAAGCCCGAGTGGATGGGCGGTAGACGCAGGTTCGGTGCCGCGAGCGAGGCGTTCACCTGCCCTGGTGGCGGGCTATCGAGGCTGTAGTCGACCGGCACGGTGACGCTCGTGTAGGGGGCGAGCTCGCGCGGCACCCGCGCAGCGGCGGCTCGCATCCGGCCGGGGCTGGGGTCCGGCGTGTAGGCATGGACCGAGTAAGCGTCGCCGGCGCCGAGGTCGTCCGCCGTGGAGGCCGTCCCGTCGTCCGCGATCGCGATGGTGTCGAGTCCATTGGTGTTCAGGATCGGGCCGGGCGAGATGAGCAGATCGCCCTGCAGAGCGCCAATCGTCAGCGTGGCCTCGGTCTCCCATGACGACGGCGTCGGGCCGTCCGGCAGTTCGGAACCGGGCGCACCGACGCTGGTGGTCGAGGTGACCCAGCGGAAGCCGTCGAAGTGGTCGAGGGTGGTGGCCTTCCAGTAGTGCGGCGCGTCCGAGCTCACCTTGAATACGAGCTCCCCCTTGCGGGGCCAATCGAGCGGTCCGTAAGTGTGGTCCCAGTCGAACGAGGCCGTGTCGCCGGCGACGATCGTGTTGTAGTTGATGAGCGGGTTGGACGCCGGCAGGCGCGCCGCCAGCGGCACCGCGACCGCGGCGGCCACCAGCAGCATCGCCAGGGCCGGGAGGGCAGGGGCTCCGCGTGCCCGCGGGAGGAAGAGCAGCGCCGCCACGCCGAAGAGCAGCAAGAGCCCCGCGACGAGCGGCGCGTGCGGCTGACCCTGGGCGATCGCGGCGGCGTAGAGGCCGACGAGCGTGGCCGCCGCGAGGGCCACCGGGGCCGAGCGTTCACCGCGGGTCGGCCAGAAGGCGAGGGCCCCGGCGACGCAGATGACCGGTGGTGCGACGAGCAGGGTGCCGAGCCTGATCCACTCGTCCGGCCCCGCGTATGGCCACTCGGAGATCTGGAAAGCGGCGCTCGCCTGCCCGATTCCCGCTCCGAACTCATCCCAGCCGCGGGGCCCGAGCAGCCGTAGCGGCAGACCCATCACTACCAGCGCGGCCGCGATCGCCAGGACGAGGATTCCGATCCGCGCCGCAGTGGCTCTCGCGTGGCTGTCCCCTTCCGAGACCCGCGCGATCGCGATGCCCCCGAACGTGGCGATCGCGATGGCCGCGATGGCTCGAGCCGCCGGCGGGTCCGAGACGAGCGTGACCCAGCGCGCCATCGCAAAACTCGCCAGCGCCGCGAAGCCCACGGCGCGCAGGAAAACGGGCGAACGGACGAGGGCGCTGCCCGCGCCGAGGACCACCGCGGTCGGGGTGGACGGCTGGTGCAGCGGTGCCGGGACGGCGATGCTCTTCATGCGGCCCTCTCGGCCGTGCGGCGCAACCTGCGGGCGCCGCATCCGGCGACGGTGAATGCCGGGCGCCCGCCGATCGGGATCGCGGGGCCGACCAGGAAGCACTCCGCGGCGTCCAGCACGGCGCGGGCGCGAGGCACGGCTGCGCCCGCGGTGACCCAGAAAAGAGTGGTCACGGAGCGCGGGGCGCTGGAGCTTGGCGCTGAGGCGCTGGGACCGACCACCGCCAGTCGTGCCCACAGCGCCGGCCACAGCCGCAGCGTGGTGTCGACGTACGCGGGGCGGGCATCGCCGGGCAGGAGCAGGCGGCAGCCCCCACCGCTCGCCAGCGTGCGGCAAAGCGAGCCGGCCGCTCGGACGGCCTGATCGAGGGCGGACTCGCTCACCGGTTCGTGCGCATCCAGGACGACCAGCGGGGTCGAGTCCGCCTCGGTGATCAGACGACGCTCGACCAGATCGCCGAGCCTTGCGACCGTCGGCCAGTGGATCCGCGACGCCGGTGCGCCGGAGCGGTACGGACGAAGCCCGTCGAGCTCGTTCTCCTCCGCGCCCCCGCGAAGGGTCCGGCTCGTGCTCGAGCCGCCGCCCTCGGCAACCAGGTGGCGTACCTGCTCCACGCGCGGCAGGACCAGCACCTCGTACTCGCGACCGGCGACGCGGCGCTCCGCGAGCCCGAGCGGGTCGGCGATCCGAAGGACGGGGGCGGGTATGCGATGGCGGCCGCGGCGGTCGAAGCTGCGCTCGACCCGCGAGGCGAGCGGCACCCTGGACCCAGGCGCGAGCCGGAGCCGTAGGGGGTCGCAGCGAAGCTCGCCGCCCGGCGGCGGCCAGCGTCCCGGGCGAGCCCGGACCTCGGCACCGAGCGCTTCGCCCTCGACCACCATGGGGCGCTCGACGGATTGCTCGACGGCTGCGCCCACGGCGGCCACGCGGACCCAGAGGGAGGTGCCTGCCGCCAGCGCGATCAGCGCGATCCCGGGCACGTAGAGCACCGGCATTGCGAGGAGCAGAGCACCGAGGGCGATTCCGGCCCCAAGCCATCCTGCCCCGCGCGCGGTCACAGCGCCGGGACCTTCTCCACCGCGTCGCGGACGACGGCCCCGGCATCGGTCGTGCCGGCCTCCGGCGCCATCATCAGCCGGTGCGCCAGCACCGGCTCGGCGAGCGCCTGGACGTCGTCGGGCAGCGCGTGATCGCGCTCGGCGAGCGCCGCATAGGCCTTTGCGGCCTTGAGCAGCATGAGCCCCGCCCGCGGGCTGGCGCCGAGCTCCGTCCTTGGGTCCTCACGAGTCGCCGTGACGAGCGACACGACGTAGCGCCGGAGCGCCTCGCTCGCGTGCACGCTTGCGGCAGCCTCCTGGGCCGCCAGCACCTCGGCCACGTCGGCGACGGGGTCGAGGTCGTCGACAAGGTCGCCCTCCGCCTGCTCGGCGATCATCGCCGTCTCGTCGTCCGCCGAGGGGTAGCCGAGCGACACTCGCACCATGAAGCGGTCAAGCTGCGCCTCCGGCAGCGGGTAGGTGCCCTCGTACTCCACCGGGTTCTGCGTCGCGATCACAAGGAAGGGGCGAGCGAGCTCGTGCGTGTGCACGTCGACGGTTACCCGCCGCTCTTGCATGCATTCGAGCAGACCTGACTGGGTCTTCGGCGAGGCGCGGTTGATTTCGTCGACGAGGACGATGTTGGCGAAGATCGGGCCCGGGCGAAAGTCGAAGCGGGTCTCGCGCTGGTTGTAGACGTTGGTCCCGAGGACGTCGGCCGGCAGCAGATCGGACGTGCACTGGATCCGCGCGAACTCGGCGCCGATTGAGCGCGAGGCCGCCCGCGCGAGCGAGGTCTTGCCAACGCCGGGGTAGTCCTCGATCAGGACATGGCCGTCGGCGATGAGCGCCACGATCACCTCGCGAAGCACCCGCTCCGGCACCTTCACGACGCCCGTGATGCTGTCGGTGAGGGTCGCGCCGAGGGCGGCGACGGCCCGGATGTCTCCCGCGGACCCGGTCGTCACGGCTCTTATCTTATGAAGGGAACCGATCGGGGCCCATATCTCTCATACGTCTCAGGCGTCGCTGCGGTTCGTCGGCGCCCGCCCCACGCGTCACAATCAGAGGCATGATCGAGCAGCTCGTCGAGCAGATCGAGGGCCGTTTTGCGGAGCTCGAGCGGCAGATGTCCGACCCGGAGGTGATCGCCGACCGGCGTCGCTACGAGGAAACCGGCCGCGAATACCGGCAGCTCGAGGCCGCCCACGGGCTGGCGCTCGAGTGGCGGCGCCTGCGCGACGACCTCGAGGGGGCCCGCGAGCTGCTGGCCGAGGACGGGGACGACCCCGAGCTCCGCAGGGTCGTGGCAGACGCGCCTGAGCGCCTCGAGCAGATCGAGGAGGCCATTCGCCTGGCGATGGTCGAGCGCGATCCCAACGACGACAAAAACGTCATCGTCGAGATCCGAGCCGGGGCCGGTGGCGACGAGGCGGCGCTCTTCGCGGGCGACCTCTACCGGATGCTCACCCGCTACGCCGAGGAGCGCGGCTTCTCGACCGAGCTCCTCTCACAGTCCCCCGCGGGCGTGGGCGGGTTCAAGGAGGTCACGTTCGAGATCAAGGGCGAGGGCGCCTATTCGGTGTTCAAGTACGAGGGAGGGACGCATCGGGTCCAGCGCGTGCCGAAGACCGAGTCCCAGGGGCGCATTCACACCTCGACCGCCACGGTCGCCGTCCTCCCGGAGGCCGAGGATGTCGAGGTGGAGATCGGCGAGAACGACCTCCAGATCGACGTCTATCGCTCCTCGGGTCCCGGCGGCCAGTCCGTCAACACGACCGACTCGGCGGTCCGCATCACGCACAAGCCGAGCGGCATCGTGGTCTCGATGCAGGACGAGAAGTCACAGCTCCAGAACCGGGAGAAGGCGATGCGGGTGCTGCGCGCTCGGCTGTATGAGCGCAAGCTCGAGGAGCAGCGCGCCGAGATCGCCGCTGACCGCCGCGCGCAGGTCGGGACGGGCGAGCGCTCCGAGAAGATCCGCACCTACAACTTCCCCCAGGATCGAGTCACCGATCACCGCATCAAGCTGACCGTCAACAACCTGGAATCGGTGCTGGCCGGGAACCTGGAAGGGTTCACCGAGGCCCTGGCGGCGGAGGAGAAGCGGGCGCGCCTCGAAGCCCAGGCCGCAAGTGCTTGAGGTGAGGTGCTTGAGCACCGAAAGCAGCGTGTCAGGCGGCGAAGCCGCCGCAAGTGATCCATGAGCCCGGCGCAACCAGCGCCCCCCGCCGCCGGAACCGTCCGCGAGGCGATCGGCGCGGCGACGGCGGCAATCGAAGCGGCCGGCGTCCCCAGCGCGCGCCTCGACGCCGAGCTGCTGCTTGCCGAGGCGGCGGGTCTCGACCGTGCGTCGATCGGGACAGATCCGGATGCGGGCGTCACCCCGCAGGCCGCGCGGCGTTTCGGCGCCATGGTTCGCCGGCGGGTCATGCGCGAGCCCGTCGCCTACATCCTGGGCCGGAAGGGCTTTCGCGGAATCGACCTCGCCGTCGACGGACGGGCGTTGATCCCGCGGCCCGAGACGGAGCTCCTCGTCGAGGTGGCGCTGGAGCTCGCGCCGGCGCGCGTCCTCGACGTCGGCACGGGCAGCGGGGCGGTGGCGCTCGCGATCGCCGACGAGCTGCCGGCAGCCGACGTCGTCGCGACCGACACGTCGGCCGGCGCCCTGGCCCTGGCGCTCGCCAATGCGGAGCGACTGGGACTCACGGAGCGGGTGCGCTTCGCGGAGGGGACGCTGCCCGAGGGTGCGGGCTTCGATCTGCTGGTCGCCAACCTGCCCTACGTGAGCGAGCGCGAGTACGCGACGCTTGCCCCCGAGATCACGCGCTTCGAGCCTCGGGAGGCGCTCGTCGCCGGGGTCACAGGGCTCGAGGCGATCGACCGGCTTCTCGGCGCGCTCTCGCTGGGCGAATGCGAGACCCCGGTCGTCGCCCTCGAGGTCGGGGCTGGGCAGGCAGACGCGGTCGCGGAGCTCACCCGCCGGGCGGGCTTCGACCGAGTCGAGGCCCGCCGCGATCTGGCTGGGATCGCCAGGGTCGTGCTCGGCCGGCGATGACCGAAGTCGTATCCGTCGAGCGCGATGGCGCCGGCGCCGCGCGGGCTGCGCTCGAGCGCACCGTGCTCGGGGGCGGGCTCGCCGTCTTTCCCGCTGACACGCTCTACGGGATCGCCTGCGACCCGTCGAATGGCGCCGCAATCGATCGGATCTACTCGCTCAAGGGACGAGATGAGGGGAAGCCGTCCGCCGTCATGTTCTTCTCGCCCCTCGCGATGCGGGAGCTGGTCTCGACGCTTGGACCCCGCGCGCGTGAGGCGCTCGGGGTCCTGCTGCCCGGTCCCGTCACCCTCGTGGTCGACAACCCCGGCCGGCTGTATCCGCTCGCTTGCCGAGAGGACCCCGCCCGGCTCGGCGTTCGCCTCATCGGCGGCCCGCTCCAGGGGGCGCGGTGCGCGCTCTTCCAGACGAGCGCGAACCGCAGTGGCGAACCGGCGCCGAGCCGGTTCGGCGAGGTCGACGCCCTGATCCGGGATGCCGCAGACCTTGCGATCGACGGCGGCGAGGTGGGCGGGGAGCCGTCGACCGTGGTGGACCTGACGGCCGTGGATGCCGGGGGAGACTGGACCGTGCTGCGCGACGGGGCCGTTACGACGGCGGAGCTCGCGGCCCGACTCGACGGCTAGCCGCTAGTCCCCCGATGCGGCCGCCCGCGCATCCTCGAGCGTGGGGAAGAACTCGATGCGCAGGAGCTTCTCACCACGCAGAGTGACCAGGGCGAGGGCGTCTTGCCCGGCCTCGATGCCGCTGCTCAGCCCGCGCGCCGTGAGCGTGAACTCGGCGATCACCCTTCCGTTTCCGGCGTCCTCCAGTCGGCGCGGTTCCACTCGAACCCGATCCATCACCCCGTCGAACCCGGCGAACCAGCGGCGTACGCCGTCGCGGCCACGATACGTGTCCGGCTCGGCGGCGTACTGCGCGGTCGTGACCATCTCGAACTCGGGGTCGATCAGCGGCAGGGCTTCTTCGAGGCCACGGCTCATCGCCTCGAATCCGCGCTTCACGCTCTCGATGTCCTCAGCCGACATGCCCCTGAAGTATGGTCGCGCGCAATGCGGATCGCCGTCGGATCGGATCACGCGGGCTTCGAGCTGAAGAGCGAGCTCGCTCCGCTCCTGGCCGCCGACGGCCACGAGGTCGTGGACGTGGGAACCGATTCCGAGGAGTCGACCGATTACCCGATCTACGCCGCCGCCGCCGCGCGCCTGGTCGCGGGCGGACAGGCGGACCGGGCCGTGCTCGTGTGCGGATCGGGAGTGGGCGTCTCGATCGTCGCCAACAAGGTCGATGGGATCCGGGCGGTCAACGCCCACGATCCCGACGAGGCCGAGATGAGCCGGCGCCACAACGACGCCAACGTGCTCGCTCTCGCGGGCCGGCGGCTCGACCCTGGGGCCGCGGCCCCGATCGTCGAGCGGTTCCTGGGGACGGATTTCGAGGGTGGTGGCCGGCACGAGCGTCGCGTCGAGGAGATCAGCGCGGTCGAGCGCGGCCAGAGCCCCTGAGCGATCGAAAGGGACGAGCCCAGGCGGCGCTCAGTCCCGGATGCCGGGGAGCGGGAAGCCGCTGGTGAACTCGCGCACGTCGGCGGCGATCGAGTCCAGGGCGTCCTCGTCTTCGCGCTTGGCGGCTTCGACCGCGTCGTCCATCCAGCCGGCGATGGGCCCCATGTGCTCGGTCGTCATCCCGCGGGTGGTCACTGCCGGCGTCCCCAGCCGGATGCCGGAGGGGTCGAACGGCTTGCGGGGGTCATAGGGGACCGTGTTGTAGTTGAGCTCGATGCCGGCCCGGTCGAGCGCCTGCGCCGCCGGCTTGCCGCCGATGTCCTTGTTGGTCAGGTCGACCAGGATGAGGTGGTTGTCGGTGCCGCCAGAGACGAGGTCGAAGCCCCGCTCAGTGAGCGCCTCGGCGAGTGCTTTGGCGTTCTCGACGATCTGATGGGCGTAGGCGCGGAACTCCTCGGTTGCCGCCTCGTGCAGGGCAACGGCGATCGCGGCCGTTGTGTGGTTGTGGGGGCCGCCCTGGAGGCCGGGGAAGACGGCGCGATCGAGAGCGGCGCCATGCTCTTCGCGCGACATCAGCATCGCTCCGCGCGGTCCGCGCAGGGTCTTGTGGGTGGTGGTCGAGATCACGTCCGCGTGCGGCGCGGGGGAGGGATGAGCGCCGCCGGCCACGAGCCCCGCGATGTGGGCGATGTCGGCGCAGAGGATGGCGTCGACCTCCTGGGCGATCGAGGCGAAGGCCTCGAAGTCGATCAGGCGGGGGATCGCGGTGCCGCCGCAGAGGATGAGCTTCGGCCTCTCGGCGACGGCGAGCTCGCGCACCTTGTCCATGTCGACGAGGCCGCTCTCGCGCTCGACCTCATACTGCACCGCGCGGAACCACTTGCCGGTGATCGAGACGCCCCAGCCGTGCGTGAGGTGACCACCCATCGGCAGCGCCATGCCCATCACGGTGTCGCCGGGCTCGAGGAAGGCGAAGTAGACGGCGAAGTTTGCGGGCGATCCCGAGTAGGGCTGGACGTTCGCGTGCTCGACGCCGAACACGGCCTTGGCCCGCTCGATCGCCAGGTTCTCGACCTGGTCGATGATCTGCTGCCCCTCGTAGTAGCGCTTGCCGGGATACCCCTCGGAGTACTTGTTGGTGAGGAGCGTCCCCGTCGCCTCGAGCACTGCGCGCGAGACGTAGTTCTCACTCGGGATCAGCCGGATCTTCTCGCCCTGGCGCTCCGCCTCCGCCTCCACCAGCTCGGCGATTCGCGGATCGACGTCCGCGAGCGCCGCATTCAGGCTGGTGGTTGTCGGGGCGGCGGAATCGGCCACTTCCAAGAGCGTACCTCGCGCGTGCGACGCGAGCGGGCAGAGTGCGGGCCGGCGTCCAGAGCGTCGCGATCAGGCGCTACTCGATTGCGAGGCAATGCGGGCGCTGGAGATAGATGCGATCTTGGTGCCCCGCCGGGAATCCGAGGCGCAGCGTGGACGGCTCCGCTCGCCGACCGAGGTGGGGCGGGATTCCGTCGCGAGATTCCGGTCGAGCCGGTTCGAGGCGCAAGCGGACCTCAGCGACGCTTGAGTTGCGGTGCAAACCGACCAGGATCGGTGCCCTCGGAGCGATCAGCCGGCCGGCAAGGCGCCCACCGAAGCCGCCGGCATCGCGCTCGAGAGATCGGGATTTGACGAAGGCGGCCGGGTCCAGCTCTACGGCGTACCGATGCTCACCCAGGTGCCTGGCTTCCCGCACATGCCGAGCGAGGAGCCGCAGGTACGACTCCAGCAACCCCATGGCACGCTCCGTGGACAGAGCGCCCCCGAAGCTCCCGCCGGGGAGGATCCCGTCGACGAGACAGCCGAACGCCCTCGTGTCGCCGCGCCGGTTGTAGCCCCAGAAGACGCCCTCGCTGCTGCCGTAGATGCCCCAGGAACGCTCGAGACTCGCTTTCCGCACCTTCTCCGGCTCTGCGATCAGGAGATACTGCCGCGCCCCGAGATCCGCGCTGCCGGAAGCCCGCCACTCCGTCGACGGGCTGCGGAATCGCATGCGAACCCAGGCGGCTTTAGCTCCGAGGGTCTTCTCGGCGCCCGCCTCAACCCTCAAGGGCGCGGCATCCTGCCGTGCCTGTCGCGGCTCGTCTTCGCTACAGCCGGCCAGAAGCGCCAGCACGGCAGCGACCAGCAGCGAAGCTCCGCGAAGCCGGGGTCCCATCCCAACGACACTACGCCCGGCCGGCCGATCGATCACGCTTCGCGGCGTGCGCATCTGGGTCGACATGACAGCCGCGGCGCACCCATTGGTGCTGCGGCCCCTGATCGAGCGGTTCGAGGCGCAGGGCCACGAGGTTGCGGTCACAGCCCGGGCCTACGGCCAGACCGAGGGCGTGCTGGAGCTGCTGGGCATTCCCTATGAGTCGGTTGGGCGCCATGGCGGCGCCTCGGTGGCGGGCAAGGCGACCGCGCTCGGCCGGCGGAGCGCTGCGCTCGCGCGCTGGGCGCGGCGGCGGCGCTTCGAGCTGGCGCTCGGCCACGGCTCGGTGGATCTGGCGGTGGTCTCGGCGCTGCTGCGAATCCCGTCGGTGCAGATGCAGGACTACGAGTACGCAGGCCTTCAGCGCCAGCTCGCGTTCCGGGCGGCGCGCCGGGTGCTGGTGCCCGACGCGATTCCGGTGGCGGCGATGCGCAGGGCGGGGGCAAGCGGGCGCAAGCTGTTTCGCTATCCGGGCCTCAAGGAGGACTACTACCTGGCCGACTTCAAGCCGGATCCGGCGGTGCTCGCAGACCTCGGCCTGGACACGGACCGCGTCCTGGTCGTCGTGCGGCCGCCGCCGGAGACCTCGGCCTACCACGCGGAGAACCCGCTGTACGCCGGGGTCATCGACCGCCTCGCGGCGGATGAGTCGACGACGGCGGTTGTCATTCCGCGCACCGAGGGTCAGGGCGAGGCCGTGCGGGCGCGCGACGATCCGAGCCTGATCGTCCCCGACGGGGCGATCGACGCGCAGAGCCTGATCGCCTACAGCGACCTGGTGGTCAGCGCCGGTGGCACGATGAATCGGGAGGCGGTGGCGCTCGGAGTGCCCGTCTACACGATCTTCAGCGGGCGGATGGGAGCCGTCGACGAGCGGCTGCTGGCCGAGGGTCGCCTTCTGGAGCTGACCGATCCGACGGCCTTCGAGCTCCGCAAGAAGCCGGGCACCGCCGGCCCGGTGAGTCCACGCGACCCACAGGTGCTGGCCGACGCGGTGGTCGGTGCGCTGACCTAGCCGCCATTGACGGGCCGGGGGAGCGGTTAACCTCGCCGGCGGTCAAGCTCCAGGAGCCGCAATGCTCGTACAGGGAAGGCCAGAGACCATCTCCGCCGTCTTCGCGTTCGCGATTGCGGGCATCCTCGCGTGGCTTCTGGTGCCGGTGGCAGAGCGCATCGCCTGGCGGATCGGCGCGGTCGCCCATCCGAACGAGCGCAGCCTCCACACGACCCCGACGCCGAAGTTGGGCGGCCTGGCGATCCTGGTCGGGGTCGAGGTCGCCGGGGTGCTGCTGCTGCCGGAGACCGGGCAGACCTATGCGATCCTGGCCGGCGCAGCGGTCATCGCGGGCGTGGGGGTGCTCGACGACGTGTTCGATCTCCCCGCCTGGGCGAAGCTCATCGGTCAGATCGTGGGCTCCGCGATCCCCGTCTTCAACGGCGTGCGGATCGCCGCCTTCACGTTGCCGTTCGTCGGCGGCGTGAACCTCGCGTCGGTCGACCTGTTCACCCTGCCGCTCGTCGGGCACGTCGACCTCGGGCACGTGCTCACGATCTTCGGCTACGTGGCGGTGATCAACGTGATCAACCTGATCGACGGGGTCGACGGGCTCGCCGCGGGCGTCTGCGCGATCTCGGCGGCGACGCTGGCCATCATCGCCCTCTCGCTCGACCGCAACAGCGCCGGCGTCCTGGCGGCGCTGACCGCCGGAGGGGCGCTCGGATTCCTCCGCCACGGCTTCCCGCCCGCCTCGAGCTTCATGGGCGACACCGGTTCGAACCTGCTCGGCTACCTGCTCGCCACGATCGCCATCCAGGGGGCGTTGAAGACGAACGCGGTGGTCGCCATCTTCTTCCCGCTGATCGTCCTCGCCGTGCCGATCCTCGACACCGGCTTCGTCGTCGCCAAGCGCATCAAGTACCGGCGCCCGATCTACCGCGCCGATCGGTGGCACTTCCACCACCGCATGGCCAACATCGGCTTCTCGCAGCGCCGCACCCTCGCGTACATGTACAGCTGGGCGCTCGTGATGGCCGGCCTGGCGCTGGCCCTGCGCTTCATCCCCTACTCGGACGACCACGGCAACTTCGACGTCGCCTGGACCGTGGTGATCATCGCCTGCCTCGCTGTCGCGCTGGCGGCGAGCGTCTACCTGGTGGTGACGCTCGAGATCCTCAAGCTCCGGCGCTTCCGCCTGCGCCAGGTGGGCGCGCGGACCGCGGTGCCGCCGCCGGAGGAGGCGATCGACGAGGGGGTGGCTCGCGAGCTGGAGACGGGCAGCTTCGCGACGGTCAATCCGCAGACCGGCGAAATGGAGGCGGTCGACCCCGAAACGGGCGAGTTCGAGGCTGTGGAGCAGGGCTGAGGGCAGGCCGGAGAGCGGGCTTGATCGGATATATTCGGCGCCACGCGGCCGCCGATCAGGCGGTCGCCGCCGCTCAGCTGGTGTGATCGCTGCCGCCCTCGTCCGCGGGTTCGGCGCCAGGGGGGCGGCTTACGCTTCCCCTTATGCGATCGCATCGAATGAGCGACCCCCAATTCGCAGACCACGATGAGTCAGAAGCCTCCCGGCAGGGCGGATGCCGCCCTCGCCGGCGGCATGCTGGTGGGGGCGATGCTTGGCTGCGCGGCCGCCGGGTACGGGCTCGGTTCGCTGGTGGGTCTTGCCGTGCCGCTCGGGTTGATCGGCCTGTTCGTCGGAATCGCAGTGGGTTTTGCCCTTGTCTACGTTCGCTATAGGGGAATCTGACCGGCTTGGCGGTGGAGCGCTCGCTTTGCGCTACGCCGACCTGCTCCTGCTCGCGGTGGCGCTGCCCCTGTTCCTGCTCGCCGGCTGGCCGATGCTCGGCTACGCGGTCGCCGCGGCCGTGTGGCTCATGCAGCACGGCATCCAGCTCTTCGCCGAGCGCCGCTCCCGCCGCGCCCTGGCCGAAGGCGACCGCAAGACGGCGCTCGGGGCGATTGCCGGCGCCACGCTGGCGCGCGTATGGCTCGTCGCGCTCGCGATCCTGCTCGTCGGTGGGCTCGGTGAGCGCGAAGACGGGCTCGCCGCCGCGCTGCTGTGCGCCGCGCTGGTCACCCTGTCGCTCGCGGGCCGCGCGCTGAGCCGCCTGTTCGAAGGCGAGGGCGCACGATGAGCAACAAGACCAAGGTGCTGGTGGGAATCGGCGTCTACGTCGCGATCCTGATCCTGCTGGTGCTGATCTTCGGCAACAACGGCAAGAACGACGAATTCCAGCCGCAGAACGAGTTCAAGCTCGACCCATGGGTCACGATCAAGCTCGCCGGGATCGACCTCTCGATCAACAAGGCCGTGCTCTATCTGCTGCTGGCGACGGTCGCCACGATCGGGACGATGATCTGGATCTCCAGGCGCATGAGCGTGGAGCAGCCGAACCGCGTCCAGACCGTGATGGAGCTCGCCTACGACCTGACCAAGAACAACATCACCGGCACCAACGTGAGCGGGAAGTGGGCGGTGCGCTGGTTCCCCTTCCTCGCGACCCTCTTCTTCTTCATCTGGTTCTCGAACATGATCGGGTTCATCCCGCTCCCGACCAACACCGAGCACACGATCGACGTCTTCGGCGTGGAGATCCCGTCGTTCGCGATCTACGCGGCGACGGCGAACCTCTCCATCCCGCTCGTCCTGACGCTCGTCGTCTGGTTCTCCTACCACGTCGAGGGCATCCGGGCGAAGGGCTTCTTCGCCTATATCCGCAGCTGGTTGCCGCCCGGACTCGAGGACATGAACCCATTCGCGAAGGGATTCATCTTCGTGATCGAGGCGGTGTCGCAGTTCGCGCGGCTGATCTCGCTCTCCGTGCGACTGTTCGCGAACATCCTCGCGGGCCACTTGCTGCTTCTATTCATGGGCGGCGGCTTGGCTGTGCTGCTGGGGATCGCCGCTCTGGGGGCGCTCACCTTCCCGCTCGCATTCTTCTTTTTCGTGCTTGAGGTGGGCTTGATCGCCACCCTGCAGGCATTCATCTTCTCGACGCTCACCGCTATCTACATCGGCGGCGCCACCGCGGAGTCGCATTGAGGGGCTTTAGCCCCGAAAGAGGCATGTAAGGCTGCGAAGCAGCCGCAATAGATTCAAGGAAGTAAGAAAACCAAGGAGTAACGCAAATGGACCTCTCAATCCCACTCGCTCAGGCATCGAGCGGCATCACCGACACCGGCATCACGGATGCCGGCAAGGCGATCGCGCTCGGCGTCGGTGCCGGACTCGGCTCGATCGGCGCCGGCATCGGCATCGGCTTCATCTTCGGTAAGGAGATCGAGTCGGTCGCACGCCAGCCCGAGATGAAGGACGAGCTTCAGAGCATTCGCTGGCTCGGCTTCGCGCTGACCGAGGCCGTCGCCTTCTACACGTTCATCTTCGGCCTGATCGCCTTCTTCCTCTAGGCCGGTGGAGGTGCTCGCCGACATGGCCGCCGCGCTGCCCATGGGCAGCTCCAGCTTCCTCGTCTCGCCCGGCCTGGGCCTGATGATCTGGACGCTGGTCCTGTTCCTGTTCACGATGTGGGTGCTGCGCAAGGTCGCCTTCCCACGGATCCAGGAGGCCCTGGATCGCCGGGCGAAGGCCATCGCCGAGTCGATCGAGCAGGCCGAGCGCCAGCGCCAAGAGGCTGATGAGCTCCTCCAGGAGTACCGCCATCGCCTCACCGAGGCCAGGGAGCAGGCGGACGACATCGTCGCCCGAGCTCGCAAGGCGTCAGAGGCGGCGGTCGCCGAGGCATCGGCTGAGGGCAAGGCCAAGCGAGACGAGCTCGTCGCCGCCGCCAGGCGGGACATCGAGGCCGAGACCCGGCGCTCGCTGGAGAAGATCCGCAACGAAGTCGCCGATCTGACCGTGCTGGCGACCGAGAAGATCACGCGCAAGTCGCTGGACTCAGACGACCAGAAGCGCCTGGTCGACGAGGCCCTGGCCGAGGTGGACTTCTCGGCGCTGGCCGGAAGCGAGAAGTGAACACTGTGGGTAGCTGATGGAAGAGATCGCTCGCGTATATGCCGACGCCCTGTTCGAGGCGGCCAAGGACAAGGGCAACCTGGATGCCGTGCACGAGCAGCTCGGCGAGTTCGCCGACGTCCTCGCCGACAACCGCGACATGCAGGTGTTCTTCTTCAGCCCGTACTTCTCCTCGCAGGAGAAGCGCGATGGAATCGACAGCGCCATCTCCGGCGCCGAGGCGGAGCTCGTGAACTTCCTCGAGCTCCTCGCCGAGAAGCACCGGATGCCCGCGCTCTTCCGCATCCGCCAACGCTTCGACGAGCTGTGGGCCGAGGAGAACCGCCGCCTGGAGGTCACACTCACGAGCGCCGTTGAGCTCGATCCGAAGGTGATCGAACGGGTCGGCGCCGAGCTCGAGCGCCAGACCGAACGCAAGATCGACCTGCAGGCGGACGTCGACCCCGACGTCCTTGGCGGGCTCGTCCTACGGGTCGGCAACATGGTCCTCGACGCCAGCCTGCGGGCGAAGCTCGAGCGGCTGCGCAAGGAAGTCGTCCAGCCGGCATAGCGCCCCGGGGCCAAAGACTTAGAGAGAGAAACGAGGAGTAAGAACCCAGATGGAGATCAAGCCAGACGAGATCGCGAAGATCCTTCGCCAGCGCATCGAGGGACTCGAGACCGACGCCGCGGACCTCTCGGAGGTCGGCACCGTCCTCTCGGTCGCCGACGGCATCGCCCGCGTGCACGGGCTGGACAACTGCATGTCGCTCGAGATGCTCGAGCTGCCGCACGACGTCACCGGCCTCGCGCTCAACCTGGAGCAGGACAACGTCGGCGTCGTCCTCTTCGGCGAGTGGGACAAGGTGGTCGAGGGCGACACCGTGAAGCGCACGAAGCGCCTGCTCGAGATCCCGGTGGGCGAGGGACTCCTCGGCCGGGTCGTGGATCCGCTGGGCCGCCCGCTTGACGACAAGGGCGAGATCTCCTCATCGCAGACGCGTCCCGCCGAGTTCAAGGCGCCCGGCGTCGTGCAGCGCCAGCCTGTGAACACACCGGTCCAGACGGGTCTCAAGGCAATCGACGGGATGATTCCCATCGGCCGCGGCCAGCGCGAGCTGATCATCGGCGATCGTCAGACCGGGAAGACCGCGGTGGCGATCGACACGATCATCAACAACCGCGACAAGGACCTCGTCTGCATCTACGTGGCGATCGGGCAGCGGATGTCGACGGTGGTACAGGTCGCCGAGACCCTCGACGAGGCCGGCGCGCTGGACAACACGATCATCGTGGCGGCGCCCGCCGACGAGGCCGCGCCGATCAAGTTCATGGCGCCGTACGCGGGGTGCGCGATGGGCGAGCACTTCCTCTATGACGGCAAGGACGCCCTCTGCGTCTACGACGACCTCACCAAGCACGCCTACGCCTACCGTCAGATGTCGCTGCTCCTGCGCCGTCCGCCGGGTCGCGAGGCTTACCCGGGCGACGTCTTCTACCTGCACTCCCGCCTGCTGGAGCGGGCCGTGCGCCTGAACGACGACCTCGGAGGCGGCTCGCTGACCGCTCTGCCGATCATCGAGACCCAGGCTAACGACGTCTCGGCATACATCCCGACCAACGTGATCTCGATCACCGATGGGCAGATCTTCCTGGAGTCGGATCTGTTCTATTCGGGCGTGCGCCCGGCGATCAACGTCGGCATCTCCGTGTCACGAGTCGGCGGCAACGCGCAGACGAAGGCGATGAAGAAGGTCGCCGGCAAGCTACGCCTCGACCTGTCGCAGTACCGCGACCTCGAGGCGTTCGCGCAGTTCGGGTCGGAGCTCGATCCCGACACCCAGCGCCAGCTGGCGCGCGGCGAGCGGCTCGTGGAGATGCTGAACCAGAACGAGCGCCACCCGCTTTCCGTCGGGCAGCAGGTCGCCTCGATCTACGCTGGGACCGGCGGCTACCTCGATCGGATCAAGACGGAGCGCGTCCAGGACTTCCTGCGCGACCTGCTCGACCGCCTGAAGGCGGAAAGCGCGGATCTGCTCGATCGCATCGACGACGGCCAGCTCTCGGATGAGGACGAAGAGGCGCTCGGGAAGGCGATCGCCGAGATGGTCGACGACTTCGGCCCCGACTTCGACGAGGAGGGCCAGCCGCTCGAGGAGGGCGAGTCCGACCGGGTCCACGCGGACGAGGAGCGCGGGAAGCCCGGTCGCACCGCCGAGGAGGCCGAGCAGGAGGCCGAGGCCGAGAGGCAGGGCGAGGAGGCCGAGCGCACGGTCGAGCAGGCCGAGCGCGAGACCGAGGAGAAGGAGGAGGTCACCGCCTAGGTGGCGACCCAGAAGGAAGTCAAGAGCCGGATCAACTCCGTCAAGAACGTGCACAAGATCACGCGGGCGATGGAGATGGTCGCCGCGGCGCGCCTGCGCCGGGCCGAGCAGCGCATCGACCACATGCGCCCCTACGCGCAGGCCATCCGCAAGATGACGCAGCAGGTCGCCGACGCGGCGGGGGACATCCCCCGCGTCGAGCTGCTCACCGAGCGGGAGCAGACGAGGCGCGTCGGGGTGCTCCTGGTGACCGGCGACCGCGGCCTCGCAGGCGCCTTCAACGCCCAGATCATCCGTGAGGGCACCCGCCTGAAGCGCGAGTATCGCGACGAGGGCGCCGAGGTGGTCTTCTCGGCCGTCGGCCGGCGCGGCAACTCGACCCTCAACTTCCGCGGCGAGGACGTTGCCCACGCCTACGTCGGCTTCACCGACCGTCCGGCCTTCACCGACGCCCGCGAGATCTCACGCGAGCTGACCGCGGCCTACATCGACGAGGAGGTCGATCGCGTCGACCTCGTCTACAACCGCTACATCTCGCCGCTCACGCAGTACGTCCGCCGGCACACGCTGCTTCCCCTCCAGAAGGCGGACGTCTTCGGCGAGGGCATCCCCGAGCCCGAGGAGCCCGCTGATCCGGACCTCGTCGAGGCGCACACGAAGGCTTACTGGGTGTACGAACCCGACCCCGAGGTCCTGCTGCCGAAGCTCTTCGAGGAGTACGTGGACCTGTCCGTCTACCGGGCTCTGCTCGAGTCGGCGGCCTCGGAGCTGGGCGCGCGGATGACGGCGATGCGGAACGCGTCGGAGAACGCGCAGGACATGATTGGCCGCCTCACGCTGGAGATGAACCGGGTGCGCCAGGCGGAGATCACGCAGGAGATTCTTGAAGTAGTCGCCGGCGCCGAGGCGCTCGGCTAGCAACTGACACTGGAGAGTGATGGCTGAAAAGAACGGAAACGTAGGGACGATCGAATCGATCACAGGCGTCGTGGTCGACGTGGTCTTCCCCGAGCAGCTGCCTGAGATCTATTCGGCGCTCAAGATCGAGGTGGACGAAGGCGACGGCCGCCCGAAGATCAACCTGGTCTGCGAGGTGCAGCAGCACCTCGGCGACGATCGCGTGCGCACGGTCGCAATGGACTCGACCGACGGCCTGCGCCGCGGCGACGAGGTCGTCGACACCGGCGGCCCGATCACGGTGCCGGTGGGCCGCGAGACGCTCGGCCGGATCTTCAACCTGCTCGGCGAGCCGATCGACCTTGGCGACCCGGTCGAAGGCGACGAGCGCTGGCCGATCCACCGCCCCGCCCCCAACGTCGAGGACCTGGCGCCCAGCCAGGAGATCCTCGAAACGGGGATCAAGGTCATCGATCTGCTCGCGCCCTACGCGAAGGGCGGCAAGGTCGGCCTCTTCGGCGGCGCCGGCGTGGGCAAGACGGTGCTGATCCAGGAGCTGATCCGGAGCATCGGCGAGGAGCACGAGGGCCTCTCGGCCTTCTGCGGCGTCGGCGAGCGCTCGCGCGAGGGGAACGACCTCTGGCTCGAGATGAAGGAGTCGGGCGTCATCGAGAAGACGATGCTCGTCTTCGGCCAGATGAACGAGCCGCCCGGGGCCCGCCTGCGAGTCGCCCTCTCCGGCCTGACGATGGCCGAGTACTTCCGCGAGGAGGGCGGTCAGGACGTGCTGCTCTTCATCGACAACATCTTCCGCTTCGTCCAGGCGGGCTCCGAGGTCTCGGCGCTCCTCGGGCGCATGCCCTCCGCCGTCGGCTACCAGCCGACGCTGGAGACCGAGATGGGTGAGCTCCAGGAGCGCATCACGTCGACCCAGAAGGGGTCGGTCACGTCGATCCAGGCCGTCTACGTCCCCGCCGACGACCTCACCGACCCGGCGCCGGCGTCGGTGTTCGCGCACCTCAACGCGACCACGACCCTCTCCCGCAGCATCTCGGAGAAGGGGATCTACCCGGCGGTCGACCCGCTCGACTCGACCTCGACGATCCTCAAGCCCGACATCCTCGGCGAGGACCACTACACGACGGCGACCGAGGTGCAGGAGGTCCTCCAGCGCTACAAGGAGCTGCAGGACATCATCGCCATCCTCGGGATCGAGGAGCTCTCGGACGAGGACCGCCTGGCGGTGAACCGGGCGCGCAAGATCGAGCGCTTCCTTTCGCAGCCGTTCTTCGTGGCCTCGCAGTTCACGGGTCGCGAGGGCGAGTACGTCCCGGTCGGCGACACCGTCCGGAGCTTCCGCGAGATCCTCGACGGCAAATACGACGAGCTGCCGGAGTCGGCCTTCTACATGAAGGGCTCCATCGACCAGGTCACCGGCACCGAGGAGAAGGCCGAAAAGGACGAGGCCGTCGAGCGCGAGAAGGCCGAGGCCGACGAGCGCAAGGAAGCCGAGGCCGAGGCTGAGGAGCGCGAGAAGGAGGAGGCGCCCGCGTAGTGGCCGAGTCGCACCAACTCGAGGCGCAGGTCCTCACCCCGGAAGGGCCGGTTTTCGACGGCGAGCTCTTCATGCTCTCGACCCGGACCGAGGTCGGCGAGGTCGGCATCCGGGCTCGCCACGCGCCCATGGTCGCGCGGCTCGTTCCGTGCGAGCTGCGCCTGCACGAGTCCGACGGCGGCGACCCCCAGCGCTTTGCCCAGGGTGAGGGATGGCTGGAGGTCTTCGCCAACCGCGCCCGCGTGCTCGTCGCCGAGGCGCACGCGCCCGACGAGCTTGACGTCTCAGCGCTCCGCGAGCGCCTCTCGGACGCCGAGCAACGCCTCTCTGAGGCGGATGAGGACTCGGCCGCAGCGGAGGTCGCAGCGCGCGAGAAGGCGCGCTGCGAGGCGTTCATCGCGCTTGCCGAGGCAAAATAGCCCGCGGTCTGGAAGAGCGAGCGCTAACAGAGAAGCTGATCGGCTACGACAGCTCGACCCCGGAGGGCATCAGGCTCGCCGCCGGGTTCATCAAGGGGTGGCTGGAGTCGCGCGAGATCGAGGCCACGCAGCTCGACGTGCGCGGCCTGCCCGTCACCTGTGCGGAGGTCGGGCCGAAGACCGGGCCGACCGTTCTCCTCCACGGGCACGTCGACGTGGTCCCGGCCCTCCCCGAGCAGTTCGAGCCCAGGCTCGACGGCGACCGCCTCGTCGGACGCGGCGCCTATGACATGAAGGGCGCGCTGGCGGCGCTTCTTCTGGCCGTCGCCGACCTTCGCGAGCAGGATCGCGTCCGCGTGCGGCTCGGCATCGTGCCCGACGAGGAGTCGGAGGAGGAGGTCGACCGTGGGGGTGACCTGCTCGTCGCGAAGGGCTTCGTCGGCGACTTCGCGATCACCGGCGAGCCGACCGATATGCACGTCGGGGTCGCAGCCAAGGGCGTCCTGGCGATGAGGATCCAAGTGGACGGCCACTCGGCCCACGGGGCCACGCCGTGGCTCGGCGAAAACGCGATTCTGAGGGCGGTCGAGGTGTTCCGCGAGATCGAGTCGCTACCGTTTGCCTCGCAGAGCTCGGAGCTCTTCGATCGGCCCTCGATCAATCTCGGCCGCATCCTCGGCGGCGACGCCCTCAACAAGGTGCCCGACACTTGCTACATCGACGTCGACGTGCGCTACCTGCCGGAGCAGGAGCCTGACGCGATCCGTGACGAGGTTCGCTCGATCGACGGCGCGCGCATCGTCTCCACCTTCTCGCGCCCGCCAGCGACGGTCGACCCCAACCTGCTCTACGTGCGCGCCCTCTGCGAGGCGGCATCGCCGCACCACGTCGGCGAGGTCACGAGCGTGGGGCGCGATGGTGCCTCCGATGCGGTCTCGTTCCTGCGTGCCGGCATCCCTGCGGTCGAATTCGGACCCCTCGGAGCGGGTCACCACGGTCCCGATGAGTGGGTGTCGATTGCCTCGCTCGCGAGCTACCGGCGGGCGATCGTGGACTTCGTGACCGGCCTGCCCGACAAGCTGCCCGCAGCCGGCGATGGGAGCGCGTCCTCATGACCGACGAGCCACGCGACGAGCAGGCACCCGACGGGGAGAACGGCGAGGAGACCGAAGCCCCGGCCCCCGCCACGTGGGCGGGGAAGAAGCGCGCCGGCGCCGACGACGCCGCCGAGCACGAGATCCCGTCGGACGTCGATGAATCTGCGGATGGCGCGGGCGCAGCGGACACTTCCGATGAGGCGGAGGAGCCGCCGGACGAGTTCGAGTTCGACGAGGAGGAAGAGGGGGGCGAGGGCGACAGTGAGTCCGAGGAGCCCGACGGCGACGAGATCGACGAGGAGTCAGATCAGAACCTCGACGAGGAGCTCGCCGCCGCGGTCCCCGCGACCCAGGAGACGATCGAGGCGGACACGCTCGCCGTCGCGGACTCCGAAGAGGCCAAGGAGGCGGCGCTTGCGGGGCTGAAGGCGCGGACGGCCGAGCACGCCGCGAAGCTCGAGGCGGCGAAGTCACCGTCAACGGAGGACGGCGCCGAAGCGAAGCCATCCCCGCCGGCGAAGCCGGCGCCGGCCGAGCCGGCGCCGCCGGCTGAGGAGGAGGACGAGAAGGAGGAGGCCCCGCGCCGTTCGATCTGGCCGCGATTCGTGGCGGCGTCGTTCCTCATCGTCGTCTCGATGGCCACGGCGACGGCCGTGAGCCTGCTCGTCTACCTGACCGACATCGCGAAGGGGCTCGGCGGACTCGAGGTCAACGGGCTGACGGCGGTTGAGGCCGGCAAGCCGCAGAACTTCCTCATCCTCGGCTCCGACAAGCGCGCCGACACCCCCGGGGACCCAGGCCGGTCGGACACGACGATCCTGCTGCGGATCAACCCGGACCTGAACGTGATCTCGATGATGTCGATCCCGCGCGACCTGCGGGTGAACATCCCAGGTCACGGGATCGACAAGTTCAACGCCGCATACAGCTACGGCGGGCCGCAGAAGACGCTGAAGACCGTCCAGCAGCTGACCCAGGACCGGATCCCGATCAACCACATCGTGAACGTCGACTTCCTCGGCTTCGCCGACGCGGTGGACGCGATCGGCTGCGTCTACATCGACGTCGACCGCCATTACTACATCCCCCCGAACTCGGGGGTCGCGGAGATCGACATCCAGGCCGGCTACCAGCGTCTCTGCGGACTGAAGGCGCTCCAGTACGTGCGCTACCGCCACACCGACACGGACCTCGTGCGCTCCGCCCGCCAGCAGGACTTCCTGCGCGAGGCCCGGCAGGCGGTTCCGCCGAGCAAGCTGCTCGACGACTACGACGAGCTCACCGACATCCTCAAGAAGTACACGACCTCGGACATCAACGGCCCGGCGACCCTGCTCAACCTCGGCAAGCTCATCTTCGCCGCCAAGGACGCTCCCGTCCAGGAGATCCACTTCCCGACCACGAGCCTCGGCGACAGCAACGGTTACGTGACGTCGAACAACGAGCTGGTCCAGAAGGCCGTCTCGCAGTTCCTCAACCCGTCGGGTGTGGCAACGCAGGCAAGCCAGGGCGGCTCCGGGAAGAAGGGCGGCGATAAGGGTGGCAAGGGCTCCTCGAAGGGGCACGGCGGGGGCGAGAAGCCCAAGCCGGAGACCCCGCCACCGGTCCCGCTGATCGACTCGACCGCGAGCGGCCAGCAGTACGCCGAGCTGCTCCAGAACACCCAGCACCAGCAGAGCGGGAAGCCGCTGCTTGACTTCCCGATCTTCTACCCCACGATGCTGACGCCCGGATCGGCGATCGACGACGAGTCGCGGGCCTTCGTGATCGACGGTCCCGGCAACGACGTGTACTACGGCTACAGGTTCGTGGTGACGGTGCCGGGGGCGCCCGGTGCCGGTTTCCCGACCGCCTACTACGGCGTCTCGGGCACGAATTGGAAGGACCCGCCTATCCTCGCGAACCCCAGCGAGGAGCGGGAGATCAACGGCCGCACGTACCAGCTCTTCTACGACGGCGACCGCCTCCGGCTGGTCTCATTCAAGACCGACCAAGGCTCCTACTGGGTGATCAACAGCCTCACCCAGCAGCTCAGTGCCGGTCAGATGCTCGCCATCGCGCAGAACATGCGGGAATACACCGGCTAGCCTGCCCCTCCTCGTGAGCGATTCGAAGCAGACCGTGGGAGTGATCGGCGTGGGCTGGGTCGGCCTGGTGACGGCGACCTGCTTCGCCGAGGTCGGGCACGACATCGTCGCCGTCGACATCGATGAGGCGAAGATCAAGGCCCTGAGTGCCGGGACCGCCACGATCCACGAGCCCCGGATCGATGAGCTCCTCGGTCGCAATCGCGAGCGATTGCGCTTCACGACCGAGATCGACGAGGCGCTCGACGCTGCTCAGCTTCTGTTCTGCTGCGTCGACACGCCGCCGACCTACTCGGGCGACGCCGACCTCTCGCGCGTGCAGGCCGTGGTCTCGCGGATGCGCGCGAACGGCGACCATGCGCTCGTGATGAAGAGCACGGTGCCGGCCGGCACGGGCGCCGCGATCCGCCGCGACGTTCCCGACCTCGCCTACGTGTCGTGCCCCGAGTTCCTCAAGGAGGGCACGGCCATCGACGACTTCCTGCACCCCGACCGCGTCGTGGTCGGAGCCGACCCGGGCGGCGAGTGGGCCGCCGACGCCGTCGAGGAGCTCTACCGGCCGCTCGGCGGCGAGATCGTGCGCACCGACGTCGCCTCGGCGGAGATGATCAAGCTCGCCTCGAACGCCTTCCTCGCGACCAAGATCTCGTTCATCAACGAGATTGCGAACGTCTGCGAGGGCGTCGGCGCCGATGTCGGCGAGGTTGCGCGCGGGATGGGCCTCGACAAGCGCATCGGCCCGAGCTTCCTGCGTCCCGGCGTGGGTTACGGCGGAAGTTGCTTTCCGAAAGACGTCTCCGCGCTCAAGATGCTGGCCGGGAACACGGGCTATCACTTCCAGCTCCTGACGTCGGTGATCGAGGTCAACGAGCTGCAGAAGCGCCGCGTCGTCGCGAAACTGCAGAAGCACCTCGGCTCGCTTGCAGGCAAGCGCATCGCGCTCCTGGGACTCGCGTTCAAGCCCGATACCGACGACATGCGCGAGGCCTCGAGCCTGGTGCTCGCTTCGCGACTGCGCGGGGAGGGCGCCGAGGTGGTCGCCTTCGATCCGGTGGCGGCCGGCCCAGCCGGCGAGCTTCTGCCCGAGGTGGAGCTGACCGAGTCGGCCGAGGCCGCGCTGGACGCGGCAGATGCCGTGGTCCTCGTCACCGAGTGGAAGCAGTTCGCGGATCTCGACTGGCGCGCCCTGGCGGAGAGAATGGCGACGCCCCTCGTGATCGACGGGCGCAACTTCCTTGACCCGGCCGTCCTCAGGGAGGCGGGTTTCGCCTACGAGGGCATCGGGCGCCCGGCTCCGGCCGCCTCTACGGTCGAGTCCTGATGCAGGCTGTCGTCCTGGTCGGCGGGGAGGGGACCCGCCTGCGCCCGCTCACGCTCACACAGCCGAAGCCGGCGATCCGCCTCGTCGATCGGCCCTTCATCCGCTTCATGGTCGACTGGCTCTCCCGCCACGGGGTGACCGATGTCGTGATGGCGTGCGGCTTTCGCGCCGAGGCTCTGCAGGCGGCGCTCGGGAATCGGGTCGAGGGCGGGCCCGAGGTCCGCTACGTGGAGGAGCCCGAGCCGCTCGGCACCGCGGGGCCCATCCGCTACGCGGCCGAGCAGGGCCTGCTCGCCGATCGATTCCTGGTGCTGAACGGCGACCTGCTCACCGACCTCGACCTGAGCGCGCTGATCGCCACCCACGCCGAGCAGAGCGCCGTGGCGACGCTCGGGCTCTACCCCGTGGCCGACCCGACCTCTTACGGACTCGTTCGGCGAGCGGAGTCCGGTGTGGTGACCGGGTTCCTCGAGAAGCCCGATCCCGCTGAGATCGACACGGACGAGGTGAACGCCGGCACGTACGTGCTCGAGCGGTCGGTGATCGACCTGATCCCGCCGGGTCGCGCCGTCTCGATCGAGCGCGACGTCTTCCCACGGCTCGTCGGTCAGGGCCTCTTCGCCCGTCGGCTCGAGGGCTATTGGATGGACATCGGGACCCCCGAGCGCTATCTCCAGGCGAGCTGGGACATCCTCGAGGGCGTCGTTGAGACCGAAGTGACCCAGCGCCTCGACGGGGCCGGGCTGCTGGTCGAGGACGGCGCAGCCGTCGACGCCGCCGCGGCGGTCTCCCCGCCGGCGCTCGTGGAGGCCGGCTGCGAGGTCGGTCCCGACGCGGCCATCGGGGCCAGGGCTGTCCTGGGCTCGGGATCGGTCGTGGGCGAGGGCGCGAAGATCGCCGAGGCGGTCCTGGACAACGACTGCCGTGTCGGCGCGCGGACCGAGGTGCACGCGGCGATCCTGGCGGCGGGCGTCGAGGTCGGCGCGGGCGCACGGATAGGCTCCGGCGCCGTGATCGGCGAGGGAGCGAGGATCCAGGCTCAGGCCCGCGTTCCGCGGGACGGGCGGGTGCAGCCGGGCGAGGAGGTCGCGCGATGAGCGATGCCGCGGCCGCCATCCGGCATGTCGACCCCACGGGCCAGCTCGACGACGTGCTGGCCCTGCCCGAGCACCTGCGCGATGCGCTCTGGCGAGTCGAGTCCGCCCGGATCGACAGGATCGAGACGAGCGGCCTGGTGGCGTGCGGGATGGGCGGCTCAGGGATCGGCGGCGCGCTGGCCCGCGCGGCACTTGGCGATCGGCTCCAGAAGCCGATGCTCGTCGTCCGCGACTACGAGCTTGCGTCGTGGACTCCCCTCGACCACGCGGTGCTGTGCTCGAGCTACTCGGGCGACACCGAGGAGACCCTGGCCTGCTTCGATGCGGCTGAGGCGCTCGGGACGCCGCGCATCGTCGCCACGACGGGCGGGGCGCTGGCCGAGGCTGCGCGGCGCGCCCGCGTTCCCGTGGTCGGCCTTCCCTCCGGGCTGCAGCCGCGTGCGGCCGTCGGCTACATGTTCGCCGTCGCGACGGAGGTCGCCGCCCTCGTGGGTGC
Organism: Actinomycetota bacterium; assembly: GCA_046732895.1. GTDB lineage: Bacteria > Actinomycetota > Thermoleophilia > Solirubrobacterales > 70-9 > JBKPNZ01. The sequence goes on from JBKPNZ010000009.1 coordinate 49,827, forward strand.
CGCGAGTGGGATCCGCACGGAGGTGGACTCGGCGGCCGCCCAGCTCGAGCAGTCGACGGGCGCGCTCCTCGACCGCGCCGCTGAGATCGCCGAGCGGCTTGATGGCACCGTGCCGCTCATCTACGGCTGCGATCTGACCGAGTCGGTCGCGTATCGCTGGAAGTCCCAGTGCAACGAGAACGCGAAGCTGGCGGCGTTCGCCGGCGAGCTCCCGGAGATGAACCACAACGAGATCGTCGCCTGGGGCGACCCGGCCGACGATGCTCGCTTCAGCGCCGTCTTCCTGACCGACCGGGATCAGCATCCACGCGAGCGCCAGCGCTTCGAGCTGACCGCGCGCCTCGTCGAGCCCAATGCCGCTGCGGTCGTCACGGTCGAGACGGAGGGCGAGACCCGGACGGGCCGGCTCCTGTGGTCGGTGATGCTCGGAGACCTGGTCTCGCTGCACCTCGCCGCTCGCCGGGGCGTCGACCCCGCGGCGATCGACGTGCTGGAGCGGCTGAAGGACGAGCTGGGGCGCCCAGGCGACGGCACCTAGGCGCCCAGCTGCTGCTCGGGGCTAAGCCGAGGCCTCGACGGTCTCGACCGCCTCGCCCCCGAGCTCCACGTGCGCGCGACTATCGCGCCCGCGGATCAGGAACAGCGCGGCGAAGACGCCCAGCAGGGCGATGCCGGCGCCCGTCAGGAAGGCGTCGGAGTAGCCGTTGGTGAGGTCCACCGGTGTCGGCGCGCCCCCCGCCTCCGCGGCCGCATTGTCGATGCTCGTGAAGGCGACGGTCGACAGCAGGGCGAGGCCCAGCGCGCCGCCGATCTGCTGCGAGGTGTTGATCAGGCCGCTCGCGAGGCCGGCCTCGTGCTCGCGCACGCCTGACACGGCCGCGATCGTCTGCGGGACGAAGGCGAAGCCGAGCCCGACGGCTGCCAGCAGCGACGGACCGAGAACGTCGGTGAGGAACCCGCCGCCCGCCGAGATCTGGCTGAACCAGACGAGGCCGCCGGCGATCAGCGCCATGCCCGTCGCGAGCACGGGCTTGAACCCGATCTTCGTGACGAGTTGCGAGGCGATGCCCGCCGAGATGATGATCGACCCGGCCAGCGGCAGGTAGGAGACGCCCGCCTTGATCGCGCTGTAACCCAGGACGTTCTGCATGTACAGCGAGATGAAGAAGAACATCGAGAACAATGAGGCGCCGGTGAGCAGCCCCACGACGTTGGCGCCGGTGAGCGTCCTCAGCCTGAAGATCGAGAACGGCACGATCGGCGCGGACGAGCGCAGCTCGATTGCGACGAACGCGGCGAGCACGGCGACCGCTGCGGCGAGCAGGCCGATGGTCTGGGCCGAGCCCCAACCCGCGTCCGGCGCCTCGACGAGCGCGTAGACCAGCAGGGAGAGGCCGGCCGTGACGCTCACGGCGCCGGCGAAGTCGAATGCCCGCGTCTCGGACTCAGACCGGCTCTCGGCGATCAGCCGCGGGGCGAGCAGCGCAGCGATGATCCCAATGGGCACGTTGACCCAAAGGACCCATTCCCAGCCGACGTACTCGGTCAGGATGCCGCCGAGCAGGACGCCCGCCGCGCCGCCGGACCCCGCGACCGCGCCCCAGACGCCGAGGGCCTTGTTGCGCTCGGCCCCGTCGCGGAAGGTCGTGGTGACGATGGAGAGAGCGGCGGGGGAGAGGATCGCGGCGCCCAGGCCCTGCACCGCGCGAGCCGCGATCAACCAGCCGTCGGACTGCGCAAGGCCGCCGGCAAGGGAGGCGATCGCAAAGAGGACGAGTCCGCCCATGAACACGCGCCGGCGTCCGAGCACGTCGGCGAGGCGGCCACCCAGCAGGAGGAAGCCACCGAATGTGAGCACGTAGGCGTTGACGACCCAGGAGAGATTGTCCTGCGAGAAGTCGAGCGCGCTCCCGATGGTGGGGAGGGCCACGTTGACGATCGAAGCGTCGAGGACGACTACGAACTGGGCGACTGCGAGGAGCGCCAGCGCGATCCACCGGCGGCGCTCGAGAACTTGTGCTTCGGTCATCTGAAGTCTCCTGTGAGGTCGTTGGTGCCTGTGCGGTCGCTTCTAAGACGAAGGGCGTCGGTCAAAATCGACACGCCACTGCGATAATCTGAAGTGGAATTCCGGTTCACGTTATCATAAGCGGAACAGCAGTTCCGTTTGTGACACGCGTCACACGAACACGATCCGAGGTCAGCCGCAATGAATCCCGTCACCACTCCAGCCACCGAGGAGCGCGCCCTGCGCGCAGACGCCCGCCGCAACCGCGAGCGCATCATCCAGGCGGCGCGCGCTCGCTTCGCCGAGCAGGGGCTGGAGGCTCAGATCGACGAGATCGCGCGCGACGCCGAGGTCGGCGTGGGGACGGTCTACCGGCACTTCCCGACGAAGGACGACCTGATCGCGGCGCTCGCGGCGGCGCACTTCGAGGCGGTGGCGGCGCTGGCGCGCGAGTGCCTCGCCGAGCGCGATGCCTGGGATGCCTTCTCCGGCTATATGCGACGGGCCGCTGCGCTGCACGCCGAGGATCTCGCCCTGTCGGAGGCGATGGCATCCCGGCCAGCGATGATGGGGGACGCGGCGCGCGCCGCCGGCATGCCGGAGCTGATGGAGGAGCTCGTCGAGCGAGCGAAGCGCGAGGGCGTCGTCCGCGCCGATGCGGATTGGGAGGACGTGCCGATGATGATCTGCGGCCTTGGGCGGATCACGCAGGCGGCCGAGGACGACACGGTCCCCTTCATGAACTGGGAGCGCATGCTCGCGCTCCTGCTGGACGGCCTGCGCGCCCCGGGCGTCACGCCGCTGCCCGAGCGCTAGGCGCTAGTAGCGGTAGTGATCTGACTTGAACGGGCCGTCCTGGGGAACGCCCAGGTAGGCGGCCTGTTCCGGTGTGAGCTCGGTCAGGCTGACACCGAGCGCGTCGAGGTGCAGGCGCGCCACCTTCTCGTCGAGGTGCTTCGGCAGCACGTACACCTGCTTCTCGTAGTCGTCGTTCTTGGTGAACAGCTCGATCTGGGCGATCACCTGGTTCGTGAACGAGTTCGACATCACGAACGACGGATGGCCGGTGGCGTTGCCGAGGTTGAGCAGCCGTCCCTCGGAGAGAACGATGATCGCGTGGCCGTCGGGGAAGACCCACTCGTCGACCTGCGGCTTGATGTTGATCCGCTTGATTCCGGGGACGCGCTCGAGACCGGCCATGTCGATCTCGTTGTCGAAGTGGCCGATGTTGCCGACGATCGCCTGGTGCTTCATGCGCGCCATGTGGTCGGCGGTGATCACGTCGCGGTTGCCGGTTGCGGTGACGAAGATGTCGGCGGTCTCGACGATCTCGTCGAGCGTTCGCACCTCGTAGCCCTCCATCGCCGCCTGCAGCGCGCAGATCGGGTCGATCTCGGTGACGACCACCCTGGCGCCCTGGCCGCGAAGGCTGGTCGCGCAGCCCTTGCCGACGTCGCCGTAACCGCAGATCACCGCGACCTTGCCGCCGATCATCACGTCGGTGCCGCGGTTGATGCCGTCGACGAGCGAGTGCCGGCAGCCGTAGAGGTTGTCGAACTTCGACTTGGTGACGGAGTCGTTGACGTTGATGGCGGGGAAGAGCAGTTCGCGCGCCTCCGCGAGCTGGTACAGGCGGGCGACCCCCGTGGTGGTCTCCTCCGTGACGCCCATGAGCCCGCCCGCGATGCGGGTCCAGCGCTGGCCGTCGGCCTGGAGCGAGCGCGTCAGCGTCTCGAGGACGATGCGGAACTCCTCGGAGTCGGCCGACGCGGGATCCGGCACGGCGCCGGCGCGTTCGAACTCGACGCCCTTGTGGACGAGAAGCGTCGCGTCGCCGCCGTCGTCGAGGATCATGTTCGGGCCTTCGCCGTCGGGCCAGTCGAGGGCGCGCTCGGTGCAGGCCCAGTATTCCTCCAGCGTCTCCCCCTTCCAGGCGAACACCGGGATGCCCGCCGCGGCGATCGCGGCGGCGGCGTGATCCTGCGTCGAGAAGATGTTGCATGAGGCCCAGCGGATCTTCGCGCCGAGCGCGACGAGGGTTTCGATCAGGACCGCCGTCTGGACGGTCATGTGGAGCGAGCCCGTGATGCGGGCGCCGGCGAGCGGCTGCGCCTCCGCGAACTCCTCCCGCGTCTTCACGAGGCCGGGCATCTCATGCTCGGCGAGGGTGATCTCCTTGCGGCCGAATTCGGCAAGGGCGATGTCGGCGACGCGGTAATCCTGGGGAGCGGCGGTTTCCGTGATCGTCATGAGCGCATCGTAGCCAGCGAGCCGTTGGCGGAGTCGCGCCTCATGGCAATAAGGGAGACGCGGGGGCATCCTCGACTGCTGAAGGCTTGAACCCCTTATAGGGGCATAGGGCTTCAACAGATGGCCAAAGCGGCTTGGGCGCTCGCTCGCGCTCAGCGCTGGGTGATCTCACGTGCCCAGTTGCTCGACTTGGGCTACTCACGCAAGGCGATCGAGCACCGGCTTGCCACCGGCCGGCTGCACCCCATCTATCCCGGGATCTACGCCGTGGGCCGGCGGCAGCTCACCCGGCGCGGCCATTGGATGGCCGCCGTCCTTCGATGCGGCGATGGCGCGTCCTCAGCCACACGAGCGCGGCATCGCTGTGGGGCATCCGCACCTTCCCCCACAAGCCCATCCACGTTTCGGTCCCCGCAACCGTCGTCAGGCGACAGTCGGGCATCGTGGTCCATCGCCGATCGTGGCTCACCCCCGATCACGTGCGGATGAGGCAGCGCATCCCCCTGACGTCGGTGCCACTGACCCTGGTTGATATCGCCCCCCACGTGACCCGTGACGAGCTCGAGGCGGCGATCAACGAAGCCGACAAGCTGGAGCTCTGCGATCCGGAATCGCTGCGCGAGCGCCTCGAGAACTTCCGCCACCACGCCGGTGTCGGGAAGCTCCGCGAAACACTCGACCGCCGCACCTTCGCACTGACCGATTCGCAGCTCGAGCGACGTTTCCTGAGGCTCGTGGAGGAAGCCGGGCTGCCGCGGCCGCTTACCAAGCAAGTCGTGAACGGGGCCCGCGTCGACTTCTACTGGCCCGATCTCGGCCTTGTGGTTGAAACGGATGGACTGCGCTACCACCGGACCGCGAGCTCGCAGTCCCGGGACCTGTCGAGGGATCACGCGCACCTGTCGGCCGGCCTGACCGCAATGCGCTTCTCCCACGAGCAAGTCCGCTTCGATGCGGCGTCAGTGCGGGCGATCCTTCGGCGCGTCGCGGCTGCCCGCCGCGAGCGGCGGGCGCCCCCGACCCGCCTCGACTAGCCTGCCGCCGATGAGAGCCATGGTGATGGCAGCCGGGCTTGGCACCCGCCTGCGACCGCTCACGTACGAGGTGCCGAAGCCGATGGTGCCGGTGGCCAACCGCCCGGTGCTGGAGCACATCCTGCGGCTCGTGCGCTCGCATGGGTTCGGCGAGGTGATCGCGAACCTGCACTGGTTCCCCGAGACGATCCGCGACCACTTCGGGGACGGGTCCGGGCTCGGGCTTGATCTGGCGTACTCCGAAGAGCCAGAGCTGCTGGGGACGGCTGGAGGCGTCAGGAACGTGCGCGAGTTCCTCGCCGGGGGCGAGGACGACTCCTTTCTGGTCATGGCCGGCGACGCTCTCAGCGACATCGACCTGAGTGCGCTGGCCAAGGCCCACGCGGCGCACGACGGTGTCGCGACGCTGGCGGTGCGGAGGGTCTCGAACGTCAGCGAATTCGGCGTGGTGATCGCCGGCGAGGACGGGCGCGTGCAGGGCTTTCAGGAGAAGCCGGATGCGGCGGAGGCCTTGTCCGATCTGGCGAACTGCATGATCTACATGCTGCGCGACGACGTCTTCGACTACTTCCCCGAGGCCGACGTCCTGGACTTCGCCCTCGACGTCTTCCCGGCGCTCCTCGACCACGACGTCCCGTTCCACATCCACACGATCGGGGAATACTGGAACGACGTCGGCTCGGTCCGCGAGTACCTGAGCGGCAACCTCGACGCACTCGAGGGCGTCGTTCGCGTCGACGGGCTGGGGGAGCTGATCGAAGGTCCGGTCGCCGGCGAGGAGCCGGAACCGGGCACGTTCGGCAGGGTCCTGCTGGGGGAAGGCTGCGAGATCGGCGTGGGCGCCCGCATCGAGGGACCGCTTGTCGTGGGGCCTGGGGCTCGTATCGGCGATCGCGCGATCGTCAAGCAATCGGTCGTCCTTCCGGGCGCCGAGGTTCCCGCCGATGCGCTTGTCGTCGGCTCGATCTGTGGCCGGCGGGGTGCGCTCGCGGCGCCGGACGGTGACGGGGGCGGCCCGTGACCCTGCGTCGCAGGCTCGTGCGCGTGCCGGCGAGCTCGGCAAACCTCGGGCCTGGGTTCGACGTGCTCGCGGCGGCTCTCTCCATGCACCTGGAGCTCGAGGTGAGCGAGGCCGGGGAGTTCGCGGTCGACACCGGCGGCCTCGAGGTCCGGGGCGATCGCACGAACTTGTGCGTGCGCGCGTTCGAGGAGCTCCACTCCGCCGACGGGCTGCGCTTTGAGATTCGCAGCGAAATCCCATTGGCCCGCGGCCTTGGCTCGAGCGCCGCCGCCATCCTCGCCGGGCTTTTGGCCGCCGATCACATGTACGAGCTCGCCCTCGACCGTGACGAGATCTACGCACGTGCCGTCGAGCTGGAGGGTCATCCCGACAACGTCGCCGCAGCCCTCCACGGCGGCGTCGCGCTCTGCCCACGGCCCGAGACGGGCGGGAACCTGCCGCCGCCGGTGCGTCTCGAGCCCCCGCAGGGAGTGGAGCCGCTGCTCGTGATCCCGTTCGAGCCGGTCGCGACCGCTGAGGCCCGTTCGGCGCTCCCCGATGACGTGTCGCACTCAGCCGCCGTCGCCAACGTCGCCGCGGTGGCCCAGCTGGTGCTGGGAATCGAGCGCTCCGACCTGACGCTGATCGAGCGTGGCCTTGCCGACCGCCTACACCAGCCGCCCCGCGAGTCCCTCTATCCACGCTCGCTCGAGCTGGTCGATGGCATCGGTGAGTTCGGCGCGATCGGCGCCTCGATCTCCGGCGCCGGCCCCACCGTCCTCGTCTGGTGCTTCTGGCAGGACACGGGCAAGGTCGCTGAAGCGATGACGAAGGTCACGCGCGGCTGGGCAGACGTCGTGCGCGCGCCGTTCAGTCCCCTGGGCGCGGACGTGGCCGAGCTCTAACTAGTCCAGCAGTCCCAGCTGCCGCAGGATCGAGACCGAGTCCGAGTACACGTCCTTGCGCTTGACGAGCCCGCCCTCGAACGGAATCACGTCAAGGCCGTCCCAGGTGATGGTCCTGCCGGTGGGTTCGGCGACGAGATCTCCGCGGCGCATCGTGTTCGCGTGGGTCGCCGTCGCGGTCCACTCCTGCACGATGAGCCCCTCGCGCGCGTAGGTGCGCCTGCCGTCGAAGCGGATGTCGGGCCACGTCTCGAAGATCGCCCCGATGTGGCCCCGGACCGCCTCGCCCTCCGCCGACTCGCCCGCCGTGTGGTTGTGGAAGACCATGTCGGGCGCGTGCATCGCCATGATCGCGTCCAGGTCGTGCGCGTTCCACGCGTCGTTGTAGCGCGCGATCGCCGCCTCGAGAGCCTCGGGTGCGTCGGCCGCGCTCACCTCAGCCGACCCCGGCGCCTGCGGGGACGACCTCGGCGCTCAGCTCGTCCAGGGGCTCAAGCATCTCCGGCATCCCCAGCCGCCTGAGGATCTCGCCCGCGAGCGAGAGATAGTCCGCGCCGCGATCGGGGCGGTAGTCGAGGATCGGGATCGCGCGCTCGGCGGACTCGGCGTAGGCGATCGACTGACGGATCACCGTTCGGAACAGCTTGTCACCGAAGCGCTCGCTCAGGGCGTCAAGGGTCTGCCGCGCGTGCTTCGTGCGCATGTTGGCGATGTTGAGGACCACCCCGAGCAGGTCGAGGTCGGGATTCAGCGATTCCCGCGCGAGGTCGACGACCTCCATCGCCTGCTCCATCCCCTGAAGGGAGAAGTACTGGGCCTCGGTCGAGAGGATTGCGTGATCCGCGGCGACGAGCGCATTCACCGTCAGGAGCCCGAGCGTGGGTGGGCAGTCGATCAGGATCAGGTCCTTCTGGCGCTTCAGCTCGCGCAGGCCGTTGCGCAACGTCACCTCACGCCCGATCTTGCCGGCGAGCATCAACTCCGCCTCGGCCAGGCGCATGTTCGCGGGGAGCACCGAGCCGTGCACGGCATCGACGGCCCGGGCCTGGGCCTGGAGGACGTCCGAGAGGGTCGGGTTGGCGTCCGGCGGCGTGTCGAAATAGTCGGAGAGGTTCCCCTGGGGGTCGGCGTCGATCGCGAGGACGCTGAGCCCCAGGCGCTCGAAGACGTCGGTCAGGGACCGGACCATCGTCGTCTTCCCGGTGCCGCCCTTCTGTGAGAGGACTGCGATGGTGACGGCCACGGCGCGACTTTATCGCGCCCGCGCACGAGTACGGGCAGGTGCAGCATCAGGCGCCAGCAGCGGCACGGTTCTCGAGTCCGATAACGGCCGTATACTCTCGCGCTCCGTTTCGTCCCCGTCGCGCGCCCGCTCGAAGAAGGTGCGGACCCGGAGGTGAGAATGCGAAGTCCCTCTCAAGGCCCGTCCGGCGTGCGCGCGGAGCAACCCGCCGGCGCAGCCGATCTCGAGCAGCACCGTTACTCGCCCGAGCTTCCGTGGCGACCCCGCGTCTCACCGCCGTCGGTGGAGGATCGCGATGCGTGCGCGATCTACGCCTCCGTTCGCAAGGACGCAACGCCCAGCCGCGAGCCGGTGACCCTGGCGCTCGCGAACCTCCAGAAGATGCTTCACCGCGCCGGCAACGTGGACGGCGAGGGCGACGGCTGCGGAATCCTCGTCGATATTCCCCGCAGGCTCTGGTCGGAGGACGTCCGCGCCGGCGGCCACAGCCCCGCCCTGGTTCTGGACGAGGGATTCGCGGTCGCCCACATCTTCATCGAGCGGTCGGCAGACCTGGAGCGGGCCCAGCACGACGCCCGCGAGATCCTCGGCCGCGGGGGCTTCCGCATCCTCGCCGAGCGGCTCGGCGCAACCGACTCCCAGGCGCTTGGCCCCACCGCCCGCGAGGAGGAGCCGCACTTCTGGCAGGTGGGTGGCCTGGTCGCCGATTCCCAGCGCTCGGAGCGCGTCTTCGACCTGATGATCGAGCTCGAGTCAGAGCTCGGCTTCCACGTCCCCTCGTTCTCTGCGGCAACCTGTGTCTACAAGGTGATGGGCGCGCCCAAGGTCCTGGGCGAGTACTACCCAGACCTCCGCGACGAGCGCTTCGAGACGATCGGCTGCTTCGGTCACAACCGCTACTCGACGAACACGTGGCCCTCGTTCAAGCGGGTGCAGCCGTTCTCGGTTCTGGGTCACAACGGTGAGATCAACACGATCGCTCAGCTGCGCCAGGAGGCGCGCATGCTCGGCGTCCACATCCACCGCGATGGCTCCGACTCCCAGGACCTCAACCGCACCATCGACACGCTGATCCGCAAGGAGGGCCTCTCGCTGGCGGAGGCGATGGAGATGGTGGTTCCGCCCGTGGTGAACGAGATTCGCTCGCTGCCCGAGGAGTTGCATGCCTTCTACATGTACCTGCGCCAGGCGATGGGCCCGTTCGCGCAGGGGCCCGTCGCATTGATCGCCCGTCATCGCGATGAGTGCGTGTTCTCCGCCGACGCACTCGGCCTGAGGCCCCTATGGAGGCTCGAGACGGCGGCTGACCACATCTTCAGCTCCGAGCCCGGCGTCGTCAGCGTCGACGAGATGGTCTCCGAGCCCCTTCCCCTGGGCCCCGGGGAGAAGTTCCTGGTCACGATCGACCGGCAGAAGCGCGCGTCACGCCTGTGGGACCACCACGAGATGCAGCGCGAGGTCGCTCGCCGCTGGCTCGAGCGCACCGGGGCGACCGAGGTCGCCGGCTACGACCGCGCTCTGGTCACCGGCGGCCCTCTGCACGGCCCCGAGATCCCCGGCTACACGGCGGCCGGCCCCTCGGAGCCGGTGAAGGTCGAGGACCGCATTCTCGCGGGGTTCGGCTGGCAGCGCGACGACGTGAAGCTCTGCCAGCAGATGGCCTCGAACGGCGCCGAGCCGATCGGCTCCCTGGGCTATGACGGGCCGCTCGCAGCGCTCTCCCCAGAGCGCCAGAACCTCGCCGACTACTTCAAGGAGACGGTCGCGGTCGTGACGAACCCCGCGATCGACCGCGAGCGCGAGATCGAGCACTTCTCGACCCGGGCGGTGTTCGGCAGGCGCCCCCCGGTCGGCGATCCGTCGACGGACACAGGCACGGTCGAGACCTCCTTCCCGGTCATCCTGGGTGGGCATCACGATCTCGCGCCGCTCTCAGACGAGACCTACCGGCGCATCGCCCGCGATCACCGCACCTGGGTGCTCGAGGACCTGTGGGAGGAGTTCAGGGGACGCGCGGCGGCAATCGACACGGCGCTGCTCGAGTCCGAGACGACGAAGGGCGCGGTCGACCGGATCCGCCAGGAGGCCGTGAGGCGGGTCCGCGACGGCGCCGAGCTGGTCGTGCTCACCGACCGCGTCGTCTACGACGGCGAGCGGCGCTTCTGCGACCCACATCTGGCGCTGTCGGCCGTCGACCAGGCCCTGAAGCAGTTCCGCGTCGAGCCCGGCGAGGAGAACCTGCGCCGGCGCTGCTCGATCGTGCTGCGCTCGGCCGCGATCCGCAACGTCCACGACGTGGTTCTTGCGCTCGGCCTGGGCGCGAACGGCGTCTGCCCCTACGTGATGCTCGAGGTCATCTGCGTGGACGACTACGAGGAGGACGTCTCCAACATCTGCGCGGCGCTGGCGAAGGGGATCGAGAAGGTGATCTCGACCATCGGTATCCACGAGGTGCGCGGGTACGCCCGCCAGTTCTCGTCGATCGGGGTGCGCCCGGAGCTCGCCGAGATCCTGCAGACGGAGGCATTCGCCGCCTCCGAGAAGGCCGGGCTCGGATTCGCGGACCTCGACTCCGACACGGACGAGCGCCACCGGATCCTGCGGGGGGACACTGAGTCGAAGCCGGCGAAGACGTTCCGCTTCTACCCCAAGGTCTACAAGGCCGCGATCGCTGCGGCCAACGGCACCGCGACCTACGAGGAGTACTCGCAGAAGGTGCGCGACCTCGAGGCTCAGAGCCCGATCTCGATGCGCCACATCATGGGCCTGCGGAGCGATCGCGATGCCATCGATCCCGAGTCCGTCGACCCGGGCATCGGGCATCACGACTACCCGATCGTGATCTCCTCGATGAGTTTCGGGTCGCAGTCCGAGCCCGCCTTCCGGGCCTACGCCGAGGCGGCGAAGGCGGCGAACATCCTGTGCATCAACGGCGAGGGCGGCGAGATCCGCGACATGTACGGCCGCTATCGCAAGTGGCGCGGGCAGCAGGTCGCCTCCGGCCGCTTCGGCGTCTCGGCGGAGATGCTGAACGCCTCCTATGTGGCTGAGATCAAGATCGGCCAGGGCGCGAAGCCCGGCGAGGGCGGCCACCTGCCCGGCAAGAAGGTCTCGGAGAAGGTCGCCGCCGCGCGTAACGCGTCGCCCGGCACCGACCTGATCTCGCCTTCCAACAACCACGACCTCTACTCAATCGAGGACCTCGCGGAGCTGATCGACGAGCTGAAGACCGTCAACCCGGACGTTCGTGTCTCGGTGAAGGTGCCGGTGGTGCCGAACATCGGCACGATCGGGCTCGGCATCGCCAAGGCCGGCGCCGACATCATCACCCTGTCCGGCTTCGAGGGCGGGACCGGCGCCGCGCGCCAGCACGCCCTCCGCCACGTCGGCCTGCCGTCGGACGTCGGCACCCGTCTGGTCCATCAGGCGCTGATGGAGGCGGGCATCCGCAACCGCGTGGAGATCTGGGCGGATGGCGGCTACCGCCACGCGCACGACATCGTGAAGCTCCTCTGCATGGGGGCGAACCGGATCGGGTTCGGAACGCTTGCCATGGTCTCGCTCGGCTGCACGATCTGCCGCGGCTGCCAGCTCGACACCTGTCACGTGGGCATCGCAACGCAGATCGAGACGGTCGAACAGGCTCAGGAGCACGGGCTGAAGAAGTTCACGCCCCAGGCGGTCGAGTCGGCGGCCGAGAGCTGCGCCCGCTTCTTCAGCTCGATGGGTCAGGAGATCCGCGAGGTCGTCGCCGGGCTCGGCTACGAGCGGGCCCAGGATCTCGTCGGCCGCTATGACCTCCTGGAGCAGATCGCGCAGGCCGAGGCGATCGACCTGGCCCCACTCGTCACACCCCTCGAGGAGTACCTCGATTTGGAGCCGGCCGACCTGCCCGCGCCCGTCGCCGAGGAGGAGCTCGTGGCCGCGGAGGGGCGGGCCGAGGCCGGCCTCGTCCGTGCGCGCCCGATCCGGATGGAGTCGAAGGAGGCCTCGGCGCAGATCGCGGCCCTGGCGGCCGACGTCTGCCGCGGGACAGCGGTGCGCGAGGAGTTCCCCCGGCCCACCGATGCCCACGATCGCGTCCTCGGGACCGAGCTCGCCGGCGCCCTGTCACGTGCACGCATCTACGACGGTGCGGCCGAGGGCTCCGAGGACGTACTCGCCGAGCTCGCCTTCAACGGCGGCTCGGTCGCCGGGCAGGGGTTCGGCGCGTTCAACGCGTACGGCCTGCACGTGAGGGTCGAGGGCGGCGCCCAGGACGGTGTCGGCAAGACGATGCTGGGCGGTACCGTCTCGATCATGAAGGGGCGGAACGGCGCCGGCGAGCGGGTGAACGGCTCGGTCGGGAAGTCTTTCGCCTACGGCGCCCAGCGCGGCCGCCTGTTCGTTCAGGGGTCGGCCGACTCGCGCTTCTGCATCCGGCTCTCGGGCGCCGACGTGGTGCTCGGCGGCGAGCCGGCGGCACCGCTCGACGACGCCAGGGGGTGCATCTCCGATCGCGCCAACGCCAAGGGGTTCGCCTTCGAGTACATGACCTCGGGGCGCGCGGTCGTCCTCGGCGACATCGGGCCTTGGGCGTGCGCGGGAATGACGGGCGGGCGCGTCTACGTCCGCACGAGCGAGGAGTGGAACCTGGATCGCGCGGCGATCGAGCGGCGCCTCGGCGAGGGCGCGAAGGTCAAGCTCTCGGAGCTCGATGCAGAGGGACAGCTCGACGTCGACGACCTACTCGGCCACTATGCCGAGGAACTGCGCGCCACCGGGCAGGAGGAGGAGGCAGAGCGGATGTCCGCGCTCGCGGCCAACGCCCCGCAGAACTTCCTCATGATCATCCCGGAGAAGGTCCAGGCCGACCCGAACATCTCCACCGAGTAGCCCCCGACCACGTTGTCCGCCCAGAACCTCGCCCGGCCGATCGACGACGAGTCGCTGACGCTCGCGCTACGGGAGCGCTCGCCCGACCACCTTCGCGAAGGCCTGGTCGCGCTGATCTCGCGACAGGGTGATGAGGAAGTCTCGGATTGGCGCGACCTGCTGATGGACCTGGCGCCGTACCACGACTGCGCGCGGCGGATCGGGATCGATCGCAAGGTCCTCTTCGAGTGGATCGCTCGGAAGCTGCCGCCCGACGTCGCAGGCACCGTTCGCGCGCTCGGGAAGCGCGAGGAGATCGCGCCGGAGGAGTTCGGCTTCACGCTCGTCGACGACGCCGACGGGCCGCGCTACTACTGGACGCGCTGAGCGCCGGCCCGCGCGGTTAGGCTGCGCGCATGGGCGACTTCGACGCGAAGCTGCGACCCCTCCTGGAGTCGCTGCTGGAGCCGGGGGAGACGCTCGAAGGGATCTGCGCCTGCTCGCAGCAGAAGGGCCTCCTCAAGGGCGGCGCCGTGGCCCTCGGCGTCACCGACGCGCGCCTGCTGGTGCAGCCGCTCAACCGCCGCGGCGACCCGGACGGCGACGTGCAGCCGATCGCGCCGGGCGACATCGTGAAGGCGAGGGCTCAGGGGGCGGGCGGCGGGTGGGCCGACATCGGCTCGGCGATCATGGACCGGGCGGCGGTGCAGCTCGAGCTGCGCCTGGTGGATGGCGAGAAGCTGCGGTTGATGATGATGCGCGCCGAGGGCTCACCTGGCATGACGTGGCTTGCCGGCGGTGAGGGCCAGCGCCAGGGCGTGCAGGCGCTGGGCGAGTGGTTTCGCCGGGCCGATCCGGGTTCCGGCTAGAGGGGTCTACGCCTCGATCGGCTCGGGCTTGGGCTCCCGCCCCTCGGTCGCGCCGCTCGCCGGCGCCGCCTCCAGGGGAGGCGCCGAGAAGGCGCCTTCGTCGGGCGAGACGTGGGGCAACCACTCGAGCCAGCGCGGCAGGTACCAGTTCCAGTCGCCGAGCAGCTTCATCGTGGCCGGGAGGAGCACGGCGCGAACAAGCGTTGCGTCGATCAGGACCGCCATTCCGAGGCCCACCCCAAACTGCTTGAACTCGACCATCGACAGCGTGGCGAAGATCGAGAACACCGCCACCATCACGATGGCCGCGGCGGTCACGACCGAGGCGGTGCTCTTGATCCCGTGCGACACGGCTTCCGCGGTCGACATACCGTCGTCGTACGACTCGCGGACGCGGCTGAGGATGAACACGTGGTAGTCCATCGACAGGCCGAACAGGACGACGAACAGGAACAGGGGCAGCCACGAGGTGACCGAGCCCGTCGAGGTGAAGCCCAGGACGTTCTCGAGGTGACCCTCCTGGAAGATCCAGGTGACGATCCCGTACGCCGCGCTCACCGAGAGGAGGTTGAGAACGATTGCCTTGATCGGGATCACGATGGACCGGAACGTGACGAGCAGCAGCAGGAACGCCGCCGAGAGCACGAACGCGAAGACGATCGGGATGCGCGCGCCCATGAGGTCGTTGAAGTCCTGAGTTCCCGCCGTGAGGCCCGTGACGTTCGCGCTCACGCCCGGAACCTGACCGAGCGTCTGGGGGATGATCTGGTCGCGCAGCTCAGCCAGGGCGGCCTTCGACGTGGAGTCGGTGCCATCCCCGGCGATCGGCACGTCGACCTCCGCGACCGTCTGGTCGCGGCTCACGTCGACGGTGACGGGCTGTTCGAAGAGGTCGTTCCCCTGCGTCTGCGCGATGAGCTCGCGGACGGCTCCCTTCACCTCCGGCGATGTGACGTCGTCGGCCTCGACCGCAATCTGGGCCGGGATCTTGTCCCCGGGGAACGCCGCCTGGACGCGGTCGTAGGTCTGGATCACCTGGAGGTCCTTAGGCAGCGAGTCGACGCCGGGCACCGCGAGGGTGATGTTGAGGGTCGGAAGCGCGAGGACCACGAGGATCGCGGCCGCGCCGAGCGCCGCGACGAGCGGATGCCGCAGGACCGGATCCAGGATTGCCGACCAGATCCGAGGCTCGCGCCCGGCGCGCTCGTCCGGAGGCGTCAGGAACGGCACCCGTCCCTTGTTCACGCGGTCTCCGAGGGCCGCAAGCACGGCGGGGAGGACCGTCAGCGAGCCGAGCACCGCGATCGCGACCACGAGGATCGTCCCGGTGGCGAACGAGATGAACGTCGAGGCGCCTGCCAGGTACATCCCGGACATCGCGATCATGACCGTGATGCCGGAGACGAGGACCGCGCGGCCGGACGTCGCCGCGGCGGCTTCCAGCGCCGCCTCCTTGCCCCGTCCGCGAGCTCGTTCCTCGCGTTCGCGACGCAGGTAGAACATGGAGTAGTCGACGCCGACGGCGAGCCCGATCAGGAGGATGACCGACGACGCGGCCTCGTCGACGGGAAAGATCTGGCTGATCGGCCCCAGCAGTCCGATCGCCGCTGCAACGGCCGTGACGCCGAGCAGGAGCGGAACGCCAGCGGCCACGAGGGCGCCGAAGGCGAGCACCAGGATCACGATCGTGATCGGAAGCGAGGTCGACTCGGCCTTCTTGAAGTCGTCCTCGAAGGCGTCGCCGATCTCCTTGTTCGCGCTGGCATCGCCGAACTCGCCCACGAAGAACCCGGGGCTCGAGTCGTGCACGGTCCGGGTAGCCTGCAGCGTCTTTTCGGCGACGTCCTCGGACGCGCTGCTTCCGCCCGGGATCTCGAAATCGATCAACGCGGAGTGGCCGTCGGCGGCGATCTGCCCCTTGCCCTTCGGGCTGTAGGGGCTCGTGACCTTGTCGGTGCCGGGCACGTCCTCGATCGAGCGGATCGCCTTTTGGACGACGGCGCGGAACTCCGGGTCGTCTGCCGTCGACGAGTCGCTCTGCACGAGCACGACCTCATCCGCGGACTTGGGGAACGCATCGGCGAGCACCCGGTCGGCGGTCCTCGACTCGCCGACGCCGGCGTCCTCGTCCTTGATGTTCTTGGTCCCGACGCCGCCGCCGATCATGACCGCGGCGATGACGAACGCAAGCCACCCGAGGATCGCGGTCTTGCGGTGGGTGGCGCTCCAGTGGCCGGCGCGGGCTGCGAGGTTGGGTCGTGTCGTCAAGTCGATTCCCTTCGGCTGAGTCGCGAGATGATGATTGTGCCAACGCCCCGCTCTGGAACCGTGAGCGCTGTCACGCGAGGCGCACGGTGCCACGGCCGGCGCCGGGCGTCCAGCCGGGATTGCCCGGTCTCGACCCTTAGGGATCGGGCGGGGCTAGACCTTGATCACGTGGAGGCGGTAGCGGCCGACCTCGAGCTCGTCGCCGTCACCGAGCGGCGCCCATTCGACCCGGACGCCGTTGACGAACAGCCCGTTGAGGCTGCGGTCGTCCAGCGCCCGCAGGTCGCCGTCGGCGGTGAGCACGACCAGTGCATGGCGGCGTGAGACGGTGGCATCGTCGAGGCGCAGGTCGGCCGAGCCGCTGCGCCCGATGCGGGTCCATCCCTCCTCGAGCGCCACGACGGTGCGCTCGGGGCCGTCCAGGAACGCGAGGTAGTGCCCAGGCTGCGTGATCGAGCCGCGCAGCTCGTCGAGCCAGTCATCGGCAACCTCGAACGGCTCGACCGCGACGGCGTCGACGGTCGGCTGCTCGAACAGCGAGGCCCGCCGGAAGCGCGATCCTCCGCATGCCGGGCAGTGGGGCAGATCGTCCTCCATGGCCGCCAGGGAGATGGCATAGCCACAGCCCACGCAGGTGAGTGAGCCCACGGATGCGAGCTCGCCCACGTCTTCGCCCGTCTTGTGTACGTCGTTCGAGTTGCCGGCCAGCACGCTCACACTCCGACTCCCCTCTTGTGCTGATCTTAACGTGCCGTGCCACTTTGGCCCGCTCGGGAGCATTCTTTTGTCCCATTTTGTCCCAAATAGCGGAAAAGCTCCGGCCCGCCACGTGGGCGAGGCGCCCGGGCGGCGTCCGAATAGAATCGCCGCGCCATGGGCCCGGTTTCCGCGAGCGTTCCGATCGATGCCCCGCGCGAGCGGGTCTTCGAGTCGCTCTGCGACCTCGCCAAGCGGCCGGCCTTCCTGCGCCCGTTCGTGAGCGAGTACCGCTTGCAGCGCCTGGACTCCACCGGCGTCGGCGCGACTGCTCGCTTTCGGATCGCTCAGGACGGCACCTGGGTTGAGACGGTGATCACGGAGCTCGACCCGCCCCACCGAATCCTCGAGCGGGGGCGTGCGGGGCGGCTCGGCCGGATCCCCGTGTATACGGCCTGGGAGCTGACGGAGGGCGTCGGGCCTGGAAGCTGCGAGGTGAAGGTGACCTACTGGACCGAGCCGCCGACCCTCATCGACCGCCTGCGCGACCACCAGCCCGGCGCCGCGCGGTTCTATCGCCGCAGTTGGCTCGGCGCGCTGCGCCGGCTGCGAGAGCTGATCGAGAGCGACGCCGAGATCCGGCGGGTTGCCGTTGCCGGTGGCGATCGGATCCCCGGCGCGGGTTGACGCGCTTGAAATAGACTGCGCCGCCATGCGCAGGCGACTCGCACTCGCGATCGGCGTCGCGGCGGCGGTTGCCGCCGCATCGCTGTTCTCTGCGTGCGGGGCAAGCGAGGACGAGACGAGCGTTTCCGAGGGTGAGCCGATCACGGTCGGTGATCTCGAGTACAACGTCGTCATCTCGCGCTTCCTCAACCCCGATGACACCGAGGACGCGGGTTACCTTGTCGGGGAGCCGCCGCTCGAGGGCGACCAGCTCTATCTCGGCGTCTTCATGCAGGTCTCGAACGAGAGCTCGGATGACGTGTTCCTGCCGCAGTCGTTCACGGTGACCGACACCCAGGGGACCAAGTACGAGCCGATCGACAGCAAGAGCCCATATGTCCTGCCGCTCGGTGGGTCGATCCCAGGCGGCGGGCAGCTTCCAGAGCCCGACTCGACGCCGGCGACTGGGCCGATCGAGGGTTCCATGGTCCTCTTCCGGATCAGCCAGGCGTCCACCGAGAACCGTCCCCTCGAGATGGAGATCCCGTCGAGCTCGGGCGAGCCCGGCACCGTCGAGCTCGACATCTGAGCAGGCAGGTGGAGCGGTGCCATGCTCGATGAGCGGGCCCTTCAGATCGCGCTGCTCGCGGCCGCGATCGCCTCCCTGATCGTCCTGGTGGACCTCTTCGGCGACGCGGTTCGCGTCGGCTGCCTTGTCGTGATCGGCCTCGTCACCATCGTCTGCGCCCCGGCACGGCGCATTCGCGGTGGCGGGTGGTGGACGCTTCTGGCCGTCGGCGCGGTGGCCGCAATTGCCGGCGCGGCGCTGGCTCAGGCCGCGGAGACGATCGGCGGTCTCCTGGCTGCGATCGGGGGCGTGCTGGTCGTGATCGCCGCGACGATCGGGTTTCCGTTGGCCGAGCGGTAGCGCAGGTTCCCGGAGCCCGCGCCCGCGCCCGCGGACAACCAGGGCCTAAACCCCCGCCGCCAGCACCTCCCGGGCGATCGGAGCCGCGATCTCCCCACCGGCCCCGTTTGCGTTCACGACCATCACCGCGACCACGATCTTGGGGTCGGAGGCGGGCGCGAAGGAGGTGAACCAGGCGTCGACCTCCTGCGGGGGCGTCTCGCCGGGCTTCGCCTCTTGTCCGGGCTCGAGCGGCTTCGGCCCAAGCTCGGCCGTCCCGGTCTTGCCCGCCACCTGCGCGTCCGGGAGTGCCGCCGCCGTGCCCGTGCCCTCGGTCACGACGCGGATCATGAGCCCCCGGATCGTGGCCGCCGTCTGCTTGGACGTGACGCGAACGGCCTTCGCGTCGGACTGAAGGCTCGGTTCCTTGACGATGTTGGTCGGCTCGCGCACCCCACCGTTCGCGATGGTCTGGGCAACTGACGCCATCTCGAGCGGGGTCGCCTGAACCTCGCCCTGGCCGATGGCCGAGACGCCCAGGTCGAGGTCCGTGGGGATTGATTTCGGGATCGTGGGCGCGGGAGGGTCGGTTGCCGCGGTCGCGTCGACGTCGTAGAGCGAGGGCTGGGAGTTGAAGCCGTAGCGCTCCGCGGTGTCGACCAGGCGATCCGAGCCGATCTTCGGGCCGAGCGGCACGAAGACGCTGTTACAGGACTCGGCGAATGCCTGGACGAACGTGCCGCCGCACGCCTCGTTGTTGGCGTTCGCGACCTCGCGCCCGTCGACCGTGGCCGAGGTTGCGATCGGGAAGGTGTCGGACAGATGGACCATGCCGGCATCGAGCGCCGCCGTCGTCGTGATGATCTTGAACGTCGAGCCGGGGGGCTGCGGTGCCGAGAAGGCGATACCGGACAACGCCAGGACGCTGCCACTCTGGGCATCGAGCACAGCCACGCCGCCGTAGGTGCCTCCGGGCGCCGTCACGGCCGCGCGCTGAAGGTCCGGATCGATGGTGGTCTTCACGTCCTCGCCTGCCTTCGGCTCGGTGGTCGCGATGATGCGCGGTCCGCCGTGGCCGCCCCCTGCCAGGAGCTGGCCTCCGGGATGGCCGGCAAGGCGGGAGTCGAAGGCGAGCTCCAGGCCGCTCAGGCCTGTGAGCGAGCCCTTCGGGAAGCCGCGAGCCTCGAGGCTGGTGGCGAGCTTCCCCCTAGGCGTTCCGACCTCGCCGGCGATCGCGCTTGCCGCAGTCCCCAGCGGCGAGCTGCGGGCGTACGCCGGGCCCTCGGCCAGCGGCGTCCCGTCCGCGGCCAGGATCGCCGCGCGCTTGGGGGTGCGCGTGCGGCGGGTCAGGTGCTCGTCGGGCTTGAGGCCCGGGTAGACCAGGTTGGGAGACCAATCGATCGCGCCGTCGGCGAGCGGGAGTACGAGGTCGCCGCCCAGGTGGCCGAAGGCGTTGGTGGAGAAGCTCACCGGCACGATTGCCGCGTCGTTGCCGCCCTCGGTCTCACCGGCGCGCACCTCGCCGGTGGCCACCGTCTGCGAGGTGATCGTGGTCTCCGCCTTCTGGTACTTCTTCTCGAAGTCCGCGAGCGGGTAGCGCTTGGCGGCAGCCGCCGTCAGCTCGTCGTGCATCGCGCCGAAGTCCTGTTCCTGCCACGCATCGGCGAACCGCTCGGCGGCGCTCGTGTCGTGCCGGCCTCCGATGAGCACGCCGACGACGAACGCCACGGCGGCGACGATCACGAGTGGCAGGGCCCTCGTCATCAGGCGGCGGCGCCGCGCCGCCTCGCGGCTGATCGGACTCAACTCCGGACCGGCCGTCCGTTAGCGTTCCGAGCGCTGGCTGAAGGTTGCGCCCCCCGGCGTGTCATTGTGGGAAAAGGTAGTGCGTGCGGCGGTCTGCCACGTGGCCGCATGACCCCACCACAGCCGGCCGCGCATACACCACAGTGACCGTCGTCGACTTCGTCATCGCAGTCTTTGTGCTCGCACTCGCCGCGATCGGGTGGGAGCGCGGATTGATCCGCAGCGCGCTTCCCCTCGTGGGCTTCCTGGTCGGAGCGGTCATCGGCGGGCGCTTGGGCCCGGCGCTCCTGTCCGGCGGCTCGGAGTCCCAGTACGCACCAGTCGTCACGGTCCTCAGCGGGCTGCTCCTGGGCGCGGCGCTCGCGGTGACCCTGGAGGGCGTCGGTCTGGCTCTGCGCGACCGGCTGGCCGTGCACGGCGTCGTCGGCGTCGTGGACGGCATCGGTGGGGCGATCCTCCTCGGCGGCCTCGGCCTGCTCCTCGCCTGGGCGTTTGGCGCGGTTGCGCTCCACGCCCCGGGCTCCGGCCACAGCTCGCTGCGGTCTTCGATCCAGCGCTCCGCCATTCTCGGCGCCCTCAACGACGCCCTGCCGCCCTCGGGTCCGCTCCTGAACGTGCTCCGCCGTGTCGATCCGACTCCCTCCTTGAACGGCCCCGAGGCGCGCGTGGCCGCGCCGGATCCGAAGCTCGCCAGGGATCCCGATGTCAAGCGGGCGTCCGGGAGCGTCGTGAAGGTGCTCGGGACGGCCTGCGGCCTCGGCGTGGAGGGGTCGGGGTGGGTCGCCGGCCCCGGCCTGGTCGTCACCAACGCGCACGTGGTCGCCGGCGAAGGCGACACGACCGTCAGCCGGCCCGACGGAGATCAACTCGACGCGACCGCCGTCTATTACGCGCCGCGGAACGACCTCGCCGTGCTTCGTGTTCCCGGCCTCCACCTCGCACCTCTGGAGCTCGTCTCCGAGGTGCACCCGGGCACGCCAGGGGCCATCGCCGGGTATCCGGAGAACGGGCCGCTGACGCTGGCGCCGGCTCGCGTCGGGGGCACCGGCGACGTCATCAGCCAGGACTCATACGGACGCGGGCCGGTGCGACGCTCGATGACCTCGTTCCGTGGCGAGGTCCGCAGCGGGAACTCCGGAGGCCCGGCGCTCGACGAGGACGGGCGGGTGCTCACGACCGTTTTCGCCGCTCAGCAGGACCCCGGTCCCGAGGGCGGGCTGGGTGTGCCCAATGGCGTCGTCGAAGGGGCACTCAAGGGCAATCTCTCCCGCGAGACCGACACCGGCCCGTGTGCCACGTGAGCTAACCTGATCTCAGGGTGGAGACGTCGCCGTCGCAAGCCACCAGCGAGCCGGCGAATGGCCGGCCCGCGTATGTCTGCCCCGACTTCCACGCCGCGGTCGAGCTGATCGGCAGGCGCTGGGCGGGGGCCATCGTCTGGGCGCTCGCCGAGCGCCCGCACTACTTCGGGGAGCTCTGCCAGGCGGTCCCGGGCCTCTCCGACCGGCTGCTGTCGCGGCGCCTGCGCGAGCTCGAGGCCGAGGGCCTGGTCGAGCGCTCGGTCCATCCAGGCACGCCTCCGCGTGTGTCCTACGCGCTCACCGAGAAGGGGCGCGAGCTCGAACCGCCGCTGCGCGAGCTCGGTGCCTGGGCGAAGCGCTGGAACGGCGCCTGAGGGGGGGAGGGGGCCGTGGAGGTCGTCGTCGCGGGGGGGCATGGGCAGGTGGCGATGCTCCTTCATCCCGTGCTGCGCGATCGCGGCGATTCGGTCCGGGCCCTGATCCGCAACCCCGACCACGCCGGCGACGTCGAGGCCGCCGGCGCCGAGCCCGTTCTCTGCGACCTCGAGAGCGATGACGCGGACGTGGCGGCGGCCGTCGGCTCGGCGGACGCGGTCGTCTTCGCGGCGGGCGCCGGGCCGGGCAGCGGCACGGCCCGCAAGCGGACGATGGACCTCGGCGGGGCCGTGAAGCTCATCGACGCCGCCAAGGCGAACGGCGTGGGTCGCTACGTGATGGTGAGCTCGATGGGCGCCGACTCGCCGCCTCCTGAGGGCGACGGAGACGTGTTCGGTGAGTATCTGCGCGCGAAGGCCGACGCCGACAAGGCCCTTGCCGCGAGCGGCCTCGCGTACACGATCGTGAGGCCCGGCAGTCTCACCGACGCGCCCGCGACCGGGCGTGTCACCGCCGCCCCGTCCACACCGCGCGGAAAGGTCCCGCGGGCCGACGTCGCCGCCACGCTGGCCGCGGTCCTGCACACGGACGGCACGATCGGCAAGACGTTCAACCTCATCTCCGGCGAGACGCCGCTTGATGAGGCGCTGAGAGCGCTCTAGGAGCTTCTCACCACGCCCGCGGGTTTCCGAGCGGGATCTCGTCGCGCACCAGCGTGCCGTCGATGAGCTCCACCGGGGGCTCTCCGGTGGTCGCGAGGAAGAGCTCCAACTCCCCGTTGCCGAGCTCAGAGAAGGCCGCCTGGATCGCCTCGAAGTACGTCCGCATGATCACGGCGCCCCTGGGCGGTGAGGGCGCGTGGTGGGCCGGCTTCGCGGTCCAGGCGACGACCGCGTCGAATCCGCCGGCGCCGTCGAGCGCCGCTGTGACGTCGACGCGGTCGTAGCGCATCTCGCGCAGGTCGAGGCGGTCGAGCTCCTCGGCGGTGGCTTCGATGAGGACTCCGTTCGGGCCTGGTTCGCCGGGCGCCGGCTCGATGTTGAGTCCGAGCGTGAATGGCGGGATCGAGCCGTCGGCGGTGCGCGCGAAGGTCTTCTCGGAGCGGTTGTTGTCGCGATAGGTCGACCAGCGCCGGCGCCAGCCCGGGAGACGCACGGGAGTGACTGCGGAGACCGGGCGTCCCAGCGTGAGGGCGGCGCTCGCCGGGCTGACGAGCGATCCGTAGCCGAAGAACGCGAGTCGCGTCATGGCGACGGGAGGCGGCGCCCGGTCTCCTCCGGGTCGTGCGAGCACAGGCGCGCTCGTGCCGGGCAGTCCCAGCAGAGCGCCCGATGTGGGTTCGGCGTCACCTCGAACTCACCGGCGCGGATCCGTCCGATCATCCCCTCGAGCTCGGCCCGCGCCGCATCGAGGGCCGGGCGGTCCAGCTCGAGCTCGATCGGATCGTCCGGGCGCTCGAGGAAGACGTACGCCGTGCGAACGAGATCTGCGCCCGCCCCGGCCGCAAGGGCATAGATCTGACGCTGGGTGCCGTAGCGGTCGACGAGCTCGGCGGGGGAGAGCTCACCGAGCGAGTCGGTCTTGTAATCGACGACGAGCGGTACGCCGCCGTCGTCGGCCAGCAGATCCATGTTGCCGCGCACAATGGAGCCGCCGAGCGGAAGGATGAAGGGCAGCTCGGGCCGCACGTGGGAGCCATCGAGGCGGCGGCGCAGCTCTGAATCGAGCCAGCCGCCCACGCGGGCGACCGCGCGCTCGACCTCGGGGTCGTCTCCGGCAAGACCCTCGCGGCGAAGAAGCGCCTGCGCAAGCGCGGCGTCGGGCGCGCGCCAGTTCCGCCGTGCGCTCCACTCGAGCAGCGCATGCACCGCGTTGCCGAACCCGAAGCGACCGGCGCCGCTGGCGCCGTCGTCCTCCGCTCCCGCCTGCTCGAGCGGGTCGAGCCGGGCGATTCGCTCGGCGAAGAAGCGGTAGCCGCAGCGCCCGTAGGTGGCGAGCGCCGAGTAGGAGAGATGGCGGGCGGCGGGCTCGGTCTGGGTCGCCGGGCGGGCGAGCGGCGGCTCCAGCAGGGGACGCTGGGCCCGCTCGTCGGCGGGGGCGGTCGCGGCGCGCAGCGCGGCGAACGCCTCCGGCTCGGGCCGGTTGAACCGCACCCTGATCCGTCCCGGGGGGCAGCGCAGGTCAAGGCCGGGACGCGGATCGGCAGCCGCCACTTCGATCGTCGTGTCCTCGCCCTCGGTGAGCTCGAGCGAGCGCATGAGCCGCTCGGTGATCGGCGTGCCGGCCCGCACACCCTCCGCCTCGGGCTTGGCGAGATTCGCGGCGTTGTAGATGCC
Organism: Actinomycetota bacterium; assembly: GCA_046732895.1. Taxonomy (GTDB): domain Bacteria; phylum Actinomycetota; class Thermoleophilia; order Solirubrobacterales; family 70-9; genus JBKPNZ01. The sequence continues at coordinate 74,345 of JBKPNZ010000009.1, forward strand.
GCTGAGGATGAGCCGGTCGCGGGCGCGCGTCATCGCCACGTAGGCCAGCCGGCAGGCCTCCGCGGCGGCATCTTCAGCGGCCCGCTCGATCAGCTCGTCATACCCGAACACGCCCACTGCCGGCGAGCCGAAGCGGGCCATCCGGATTCCCACCCGCAGCGCGGGGAGCTCGTCGTCATCGGAGCTGGCGATCTCGCCGACGCTCACCGCCGGCTGGCGCCCGCCGTCGAGCAGCCCGCGCCCGAGGTCCGCAACGGCCACCACCGGGAACTCGAGCCCCTTCGCCGCGTGCACGGTCATCACGCGGACGCCGTCGTGGTCCTCGGCCTCGGTCGCCGCCTCGCCCTCCCGGTCGGCGGCGGAGCGCTCGTCGAGGAAGCGGAGGAACCCGCGCAGATCGCGGCCCTCGGTGCGTTCGTACTCGCGCCCGAGGCGCATCAGCTTGCGGACGTTCGCGTAGCGGCGGACGCCACGCGGCATGGACAGGACCGCGAGGTCGTAGCCGAACGCGCTGATCGACTCGTCGATCAGGCGGTCGAGGCCGAGGAGCGGCGCCCGCCGGCGCAGGGCGGCGATGCGCGTGCGCAGATCCCGCAGGCGCCGGCGATCGTCGTCCGGGATGTGCTCCAGCCAGCCGGCTCGCTCGACCGCCTCGGCGTCCTCCGGATCCGGTGGCTCTGAGGGCTCGTCGCCGAACTGGCGCTCGATGAGCGGCCACAGGGTGCGATTGCCGGCGGCCCGGCGCAGCATCCACAGCGTGTCGGGGAGGACAGCGCAGGCGGGGGAGGCGAGCACACCCAGGAGCGCCTCGTCGTCGAGCGGATTGGCGATCACGGCGAGCATCCGACGGACGTCGTCGACCTGCTGCTGGGACCAGTAGCCGCGCCCGCCGACGACGTAGGGACGCAGGCCGGCCCGCTCGAGCGCCTCCTCCAGCGCGCCGACGTGGGTGAACGCACGCAGGAGCACGACGATGTCCTTGCGCTCGGTCCCCGACTCGACCAGCTCGCGCAGGCGCTCGGCGAGCAGGCGGGCTTCCGCGACGCGATCGGGTCCCGAGGGGTAGTCGCCCGGCAGCTCGAGGCCGAGGGCCTCGTCCTTCCAGACCTTCCCACCAGGGGTCAGGAGTAGGTCGACGTGCGGCTCGTCGCGCGATCCGGCCGCTTCCTCGTCGCGCGCGACCGTCAGGGGCTCGAAGCCGGACAGGATCGCGTCCGCGAGCGTGTCGATGGCGGCGACGACTGGTGCGAGGGAGCGGAAGTTCCCGCGGAGGGGAAGCACGGCCGCATCGACCTCGTCGCGGAGGCGATCCCGCTCGCGCCGGAAGACCTCGACGTCGGCATGGCGGAAGCCGTAGATCGACTGGAACTCGTCGCCGACGCAGAAGACCTGCGTCTGGGGCCCCTGGAGCAGCCTGACGATCTCGAGCTGGAGCGCGTTCGTGTCCTGGAATTCGTCGACGAGGACGTGGCGGAAGCGTTCGCGGTAGGTCGCGGCGATCTGCGGGTGGTCCCGGAGCAGCTCGCGCGCGCGGAGCTGGAGATCCTCGAAATCGAGCCCCGAGCGATCCTCCTTGCGCTCGTCGTAGCGGCGGGCGAAGAGCTCGACCAGCTCGGCGATCTGGCGGTAAGCGCCGACCGAGGCCTGCTCGACGAGGGCGCGCCGGGCCGCCTTCCACGCGCGCCGGTACTCCTCGCAGGACGGGCCGCTGAAGGCCTTCGCGGAGCCACGGAGCTCAAGCCCTGTGATCTCGGCCTCGCTGGCGTCATCGCCGAGCTCGGCGGCACGGCGCAGGCGCTCACGATTGTCCGGTCCGCCCTTGCCGCCCTCGGTCTCGGCGCAGGCGCCCGAGGCGGCCCGTCGCAGAGCGGCAATGATGCCCGGAACGTCGGGCTCGGTGGGGTCGGGCAAGGCCATCTCGAGCCCGCGGCTGCGCAGCTCACCGTGGGCTCCGATCACGACGTCGCGGAGCGTTGCCGCGCGGAGGGCGGCGACCAGCCGCGGGCGCTCGGGATCGCCGCTCGCGAGGAACTTCTCGAGGGCGGCGTCGAAGGCGGCGTAGGCCAGGCGGCTGGCCTCCGGCTCGTCGAGCACGCGAAAGCGCGGATCGAGGCCGAGGGCCACGGGATGGGAGGCCAGCAGGCGGCGGCAGAACCCATGGATGGTCGAGATCCACGCGCGCTCTGACTCGCGCGCGAGCTCGGCGAGCGCGTCGGCGCGCTCATCCTCACCCTCCTGCATTGCCGCTTGGGCGCGCGCGGCGAGTTCCTGGCGGATCCGTCCGCGCAGCTCGCCGGCCGCGCGCTCGGTGAAGGTGAACGCCAGCGCCGAGTCGGTGCCGTCTGCCTCGACGGCGTCGCAGAAGCGCTCCACGAGGACCCTCGTCTTGCCTGACCCCGCTCCGGCCTCGAGCAGCACGTTCGGCTCTGCCGACTCGACCGCCCGCCGCTGCTCAGGGGTCGGCTGCGGTGCCGCGGGCTCGGCGACCGCCGCCTCGAGGACGAGCTGCTCGGGGCTCACTCCTGCTCCTCTTCCTCGTCGGCGCCCGGCTCGGGCTCGATGCGCGCGGCCCGCTCGCGGCGGCAGATGGCCTGGAAGGTGCAGTACGTGGGGCAGCGGCCCTCCAGCGGGTCGCGCGTGATCCGGCCGGCGCGCATCTGCCCGGCGATCTCCCGCGCACGCGCGGCTCCCTCCTCCAGCTTCTCTCGCAGCTCGTCATCGGGGATGAGATCCCCGTTTCTCAGTCCGAGGCCTTCGAGGAGCCCGCCCGCCTCGGCCTCTTCGCGAGCTGCGATCCCGCGCGGCGTGTGCTCCTTCGTGCCTGCCAGCGGTTGGTAGAGGCCGCCGAGCGGCCGCTTCCCCCAGAGCTGCTCGAGGGCGAGCGCGTAGAGCTGGGGCTGGAGCTTTCCCTCCTTCTCGAGGTTCTTCCCAATAGTCACGACGCGCGCGACCTTGTAGTCGCGCACGAGCGCGGCGGCGCCGCCGGGCGAGACGTCGACGCGGTCGATCATGCCGTGCAGGCGTACGCCGTCGCCGAGGTCGAGCGGCGGCGCGATGTCGTCCTCGGTCTCGCCAAAGCTCGCCTCGAGCAGCTCCGGGTCCGGGAGCAGCGGTGTCGAGGTTCCGGCCTCGCGCTCGAGCTGGCCCTCGATCAGCGCCTGCATCCGGGCGCGGGCGGCGAGAGCCCGGGCATCGTCGCCGCCGAGCCCGCGCTCCGCGGCGAGCTCGTTGACGAGCTCGGCGGCGCGGGCGCGCCAGGCATCGAGCGTCGCCGGCTCCGGGCGGCGCCCCGCCGGCGGCTCGCGGTAGATGCGCTCGAGCACCGCGTGGATAACCGAGCCCTGTGCACGCATCTCGGGCTCGGGTTCGAGCTCCCGCGGCCGCAGCTCGTGGCCGACGAACCAGCGGTAGGAGCACTCCGCGTAGCCCTCCAGCGTGGAGGCGCCGAAGAGCTCGCGCTGTTCGAGCTCCGCGAGAACGGCCGGAACCTGGAGCGGCCCGGGGCGATCGCGGCGCAGGTGGGCGCGCGCGGCCTCCAGCTGGGCGGTGATCGCCTGCGCGTCGCTTGCGGCGAGGCCCATGATCGCTGCCGGGTCGGCCGTTCCACCCGCCGCGGCGAGCGCTCGGGCGACCTCGCGGAGGCTGGGTGCGTCGCCGAGGGGCGTGACCACATCCGCGAGGCGTCGCCGCCGGACCCGCTCGGCCAGCGGATCCTCCCCGTCGACAGGCTCCGGCAGGAGGTCGCGGAGGTCGTCGAGGAAGGGTGACGGCGCCGTCTCGGTTCCCTCGTCGTCGGAGCTTCGCCAGCACAGATGAAGGCGGCGGGTCGGGCGGCTCAGGCAGATCGCGAACAGGTAACGCTCCTCGTCGTCGGGGTCGGCGCGCTCCGGTAGCCGCAAGGCCCCGCGCTGATCGTCGGAGAGGAAGGGCTCGCCGGTCTCGTGGCGGGGGAATTCGCCCTCCTGGAGCGAGGCGACGAAGAGGTGCTCGACCCGCCATGCGCGGATCCGGTAGGGGCTCGTGACCAAGACATGCCCCTCGCTGGGACCCCGCCACAGCGACACCTCCAGGGCGTCGAGGGCCGCAAGCGCGTCGGCGAAGGGATCCTCGAGGGTGGGGAGCTCCGCGAGCTCCTCCAGTGCCGCGGCAGCAGCCGCTCCGGCGCGAAGCTCGAGGCGCATCGTGCGCTCGCCGCACTCTGCTTGACGCTCCCACGGGCGCTCGGCGATGCGGCGCGCGAAGCGCGCCAGCGTCCGCAGCACAGCCGGCGCGCCTGCCGCGGTAGCTGCGGCGAGGTCCCCGAGCTCGAAGAGCTCGCGCTCGCCCTCCCACGCCTTGCGCGCCTCGTCGCCGGTTCGCAGGCTCTCGCGCAGGATCCTTCGCTCCAGCCAATCGGCGGCGGCCGGCCGCGCCATCGCAGGGGAGCGCAGGAACTGGAGCAGGTCCTGCGCCGAGGCCCCGGGGCGTGCCGCCCGGGTCAGCGCCAAGAGCCCGCGCCCGGTCGCCGTCGCTCGCAACGGCAGGCGGGCTTCGACGGCGGCCGGAATCCCGAAAGCGTCGAAAGCGGCGTCGAGCAGGGGGCCGTCGCGATTCGGGTCGCGGACGACGACCGCGATCTGCTCCGGTGTCACGCCGTCCGCCAGGAGCCTCGCCACCTCGCTGCCGATCTGCTCGGCCTGGTTTCGCTCGCCCGCCGCCTCGAGCAGGACAAGGCTCTCGTCCGCCACCACGGGCGAGGTCTGCTCCCGCAGGAAGCGGCGTTCGAGCTCAAACAGAGTGCGGCTCTCGGTGTTCGCGGCGTCGGGGCGGAGCTCGGACTCGACCACGCCTCCGAGGTCTCGCAGGCGCTCGTGAAGGCCGGCCCGGGCGTTGTAGGCGAGGCGATCCTCGTAGGGAACGGCGAAGGTCACGTCGGCGGCCGCGGCGAGCGCGGCGACCAGCTCGAGCTGTGCCGGCGTCAGGTCGTCGAAGCCGTAGAAGAGGACCGGGCGACCGCCCCAGGCATCCGGATTCGCGCGGAGCGCCGCCGTCGCTCGCTCGGCAGCCGTGTGGGCGTCGCCGGAACCGAGGCGGTCCCGGGACTCGGCGTAGGAGCGATACAGGGCGGCGATCTCGGCCAGGTAGGCGGCGCCCTCGGCCTCGCCGGCGTTGGCGGCGAGCGTCTGGGGGTCCAGCCCCGCGGACTGCACGTCGTCGAGCAGATCGGCCACGGCGGCCGGGAAGCCGGGCCGCCGGGCGGATCGGCGCAGGATCTGGAGGTCTGCCGCGGCCACCGCGAGCCGGATCACGTGCAGGCGCTGGGCGCGGGTGAGTACGGGGGGGAGCGTCGCGCCGGTGGCGAGCGCGACGTCGTCGAAGAGCCGGTCGAAGGTGCGGATCGCGACACCGAGCACGGATCCCCCCTCGCCCGCCGCCTGGCAGAGCTCGAGCTCGAAGCGCCCGGTGTCGTCGAGCGTGGGCACGACGAGCACCGGATCCTGCGCGAGCGCAGCCTCCAGGCGGGCGCGGATGGCGCCCGCCTTGCCGGCGTTGGGGGGCCCGACGATCAGTGACAGATGCGCCATTCGCCTGAGCATAGGTCGCGGTGTCGATGCGTCCGAACCCAGGTCTATCTTCGCGGCCGAATGTCCCTCTGCTTCATCGACCCCGCCGACGCAATCCGCGCGATCGCCGATTCCGTGGGCCGTGAGGCGCGCCGCCAGCTCCTCGGCGAGGCCGTGCGCGCGTGGGTCGACGAGATCCCCGATGACGAGCTCGAGGCGCACTACGCGCGGGCGATCTCAGAGCTCGACGAGCACGACATCTCGATGCTGGCGGCCTGGCACGCGTCGCTCGACGTGGGCCACCCGCTGCCCAATCGCGATTTCCTGATGGGCGCCTTCTCCTCGCTCGGCGAGCACCGGCGCGAGGCGCTCAAGCTCGCCGCCGGCTTCCGCGGCGAGGAGGCCGTAGACCGCGGCGTCACCGAGGAGCGCGCGCTCGAGACCGTCCTCGAGTGGCTCTCGCCGCCGCGCCTGATGGAGCTCGCGCTCGAGGCGGTCGAGCTCTACGTATGGGACAGGGCCGGATCTGACAACTGACGGGCCGACAGCCGGGTGAGACCCTGGCCCGTCACGGGCTGGCCGCGGCCAAGGCCGCCTCGATCTCTGCGATCGCCTGGTCGTTGTTGCGAAAGTGCACCGCGGAGATGCCGAGCTCGCGCGCGGCGTCGACGTTGACCTCGGCGTCGTCGATGAACAGGCACTGACCCGGCTCCAGGTCGCCGAGGCCGTCGCGCTCGCGCAGACGCTCGAGCGTGAGCGCGTAGATCTCGGGCTCCGGCTTCCGCATCCCGACGAACGCCGAGTCGATGACCAGCTCGAAGATCTCGTCGACCGGGAGCATCGTGCGCCAGAGCGGCTCCCACTCGCGCACGTTGTTGGTGAGGAGCGCCATGCGCAGGCCCCGCGTCCGGAGCGACCGCATCAGCTCGATCATCGGCTCGTTCCGGTCGAGGGCGTCGAAGTAGATCTCCTTGAAGCCGTGCATCTCCGGCCTGTGGCCGAGCTCGGTCTCGAGCTCGGTTCGCAGCCCCGCTAGGAAGTCCGCCTCGGCCAGCCGCCCCCGCTCGAGCTCGAACAGCGGATGCTCGCCGTCGCGCTCGGCGATCCGCTGCATCGCCTTGCCGAGCGACGCCGGAGAGATACCCGTGTGGTCCTGGAAGGCGGCGAATGAGCCCAGAAGCGGCGTCGTCAGCACGCCGCCGAAGTCGGAGATCACCACCCGCACGGCCATCGCCACCGGTGTCTACCGGGTTCGGCTCAGGCTCGCGTAACGAGGTCGTGCACGCCCGGGCCTTCGCGGCCGTCGACGCGCACGGTCAGCGGAGTCGACTCGCGGCGCCGGCCGGACTCCTCCGAGACGGAAGCGGACGCGGTTCGGTCCGCCGCCACCCGCAGTGGAGCACCGTGCTCGCCCCACAGCTCGACGCCAAGACGGCGAAGCGCGCCGTCTGAGTCGTACTCGAGCGAGAGCAGCGCGTCCGCGGCCGTCTCGACCGCCGCCTCGGGCAGCAGGCGGGCCGCGACGATGGCGTCGGCGTCATGCCCGTCCTCGCCGGCCGGCCGCAGGGCTGCCAGGACGATGACCTCCTCGCCGAGCGCGGCAGACACGACCCGCAGCGATTCGAACCGGTTCCAGTCGAGCTCCCCCTCAAGGTGCCACGGCGAGCCCGTCTCGGGCTCGCGCAGGGCGTCGACCGCCCAGGCAAGACGTAGATCGCCCGGGAGCTCGACCGAGAGTTGCTCAGCGTCCGTCATCGCCGCGCCGTTCCGGCAGCTCGGGGTCGTTGATCTCCCGAGCCGTTCCCTCGTAGTCGTAGCCGGCGGGGCCCCTTGGCGGTTGGCCCGGACGCGGCCGGCGTGCCTCGCCGAACGTCGCCACGCGCCATCCCACGGAAAGGCGTCGCTTCGCCAGGGCCCCCATGCCGCGGCGCACGATCGCCCGCGTCGGCGGGATCAGGAGGATCAGGCCGAAGACGTCGGTGATGAAGCCCGGGGTGAGGAGGAGCGCGCCGCCCAGGATGACCATCGCGCCGTCGAAGACCTCACGGGTCGGCACCCGTCCCTCGGCAAGCGCCCGGTTGAAGCGCTCCCACGCCCGGCTGCCCTGCGAGCGCAGGAGGGCGGCGCCGAGGAATCCATCGAGGATCAGCAGGGCGAGGGTCGGCAGGATGCCGATCGCCTCGCCGATCTTGACGATCACGTAGATCTCCGCGATCGGCAGGACGATGAAGAGCAGGAGGAACACCAAAGCCATGGGTCAAGCGTAGTCATGCGCCCGCGCGGGGCGATTGCGCGGTTTCTCTACGATGAATGCATGGCGACCGAAGAAGAGGTCTACGAGGCCCTCGAAGAGGTGATCGATCCCGAGCTGGGGCTCGACTTCGTCTCGCTGGGGCTCGTCTACGACGTCGAGATCGAGGAGGCGGGCGACGTCTACGTCACCTTCAGCCTCACCACGCCGGCGTGCCCGATCGGCCCACAGGTCTCAGAGCAGATCCGCGAGTTCGTCGGCGACATCGACGGCGTCCAGAACGTCCACCCGAAGATGGTCTTCGACCCGCCGTGGTCCCCGGAGATGATGTCCGAGGACGCCAAGTTCGCGCTGGGGTACTGACCGGCTTGATCAAGCGGTTCCGGTGCCATCGGGACACCACGGACTCGATTGCGACCGACTGCAACCACGGTGTGTTGCGGCGCTGCCACCGCGGTTTCGAGCTCGACAACGTGATCTGCCGGATGCTCCCGCTCGCCGGCGCCACCCAGCACGCGTCGGCCGGTGTAGATGCTCAAAGAGACCGGGTTCGCCCGTTCGCGTCGTCGTTCTCGCCGAGCCACATCGTGACGCCGGGGGTCGCCCCTTCGCCCAGGCGGCGGTGCCGACGGTCCGGCGGGATCCACTCGTGTGTCCCCTGACCCCAACCGGGTAGGAGCGTGGCGACCGGGTCCAACGAGGGAGGAGAAACCGGCATGGACGCCACTGGGCTTGGCCAGACCGCACTCGTCGGCTGGCGGCGGAAGGCCGCCAACAGCATTGCCGGGCCGACGTCCGAGCGGACTCCGCTGACGGACGAGCAGGTGCGCGCCGTGGTGGGGGCACTCTTCTTCGCACTCGCTGTCTACTACGTGACCGGAACGCTGCGACGGGCCCTGGTCGCAGCAAGGCATTGACCCGGCTAGTTCGGCGACCGCCCGGGTACCCGCAACACATCGGTGGGCCCCGCTCGAAGTCGGAGCAAGAGTTGGCGGGGGTGAGCAGGATTCTCGACGAGGGCACGGGCGCGGAGCGACAGCGTGCGGTACACGCCCAACGAGGCATGGACGGGCTCCTTGCCTGGCTGGTCGAACTCAGCGCGCTCAGCGCCGCGTGATGGCGAGAACGGTGCTGATCATCGACGACCACGAAGGGTTTCGCCACCTCGCGTGCGCGCTGCGGGAGGCGGATGGGTTCGACGTCGCCAGGGCTGCGGAGAGGCGCTCGCGCGCATGAAGCTGGCGGTCGTCGCGCACGCTGGCAAGACGCTCGGCGGCGGGCTCCCGGAGTTGCGGCGAACCCTCGAGGCGGCGGGCGTCTCGGCGCCACTCTGGATCGAGGTGCCGAAGAGCAAGCGGGCGCCGCGCGCGGTCGAGCGGGCGCTGGAAGACGGCGCTGAGCTGATCCTCGCCTGGGGCGGGGACGGGATGGTGCAGCGCTGCGTCGACGCGCTCAAGGACACGCAGGTTCCGCTCGCGATCGTCCCCGCCGGGACTTCGAACCTGTTCGCCACGAACCTCGGCATCGAGCGCGACGTCGCAGAAGCCGTGCAGGTCGCGCTGCTCGGGGACCGCCGCCGGCTGGACGTCGGCTGCTTCAACGGCGAGCGCTTCGGCGTGATGGCTGGGGCCGGCTTCGACGCGGCGATGATCAAGGGCGCCGACACCCTCAAGGACCGTGTCGGTCGCGCGGCCTACGTGCTCGGCGGGGCTGCGAATCTAAACACCGCGAGTTTCGAGGCGAAGATCAAAGTCGATGGGACGCGCTGGTACAAGGGGCCCGCCAGCTGCATTCTGATCGGAAACGTGGGCGACCTCTTCGGCGGCATCGAGGTGTTCGCCAACGCGCAGCCCGACGACGGCCTGCTGGACGTAGGCGTGCTCACATCCGATGGCCCGGTACAGCTGGTGCGCGCGGTCACACGCACGGCCCTCGGCACCGCGGAGAAGTCGCCCTTCGTGCGTGTCACCCAGGGGCGCTCGGTGCGCGTGAAGCTCGACCGCAAGGTGCCCTACGAGCTCGACGGAGGCGACCGCAAGAAAGTCAAGTCGTTCAAGGTCGATGTCGAAGCCGGCGCGATTACGGTATGCGTCCCGCCCGCGGCGCGAGGAGGGAATGGAGAGAAATGAGGAGGAACTGGCGGACGAGAGCGCCGCAGCTGCGGAGGGGTATGCCCGAGTTCTTTCAGATCCTGCGGTAGCGGGCGTCTACAAAGGAGTACAGCCCGAAACCGACCAGCCCGGCCGCCACCACCCCCAAGAGAGCTGGGCCGTAAGAGGCGTTGGCGAGCTTGCCGAGCGCCCCGTCGAGCGAGATCGCCGCGTCCGGGTCGTAGTCGATCGCCGCCTTGATCAGGAAGTAACCGATCAGAGCGAAGACCACCATCCGTGCCAGGTGGCCGAACGTCCCCACAGTCGTGAAGGCGCTCTTCACGGCGGGGCTCATCTGCTCGGTCTTCGACTTCTCGAGAAACTTCTCGGCAATGCCCTTGTAGCCCTGGTGCAAGCCCTCCCCGATGACAATCGCCCCCGCGATCCCCACAATCCACGGTCCGCCGGTCCAGCCGAGCACGCCGCCCGTCGTCTGCGAGGCTCCTCCGGAGCTGCTTCCCGAGCCGATCACGATCTCGACGGCGGCGACGCAGAGCAGCCCGTAGCCGACGCCGCTGACCAGGCCCCCCAGGCGCTCAACCGTGTCGTCCTCGCTTTCGGCACCGTGACCGATGGCGGCTCGCACAAGGCGCCAGGTGGCATAGCCGGCGAGACCGACCGCGGTCGCGATCAGGAGCCACTTGCCGAACGGCTGGCGGGCGATCTCGTTCAGGGCTCCCTGTTGGCTGGCGGTGCGGCCCCCGGCGTCTCCGAGCGCCAGCTTGATGGCAAGGATCCCTACGATCCCGTAGATCACGCCCCGCGCCACGAGCCCGGACCGCGCGAACCACTCGAATTGACGGGTTCGCGAGACCGCCTCGCCTTGCGCCTGGGCCTCGCGCACCGGCTCCGGCCCCGCGATCATGGCTCCTCCCGGGTCGACATCACAACGTGCTCGCGTGTCTCCTGCGCTGCCCCGGCCGCACGGCAGGCAAACAGGACGATGCTGATCGCCCCGAGCCCGATGAGGACGCCGCCGGCGACGTCGAGCGGATGGTGCATGCCACGGTACATGCGCGAGATCGCGACGAAAGCCGCGAGCAGGATCGCAGCTAACCAAGCGAGCCAGCGTCTGACCGGGTCACCGATCCTCCAGGTGAGCAGATAGACGAGCCCACCGTAGACGGCAATTGACGCCGCAGTGTGGCCTGATGGGTAGCTGGCATCGACCGGCAGGTCCTCCAGCCGGGGGACGCTCGGGCGATGCCGAGGATCGGCGAGGGACGTTACGCGGTAGAGGCCCGACTCAACCAGCGGCAGGAACGCCGCAAACGCGGCTACCTGCCACTGCCGGCGGAACGCAAAGACGATGGCGACCAGGGCCGCAACGACGACCAGGACGACCGATCCCACACTCGAGCCGAGTTCGGAGACGCCGGTGAGGAAGGAGGTCCGGTCGGCGACAAGCGACTCGACGAAGCCCTCGTCAGCGGAGGCGACTCCGTCGCTTCGGATGAGAACGTCGGTGACGAGCCGTCCGATCCCGATCGAGAGGAGGGCGGCCACGAGGAATCCCACGAACAACGCCACGGCGAATACACCCGCCGGGTGGAGCCCGGGAAATCGGTCTGCGAAACGCTCAGGCAGCCCTCCCGGCCGCCCGCAGAGCGCCGGAAACGCCTCCCTCTCACGTCGCCCTGCGCGCACCGGCGCCCCGATTCCGTTCGAGACCGCGTCCACGTCGTCCCGTCCTACCCGGAAAGCAGGCTCGGACACCCTCGGGGCACCAGTCGTGTCAGACCAGTCGTTTCAGCTGCGCGGCCTCCACACGCGTAATGACTACGGGCAATCACCGGGATCGGCTACGTCGGAGTTTCGGCGCCGCGGGTGCGTGAAGCCGGGCTCGTCGAGTTGGAGGTGTTCGTCGCCGTGGCCGTGATCCAGGTGCGTTCCGCGCTGGCTCGTCGTGCTTAGAACACGTACGGCAGCGCCGGTACCGCTCAAGCGCGAGGCTGGCACGGGGGCAACCGGGGCCGGGCTCAAGTCGCGTCGATCTCGGCGCGGAGCGCGCCGACTTCAGACGGCGGAAGATCCAGTGATGCAAGCGAGCGCAGGAACCCTTTCGCCACCCATCTGTGGATCCGCAGCTGCGTCCGGCTATAGAGCCCGGTGCCGAAGCGCGCGAAGCGGCCGCCGCCGCGAAGCCACGGATAGAAGTTCCGTACCTCCATGGTTACCCGATGCGCCCTTCGATCGTCGGCTGTGGCGCCGTCGATCCGCTCGATCGACATCCTCAGAAACCCCTGGTCCCGCCCCTGCGACGACACCAGAAGCCCGCGCTCGATCTGCCAGGTTACGCTGCCTCGAGCCGCGCCAAGCTCATAGTCGGGCGCGCGGAAACGCAGAAGCTGCAGCGGCCGAGCGAGCAGGATCACCGACTGGTGGTCTCGGGCATAGACCACTCGGATCAGGCCGAGCGAAGCTCGGCTGACGAAGCGCCAGTACTCCCTCGCTGCTCGGTGCAGAAAATCCTCGCTTGAAATCGGCGCTGCGCCAGTGAGAAGGATCTCGGCCTGCTCGATGGAGCCAACCGACCCGGTACGCGGAACCCGCTCCATTTGCTCCGGCAGCAGGCGAACGCGCGACTCCTCCGCCAGAGCCTTACGCAGGGCGGCCTGGAAGGGCGTTGGGCTGACGTCGAACTGCAACGCCGGCCACGGGTCCGTGACCGTGGTCGGTGTGGAAAGGCCTTCGATCAGAGGCCGGGCAATCTTCGCGTCCACCGGGGTCACGAGGCCGATCCACAGCGAGGAAAGCCACGGAGTGAGTAGCGGGACCGGCAATCTCGGGCGCCGGCGCACGCCCATGGCATCGGCCATCCGGTCGAGCATCTCTCCATAGGAAAGGATGTCGGGTCCCCCGATCTGTACCTCTCGCCCCTGAGAGGACTCCACCTCCGGTGCTTGCGAGAGATAGGCGATCACGTCGTCGATCCCGATCGGCTGGGTCGGCGTGGCGAGCCAGGCCGGAGCGATCATCACCGGCAAACGCTGGACCAGGTAGCGCAACGTCCGGTACGACTCGCTCCCGGCCCCGACCACCATCCCCGCCCGGAAGTAGGTAAGGGGCGGCCCGCGCTCGGCGAGTATCTCGGCCGTTTGCTGCCGGCTGCGCAGATGCTCTGACGTGGGACTGTCACCGAGCCCGCCCAGGTAGATGACCCTGCCGATGCCCTCGCGAGCGGCCATCGCGGCAAAGTTCGTGGCTGCCACGCGCTCGCGCTCGGCGAAGTCGGACTCACCGCCTCGTCCCATCGCGTGGATCAGGTAGTACGCGACATCGATGCCGTCGCCGGCGCCGCGGAGCGAGTCGGAATCGAGCACGTCTCCCTCGTGCAACTCGAATCGCTGTGCGGCCAGACCCCCGGCACGGGTCCGGTCACGAACCATGCAGCGGACGGCCCAGCCCCGAGCATCGAGCGCGGCGGCGAGGCGCCCGCCAATGAAGCCCGTCGCGCCGGTGATTAGAGCCCTGCCCACGCAGACACGATCCCTGGTCGGCCTCCTACCAGGAGGACGCGCCTCTCAGACCCGACGCGTGCGGCTATCGCCGACACCGAAGCTTTCCGCCGCGGCGATCAAGAGGATCGCGGCAATGATGCCCACGATAGTGCCGATGAAGTTGAGTTCGAAGATGTCGCCCTCGCCGATTGCGCTGGCGACGATCCCGCCGACGAGGGCGCCGCCTATCCCCAGAAGCACCGTCGTCAACGCACCGATCCGCTGGCGGCCGGGCAACACGAGGCGAGCGATGATCCCGATGACGATCCCAATCAGGATGAGTCCGAGGATCTGCATGCGGCGCCTATTCCCGACCCTAGGTGGCGCAAACTGTGGCCAGCCTGAAACGTCATCGGGATCGAGCACGGGTATCCCGCATCGCTCCCGTCCGACTTGTTGTCGGTTCGGGCGCCCTCCCTGTATGAGCGCCCGCCGATTTAGACTTCCTCCGCTACGGGTTCATGCCGCGTGCTCGGCCGGGCAGAGGGCCCTCTTCCTTGCGGCGTATGTGCTTCATCCGGGCGTACAGCCTCGAGCGGAGCCGTCGCTTCTCGCTGAGTTCGGCTTCCACCTTGCGAAGCCGTGTTTCCAACCTGCGAATCTGAGTTTTACGACTGAACACTTCCGTGTGCTCCGCTCTATGGGCGCTTCCGATTCCCGGCGGACGACCCTCCTACGTGGCGGTCCCCGACCCGCCCGTGGTCGCGGCGGGCTCGTCTGGCGGCTCTGGCGCGGGGCCGGAGGTCCCGGCGGACGCGGGTCTTGCTTCTTTCTCCGCTCGGGTTCGCCTGGCCTCATTCGCCATCTCGTCTAGGCGTTGGGCCATGCTCCTCGCAGTCGCCGCCAACTTGTCGAGGACCTCTGGGGTTTGTCGCTCCAACCCCTCCCGCGCGGCCTCCATCAATTTCTCGAGGCGCTGCTGGTACTCCTGGAGGCGGGAACGGTGATCGTCGCTTTGTTCAGGCACGGGGGCTTCCTACCCGCAATATACGTCCGGACACCGGCGCCTGGTTGAGGGAGGCCCGGGCTCGGAATGAGCACAGCGAGGATGCGTGCCTTTGTGGCTGCTCAAGCAGCGATCCACGGTCCGTCCAACGCCATCACCAATGCCAGCGGCCTATTCGCGGCCTGTAGCGGTCGCGGAAATGATCGCGTCGCATGGGGAGCGCAACACCTGCGAGGGCGTGATTAGCTGTCCGCGCGATGCCTAAGCGCCTACTGATCGCGGCCGGTCAGGCAGCTGATAGCGTCGACGCGCTGCCCTTCGGCGTCCGCGAACTCATAAACAGGGCCGATGAGGTCCTGGTGGTGACACCGGCGTTGCCAAATCGGTTCGAGTGGCTGGCTTCGGCGACCGACAAGGCGCGAGCAGGCTGATGCCGCCTTCAGGCAGTCTTGGGCCAGATCGAGGAACTCGGAACGGAAGCGAGTGGAACGGTCGGAGCCGACGATCCACTTCTTGCGTTCGAGGATGCCCTCGCCGCATTCCACGCGAACCACATTCTCGTCGGGCTGCGCCCTCCGGACCGCGCCAGTTGGCAGGAACGGGGATTGCTCGACGAGTTGCTTCGCCGGTTTGGAATTCCAGTCACCGTCTTCTCGCTGCGAGAGCAGTCCGCATTGGACGAGAAGCGGCCATCCGCTTTGCATGCATAACCTCCCCTACCCCTGAGCTTGTCGGTCCTACAAGGGGGTAGACGAGAAAGCGCGACGGAAGCCCAACGACGTCTCCGGTTGGCACGCCGCTGACATGCACGATGTCGTTCGGGCAGGACTAGGAAAGGCCCGGGGCATGCTCTCCGGGTCTTTCCTTTCGCCCGGCGCACGTGATGCTGCGCAGGCGATGTCGCAGGAGAACGTGGAGATTGTGCGCCTCCAGCAACTGCATGATCAGAGGGTTTGCCACCGCGCAACCACTGTGGCGGGCCGCGTGAGTGGGCGAAGGGCGCCCCGATAGAGGACAGGAGGTGGGCGTAGGCTGCGCTCAAGCCGTCGCCACAGCGCCTATCGGAGCATCCGCGAAGCGGTGTCGACTCGCACTCCGCCGCTACCTTGTCCCTCCCGCTTGGCCACGCGAAGCGCGGCGTCGACGAACGCCATCAAGTCACTACCGCCCACAAGTCGATCGATGGCGATGCAGCCGATGCTGGCTGTCACGGGGCGGCTTTTGTCGAGGTCGGCGACTGGCTTGCGGACCGACCGTTGGATCGCCTCCGCGACGCGAGCGGCGCTGTCGCAGTCTGCCTCGGGCAACAAAACGACGAACTCATCTCCCTGCAGCCGTGCTAGGAGGTCGGTGGCCCGCAAGCGCACGCGAAGCCGCGCCGCCACTACCTGCAGCAAGGCGTCGCCGACGGGATGGCCGAGATCGTCGTTTACCTCCTTGAAGCGATCGAGGTCGATCATCAGGATCGCTCCTCGCGGGCCGTACCGTTCTGCATGGCGAAGATGGCGATCAAGCTCCGAAAGGAAGGCGCGTCGGTTCGGCAGGCCTGTGAGCTCATCCTCATGGACCATTCGCTCGAGTCGGCGGCGTAGTTCGACGTGCTCTGCGATGTCGGTGAAGACTGCGGCGATCGAGTGCACGCTTCCATTCGCAGCGAGGATGGGGGTCGTGCTGACCATCAGTGCGACCAGAGTCCCGTCCCTTCGTTGGGCTTGGATCTCGCGTCTGAGCGGAGCTCGGCAGAGCTCCCGTGTCGCGAAACGGGCTCCATCCTCACCTGTCCGAAGTCCCAGCACCTCATCGAGGTGGCGCCCGCAAAGCTCCTGTGGCTCATAGCCCAAAACGTTTCTACAGGCGGCGCTCACGAACGCGAAACGGCCGTTCGGGTCAAGGAGGGCGATAAGCTCGCTCGAAGCTTGGACCAGCTGTCGGTAGAGCCGCCCTGACCCCGCCGGCACGTTATCCGTTGTCGCATCCGTAGCCATTGACCTGCAGGGGGGTCATCGGCGCGAGATCGGTGCGCATGAGCAGGCAAGGTGTGGATCGGACGGAAGGACACCGCCGGCGGTCGCAGCGGGTGGCTGCTAAGCCGAGCAGCCCGGCCCGTCCGACCGTGCGATCCGTAGCCGAAGCGCCCCTTCTATACGCGGTGCGGAGGCTCGGGCAACGCTCGCCTCAGTGAGAGCAAGGGTCTGCCCGGCCGCCCTACTTGTTCTTCTTGCGCGTCTTCTCGATCGCGCCGGCGATGTCGGATGCCTGCTGCCCGTAGGCGCTGACGCGGTCGGCGGCCGACTTCACTGTCTCGAGGTCGAGCTTCGCCGCCGACTTGGACATCGCCATGCCGCTCAGCCGATTCAGGGGGTTCTTGGGCTTGCTGGCGCCGAGGCGGTCCTTGAGCACGACCCCGGCGGCGGCGCCCACGATCGCTGTGCCTCCGGCGATCAAGGGGACCTTGGCCTTCGACGCGACATCGGCTACCGCCCGCCCTCCGGCCTTCGTCCCGTCGACCATGGAGGCCGTGAACGACCCGGCACCGTTGCGACTCTGCCCAGTCGACTGCGACTTGGCCCGCGGCTGCGTGGTGCTTCTGGCTTGACTGCCGTTCGCGCTGCCTCCCTTAGAGGTGGACCGCTTTGCAGCCCCGCTTTTCTTCGGGGCCTTCGGGCCGCTCCGACCTGTCGACCCCTTGTTCGTTGATCTTGATCTGGTGGTCTGCGCCATGTCTCTCCTTCGTACTGTTCTCGTGTCAATTGCGCTTTGCGCGGCTCTTCGAAGCCCTGGACTTGCCCGTCGACGATCTACGCGATGCCGCCGGCTTGGGTGCTGCATTCCGCGTTCGGTCCGAGCCCGTCGATGTGCGCCGCGCGGCGTCGCCCTCGATCTCCGACACGGGGATCTCGTCGTGAGCGACGTCAGTGGCGAGCTGTGGAAGCAGATCGCCGATGAACTTCGCCATTCGCTCTTCCTCGCGTCGGATGTCGCGAGCTAGCTTCGCGGTCTGCTTGTCACCAACCGACGTGGCCAGCGCATCGATCACCGTGTAGGTGGCGATCTCTTCGGCCTCCTCGCGAAACTCCACGCGGGCGTTGTGGAGCATCTTGCCCTGCTCACTCGAGCCCCTCACGAGGTGCAGAGGGCCCTGCGCCGCGGCCTTGGCCTTGCCGACGACACCCTGGATGCTCTGCGCCGCCTTGGTCGCGCTCTCTGGGCCCGGCAGTGTGACCGTCTCTGCGGCCCCCCCGAGCTGCTTGATCCGCTTCGCGACCGCGGACGCGTGCGACTTCGTCTCCTTCACGTGCTGTCGAAGGGCCTTCTCGTAGTCATCGCGCGTGGTGACCTCGAGGTGTGAGGCCAGCGCAACCTCGAGCTCGCGCTCCTTGCCATACGCCTCGTTCAGCATCTCGACAAGCTTCGAGTCTCGCTTCGTCTGTTCGGACATGCGGTCCTCTCTTCCTAGTCAGTTGTGTCGCGAGGTCAAGTCCTGGAGGACGACCTCGACCGGTGAGGGCTCGTGCGGGCCACCGGCAAGGTGGCCCGCATGAGCTACTGAACGCGTGCTGACCTATGCGCGGTCGTCACGATCCTCGGTGTAGGGATCGCTCGAGCCGGCCTTGGCCAGTCCGCGGCTGATCAGGTAGGCACCAGCGACGATCGCAACGTAGAGCCATGCCTGACGAGCGATGAACTCGTCGGTTCCCGTCGTGTCGCCGCCCTTGATCGCGGCGGCGCTGACGAGGATCGCGAGAATCACACCAACCATCGCCCAGAACTCGGTGGTCTTGAACGCCTGCTTGGTCTCCGTGGTGAGTCGGCGAGCAAGACTCGGCCGTTCGACGGCGGGCGGTGTGCGGTCAGGGCTGTTTCGAGCAACCCGAGTGGCTTCCATTCGGAAGTCCTCCTTCTTTGTAGGGACGATTCATGCTTCGCCCCCGTAGGCCCAGAGTCGAGCTCCGGCCACCAGGCTGCGATAACAGCGCGGAACCGCGGTAGTCAGGTCGCGTGAGCGCCCGGCGACCGCGGAGCTCCCGAGTACCCGTGAGTTAGAAGTTGAAACCGGACCCGGCGTTCCGGCAGCCACGGAGACCGCGGCGTGCGCTAGGCGTTCGTCACCAGGAACAGCTCGACGATGACCCGTGCGCGAAGGAGGACCTGGCTGTGATAGTCCAAGACCTTGAGCGCGGTGACCCTCTCGACCTGCTGGGTCATCTCGGCGTCGAGCTCCTCCTCCCAGGTAAGCCGCAAGTCGCGAACCTTGTCGGAGCGCCCACGCTCGATCAGTGTCTCCTCGACATCCAGGAATCCGCCGCGAAGGACGACAACCAACAGGTTGTCGTTCAAGTAGGCCTTGGCTCCCTCGGGACCCCGCCCGTAGAAGTTCGCTTTCACCTTGCTAACGGCGTTCGCGACCTCGGCGAGTTCCTCGCCAGCGAGCTGGATTGTCGGCATGGGGCCATTATCCACGCCGGAGAGCCGAGCCTCTCCCCATCAAGGAAGCCCTGGTCAAGAGTCGCGGTTAATGAAGCTGACCGACGAAGGCGGGAGGGAGCGCTACATCCACGTGCGGGAGATCGTCACGTTTGAGCGTCGGGGCAGCCTAGCCGTCGGCTAGTGACGCGGCTACAACGGAGCCCCGCGATGAGGGCATCCGGCGATCCTCAACGAGCGTCAGTTCTTGCTCGAGCCCGCACAGCTCGAAGATCCGCATGACCTTCTCGTGTGGTCGCGTCACGCCCAGCCGGCGACCGTTGTTGGCGGCCCTCGAGTGAGCTCTCATGATCACGGAGAGCCCGGTCGAGTCGATGAACTCCAACCGGGCCAGGTCGAGCACGATCCGCGAGGCGCTCGTGCCTTCAATCCGAGTGAGCTCGTCCTTGAGCTTCCTTGCGTTCGAGAGGTCCAGCTCGCCGTCGAGCCTGATGAGGTAATTTTCGGCGTGCTGCTCACTGAAGATCGTGAGCTTGTTTCGCTCCATTCCCTGAGCTGTGTCGCCCATGGCGACCTCCTTCAGCCCCCTCCGTGGGTGCCGCCGTCGAACGGAGATGAATGAGAAATGCCCCGTGTGCGACCGGTAAGCAAAGGTTACTCCGAACTGGGCCCGATCCCGTTCCTGCGCAAGGGCTCACGCGAGGAGCTGCACGCGGCAACCGGGGACACGAAGCTTCCGGCGCTGAAGCTCGCTGACGGGACCATGATCACTCACTCGAAGGCGATCCTTTCCTGGGTCGCCGACCAGCCCTAGACCGCGCCGCCGCAAGGGCTCAGACGCCGTCGGCGAGGGCAAGAAGGTGATGATCTAGACCGGCGAGTGTGCTTACTGCTAGGTGTTCGCCGGCGAGGCGACCATCGGTTGCCGACCAGTTGCCTCCATATCACCCGTCATGTTCGTGCGTGGCGGCTGTGGCATGACTCCAGTGGGTAGGGGGCGATCCATGTTTGTGATCTGGAAGCGATCAGGCGAACGCACGCAAGTGCGATTCATGTGGGGGTGCCTTGGCTGGTCGATCGTGGTCTCGATCGTGCTCACCCTCTTGGTGAACTTGCTGATCAGACTCTTGTGAGGTCCGGTTTTTTAGGCTGAGGATCCACCTTGGCCGTGGTGGACCGACCGGCCTGGCGCCGAGTACGTCGAATTTCCGCCCGTCGAGCAGAAGCTTCGGCGGGTAGCGGCTTACGTCCGGCCCTCCGAGGTGGCGGAGCCGAGCTTCTCGTGGACATACGTCACTTGACAGGCGCCGCTTGAAGCGTAGTCTTCGACTGGCAGGGGGTCTGACTCGGGGGGTCAAGGAGGAGAGGCTGATGAGAAGAATCCCTTGGGTACTCGCGGCTTGTGCTCTGGCTGCCCTTGTACTGGCTGCACCGGCGGCGGCGAGCGACACCAGCGGGCTCGTCTCGGTCGGCAGTCCGCAGACGCCGTTCTCGCAGAACAAACAGAACGAGCCAGCGATCGCGGTCGACCAGCTTCATCCGAACCTCCTCGCGCAGGGTGCCAACGACAACATTGATTTGGAAGCGTGTAATGCCGGCGACGACACGACTTGTCCATTCACGCCGGGCGTCGGCGTTTCGGGACTTTCGTTCTCGCTCGACGGCGGCTCCTCCTGGACGCAGCCCACCTATTCGGGTTACAGCGCCCGCACTTGTCTGGGGGTGGTGGGTTCCAGCGATCCCGACTGCACGCCCCTCACTCCCGCCCAAGGCGGACTCATCGGTACGTTGCCCTGGTACTACGAAAACGACGTGGTCTCCGACGGTGATCCAGCACTTGCCTTCGGGCCGGTACCGGACGCGAACGGTGATTTCTCGTGGGTGAACGGCTCGCGCCTCTACTACGCGAACCTAACCTCAAACTTCGCCTCCAAGCGCCGCGATTTCGCGATCAAGGGCGTGGAGGGAATCGGTGTCTCACGCACCGATAACGCGACCGCCGCGGCGAACGACTCCAAGGCCGCGTGGGAGCCACCGGTGCTAATCCCCAGCACCAGCGGTGCGGCGTTCGCCGACAAGGAGCAGATCTGGGCGGACAATGCCTCGTCGAGCCCGCACTTCGGCAACGCCTATTTGTGCTACGCGAACTACCGCGGCGGCCCCAGCGTCGGGTCGGCCGCACACGACCTGCTGGTCGCGACCTCGCGCAACGGCGGCGATACCTGGTCGAAGGTCCAGGTGGCGGGCATTCCCGGATCGGCGTCCGGCCGGTGG
The DNA here is from genome assembly GCA_046732895.1 of Actinomycetota bacterium. Lineage (GTDB taxonomy): Bacteria > Actinomycetota > Thermoleophilia > Solirubrobacterales > 70-9 > JBKPNZ01. The sequence continues at coordinate 95,434 of JBKPNZ010000009.1, forward strand.
GCCGTGTTGAGTGGGGCCAGCGGCTGCACGATCCGCACCGCCAGCGACGGGACCGTCTACGTGTTCTGGCTTAGCTGGAACCAGCGGCTCAAGCAAAACGGGATCTACATGAGCACGTCGACGAACGGCGGCGCGACGTTCAGCCCGCCGCGGCGACTCTTCCAGGTGGTGCACACCGGGGTCTACGACCCGGTGCAGGGTCGCAACGAGATGGACGGCATCACCGGGGCAAGAGACGACCTCTCCGACGCCCCGAGCGTCGACATCGCGAACGGCGCCCCGACTGGCGCAGGAGCGACGGACCAGATCGTGATGACCTGGGTTGATGGCAAGGACGGGTTGAACAACGAGCACGTCATGTTCACGACGTCGACCGACGGCGGCCAAACGTGGACGACGCCGCTTCGAATGGTGGAGGAGGAGATCGGCCATCCGTCGGACCGGGGTTTCTACTCGGCACCTGCGATCTCGCCCAACGGCGAAGACGTCTACCTCGTCTATAACGCGTTCCTCGAGCCCTACAAGGCGAGCGCGATCGGTCCAAGCAACGACCGTCCGCTCGTCGGGGTCGTGACGCACGCCGATGTGGCGCCGAACGGGACCGTGGGCCCCTTCGCGGAGCTGAATCGCGGCGCGTCCGGAGACGCCCGAGGCTCGAGCGCGAACGCTCTCACGGACGAGTTCCTCGGCGACTACGTCTACGCCGTCGCGACCAACGACTATGGGGCGGCTGTCTGGAACGACGTACGGAGGGCGGCCGACTGCCCGGCCGTCGATGCCTACCGGATGTCGCTTGAGACCGGCGCAACCGTGCCGACGCCGGCGCCCGAGCAGGACTGCCCCGCCCGTTTCGGGAACACCGATATCTTCGGTGGTGCATGGGCGGATCCGACGCCGTAGGGGCGCCGACGATTAAGCCGAGAGGGCCGGTGCACAACCGGCCCTCGTTGCGACCGGGTCCCCTGCGCGGCGCGACAGGACCGCGCCGACCATCGCGGGGTCAGAGGTGAGCCAAGCGAATCGGGTCGGCTAATGGAAACGTCCGAACTGCTCTCTGGGCAGTATCGGACGTGCTCACCCCATGATCAGCGCGACCGCACGCGACTGCACATCAAGCTTCGCTGGGCCGGCCTCGACGATCTCTCCATCTACGTTCCATGCGGTGCTCGGCGCCGCGACGTGCATGACCGCGCCCCTGCGTGCGATCACACCGCGCTGGGTGCGGATGCGCCCTGTGCGCAGCCCCACCGCCCGTCGCAACAGGCCGGCTCGCGATCCGGCGGGGATCACCATGGCATCCAGCAGGCCGTCCGCGGGATCGGCTTCGATTTGGGCGCCCGCGCCAAACGCCCCGACGCACGCGACCGTCAGCTGCCAGGCGGCGCCGCTGAACGCAAGCGTCCCATCGCACGCAAGCTCGCACGCGACGGGCGGCGCCTTCATGCCCGCCACCACCGCGCCGGTTACGTAGGCGGCAGCGCCGAGCCGCCCCTTCAGTCCGCGTGCACGCCGCGCGGCCGCCGGCGGCATTCCGATGCTGGCGACGTTCAGGAACGGCCGCAGCTCCCCCTCGAAGCGGATGCGGCCGAGGTCGACACGCACGACTTCAGTCCCGGCGATCGCCAAGTCGATGGCCTGCTCCGGGTCGGCGGGCAGTGACATCGCCCGCGCGAAGTCATTGGCGGTGCCCACCGGGATCACGGCGAGCGGCAAGCCGAGCCGCACCGCCTCGGCGGCGACGACCGCCAGGGAGCCGTCGCCACCCGCGACCGCCACGCGCTCCGCGCGGAGGCTCTCCAGGTCGGCGAGTTCGCCGATGGATAGGCGCCTGACCGCAGGATCGCGCTCGCGCAGCGCGGCAACGGCCCTCCCGGCCGCTCCGTCCCCGGATCCGGGATTGGCGATGACGACGAGGCGTGGCAGTCCCTGCCCCTCAGTCGGGCATCTTGGCGCGCGCCTCGCGCCCCTTCTGCGCGCTGCGATCGGCTGCCTTCCGGGAGGCCGAGAAGGGCTTCTCGGCCCACTCGCCGGCCTTGCCGGGGGCCTTCCCGGCCACGCTCTGGCCTTCGCCCAGCGTGCGATCGACCCCTCGCTGGGGCCACCACGACATCCGCGGCAGCAGGAATCCCAGGATCGCCAGGATGATGCAGACCCCGATGATCACTACAACGGTCACTTGTGTGACTCCTCTCCTCGCTTCCGTGCCCCGGGCCGCGTACCCGTAGCCCTTGACCAGAAACGAAGCTAGACCCGAAGGTCCCGCGTCTCCCTCGTACGCCCTTTCCACTGCATCGAGGCCCGAGGCCCCTCAAGGACTCTTCGCGCGTCGCCGATATCGGCGCTACCGCGGCTCGATTATCGCGAGCACGTTCCCGTCGGGGTCCTTGAACCAGGCCGCCTTGCCAGCGTCGGAGTGCGCGATGCCCTTCGCATCGGTCTTGAGCGGCTCGTCGTATTGCTCGAAGGTGACGCCGTTGCCCGACAGCTCGTCGACCGTCGCCTCCGCGTCATCCACCTCCCAGCCCGCCGTCGTGCTCTCCGACTTCCCAGCTCCCGATCCGGGGAAAATGTGGAGCTCGGTTCCCTCGCCGCAGGGGTAGGTGCGGCCTCCGTCCCCGGCGTCCTCACCCTCCGAGAGTCCAAGCTTGCCCTCGTAGAAGTCCTTCGCCCTCTGCATGTCTGAGACCGCGATCGCCGGCCCGACCTTCGCCTCCGAAAGGCCCATATCTCACTCCTTTTCAAGCGCAGGTTCGCCCGTGGTGCGCAGCTTATGCGCTGTCGGCCAGCCCGGCGGGGTCTCGAGGGGAAATACCGCTTCCCATGCCAAGGGGATAGCCGCTTCTCGTCCAAAGCAATAGTTCTTCGCGCGTTCACCCGTCAGGGGCTAGACTCGCCCCGAGTGGCTAGCAGCAGGGATGAACGCTTAGCGTTGAACGAGACCCTCTTCAGGACGGCGAACGAGCGCATGGCCGCCTGGGAGGAGATTCAGCGCCCGGAGGCCGCCGAGCTCTACTACTGCGAGTGCGCCGATCCCGAGTGCCGTCAGAAGGTCCGGCTCCGCACGTCAGATTACGAGCGGATCCGAGCCGACCCCTGCCACTTCTTCGTCGTGCCCGGGCACGAGGTTCCCGACATCGAGACCGTGATCGACTCCCACGACGAGTGGATCGTGATCGAGAAGGAACCAGAGGTCCGCGAGATCGTCGAAGCCACCGATCCGCGCCGCAACTAAGCACACAAGATCTCGAAGCTGACGAGCGTCGAGTCGGTGACGTCGACCCACCATCGCGTGGCGATGGCGCCGACGATGTGAAGGCCGAGCCCGCTGGTACTCGGGAGCTCGATGGGGCGCGGCTCGACCTGCCCGCGACCATCATTCTCAACCTCGCCGGTGACCCTGCCGTCGACGGCTACACCAAGCCTGACCCGGACGGTGTTGCCGTCTCCGTGCCGGACGGCGTTCGTGATGAGTTCAGTGACGACCGTCAGCAGATCCGAGAGCGTCGTCGCTGGAATCAGGTCACCCAGGCGCTTCCGGATCAGCCCGCGGGCCTCCTCGGCAGCCTCTTCCCCCGACGCAATCTCGACCGCGACCCTTGTCACGCCCTCCTTCTATCCCGATCGGGTGCATTTACGCGGGTTGCAGCCGGATACCACCCAGCATGCGAACGGCCTCGCCGGCGTGACTGCAAACTGATTGCAAACCTACGACGGATGACAGCGGAGATGATGTCCGAGAACGCCAAGTTCGCCCTGGGCTACTGACCGGCTTGATCAAGCGGTTCCGGTTGCCTCCGGGACACCAGCCGCAAGGGCTTGCTACCTCGGCTTCCTCCGGCGCAGGCGATCGCGCAGACGATTCCTCGGCTTCCTCCGGTGCCGGCGTTTCTCAACCCACTCCTGCGCCGCCTTTCGCGCGTGCATCTGTGACCTCCGTGTAGCTCGCCTCGAATCTACACTCGAGCCTTCGGCCAGTCAACGGAGCCTCAGACCCTTGGGAGCTGGGCATCGTGCGAACGGTCAACACTCACGACCACGGCGCTAGCGGCAGGTATCTCGACAGCCCGCGCCGCGCATGGACACGGTGGCAAGCCAACCATCGAGCGCGAGGTGATCGAGGAAACGTTCTTCGAAGATTTCATCTTCGACGTGTGCGGGGTGGAGACGAACACCACGCAGACCGAGGTGAACATCATCAAGACCTTTCCCGACGGGTCCCAGACAGTCCATCGCAAAGTTCAGTTCATCCCCGACGACCCGGCCATTGCGAGCGAGCGATGGGCTCGCACCGACTTCTTCGCACCCGATGGGACGGAGAGAATCGTCGGTCTGGCTATACGCCTCTATCGCAAGGGCGGAGGCGGAACCATCATCCGCGATGCAGGGTGGGTCCGCGTCTCGGACGACGGCCTCGTGATTCGCGGGCCCCATCCCTTCCTCCAGAATCGAGACGAAGCGGAACGGCTGTACTGCTGACGCATCGAAGCAGCGGCCGCTTATCAGCGCCGCCTCACGGATCCCGGCTTTTGCACTAGGGCGGTCCGGCCCGCTTCGCATGGAAAGCGCAACTTCCAGCAGCGCCCCGATCAACGCTTAGCCCGGTCGATGCGGGACGTGGTTCCCCAACGTCCCGCATCTCGCAGGGGAGCTCTTACTCCTCGAGCTCGAGGATGCCGTGGATCTGGCTGCCGCGCTCGTGGGCGGGGTCGGGCAGATCCCACTGGAAGGTGTCGACCGGGTCGCCTTCCTCCCTCTGGAATGCGCCATTCGTCCCAGCGCCATCTGGCTTATCCGCCACATAGCAGTGCGTTGCCAGCGCCGTTCCAGCCGTTCCCAGAACGATCGCCAGTGACAGGAGTCCGGCCAGTACAAGTCGCCTCATCGGGTGACCTCCCTTGTTCGTGGACTCTCCTCTGGTTACTCGCCCCGGGACCGCGAAGTTCACCGGAGCCTCGCGGCGGTGTCTCCTCGGAGATGATGTCCGAGGACGCCAAGTCGCGCCGGGGTACTAGACCGCGCACCGACCGGGTGTCTGTCCGGCATTTCCGTACAATGATGTACGGTGAATCCGTTCACGTACCAAGGCCCGATCGATCCCGCTCGGCTCATCGACCGCAGCGCCGAGCTCAACGAGCTCCAGGCCGCGGCGGCAGACCGGGTGTCGATTCGCCTGGCCGCACCGCGCCGGTTTGGCAAGAGCAGCCTGCTTGAGGCGCACGTTGCGGCCATGCGCGCGTCCGGGCATCGCGCGGTGCGCGTGGACCTCTCGAGGGTCGCAACGGTGGGTGACGCGGCTTCCCGGATCGCTCGCGCCTATAGCGCGCTGCCGGCGGACCCGGAACGGAGCGTTCGCAGGTGGGCGGCGCGACTTGGAATCGGCGCCTCCGTTGCCGGGATCGGGGTCGGCGTGGCGGCCAGCCCGCCCCGGCCGCGGGCCGACGAGGCCCGAGCAGCCCTGCTCGAGCTCCTCGACGTGCCGCGGACCCTGCACGATCGCGACGCCGGGCTCACGGTCGTGTGCCTTGACGAATTCCAGGACCTCCTGGTGGCCGACGACGCGCTCGATGGCCTCTTCCGCTCCGTCATCCAGCACCACGGTCAGGCAGCCGCCTATGTCTTCGCGGGCAGCCAGCCCTCGCTGATGGATGCGCTCTTCTCAGTGCACGAGCGCCCGTTCTTCGGCCAGGCCCGCCCGCTGGAGCTCCCGCCGCTCCCGGTGGCTGAGGCGGCCAACGACATCGAGTCCCTTCTTGCGGCCGATGGGCTCGACGGGGGCGCCGCCGTCGACGAGTTGCTTGCGTTCACGGGCGGGCACCCTCAACGCACGATCCTGCTCGCGCACCACCTCTACAACCTGCTCGACGAGCCGGAGCCTCCGGACGACATCACCGCGGCCGCGATTGAGCGGGCGCTGGTCGAAACGCGTGATGCTCACCAGGCGCTCTGGGACGGGATCGGCAGGACCGAGCGCGTGGTCGTTCTCGCGCTCGCGGACGGCCAGGCTCCGACGGGGAGCGTCGTGGCAGGCGAGCACCGCGTCGCGCGCTCAACGCTCCAGGAAGCGCTCGAGCGCCTCCTGGCGGACGAGCGCCAGGTGCGGCGGGGTCCTGACGGGAAGCCGTTCCTGCTCGACCCGCTCTTCGCCGAGTGGCTGCGTCGTCGCTGAGGTGAGCCTGGGCTAGCGCTCGGCGGGGGCGTGCGCCGCCGGCGGCTTCTCGATCGAATCCAGCACCCCAGTAAGGGCGCTGTAGGGGACGCGGATCATTCCCCGCGTCGGCCGATCGAGGTCGGTGATCACGAGGAGCAGGAAGGCGACGAGGATCGAAGCGAGCGAGACTGCGACTATGCCGCGCCCCAGGATCGCCAGATAGGTGGCGAGCAGTCCAAGGGCCAGAGCCGCACCGAGGACCTCCAGGAGGAGAACGGCGTCGGGCACCCGATTGCTGAGGCTCGCGACGCGGGTGGTGTGGTCGTCGATCATCTCGTTGAGGGTCTCGACGTAAAGGCGTGGGGCGCTCGCCACCGGCGCTCGGTCAAGGGCTTCCCCGGCCAGTCGCCACAGGCGGCGCTGAAGCTCCTCCTCCTGTGCCGAGGCCTCGTCCGCCTCGTCCGAGTCAGGCACGGAGTTGGCCAGGCGAATAGCGCTACGGGTGTACCGCACGAGCAGGGCCAGCGAGCGGCTTCGCATCGGCTCCATCAGGGTTTCGGCGCGCAGTGAGGTGGTGCCGATCGCATTGGCCTCATCGACCACGGCCGCCCGGCGCCCCTCGTAGCGGGACACGGCCAGCGAGAGGCCGAACGCAAGGATCAAGCCGACGACACCGAGCAGCGCCCCCTGCAGGACGCCGAAGGGTTCCTTGAGATCGTCGGAAAGGTGCCGGACGCGGTGGCCCAGGAGGAGGCCGACGGCGGTCGCGCCGAGAATGACCGCGAAGAGGAGCAGACCAAGCTGCAGGCTGCTGAGGGAAAAGAAGATAAGGCGCGACGGTAGGGCGCTCGCCGGACGAAGGCGTACGGCTCAGGCCTCGACGGCCCGGACCGGCGCCGGCGTCAGCGCCGCGGCGCCGATCACGAGGGCGAACGCGAGCAGGCGCACGATCACGCCGAGGGTGCTGTCAGGCAGCGGTTCCTCGAACACGACCGGGCCGGCCGCGATTGTGAACACGTTCGCGGCGACGCTCGTCACCGCGATCACGGGCACTGCTTTTCCGAGTTGGAGGCTGCGCGCGGAGACCACGAGCCCGATGAACGAGGCGAGCGCGATGACGGCTGCCAGCGGGTCGAACAGGACCGCCGCCGCGCCGTCGTCGAGCTGCCCGCTGAGCGCCTTGATCGACGTGTCGGAGGCGGCCCAGAAGAGCCCTGCCGAGGCGGCGAGGACAACGCCCGCGTTCGGGCCGCGCCGGCCGGCGAAGGCCATAACCGCGGCCAGACACGAGACGCCGCCGATCCACGCCACGAGCCTCGCAGTCTCGTAGCTGGAATGAGCTTCGTCCCCGGTTCCCTCGAGCGTGGCGGCCAGGAACGCGAGCCCCAGCGCCGCGAGCGCCACTCCGATCCACTCGCGCCGCGTCACTTCGTGGGCGAAGAGCTGATCCGCGGTCACCGTGAGCAGAACGAGCCCGCCCGCGATCACGGACTGTACGAGCGAGATCGGGGCGAGCGCCAGCGCGCCGACGTGCAGGCCCCAGGAGCCGGTGGCGATGACCAGACCGAGAACGTAGGCGCGGGAATGCAGCAGCGAGAGCGAGCTTCGCACCGGGTGCCGCATCTCGACCTCTGGCGATTCGACGGCCCCGCGGTGCTTGTAGAGAAAGCCCACGATCGACGAGAACGCCGTGGCCAGCGCCAGCAGCAGCCCGAGCTGGACCGAGAGAGGCATCGGCGGAGGCTAGCGGCGGCGGGTCGCTAAGCCGCGGAGGGCGGAGGGCCGCCCTGGTCCGGCTCGCCGCCCTCGATCAGCACGTCCGCCGCCTCGTTCGCGCTGCCGAGCTGGATCGCGCGGATGGCGTGCTCGTCGGGGAGCTTGGCGAGCACCTCCTGGATGAGCGCCACGACCTCGGGCTCGTCGTGGCCGAAGTCGTCGAGCAGCGATCGCAGCGCGGTGTGAGTGATCTTGAGCTGCGACGGCGTGAGCTCGAGGTGGTAACGGAACGGGCCCGCCTCCGCGCTTGCCTGCGCGTCGTCGCCCTCCCGAATGTCCCCGGAATCGTCGTTCACGTCCCAAATGGTACGTGTGAGCGGGGACTTCTTGGCGAATGGCGCCGATCAGGCCGGTGCGGGCTCCGCGCTGCGCTGCGCGGCGCTCGCCTCGGCGGCGTCGACGAGCTCGGCAATCGCGTGCTCGATGCCGGTCGCGATCACGTCGACATCGTCCATCGAGTCGAAGTCCGCCAAGAGGCCGAAGTTGACGCCGCCGTTGTAGCTCATGATCGCGATGAAGACCGCGTGGTGGGGAGGCAGGAAGCCGACCGGGAAGATGTCCTGAAGCTCGCGGCCGAGCACGTACAGGGGAATCTGTGGCCCGGGGACGTTCGTGACGACCACGTTGAAGAGGCGGGTCGAGAAGTTGATTCGCGCCGCCTGGGCGAGGAGCGTCGGCGGGGCGAAGTCGTTGAAGCGCGAGATCACCTCGGCGCCGAGCGCCTGCTTCGACTGCTTCACGCCCTGCATGGCCTCGCGGACTCGCGCGAGGCGAGCGACGGGGTCGTCGATGTAGACCGGCAGTGGGGCGCGCATCACCGCGAGCTTGTTTCCCAGCTGACCGCGCTCGTCTGCGCTGCGAATCGACACCGGGACCTGCGCCCTCAGCTCGAGCCCCTCGGTCCGGATTCCGCGGCCCTGGAGCCACTCGCGCAGGGCGCCCGTCACCACTGCGAGCACGACGTCGTTCACCGTTCCGCCGAGGACGTTCTTGATCTTCTTGAACTGCGCGAGGTCGGCGCGCACCCACTCGAAGCGCCGGTGCGAGCCGATCTCGACGTTGAGAGGAACGTCGGGGGCGGGGTTGGCGAAGCTCCAGCCGATTTCGCCGACGGCCTCGGCGGCGTCCGCGATGCGCTTGACGGTCTCCTGCGGGTGCTCGACGGCGCGCTCGATCCTGCGCAGCAGACCGACCGGCGCCCGGATCAGATCCTCGACGCCCTTTGCGACCAGCGTCGCGGTCGAGGGCTCGGGGCTCGGGAGGCGCTCGTGGTCTGACTCGGCGGGCTCCGGCACCGGCTTCACGTCGAAGAGAACGGTGGCGATGTCGACGCCCGAGATCCCGTCGACCAGGCTGTGGTGGGTCTTCGTTACGAGGGCGAAGCGCCGGCGCGTGAGGCCCTGCACCATCCACAGCTCCCAGAGCGGCTTCGTGCGGTCGAGCTGCTGGGAGAAGACGCGCGCCGCCATCAGCCGCAGCTGCTCCTCCGACCCGGGGGAGGGGAGCGCCGAATGACGCACGTGGTATTCGAGATTGAAGGTCGGGTCGTCGATCCAGAACGGCCGCCCCGCCTGGGCCGGTGGGTAGGCGAGCTTCTGGGCGAACCGGGGGACCAGGTGCAGACGGCTCGAGACGTGGTGCAGCAGGTCCTCGTAGCTGGGCGGCGGCCCCTCGAAGATGCACACGGCGCCGACGTGCATATGGCTGGACGAGGTCTCGTTCGTGAGGAACGAAACGTCGATCGAGCTGAGCCGGTCGAGATGGCCCTGGGTCATGCGGCAAACCTAACATCAGTGCCCGTGCGCCTCGTTCTCCTCCTTGCGGGACTCCTCGTCGTCCTCGCCGGCTGCGGCGGGTCCGATGACCCTGCGGACGACGGCTCGTTCGACTCCCAGGCCGCGTTCGATGACGTGCGCGCACAGGTCGAGATCGGCCCGCGCCCGGCGGGCTCAGCGGGGGCGCGCCGCGAGGTCGCGCTGATCGCCGGACGGCTCGGCCAGGCCGGCGTTCGCGACGTCACGGTCCAGAGGCCGTACCGCAACGTCGTGGCGAGAATTCCCGGCGACGGCCGGGGGACGGTCGTCGTCGGTGCCCACTACGACACCAAGGACATCCCCGGCTTCGTCGGCGCCAACGACGGCGCGTCCGGCGTGGCGGTGCTGCTCGAGCTTGCGCGGGCCCTGCCGGATCGCTCCAGCGGGGCGTCGATCGACCTCGTCTTCTTCGACGCCGAGGAGGCGCGGGGCAACCGCGACTTCGAACGCGACGGCGACCGGGGGAGCCGCCAGTTCGTCGCCTACGCGAAGCGCGGCGGCGCGCATGGCTCTCCGCCGCTAAGCGAGATCCGCTCGATGGTGCTCTTCGACATGGTCGGCGACTGCGACCTGCAGATCCCGCGGGAGGCGACGTCCGATCCGCGCCTGTACGGGCAGTTCGCTGCTGCGGCCGCGGAGCCCGACGGCGACCCGGCGCCATTCGAGGGATTCACGGGGGGCGTCGAGGACGACCACACCCCGTTCCAGCAGGCCGGCGTGCCCGCCGTCGATCTGATCGACTTCACCTATGGGTCGGACACCAGTCCGGGTCCGTACTGGCATACACGCCAGGACACGCTCGACAAGGTGTGCGCGTCAAGCCTCGAGGAGGTGGGCGAGGCGGCGGTGCTGGCGCTCCCTCGAATTGCGGAGCGATGACCGCAGCATCGAATTTCTGCATTCGTACACGCATAGCGTGTCGGATCGCAGAAACTCGGCGAGTCCCTACCCTTTAGAGCCATGGGTGTTGCCGCCACAAGCGCGCCCCGCAGGGTGCTGCTCGCCTCGCCGCGTGGCTACTGCGCTGGGGTGGATCGTGCCGTGCAGGCCGTCGAGAAGGCGCTCGAGATGTACGGGCCTCCGGTCTACGTGCGCAAGGAGATCGTGCACAACAAGCACGTGGTCTCCGAGCTCGCCGAGCGGGGAGCGATCTTCGTCGACCAGGAGACGGAGGTGCCCGAGGGGGCGCTGGTCGTCTTCTCGGCCCACGGGGTCGCACCCAGCGTTCACGCCAACGCGAAGATGAGGAACCTCCGGACGATCGACGCCACCTGCCCGCTCGTGACGAAGGTCCACGTCGAGGCGCGGAAGTTCGCCGAGAAGGGCTACACCATCGTCTTGATCGGGCACCAGGGGCACGAGGAGGTGGAGGGGACCACCGGTGAGGCGCCCGAGAACATCGTGCTCGTCGAGACGGTGGACGACGTGGAGAACCTCGAGGTCGCCGACCCCAATCACGTGGCCTACATCACACAGACCACGCTTTCCGTCGACGAGACCGCCCAGATCATCGCTCGGCTGCGCGAGAAGTTCCCCAACGTCGTCAGCCCCAAGTCCGACGACATCTGTTACGCGACCACGAATCGCCAGATCGCGGTGAAGCAGCTTGCCCGCGAGTGCCATCTGGTCCTCGTGATCGGGTCGACCAACTCATCCAATTCGCAGCGCCTGGTCGACGTCACCCGCGAGCTCGGCACGCCCTCACACCTGATCGACAACGCGAGCCAGGTGCGCGAGGAGTGGCTGGAGGGCGTCGAGACGGTCGGCATCACGTCCGGAGCGAGCGCTCCCGAGGAGCTCGTCTCGGGCCTGGTCGAGTTCTTCCGCGAGCGCGGCGCGACCGACGTGGGCGAGCTGAACGCCGTCGAGGAGGACGTTCGATTCATGCTCCCCAAGGAGATCCGGACCGAGTTGGCCGCGCGCTCGTAGTGGGCCGCGACGGCTACGAGATCTCAACGGACCCCGGGCGCCTCGACGTCGAGGCGATCTGGGAGTTCCTCCGAACGTCGTACTGGTCGCCAGGCGTCTCCCTCGAGCGCGTCCGCCGCCAGATCGACGCCTCGATTCCGTTCGGGCTCTACGCACCGGACGGAAGCCAGGCGGGCTTCGCCCGGATCGTCGGCGACGGGGTCAGCTTCGCCTGGATCGCGGATGTCTTCGTGCTGCCGGCGCATCGCGGCAAGGGGCTCGGGGTGTGGCTCATGGAGACCGTTCTGGCCCATTCCTCGGTCGCGGAGGCCCGGCAGATCCTCCTCGCAACGGAGGACGCCCATGGCCTGTACGAGCGCTTCGGCTTCGAGGTGCCCGAGACCGGGCGCTATCTGGTGCTCCGGCCCGGCTAGGCGGGCAGCCCGGGCGCGAAAGTGATCGACCAGATGCGGACGCCCGGCGACGGGCGCAGAACGAGGCGGTGCTCTCCGTGATGGGCATGCGCGACGAGCTCGTGGATGGCGGCGCCCGTGACGGAGATCGGTGCGGCCGGCGAGCCGTCGAGCGCCACCTCCACGAGCCCTTTCCCGTCGGCGGTCAGATAGGCACCGCCCGCCGCGTACTCGACCTCGATCTCGTCGCCCTCCCCGCCGGTCCAAGGCGTCTCGAGCGAGCCTCCGGGAAAGATCTCCGCGCTCGGCGCCGTGACCAGCGCTCGGGGCGCATCGGTGGGCCGCAGGGGCTCCATGGGGTCCGGCAAGCTCCCCTCGTACCCGGCCTGACGGAGCTCGGACTGGATCGCCTCCTCGGTTGCCAGATACTCACCCTCGCCGAAGTGAAACCACGCCAGCGCACCACCCTTCGACCAGAGAAAGAGCGAGGGCCATCCCTCGCAGCCGTAGGCGTGCCATAGGGCGTGGGCGGCGTCGTTCGCGACGGGATGGGCGATCTCGAGCCGGCCGAGCGCGTCGCCAAGCACCGTCGGGTCGGCGCCGAACGGGAAGCGGGGTGAGTGAACCCCGAGGACGGTGAGCCCGGCCTCCGCGTAGCGCTCATGCCAGGCGCGCATGTAGGGGAGGGTGCGCAGGCTGTTCAGCTGCGCGAAGTCGAAGAAGTGGACGAGGACCGGGGCGCGGGCGGTGAGCAGGGGCATGCGCGGCGGGCGGTCGCCGATCCACTCGATCTCGGCGGGCAGCTCGGGCGCGGCGATGTCGGCGCGCGGCGGGCGCAAGGAGCGAGAATCGTAGAGGCCGCGTCAGGGGCGCGCCGCGCGTGTGGATATGCTCGGCGCTCGCCGGAGTCGAAGGGGGAGGACCCAATGAGCGCAGGAATGTGGGAGAGGATCGAGTCGAGCAGGGAGCGCTGGAACGTTCTGCGCCATCCCTTCTACCGCCGCTGGAGCCAGGGGGAGCTGAGCTCGGATGAGCTGGCCCGCTACTCGGGCCAGTACCGGCACGCGGTCACTGCGATCGCAACGATGAGCGCGGCCGCAGCCGACGCGCTTCCTGAGCACGATGACCTCCGCCGTCACGCCGCCGAGGAGCTCGCCCATGTGCGCCTCTGGGACGGCTTCGTCGACGCCGCTGGTGGCAACGCATCCGACGAGCCCACCGCCGAGACGCGCGAATGCGTGCGCACCTGGGCTCAGGACGGCGATGCCCTCGACGTCCTCGCACGCCTCTATGCGATCGAGAGCGGGCAGCCGGAGATCTCGCGTACGAAGCGCGAGGGGCTGCTCGGCTCCTACGGATTCGAGGACGGGTCCGGGACGTCGTACTTCCGTGTCCACGAGGGCCGTGACGTTGAGCACGCCGCCGAGGTCCGCGAGCTGATCGAGGAGATCGCGGACGAGGGCGACGAGGACCGGATCGTCGCCGCGGCCGAGTCGGCCCTGCGCGCCAACTGGCGCCTGCTCGACGGCGTCTAGTCCGACAGTCAGCTGTCGCGTCGCCGCCTAGTCAGAGAAGCGGTGCAGTATCTGAGCTTGGCAGGGGAGCTTGCCTTCAAGCGAGCCCGGTGCAGGCGGGGGTAGTGCGCCTGGCGCGGCGTCGCCGTTAAGGGGTTTCAGCGATCGAAGGACGGCTGACTTATGCCGACCGAAGATGACCACCGTTGTGTGCCCCGTGTAGACATCCAGCCCACCGCCTGCGGGGAGGGTCTGCGCACCACGCATCGGCGATGTCTCGGGCGTAGACCCAGAGTAGAGGGCCGGAAACCGCCTGCAGATGCTCCAGTTCTGTACGTCTAGAGGCGGCCGGCAGCTGGCTTCATCACCACCTGACGGCGTGCAGTCGCCGTAGACGAAATCCCACGCGCGGCGCTCGCGCGTTCCACTTCCCGGCCCAAGGCCGGCGAAAGTCATCGGGAGGTCTTGGAAGGAGCCGCCGAGGTAGTAGAGCGGGTAGTCGGTGAATGATCTCGCGTCGGCAAGTCCGCTCTTGATCTCATGCTGCTCAGCACCCCCGCAGGCCGAGATCGGCGCCGTCGCGCCCACAGCTAACGCGATGCTGACCCAGAGCCTCATTCGAGACTTTTCATCTCCTGCGGCACCGCAACGAAGTATCCCGCGATGTGAGACCACGAATACCCCTATGGGGTATTATCCCCTCCTTTGCGTCACGCTTACTTCGGAGCTGAGGATGGAGGCCACTACACACACTGCCGAGCACCGTTCTGATCTCAACCGCCTCGCGGTCAGTGCGACCACCCACTGCCTGACCGGGTGCGCGATCGGCGAGGTCGTCGGGATGGCGATCGCCACGGCGCTCGGCTGGGGGAACGCGCCGCAGATCGTGCTCGCGATCGCCCTTGCGTACGTCTTCGGCTTCAGCCTGACGGCGAGGCCATTGCTCAAGGCAGGGCTTCCCGCGGGAGCGATCGTCTCGACGGCGCTTGCGGCCGACACCGTTTCGATCACGATCATGGAGGCGATCGACAACCTGACGGTCGTCGTCTGGCCCGGCGCGATGGAAGCGGGCCTTGGCGACGCGCTGTTCTACGGGAGCATCGCCGCGGGATTCGCGATCGCCTATCCCTTCGCCTTCTGGGCGAACCGCTACATGATCGCCCGCGGCAAGGGCCACGCCGTCGTTCACGAGTACCACCACTAGGAGGAGGACGCGACCACGAGCTGACGCTCGCGTCCGGCGCCGGGCGGTACGCTCGCGCGCATGTGGGGCGACCGGATCGTTGGCGTGGTGGTGGGCCTGGTGCTCGGGGTCGGGATCGTCGCGGTCTTCGTCTTCGTCTTCAGCGAGGAGACGATCGATTCGGCGTCAATCTCGTCAGGGGGAGGGGCAGCTGCGAGCCAGTCGAGGGGCGGCGGCGGCTCTGGCGAGCATCGCCAAGGCGGTGGCGAGCCCGAGCCCGGATCGGTCGCGGCGAACGTTCAGGTGGTGGGGGGCGCCCCTCCCGAGAGCGGTCCGGCGCACGTGGACGCGAGCCAGGGCGACACCGTGACGCTCACGATCAACTCCGATGGCGCGGTCAGCGTCGAGCTGATCGGATACGGCATCACGCGCACGATCCCGGCATCCAGCCCGACGCCGATCCGCTTCAAGGCAAGCCGGCCCGGGAACTTCGCGCTGATCAACACGGCCACTCACATCGCTGTCGCCCAGCTCAGAGTGAGTCCGTAAGCTTCCGCCCTCCGTGATCGCACGATTCGGCCACGCAACCCGCGGCCCCGCGGTTGCCAGGACCGCATCGCTGGTGACCCTGGGGGCGCTTGCGGTGCACCAGCTTCGCTACGAGCTCGCCTTCGGCGATCGCGCGGGGCATGTCCTGGCGGCCGACGGCCACACCTATCTCGCCGGCATCCTCCCGCCCCTCGTCGCGGTGAGCGTCGCGACGGCTCTCGCCGCAACGCTCGTCCGGGCGCTCGGCGGCCGTGACTCGAAGACCGTGGCGCTGTGGCAGCGCGCGCTTCTCTATGCGGGTGCCCTCCTCGCCGTCTTCATCTCCCAGGAGCTGATCGAGGGCGTGCTCGCGGCGGGCCACCCGGCGGGTGTCGCCGGGGCGTTCGGCGCCGGTGGTTGGCTGGCGATCCCGAGTGCGCTTCTCATCGGCTTCGCTGCCGCGTTGGTCTCCCGGCTTCTGGAGGGCGCCGAAGAGTGCATTCACGCCACGGCGAGCGCGGTGCGCGCCGTGCGCGCGCCAAGGTCGGCGACGACGCCCGCGATTCCCCTACCTCGTGCCCCCCTTGCCTCGCTGACGCTGGCGTTCGGGCTGGCTCGACGCCCGCCTCCCGCAGCTCCGATCCCCTGACGAACCTGCCGCCGTATTACCGGTGGCATCGGCTCGCACGCTGCCACGCGCCGCGTGTCGAAAGGAGCAGTGAGAAACGATGGAGGTAAGGAGAGGACCCGCGCTCGTCCTGTTGGGCGTGGTCGTCGTGGCAGTCGTGCTGTTCGCCGTCCTGAGCGGTGGCGACGACTCGAGCTCGTCCTCGACCACGACCGATGCCGGTACGGGCAAAACGCCGGTGATCCAGATCCGTGACGGCGAGCCCGTCGGCGGCATTCAGGATCTGACCTTCACTGAGGGCGGAACGATCAGGTTCACGGTCAAGTCCGACCACGCGTGGGAGATCCACTTCCACGGGTACGACATTCCGCAGGACGTGAAGGCCGGTGGCGCGACGACGTTCAACGTCCCGGCCACGATCTCCGGGGTGTTCGAGGTCGAGATCGAGGACACCGCGACGCAGATCGCCCAGATCACGGTGGAACCGGGCTGACATGGGCGGTCGCATGACCCGCCGGCTGGCGGTGGTGACGGCGCTCGGGGCCGTCGCCACCGCCTGTCTCGGGCTGCCCGCGGTCGCCGACGCGCACGCGCTGAGCGCGCGGGCCGATCTGCCGATTCCGGCGTGGCTCTTCGCGTGGGGGGCGTCGCTGGTGCTGATCGTGTCGTTCGCGGCACTCAGCGTCGTCTGGACGAAGTCCCGGTTCGAGGAGGAGGACTGGCGGCCGGTCTCGGAGTGGCTCTCGAACCTGGTGGTCAGCCCGATCACGAAGTTCCTCGCGGGGCTGATCGGCGCCCTGCTCCTGATCCTGACCGTGGCGACCGCCCTCAACGGCACCGAGGCGCCCGACCGCAACTTCTCACTCACCTTCGTATTCGTGACCGTCTGGCTCGGCGGCGTCCTGCTGAGCGTCCTCGTCGGCGACTTCTTCCGCGCCTTCAATCCGTGGGGTGCGATCGCCCGCGCACCCGCCTTCGTCTTCCGGCTCGTCGCCGGCCAGGCCGCGCAGGCGCCCCTTCGCTATCCGGAGTGGCTTGGGCGGTGGCCGGCGGTCGGCGGCCTCATCGGCTTCGGATGGATCGAGCTCGTCTACAGCCAGACGGGCTTCCAGGCGGTCGGCCTGGTGCCGCACGCGGTGGGCATCGCGATCCTCGTCTACACGGCGTGGACCTTCCTCGCGATGGCGCTCTTCGGTATCGACGTCTGGCTCGAGCGGGGCGAGACGTTCTCGGTCTACTTCGGGATGTTCTCGCAGCTCTCGAAGCTGGAGGTTCGCGACGACCGGGTTGGCGTGCGGCGGGCGTTCTCCGCGGCGACGCAGTGGGCCGTGCTGCCGGGTTCGGTTGCCCTCGTCCTCACGACGATCGGCATCACGGCGTTCGACGGGGCCCAGGAGGGCCTCCTGCAGACGCCGATCCTCGACACCACGAACAAGTTGATCGACGCCGGGCTCGGCCCGCTCTTCGCCCATCGCCTGACGGAGTCGTTCTACCTGGCGGGGATGATCGCGGTGATCGCCGGCTTCTACTGGCTCGGCATCGCCGGGATGCACACCGTGCGCGGGTCGCTCGACACCAAGCAGCTCGGCCGGACCTTTGGCCACACCTTCATCCCGATCGCGCTCGCCTACCTGACCGCGCACTACTTCAGCCTGTTCGTCTTCCAGGAGCAGGCGCAGTTCACCTACATCCTCTCCGACCCGTTCGGCACCGGCCACGACTACTTCGGGACCGCTTCGGGGGGGATCGACTACGGCCTGGTCGGCTCCCGCGTCATCTGGTACGTGCAGGTGGGGGCGCTGATCGCCGGGCACGTCACTGCCCTGGTCCTCGCCCACGACCGGGCGATCAAGGTCTACGGTGATCCGCGGACGGCCACGCGCTCGCAGTACTGGATGCTGGCGCTCATGGTCGGCTTCACGACTCTGGGCCTGTTCCTGCTCTCGCAGGCAAACGCATGAGCTGCGCGATACTCGACACCGTGGTCCTTCCCCTCGCACATCTCGGGCACTGGTACTTCTATCCGCTCTACGCGGTGCCGGTGATCATCGTCCTGTTCTCGGCGATCACGACGACGCTGCGCGAGCGCAGGGCCAAGCGCGACGACGAGCCGCGCTAGGCGGCTGCCAGCAGCTCTTCGAGGCGACGCTCGAGCGCCGCACCGAGGCGCTCGCGGCCCTCGCCCGCGGGGATGCGCTCCACGAGCTCCTGGAGGAAGCCCTCGATGACGAGGCGCTTTGCCGCCGCTTCGCCGAGGCCCCGCGAGCGCAGGTAGTAGAGCTGCTCGGGGTCGACCTGCGCGACCGCTGCGGCGTGGGTGCAGCGGACGTCGTCGGCCTCGATCTCGAGCCCGGGGATCGCGTCCGCGTGTGCGTCGCCTGAGAGAAGCAGGTTGCGGCTCTCCTGGAAGGCGTCGGTCTGCTGGGCGCCCGGATCGACGCGGATCATTCCGCGCCAGACGGCGGTCGCCCGCTCGGCGAGCACGCCACGGAACGCGAGGTCCGAGGTGGTGTGCTCGGCCGCGTGCTCCTGCGTCGTGTCGTAGTCGAGGTGCTGGACCCCGGTCCCGGCGTAGGCGCCGGTGACCCGAGCGGATGAGCCGCGGCCGGCGAGCTTGGTCTCCATCCTGACCTTGCCGCGCGCCGAGCCGAAGCCCAGCGCCACCCAGTCGAGGGTCGCGTCGCGCTCGACCTCGGCGCGCTGGGTCGCGAAGACCCACGAGCGGTCAGAGAGCTCCTGCTCGCAGACGTAGCGAAGGTTCGCGCCGGGCCCGACGGCGACCTCGACGACGCCGTTGAAGAGGCCGGTCGTGCCGTCGGCCGACTCGTAGCGCTCCCAGACCTCAGCCTCGGCGCCCTCCTCGAGGACGATCAGGGTGCGCCAGGCGACGGCCGAGCCGTCCTCGCGCTGGCGGACGGTCACGCGCACGGGCTCGGCGAGACGCTGCGCCCTGGGGACGTAGACCATCAGGCCGTTGCGCCACTGAGCCTCGTTGCGGGCGACGAAGGGGTCATTGGGGGTGACGATCGAGCCGATCCGGTCCGCGACGACGTCGCGCAGGCGCTCGGCCGCATCGCGCAACGGCATGACGACCGGCGGGCCGTCGTCGGAGTCGATCCCGTCCTGCACGCCCCCGACCTCCGCCTCTGCAGGCGGGAAGGCGTCGAGGTCGAGGCCGGCGAGATCGGTGAACTCCCAGCCTTTCTGCTTCTGCGTGGGGAGAGCGAGCTCGCTCGCCAAAGAGGCGCCCTCTCGGCGCCTCTTCGAAAGCCACTCGGGCTCGACGGCAGCCGCTGCGACGTCAGCCAATGGAGCCTTCCATCTGCAGCTCGATCAGGCGGTTCATCTCCACCGCGTACTCCATCGGGAGCTCCTTCGTAATCGGCTCGATGAAGCCGTTCACGATCATCTTCGACGCCTCGTCCTCGTCGATGCCGTGGGCCTGGAGGTAGAAGAGCTGGTCCTCGCCGACCTTCGAGACCGATGCCTCATGGCCCACGTTGGCGTCGTTCTCGTCGATGCGGATGGTCGGATAGGTGTCCGAGCGCGAGTCCTCATCCAGCAGGAGCGCGTCGCAGACGACCTTCGAGCGCGCCTCCGAGGCGCCCTCGGCGACCTCGAGCAGCCCGCGGTACGTCGCGCGGCCCCCGTCCTTCGAGATCGACTTCGAGAAGACCGACGACGTCGTCTTCGGGGCGCCGTGGATGATCTTGCCGCCGGCGTCCTGGTGCTGGCCTGAGCCTGCGAACGCGATCGAGAGGATCTCGCCGTGCGCCTTCTCGCCGAGCAGGTAGATCGAGGGGTACTTCATCGTCAGCTTCGACCCGAGGTTGCAGTCGACCCACTCCATCGTTGCGTTCTCCTGCGCGACGGCGCGCTTGGTGACGAGGTTGTAGACGTTCTGCGACCAGTTCTGGACGGTCGTGTAGCGGACCTTCGCGCCGGGCTTGGCCATGATCTCGACGACGGCGGAGTGCAGCGAATCCGTCGAGTAGACCGGGGCGGTGCAGCCCTCGATGTAGTGGACGTCTGAGCCCTCCTCGGCGATGATCAGCGTACGCTCGAACTGGCCCATGTTCTCCGTGTTGATGCGGAAGTAGGCCTGGAGCGGCATCTCGACCTTGACTCCCTTGGGCACGTAGACGAAGGAGCCGCCGGACCAGACCGCCGAGTTCAGCGCGGCGAGCTTGTTGTCGTTCGGCGGGATGATCGTCGCCCAGTACTCGCGCACGAGGTCCTCGTGCTCGCGAAGCGCCGTGTCCATGTCGGTGAAGATCACGCCCTGCGCTTCGAGCTTCTCGTTCACCTGGTGGTAGACGACCTCTGACTCGTACTGGGCGCCGACGCCGGCGAGGAACTTGCGCTCGGCCTCAGGGATCCCGAGCCGGTCGAAGGTGTTCTTGATGTCCTCGGGGACCTCGCTCCAATCGCGGCTGTTGCGGTCGGACGCGCGGACGAAGTAGTGGATGTCATCGAAGTCGATCTGCCCGAGGTTGCCGCCCCAGGTGGGGGTGGGGCGGTTCATGAAGTGCTCGAGAGCCTTCAGGCGGAAGTCGCGCATCCACCGAGGCTCCGACTTGTACTCGGAGATCGACTCGACGACCTCGCGCGACAGTCCCTTCGGCGCCTTGTAGGCGTAGCCGGTCTCGGGATCGTGGAAGCCGAACTTCTCCTTGTAGTCGGAGCCGATCCCCTTGAGAGCGCTCTCGGCCTCGGTCAGCTGCTTACCGGAGGGCTGGGGCTTCGTCGTGGTGTCAGGCGTGGCCATCTGGGCTCCTAAAGGTCGAGCTTCACTTCGCCGTTGTCGACGCGGACTTCGAACGTCTCCACCGGTCGGTAGGCCGGAAGGGTCCTCGGACGCCCGCTTCGAAGGTCGAAGAGGGATCCGTGACGCGGGCACTCCACTGTACAGGCGGCGGCGTCGAACTCACCCTCGGCGAGCGGGCCGTCGTCGTGCGAGCAGCGATCCTCGATCGCGACGAGCTCGCCGCCGACGCAATGGAAGACGCCGATCTTGCGGCCGTCGGTCTCGACCAGACGCATCTCGCCCTCGGCGAGCTCGTCGACGGGGCAGACGGTGAGGGTTGTGGCTGTGCCTTCGCTCAAGTGCTTCTCGTCACGTTATTCCTACCTGCGGACTCGGATTTTAGCGAGCGCGCGGGCGCGACTCCACGCGGGTCGTCGGGGCTCGAGAAGTGTGAGCAAGATGTGAGCATTTCATTAGCGAAGTGTGAGCGAGATCACAGTTCTTTCCAGGATCGATGGGTACACATGCCGGGTCCGAAGGATCGAATGCATGTTCGCATCGGGCCGGGCGGCCGCCCTGCGGCGGCTCTTTGCTCCCCGGTGCGCGGTCGGTTCTGACGCAAGCGACCCACCAAGGAGGTGGATCTAGTTGATGCGTAACCGCATCGCCGCGATCGCGGTCGGCACGGCTCTCGTCGTCCTTCCCGCGAGCGCAATCGGCGCCCAGCGTGAGACGAACTCACATCAGCTGGCGTCCTATGAAAAGCGATATGAGCAGCTCCGCGACCACTACGTCAAGGAGTTCGGGCTGAAGTCAGCCGGCCGCGACATCGTTCGCGACGGCTACCGCGAGCACGACGGCCACGTCCGTGAGGCAACTCAGGGCGAGGTCCAGTCATCCGCCGAGAAGATGGCGGCCGCTCTCAACCCGGCCGAGCCGACGACGACGACGACCGATACCACCGCCGCGACCACCTCGACGTACTCGAGCACCTCCAGCTCGACCGTCGCCTGTGAGTCCGGTGGCGACTATGGCGCTGTCAACCCCGCCGGCTACTACGGCGCTTACCAGTTCGACCAGTCAACCTGGGACGCCTACGCGCCGTCTGGCTATGAGGGAACGAACCCCGCCTCGGCGCCCCCGGCCGTGCAGGATGCCGCCGCGGCCAACGTGCCCTATGACGCGTGGCCGAACTGCTAGTTGAGGCAACAAGTGACCCATGAGCGAAGGCCTCGGTTCCGCCGGGGCCTTCGCTCGTTCTAGGGCTCCATGCCAGGCCGTGGGTCCTTGCGGCTGTTGCGCAGGAGCGCAGACACGCGTTGCCGGGTGACACCGAAGTTCTTTGCGATCTGCTCCATCGTCAGGCCCTCGGCGTAGAGCGCCTCCGCCTCGGCTCGACGGACGTTCGCTCCAGAGGTGTCGAGCGCCACCGAGCTCTGTGTGAGGAGGTGCACGATGAGTGGTCCGTCCTCGCTGGCGACGAGCTCGGTGTAGGGCACATCCTTCGCCCGCAAGCGCCGGACCTGCGCGATCCGCTTCTTGATCAGGCTTGCGCGCCTTCCGTTATCGGCGAGGACTTCCTCGAGCGCCGTTAGAGCTTCGAGGAATTCGTCGTTGCTCGGGTCTGTCGTTCCAGCCACGATGATCCGAAAACTACTCTTCAGCAATATCCATTGCCGCAACCCCTATTGCTGCAATAGCCATTGCCGCAATAGCCATTGCCGCAACCCCTATTGCGCTACTCTTGGGATGTTGGAACTGCCGGCCAGAAGAAGTGAGCCCCGCCCAGCGTCGATAGCTTCCGGCGAGACGACCACTCCGGGAGATCGGAGACGGCCCATGGCGACCCAGTCCGGCGAATCAAGCCAGGACCTGATCCGCGACGGCAACCTGATTCGCGACGTCTCGCGGGCGATGGTGAACCTCCTCAAGGTCTACAACGGCCGTGGCCCATCCCACGCGCGCACGTACGTCCACGAGGACCTCGTGGTCGTGGTGCTGCGTCGCACGATGACCAAGGCGGAGCACACGCTCGCGGACGAGGGCGAGGAGGCGCTGGTGCGCCGCGTGCGGCAGGTGATGCAGCGAAAGTTCCGCGAGGATGCGAACGGGATCGTCGAGCGGTTGACGGGGCGGCACGTCTCCGCCTTTCTCGCGGACTACGACGTCGACGAGGACATCGTCGTCCAGACGTTTGTGCTCGAGCCCCGCTCCACCCCGATGTTGGGTCTCCGCGCGCGCGAGAACGCGCTCGCGTAACCGCGGATCGAAGCCTTACCAGCTTCGGGCCGATCCCGTTGGGCATCGTTACTCCGCACAATGCGCAGTAATTCACGGAGATGGCCTCTCGCATCCGCTGGAAAAGGCGGGAGTGCCTCTACCCTGGAAGTCGCCCGTCTGACGACTTCCCGACGCTTCGCGCCACCTGGGTGCGTGCCGCAACGAAGCGTCGCGGAAGGACGCGATGGTTGTTTCGCCGACTCGGGCCGTATTCCACGTTTTCCACGACCCGAC
>JBKPNZ010000010.1:0-63922 GCA_046732895.1 Actinomycetota bacterium
GGCGGGCCCACACCCGCGTCTGCGCGGCTGCCGCAGGCGTGCCGCGGCGCCTCGCCGGCCGTGATGCGCCGGCTCGCGGGCATGAAGCTCATGGTGCGCTGGGACGGCGTTCGCGACCGGGGCCTCGAGCAGCGCGTTCGCGATGGGCTCGTCGGCGGCGTCATCCTGTTTCCGGCCGCCGATCCGGTGACCGGGGAGGTGAACGTCGGCTCGCTGCGGGCATCGGTCCGGCGCCTTCAGGCGGTCGCCGAGCGAGCGGGAGAACCTCCCCTCCTGGTCGCAACCGATCAGGAGGGCGGCACGGTCAAGCGGTTCCCGGCCGGCCCGCCCAGCCGGGCACCGGCCGACCTGGACACCCCGACGCTCGCCCGCCGTGAAGGCACGGCCACCGGCCGCTACCTCCGCGGTGTCGGCGTGAACGTGGACCTCGCCCCGGTGCTCGACCTGGCCCATCCCGGCTCGGCGATCGCCGCGCGCTCGTTCGGGTCCGATCCGGCCGAGGTCTCGCGCCTGGGATCGGCGTTTGCGGCCGGCCTGCGGGGCCAGGGCGTGGCCGCAACCGCGAAGCACTTCCCGGGACTCGGGCGCTCGGCGATCAGCACCGACGAGTCATCGAGCGCGATCGACGCCTCCCGCGCCGACCTCCGGAGCGACCTGGAGCCCTTCGCGGCGGCGGCCGACACCGGAATCGACCTCGTCATGGTGGGCCTGGCCTCGTATCCCGCGTACGGCGCGCAGCAGCCGGCGGCGTTCTCCCGGCGCGTCGTCCACGGGCTCCTGCGCGGTCGGCTCGGCTACGCGGGCGTCGTCATCACGGACGACCTCGGCGCTGGGGCCGTGGCTGAGTCCGCGCCTCGGGCCGCGGTCGAGGCCACGGCAGCGGGAGCTGACGTCCTGCTGTTCGCCCTCGAGCGCAACCCGCGCGTCGTGGACGCGCTGACCGGCGCCGTCCGCAGGGGTCAGATCCCTGCGGCCGACTTGCGGAGCTCGTGTGCCCGCCTCACTGCTCTGCGTGCGTCGCTGGCCGGGTCGTGATACTTCAGGAATGGCTCTTGAAACCGTTCCCGTGCGGATCGCACTCGCCCAGGTCAACGCAACCGTGGGCGACGTCGATGGCAACGCCGCGCTCGTGCGCGAGTGGATCGGCCGGGCCCGGGAGGCCGGAGCGCAGATCGTCGTCTTCCCCGAGCTCGTCCTGAGCGGCTACCCGGCGGAGGATCTCCTGCTGAAGCCTCAATTCCTCGAAGCGTGTGCCAACGCCCTGCCCGGGATCGCCGAGGCATCCGCGGGCATCGTTTCGCTCGTGGGCTTCCCGCAGCGCGATGGCGGGGTTCGCAACGCCGCTGCGATCCTCGCCGACGGCCAGGTTCACGGCACCTACTACAAGTGCCTGCTCCCGAACTACGGCGTCTTCGACGAGCGACGGTACTTCGAGCCGGGGCCGGGGCCGGCGCTGATCGAGATCGGTGGCGGGCGAATCGGCCTGACCATCTGCGAGGACATCTGGTTCCCCGGGCCGCCCGCGTCCGTCGAGGCGCTCGCGGGGGCGAGCCTCATCGTGAATCCGTCCGCCTCGCCCTATCACCGTGGCAGGGGAGTGTTCCGGGAGGGCATGGTGGCCGACCGCGCACGGGAGACCGGTGCGTCCTACGCGCTGTGCAACACGGTCGGCGG
Organism: Actinomycetota bacterium; assembly: GCA_046732895.1. Classification (GTDB taxonomy): domain Bacteria; phylum Actinomycetota; class Thermoleophilia; order Solirubrobacterales; family 70-9; genus JBKPNZ01. The sequence goes on from JBKPNZ010000010.1 coordinate 1,675, forward strand.
GCAGGACGAGCTGGTCTTCGACGGCCATTCAGTGGTCATCTCCGACCGCGGCGAAACCGTCGCCCGCGCCCGGCAGTTCGCCGAGGACCTCCTCGTCTGCGATCTGGAGCTCCACGTGAGCGCCTCCGGCACTCGAACCGCTGACGACGTCGGCCCGGAGCTCCTGCCGGCGGGCGGCGCGCCTCCGGTCCTGGCGCGGTTCGACCTCCCCCACCCCGGCGGGCGCGTCGAGGCCCCGCTGGCCGCCGTCCTTGACGACTGCGCCGAGGTCTACGCGGCCCTTGAGCTGGGCCTGCGCGACTACGTGCATAAGAACGGCTTCGAGCGGGTGCTCGTCGCGGTCTCCGGGGGGATCGACTCCGCCCTCGTCGCCCTGATTGCGGCCGACGCCCTCGGCCCCGACCGCGTCACCTGCGTCGTCATGCCCTCACCCCATTCGAGCGCCGAGACGCAGGCAGACGCCCGGGCCATCGCGGCGAACCTCGGCGCAGAGCTGATCGAGATCCCGATCGAGTCCGCGATGGACGCCTACGCGGCGATCCTTCCTGGCGACGCGGCGGTGCCGCCTCCGGCTCACGCGACCGAAACGGGCACTGCGGGCATCGCGACCGCGGATGACCTCACGACCGAGAACCTTCAGGCTCGCATCCGCGGGAACCTGATGATGGCCCTCTCGAATCGCAGCGGCTGGCTCGTCCTGACAACCGGCAACAAGAGCGAGATGTCGGTCGGATACGCCACGCTCTACGGCGACATGGCGGGCGGATTCGCCGTGATCAAGGACGTGCCCAAGACCCTGGTCTACGACCTCGTGCGTTACCGGAACCAGCGCGAGGGCCGCGAACTGGTGCCGGCGAGCGTGCTCGAGCGCGCTCCCTCGGCCGAGCTGCGGCCGGACCAGCGCGACGATGACTCGCTTCCCCCGTACGAGGTGCTCGACCCCATCCTGGCGGCGTACGTGGAGGGCGACCGTGGACGCGAGGAGATCATCGCCGACGGTGCAGCGCCGGAGGTCGTCGACCAGGTCCTCGCCATGGTCGATCGCTCCGAGTACAAGCGCCGTCAGGCGCCGCCGGGGATCAAGATCACGCCGAAGGCGTTCGGCCGGGACCGGCGCCTGCCGATCACCAATCGGTTCCGAGGCTGAGGCTAGCGTCCGGCCGGCACCGGCCGCACCGCGACCGTCATCCGCACGAGGGCGCACAGGCGGTCGGAGTCATCGGTCAACTCGACGTCCCAGATCCATGTCGTGCGGCCCTGATGGCGCGTCCGTGCGGTGGCATTGACGTGCCCCTCAGTGATCGGGCGCAGGAACGTGGCGCTGTTCGATTGGCCCATGGCAGCCATGCCCTGGTCGCGGACGGCCGCCCACGTGGCCGCAGAGCAGATGCTCTCGGCGATTGCCGAGTAGACACCGCCGTGGACGAGGCCAAACGGCTGGCAGACACTGGGGCTGACGGGTAGTCGCGCTCGCACCTCGCCGTCGTCGCTCGAGACGTACTCGAGCCCGATCAGCTCTCCGAGGCCGTCTCGTCCAGTGGGTGTCGTGTCCCGGTCCGCCACGGTCGCCACCCTAGCGACAGGCGGCGCCGTGCCGGGTGGCGCCGGTGCGACTCGCCCCAGCGAGCGAGTCCGATGAGCGCAGGGCCGCGGATGAGGAGCAGGTCAGCGGTGAGTCCGGCGGCCAAGGTCAGTCCGAGCTCGCGAGCGGCGTAGAGATCGGCCCCACCGATTGCGCCGGCGGCCGCGACGGCGATCAGGGTCGCCGCGACGGCTCCAGGCAGGACCTGGACCGCCGCTCGCTCGCCGACGCCCGCCGGCCCGGGATCGAGCCGGCGTTCCTCGCTAACGACATCGAGCGTTGCCGCGCAACGGGCGGCTGCGGTCGCGACCAGAGCCGTGGCGGCGACGGCCAGCGCGCCCGTGTCAAGCGGCCCCTGACGCGCATGTCCGAACAGCCCGGCAAGGGTCCCGTTGCCGAACACGAGCACGGCAAAGCCGATTCCGGCGGCCGCCGGCAGCAGCGCGCCGACCGCCAGGAGCACCATGCGCCGTGACCGGACCCGCGTGATGAACGCGACCGCGATGAGCACGGCTGCGAAGACCGCGGCAGGCGGCAGATCGGGGGCCAGCGACTGCTGAGGGTCGAAGCGCTTCGCATCCGGCGGCGCCGCACGTCCATGTCTGCGTGCATCGGTGGAAGCTGCGGCAAGCGCCTTCACGGCCTTGGCGGGAGCAGCCGACGCAGGCAGGTCTGTCACGTCGAACGGGCGCGTTTGGGCATCGATCGCCGGTGATGCGAGGGCGAGGCAGACGAGGACGCCGGTGACGACGGTCACCGCCGCGCGCACAGGGGTCCGTCCAAGCATGCCGGCAACGGCGGAGAGAATGCGGGGAAGAATGCGCTCGGAGGGTGCCCGGTCCAGATCCTCGCCGGCATCGACCCGCGACCGAGCCTGCAGCTCCAGCGCCAGCAGGGGCGGCGTCACGACAAGCGCGGCAGCCGCGGCCAGCCCCGCGGCGAGGGCGCAGCCCAGGGCGATTGAGGGCGCCTGCGGAAGCGGCGTCGCCAGGATCCCGGCAGCGCCGAGCGCCGCGGTGAGAGCCACGAAGCCGTGCGTCGGCCCGGCCCCATGCAGCGCGCGCGCGAGCGGGGACGCGCCCGCGGCAAGGTCCGCCTCCTCGCGGCAGCGGCCGGCCAGGCGCACGGGCAGCTCGATCCCGAGCACCAGGCCGACGATCGCGCCGGCGCCGGCGCCGAGAAGCGAGGGATCGGCGATCCCGCCCAACATGCGGAACAGCGCAAGGGTGCCTGCGATAGCGAACGCCGCTGTGGCGATCGGCGCGGCGATCAGGCGCAGGCCGATGGCTCCCGCGAGGATCATCAGAGCCAGCGGGATCACGAGGAGTTCCAGACGCCAGAGGTCGCCGCCGAGCGAGTCCCGCCCGGCGCTCAGGGTCGCCGTTTCGCCGCTGAAGGCGACGTGGAGCGGCCCAGGATCGAGGTTCTTGGAGATGCGCGCGATTGCCGCCTGGCGGTCACCCTCGTCGCTTGCGGCGAGGTCGACCTCGATTCCCGCTGTGCGGGCGCCTGGAGGCGCCTTTGCCGGGCGCGCGGTATCGACGCCCGGATCGGCCTCGATCCCGGTGGCGACCACGTGCAGCGCGACCTGGTAGACGCGGGAGTTGGCCGGGATCCGCCCCTCGGTCACGACGACCAGGTCCGGCCCGGCCTTCTCGTCGAGCTGAGTGGACCCGATGCCGAGGCGTTCAGGCGCCCCGACTGCAAGCGCAACAGCGGCTGCGAGGACTACCCCGGCGAGCGCAAGTACGCGCCAGGGACGCCTCCATGCGGCTGCCGCGAATGCGTCCAGCACAATTCGAAAGTACCTCGCATTCCGCTTGCATGCGCCGGTTCCCCTGCATCGCCCGCACACCGCACCTCGTAGGCTTCGGTAATGGCCCTGACCGCCGACCAGAAGGCACTGGTCCAGCTGCTGCTCGAGCGCGGGCAGAGCTACGCCGACCTTGCCGGGCTGCTGGACATCCCCGAGGCGGAGGTGCGCACTCGTGCGCGCGCCGCGCTCACGGAGCTCGGCGGCGCGGACCCGGATCGGAACGTCGGCCTCACCGACTGGCTTCTCGGTCAGGCGGATCCGATCGGCCGCGCCGACGCCGTCCGTCATCTCAAGGAGAACCCGGACGATCACCGGCTCGCCTCCGACCTGCTCGAGAAGCTCGGCGAGATCGCGCCGCAGGCCGAGCTTCCCCGTCTTCCGGGCGAGCCTCGCGGCGGCCGCTTCCTGCGCAAGGGCGCCCCGGTGACGGAGACCGCCGACGAGTCACGGGCGACGGAGACGCCATCGCCGGCCGGCGAGCGCTCGACTCGACTCACCGCCAGCCAGACGCGCCTCGTCGCGATCCTCGGCAGCGCCGCGATCATCCTCGTCCTCGTCGTGCTGGCGATCGCCGGCGTCTTCAGCGGTGGCTCGGACGAGTCGAGCGCCACGACCACGAACGCCGGTACGACCAGCTCGACGACGACTGGAACCGGCGGGGACCAGGCGATTGCGCGGGTCCCGCTGCAGCCGGTCGACAACGGTGACGCCGCCGGACTCGCAACGGTCGGGATATCCGGCGGCACGACGCCGTATCTCGATCTGCAGATGCGGAACCTGGAGGCTGCCCCGAACGGGCAGACCTACATCGTCTGGTTCCTGTTCTCGCCCACGAAGGGCTATCCGCTGGCGCCTCTCCAGAACGTCACTCAAGACGGCAGCTACGACAACCGCATCGACATCCCAGCGCCGGTGGTCTCGCTGATCGCACGCGCGCAGTACGTCGAGGTATCCCTCGCTCCCAACCAGACCGTGGCTGCCGCGATTCAGAAGGCGAGCAAGGACAAGACCCTCGTCATCGACGTCCCGGGGCAGGCGATCGCACGCGGCACGGTCCCGAAGGCCGCCGCGGCCCCGAGCGCGGGCTCGGGCAGCGGGTAGCGGCGGGGCGGATTCGCACTAAGGGCGCAGCTTCGAGGCGTTCCTCGGGCCGCGCGGAGTGACCCGCCTCCCGCTGGCCCCTCATCGTCGATAGACGACGAAAAAGCGCCAATCGCAGCTCATCTGCGACCGCGCAGGAGCGTGCTTCCCCACGTGCCCGTTGTCTGTGCCCGCCACTGGACGCGGGCGGACGCTACGCCGGGATCAGCTTGCCGGGATTCATGATCCCTGCGGGATCGAGGCGCTCCTTGACGGCGCGGAGGGATTCCAGCCCGAGCTCGCCGACCTCGGCCCGCATGAACGGCGCGTGATCGCGGCCGACGGCGTGGTGATGGGTGATCGTCCCCCCGGCTCCCACGATCGCCTCACAGGCGGCCGCCTTCACGGCCCGCCACTGCTCGATCTCGGCGCCCGGGAGCCTGGGCGCGATGAAGGTGTAGTAGAGCGAGGCGCCGTCGGGATACGCGTGTGAGAGGTGGCAGAAGGCAAGGCCCGGCGACCCCTGCGCGTCGAGGCCGCCCCGGATGGCGTCGGCGACGGCGGTGTAGAGGTCGGACAGGCGCGACCAGGTGTGGGCCGTCTCGAGCGTCTCGACCATGTAGCCGAGGTCGAGCAGCTCATCGCGCAGGTAGGGCCCGTCGTAACGACCGCGCTCCCACGAGCGCCCCGGCGCATCCCCGACGGCGACAAGACCGCCGCGCTTGAGCAGGCGGGTCGAGCCCGCGCGGCGGCGGTCAACGGAGCCCCGATCGCCCTCCCAGCCGCAGATCACGAGGCAGCCCTCGTCGACCCCGCGCAAGCGCAGGTAGGCCTCGAGCGCACGGCTTGCAACGCCGGCCGTGCCCGAGAGGCCGAGCGAGACGCGCGTCTCCGCCTCATCCGAGACGCGGATCACATCGGGCAGGGCACCCGCCTGCGCCAGCGCGCGCACGGCCTCGCAGCCGGCCTCGAACGAGGGAGCGAACCAGCCCTCATAGCGGCGGGCGGCGGGCAGCGGGCGGACTCGCACCGCGACATCGGTGATCACACCGAGCACGCCCTCGGATCCCACCACGACCTGGCGCAGCGCCGGGCCTGCCGCCGAATGCGGCGTCTCGAGCGTGCGGAGCTCGCCGCCGGGGGTCGCCATGCGGATCTGCGTGACGAGCTCGTCGAAGCGCCCGTAACCGCTCGAAGCCTGGCCCGCCGAGCGCGTGGCGGCAAAGCCGCCGATCGTCCCGTACTCGAACGACTGGGGAAAGTGCCCCAGGGTCAGCCCCTGCTCGTTGAGGGCAGCCTCAGCCTCAGGGCCCCGCAGGCCCGCCCCGAGCCTTGCCGTCAGCGAGGTGCGATCCACGTGGACATCGCGCATCCGCCGCAGATCGAGGGCGATCAGGTGCTCGAATCGCCCGCGAATCGGCTCGACCCCGCCGACGACGCTCGTGCCGCCGCCGAAGGGGACGACGGCAACGCCCGTCCTCGCGCAGGCCGCGAGCGCAGCGGCGACCTCGTCGTGTGAGGCCGGGAGCACGACGGCATCCGGAGCGTCCTCGAGCCGGCCCGTCCGCATGCGCACCAGGTCCGGATAGCTCTTGCCGCCCGCTCGCCGCAGGCGGTGCTCACGACCGGCATGGAGTGCCTCATCGCCCACGGCGGCTGCGAGCTCGGGCGGCAGGGGCCGCGGCTCGGGCATCCCGACCGCCTCGATCGCGACACGCTCGGCCGGCTCGGCGGATCCGACCTCGGTGCGAAGCATCTGCAGCGCACTCGAGTTCAGCTCGAGCCGGCGTTCGGGGTCCCCCCAACCCCACCATCGCGTCGCCGGAGCGGTCAGGTCTTCCATCACCCCGCCTCGCCGACGAGCGCCCGCTCGATGCCGTCGAGCGCCTCGTCAAGGCGGCGGCGCGCGGCACTGCGGATCATCGAGCCGCCCAGGCGTGACATTCCACGCAGCGCCTCATCGCTGGTCAACTCGACCCGCGTCCCTGAGCCGTCCGCGGCGAGAGCCACCTGCACCGACGCTGACTTGAGGATCCGTGCGAACGGTGTGCCCTCGACCTCCTGCGCCCAGCCGAACAGGGCTCCCGGTTCATCCTGGTCGCGCTTGAAATCCGCCCGCACGGTCGTCCCCCGGTCCGTCCTCAGCACCACCGTCCATGCCAGTTCGCCGTTGTCGGCCTCGCGCACGTCCTCGACTCGCACCGCAAGGGGCCACCAGCGCGGCATGTGGTGGGGATCCGCCACGAGCTCCCAGACCTGCTGCGGCGGCGCGGCGATCACCCTGTTGCGGGATACGCGGGGCAAGAGGCCCGCCCAGCCGCCCGCCGGCCGCTACTCCGAGCCCTTGAGCCTGCGGAGGTCCCGAACCAGGAGGAGCTGCTTCAGATGCCCGCAGATGGCCGCGAGGCTCTCGAGGTTCTCGAGCGCCTCCTTGCGCCGGGCCTGGCTGCGGGAGCGAAGCGAGGCCCCGAGCAACTGCTCGAGCAGAGCCGCCTCCCGATCCGCGGAGCTGCGGAACACGCGGAGGTTGCGGCCGCCCACGCCGAAATGCGAGAGCTCCGCGGCGGCGCGGGCGATCTCGAGGTCGGTCTCGTCGAAGGTGAGGCGCCCGTCCCGCCGCATGGGCTGGACGATCCCGAACTCCTGAAGCTCACGCAGGAACGCTTCGGTGATGTTCGCGCGATCGACGAGCTCCTCAGGCGTCAGGGTCGACACGGACGACTCGACCGACATTGCGCGCCGCGTGGCACCCCCGGAATCCTTTCGCGGCTTGGTGAAGTCGCCGCTTGCGAGTTCCTGGCGAATCACGCGGAGCGGCAGGAACTCGTCGCGCTGCATCCGCAGGATCGCGCGCAGGCGCTCGACGTCCGTCTGGCTGTAGAGCCGATAGCCGCCCGCGGTTCGCCGTGGGGCGAGCAGCTTCTGATCCTCGAGGTAGCGGATCTTCGAGATCGAGATGTCGTCGAACTCGGCGCTCAGGATCTTTGCGACCGCACCGATCGTGAGCGCCTTGCGCGGACGGGAGTCAGACGGCTCCGATCGTCCGCCGGGGGAACCGCCCTCGCGCCTTCCGGGATCTCTTCGCATTGCCACTGCCATGGGTCTATTTCTCCAAGTAGCTGAGCTTGTACTTGCCGATCTGGATCTCGTCGCCGTCCTCGAGTCGGTGCGATTCGATGCGGCGACGGTTCACGTACGTGCCGTTCAGGGAGCCGAGGTCGTCGATGTAATGGCCGTCCTGGCGCTCGACCAGCAGCGCGTGGTTGCGCGAGACGGTCACGTCATCGAGGAAGACGTCGGCGTCGGGCGTGCGGCCGATCGACATCCGCTCACCCTCGATCGTGAAGCTCTCTCCGGCACGGCCACCGCCCGAGCGGATGACCAGCGCGGCGCCGGCGTGAGCCACCTCCTCGTCGATGTCGACGGGCTGGTACTCGCCGGTCTCCTCGTTCATCTTGTAGGTGACCGTGCTCCCCGCGTCGCCCTCGGCGTCGCCCTCGGGCCGCGCGAGGTAGGCACCGCACTTCTGGCAGTAGTTCGCTCCCTCGGCGTTGACGAAGCCGCATTCGGGGCAGTGCACAGCCATCCCTCCGCTCCTCGATGGCCCGCCTGGACTAGGCGGTCTCTTCCTCCGTCGGGCGCTCGACCTTGCCGAGCAGGATGTCGGTGAGCGTCTGGACGTCGTCGCCGGTGATGAGCGCATCGCCGGCCTCGCGCTTGGCCTTCAGCCGGTTGACGAGCTCGGCACGCAGGATGTCGATCTTGCCGTGCAGGAGGCGACGCCGATAGGAGACCTCGCGCTCCTCATCGGTGAGCCGATCGATGAGCTCCTTCAGCTCCTGATCGCTCATTGCGCCGACGTCGGGAAAGGTTTCCTCCATGCTGCTCCTTCTCTTGCGGACGGATGGGCCCGCATCACGGGGTGGCCGGATTATAGGCGCGCTCCGGCAACGTCAAGTAGAGCTTGAGGGTGGTGCACCAATAGGTGCGTCGCCGCGGCGCGGCGGTCGTGCTCAGCGGCGCACCGCGCGCAGGCCCGCCGCCGCGTATAGAGCGGTTGCGTAGATGCCGAGCGCGAGACCCACGAGGAAGAGGGCTACCGTCACCCAGCTCTCGATCGCGAGTGACCAGAAGAGACCGCCGAAGACGCCGAAGGTCCCGAGGCGCCCGACCCAGCTGATCTCGAGGTCGAGGCCGCGCCGCAGGGCCAGCTCGGCGAGCACGACCGTGGTGACCTCGCGGACCAAGAGCACGACCAGTGCCCACCGCGGCAGGAGCTCGAAGTGCCAGCAGACCGCGGCGCCGGAGAGCGCCGAGAGGCGGTCGATGGCGGGATCCATCAGGGCGCCCAGCCGGCTGTACTGCCCGGTGGCGCGCGCAAGGAAGCCGTCCAGATAGTCGCCCGCTGTGATGAACAGGAAGAGCGCGGTCGCCGGCGTCGAGCGCCCGTCGCCCGAATCGAAGGCGAGATACAGGAAGACCGGAATCGCGGCAAGGCGTGCGAAGCCGACCAGGTTGGGAATCGTCAGCGGGTGGAGTGGCTGCCCCTTGCGAGTAGCCGAAGGAAGCGGACCCGAGCGATCGAGGCCGGTGAGGCGCCGGAAGCCGCGCGCCCGCGGGCCGGGCCGCCCGGAGGAAGGCGGTGCGCTCATCCTCTACTCGAGCCCGGCGGCGAGCTCGGCGACGGCGGCGACGTCGTCCGCCGCCAGCATCCCCTCCTCGCCGGTGCGCCTGACCTGCGTCTCGATCTCGCCCTCGGCGAGCGTCCGCCGGCCGACGGTGACTCGCAGCGGACAGCCCAGGAGCTCGGCATCCGTCAGCTTCTCGCCCGGGCCGGCGTCGCGATCGTCGAGGATCGCCTCGATCCCCTCTTCGCGGAGCTGGTCGTAGATCGATGCTGCCGCGGTCGCAACCTCGTCGCCCTCCTTGCCGAGCGCGGCGATGTGGACGCGCCACGGAGCGATCGCCGCGGGCCAGACGATGCCTCGCTCGTCGGCGCCCTGCTCGATCGCCGCGGCGATGATCCGGGCGGAGCCGATGCCGTAGCACCCCATGACGATCGGATGCTCCGCGCCCTCCTGATCGAGGAAGGTCGCGCCGAACGGCTCCGAGTAGCGGGTGCCCAGCTTGAAGATGTTCCCGACCTCGATCGCGGGGACGAGCTCGATGGGGTCTCCGGCGGGCGACAGATCACCCGGCTCCACCGAACGCACGTCGACTTCCTCGAAGGCGAAATCGCGCCCGGGGCTGACTCCGATGAGGTGCGCGTCGGCCGCGTTTCCGCCGCACACGTAGCCCTCGCCCTGGATGGCCGCGTCCTTCAGCACCGGAAGGTCCGTGCCGACCGGACCGACGAAGCCCGGCGGCCCGAGCTCGGTCGCGATCTCATCAGGCTGCGCCTGCCGGAAGTCGGCGCCCAGGGCGTTGCGAAGCTTGACCTCGTTGAGCCGGTGATCGCCGCGCACGAGGGCGATGACCATGCCCCTCCCCTCGACCACGACCGGCATCGCCTTGATCAGGGCGCCGGCGGGCACGCCGAGAGCCCCCGATACCTCATCGACCGTGATCAGGCCCGGGGTCGGCACCTCGCGGGGTTCATCGAGCGCCGGGGGCAGCTCTACACGCTGCGCCTCGGCGGCGGCGATCTCGACGTTCGCGGCATAGCCGGGGGCGAGCGCGACCTCGTTCTCGCCCGCCCTGCATGGAGCCATGTACTCGTGCGCGCCGAGTCCGCCCATCATCCCCACGTCCGACTCGACCCGGTACCAGTCGAGTCCGCACCGATCGAAGATGTGGTCGTACGCCTGGATGTGGAGCTCGTAGCTGTGGTCGAGCCCCTCGTCGTCGCGATCGAACGAGTAGGAGTCCTTCATCGTGAACTCCCGGGTGCGCAGGACCCCGGCACGCGGCCGCGGCTCGTCACGCTCCTTCGTCTGTAGGTGGTAGAGGATCATCGGCAACTCGCGGTACGAGCGGATCTCACGCGCGATGTGGAAGGTGAGGCTCTCCTCATTCGTCATCGCGAGGACCAGCTCGGCTTCCCTGCGGTCGCGCAGCTTGAAGAGCTCTTCGATCGCGTACCGGCCGCTCTCCTTCCAGAGCTCGGCGGGCTGGAGGACGGGCATCAGCATCTCCTGCCCGCCGATCGTGTCGATCTCCTCGCGGATGACGGCCTCGACCTTCTTCACCACCCGGTAGCCCGCAGGCAGCCACGTCCAGATCCCCGCGCCGAGCTGGCGCACCAGGCCGGCGCGCACCATCAGCTTGTGCGAGAGCGCCTCGGCCTCGGCCGGGTCGTCACGGAGGGTCGGCAGGAAGTAGGTGGACATTCGCGCCATGCGCGGCGAGCCTACCGAGGCGTCCCGCTTACGCGCCGAGTGGCGGGAAAGTCGCCTATACGGCGAGTTTCTCGCCACTCGATGGAGAGGTGGGCGACGCCGACGATGGGTGGATGCGCGCGGGGAGCGCTCAGCGCCGCTCGAAGGCGCCGATGTCCTGCTTCGAGTCGCGCTTCACACCACGCTGATCGCGCGCCGTCGCGCCCACGCCCGCGTGATTGATCGCCTTGGAGCCCTTCTGCAGCGCGATCGTCTTCGTCGGGCCACCGTTGCTCTTGAGCTTGCCGAGGTGGGGATTCGCCTGGACGATGTTCGGCGGGACGGTGAAGGCGGTGCAGCTGCTTGGAACGCTCGAGAGGAGGTTGCGACCCTGCGGAACGACAGCTGCGCCAGGTCCTGTCGCCGCGCAGTCGTCATTGCCAGCGTTGACGCCCGTGTCGTTAAGGGCCATGATCGTGTTGGCCACGGTTGCCGTTGCGGTCGCCACGGCGATGCCGCCACCGCTGCCGATGCTGTTGTTGTTGGAGTCGGCCCGGTTGCCGACGATCGAGTCGTTCCGCAGCGAAGCCGTGGCGGTGAACACGTGGATCCCGCCGCCGCTGGCCGTCGAGGAGTTGCCCGCCACGGTCGAGTTCGTGAGGTTCAACGTCGTCGCGTTGATGGCGAAGATGCCGCCGCCAGTCGCGTCGGCGCCCTGGTAGCCGGCGCGGTTGCCGCTGATCGTCGAGGCGCTGACGGTGGCGGTCCCGATGTCCGCCAGCGTCATCCCGCCGCCCTCCCCGGAGCTCTTGTTGCCACTGATCGTGCTCCGGACGAGCTTGAGGTCGCTGGCGCCGCTGTTCAGGTTCTCGACCTCGATCCCACCTCCGTCGCCACTCGCGATCGTGCGCGAGCCGGTCACGCGGGAGTGGATTAGGGTCAGATCCGCCGTCCCCCCTTGACCCGCCCGGATGCCGGCGCCATCGTTGCTGAGGCCGTTGCGGATCCAGATGTCCTTCAGGGTCGCTTTCACGATGTGGCTCGGGCCGACGTCGAGGACGCGATTTCCGTGTTCGGCGTCGAGCGCCGCGAGTCCGCTGCCCTTGGCCTTGATCGTCAGGGGACCGGCGAGCACATCGAGGTCGCCCCCCTGGTTGGCATCCTCGACGTTGCTCGGATCGTGCGTGACCTTGTAGGTCTTGCCCGCCTGGAGCACGATGACGTCCGGGCTGGGACTGCCGTTGGCGGCGCTGATCGCCTCGCGAAGGGTGCAGTCGCTGTGCGTGCAGCCATCCTGCGCGTGGTCGGCGGTCTTGTTGGGCTTGTAGACGTCCGCGAGCGCGCTTGGAGCGAAGGCGAGAACGAAGGCGAGCATCGCTGCACCGATCGCGAAGCGGATCCTTCCTTTCGCCCCCTGCACTGACGGAAGAGCGTACCAGCGCTGCGGGCGCGCTCTAGGCCCGCGTGAAGCGGCGGCCCGCTGTCGGCGAGGCCGACTCGTCGAGCTCGACCCGCTTGCCTTTCACCGGCTTCAGGAAAGGCTCGGCGGTGACGTCCTTGCCGGCCTCCTCGGCCGCGGCCTTCTCCATCGCCGCGATCCGCTCGGGCGTCAGATCGCCGGCGTTCTCCTCCTCGATCCGGCGCAGCCATTCCGCGCCCTCGGCGGCCTTCTCGGCCTCGACCTCCACCTCGCCGCGATCGAGCGACTTGTCGATCTCGGCGAAGAGCGCATCGACCAGGTCGTCCTGAGGGACCTTCCGCAGCGGCTTGCCGCCGGCGAAGATCAGGCCCTCGTTCTTGGCGCCCGTGATGCCGAAGTCGGCGTGCGAGGCCTCGCCGATGCCGTTCACGGCGCACCCGAGCACGGCGACCTCGATCGGCTCGGTGTAGGCCTCCAGGCGCTGCTCGATCTCGGCCACCACGGTGTCCATGTCGAACTGGAGCCGCCCACACGTGGGGCAGGCGATCAGCACCGGCCCGCGCTCACGCAGATGGAGGGCCTTCAGGATCTCCCAGGCGACCTTGACCTCCTCCTCCGCGTGGAAGGTGGAGAGCGAGATCCGGATGGTGTCCCCCACCCCATCGGCCAGCAGGGTGCCGAGCCCGACCGCCGACTTCAGCGATCCCGACCACTTGGTGCCCGCCTCGGTGATACCGAGGTGGATGGGATACGGCACCTTCTCGGCGAGGAGGCGGTTGGCGGCGATCGTGTTCGGGACGTTCGTGGACTTGATCGAAATCTTGAAGTTCGTGAAATCGAGCGACTCCATCATCTCGACGAACTCGACCGCCGCAGTGACCAGCGCCTCGACCGGGTTCTCCCGCTCCAGCGCGTGCAGGTGCTTGGGGAGCGAACCGGAGTTGACGCCGATGCGCATCGGCACGCCGGCGGCATTCGCCTTCTCCGCGACTTCGGCGACCTTCTCGCGCCCGCCGATGTTGCCGGGATTCAGGCGGATGCAATGGGCGCCTGCATCGATCGCCTTCAGCGCCAGGGTGTGATTGAAATGGATGTCGGCGATCACCGGGATCGGCGAATCGCGCACGATGGTCTTGAGCGCCTCGACGTCCTTGTCGCGTGGAACGGCCACGCGCACCAGGTCCGACCCCGCCTCGGCGACCTTGCGGATCTGGTCCATCGTCGCCTCGACGTTGGCCGTCTCGGTCTTGCACATGGTCTGCACGACGACGGGCGCGCCCCCTCCGACGGGCACGTCCCTGACCCAGATCTGGCGCTTAGAGGCCACGCACCCAGGATAGATGGCGCCGCCCGCGGCGGGCGACAGCCTCGTTACTAAGCGCACGCACCAAACGGTGTCTGACGCCGCGACCCTCAAGGGGGTCTACCCCCTTTGGAAACCTGTGCGTAACGCTACGAGTGTGCGAGACTCCTCGTGACCACGTTCAGAGGGGGATTTGGCATGAGGTGGCGGTCCGCAGCGGCGGCTCTGGCCGGGAGCGCCGTCCTCGTCGTACTCGCTCAGAGTGCCGGTGCCGGAGCACCCACCTGCTTCGGCTTCGCCGTCGATCCCGAGTTCGCGGGTGGGCCTGGCAAGGACGCGTTCTTCGGCACCCCGGGGGCCGATGTCATGCGCGGCGGAGGTGGCAGGGACCACATCGACGGTGGTGCCGGCAACGACTTCATCTGCGGTAACGGCGACAAGGACAAGCTCGAGGGCTCGGACGGTGACGACGACGTCGAGGGTGGCGGCGGACTGGATCGCATCGACGGCTGGCAGATCGGCAACGACTCCGTCACCGACGGGGGCGACGTACTGATCGGCGGAGCTGGCGCCGACTCGCTGGACGGGGACGACGGCCAGGACGACGTCTACGGCTATGAGGGCGACGACTCGATGTTCGGAGGCGACGGCAACGACCTGATGTTCGGCGCCAAAGGCGGCGACATGATCGTCGGCGAGACGGGTGCTGACGGCGTCGATGGAGGCGGCGGTGACGACGAGCTCCTCGGCGGGCCGCTGATGGCGGCCGAGGTCGCTTCGAACACCTTCCACGGCGGCCCCGGGGATGACCGCGAATTCGGCACCTTCGGAGACGAGGATCTCATCGGCGGCGAGGGCCGCGACCTGCTCCTGGGTGGGGAAGGTGAGGACTACATGTCCGGCAATGAAGGCCGCGACCGGCTGAAGGCGAAGGACGCGTCCGCCGACGCCGTCAACGGCGGCCCCGCCAAGGACCGCTGCAAGACCGACCCAATAGACACCGTGACTAGCTGCTGACTATTCCTTCAGGCTGCGGCCGGCCCAAGCCTCGAGCACCCACCCCAGGTGGTACGGACGGTCGGTCCGTTCCACCTCGACCGGCCCCCCGCGCACGATCGTCTGCCCCGCGTAAGCACTCGCCGAGTTCAGCCAAAGGGCTAGTCGATCCATAACCCCGCGCCGATTGATCGAGCGGTAGAGCAGGCCGGTATTGGGATCGAGCATGTCCAGGCCCATCTCGTTCGCCCCCCAGATCCATTCGAGGCCGCGCAGGGCCGCCTCGCGGTAGCGCCCATCACCCGTGACCTCACTGAGCTCGAACAGCGCCATGGGAGCCATGGCGTCCTGGTGCACGGAGTAGAGACGATAGGCCTCGACGACCCGGCCTCGCTCGACGTCGTAGATCCACGGCCACGCGCCATCGGCCAATTGGAGATCGAGCAGACGGTTGGCCGTGCCCGCGGCGACTCGCGCGGCCTCGCGGTCATCACGTAGAGCGGCGAGGCGCGCGAGCGCGAGCACGCCGTAGATCTGCGTTGCGAAATGCGGAAAGCGCGCGCGACCTCCGGCCTCATGATGAAGCAGGAGTTGGCTGGGGGTCGCAGCTCGGGCGACCAGCCGCTCGCGAGCGGCTGCCAGCGTGCGTTCAGCGGCTGCCCCCGCTCCCGCGGCGGCGGCCTCTGCGGCGCCGATCGCGACCCACGAGACCTCGAGACCCTCCAGCGGCTCGAGGCCGGTGCGCCCCAGCAGCTCCGCCAGCGCGGAGAGTGCACGCGGCGCAAGCTCACTCCCCGAACGAGCATCGGCCCAGAGCGCGAGTCCGAGGTCGCCCGCGCGAATCTCGGGCGCGCCCAGCTCGCCGATGAGCGCGCCCTTCAGCTCCGCCGGATCTACCGACGGCCGGATCCCGGCCTCGCGTAAGAGTCCGACCAGAACAATCCATGAGTAACGCAGCGAGCGACCGCGGACGACGTTTCCCTCTCCAGTCGAAACCCTGCGCCCACGACCGAGCCGCCCACCGCTGGCTCGCTCGCCCGGGGCCACGACCTCGTGGCAGAACGCCCCGTCCGCCAGGCGCATCTCCGGCAGGCGCTCGAGCGCGAACTCGACCAGCTCGGCGCGTCGCTCCTCAGCGGTAGGCCGGGACACGATCCTCTGGCGGCTCGGTCGGTGCCACCGCGGGCACGGGAACGTCGTAGATGGTCACGCCCTGAGCGAGGAGCTCCTCGAAGATCTCACGCAGCCGGCCCAGGCGGATCGCGATGATCTCGCCATGCCCCAAGGTTGCGGCGACGCCGCCGGCGTCGAGGATGGCCGCACGGAAGAGCTTCTGCAGCCGCGGGTTCGTATCGATCCGGCCTGGATGAAGCGCCGGGTTGTGGACCACCGTCCGCACGGTGAGCTCCTCGCCCTCCCACCCCAGGCACCGCACATCGAAGACGCGGTCGGCGAAGACGTCGAGCGGGAACGGCGGCCGCCGCGTCACCTCGAACGAGTGGTACATCGTGATCACGCCCGTGCCCGAGCCGAAGAAGAGCTGCAGGGCATCACGCTCGATGATCCGCGGAAACGGCGTGCCGTCGCCGAATGGCGTCCGGGCGGACTCGTGTCCGGTGACGATCTCGTCCGCGCCAGGTCCCCGAGCGGCGATCGAGTGGCTGGGATGGATGCTCCGCGTCGTGCCGGGAGAACGCCGGAAGGCCTCGCTGATCGCGCCCATGCGCGACGGAGTCGAACGCACGTCGAACACGGGATCGGATTCGAAGTGCTCGATCGCTGGTCCGTTGAGGGGGAACGCGGGCATTGTGATCAGTCCTCCCTCCCCCACCACACTCTCCAATCCGGCGATCACGGTGGACGGGCCATCCTCGAAGGAGCCGAAGGCGCTCATCGCCGCCTGGAGGAAGCAGGCGTCGCCCATCTCGAGGCCGCACTCCCGCAGGGCGTCCGCCACGTCGCCTGCGCTCAGGCGCGTCGGCCGCAGCCGCTCGCGGGCCCTGTAGCGGAGGCTTCGGTAGCGGTGGCGTGCGCTCCTGATCGCATCTCGGGCGGGGCGCGGGAGGCGGCGAGCTAGCGTTCGGATCACGCTCGCCAGACTATTCGGAGCTCGAATTGAACTTCCTGACGGCGTGGGAGTATCCCGGGCGATGAAGGTTGCTCTGTCCGGTGTCGTGGGCGCGGCCGCAGCGATCGCGTCGTTAGCCATGCCCGCAGCGGCGGCGGCCGACCATCACGAGATGGTGGTGCGTGAGGTCTTCCCCGGATCGACCGCCGACCCGGGCCAGGACTACATCGAGCTGCAGATGTACGCGTCGGGCCAGAACTTCGTCGGCGGCCACACGATTACGATCTACAACGCCGCCGGGACCCTGGTCCACACTGTCACCTTCCCCAGCGATCTCGCGAGCGGCTCCAACCAGCAGACGATCCTCGCCGGCGCCGCGGCCTCGGTCGTCGGTGTGGCGCCGGACTACGTCGACGCCGGGATGACGGCGATCAACCCCACGGGCGGGGCCGCGTGCTGGAACGCCTCCCCGGCTTCGTTCATCGACTGCGTTTCGTGGGGCAATTTCACGGGCAACTCCTCGCTGCCCAGCAACGCTGGGACGCCGGCCGCCGCCATCACGGACGGGCAGGCCTTGAGACGGTCGATCGCACGCGGCTGCAACACGTTCCTCGAGGCATCCGACGACACCGATTCAAGTGCTGACGATTTCGCGCTCGGTACGCCTCTGCCTCGCAACGACTCGACGACTCCGTCAGAGGTTCAGTGTCCGTCGACGACGATCACGAAGGGTCCATCCGGCAGGACCCATGACCGCACGCCGACCTTCAAGTTCAAGTCCTCCGCCCCATCGGCCACGTTCGAGTGCAAGCTGGACCACGGCCATTTCAAGGCCTGCACTTCCCCGGACACGCTGCCCAAGCTGTCGTTCGGCAAGCACAAGTTCCAGGTCAGGGCGAGCGTCGGCGCAAGCACGGACCCGACGCCGGCCAAGCAGAGCTTCAAGGTCGTCAAGAGGAGGTAGCGGCCGGCCGATCGCTGCGCTGGCCGACCAGGCGCGCGAAGGTCTCAGCCGCTGGTCTTCGTCGCCCCGGCTTCCGCCCGGGCTCACTTCGCGTACAGCGCCTCGATCTCGTCCTCGTATTTGTCCGCGATCGGCTTGCGCTTGAGCTTCATCGTGGGCGTCAGCTCGTCGCCGCCCGGGTGCCAGTCGGTCGGCAGGATCTTGAACTTCTTTATGCCCTCCACTCGAGCAAGCTGGGAGTTGGCCTTGTCGACGGCCGCCTGAACGGCCGCTTTCACCTGGTCGTCAGCCGCGAGCTCCTCCAGCGAGGTCTCGCCGAGGCCCTGCTGCTTCGCCCAGCCGGGCGCGAAGTCGGGATCGAGTGTGATCAGCGCCACGTTGTATGGACGGCGGTCGCCGATCGCGATCGCCTGCCCGATGAGCGGGCTCGCCGTCTTCAGCTTCGCCTCGATGTTCGCGGGCGACATGTTCTTGCCGGCCGCGTTGATGATGAGCTCCTTCTTGCGGTCGACGATCTTCAGGTAGCCGTCCTCATCGAGCTCGCCGATGTCACCGGTCAGCAACCAACCCTCGCCGTCGATCGTCTCGGACGTCTTATCGGGCATGTTGCGGTAGCCGACCATGTTCGAAGGCCCACGCACGAGGACCTCGCCGTCGTCGGCCAGCCTGATCTCGATCCCCGGCATCGGGGGGCCGACGGTGCCGAGCTTCACCCGGTCCGGCGGATTCACCGTCGCGACCCCGCACGTCTCCGACATGCCCCACAGCTCACCCACGGGGATCCCGATTGCGTGGAAGAACTCGAGCACCTCGAGCGGCGTGGGCGCGGCCCCGACATTGACAGCCACCACCTCGTCCAGGCCGAGCATCGCGCGAAGCTTCGAGAACATCTGCTCGTCGGCCTTGGCGACGGCCGCCTCGAGTTCGGCGGGGACCTCCTCCCCGGCCTGCTCGAGGCGCAGCTTCTCGAGCGCCGCGTCGATTCCCCTTTGCGCTGGCTCGCGCTGTTCGTCCGGGAGCTGCGCGAGGTTCGTCTCGAGCGCCGCCTTCAGCTTCTCCCAGATGCGCGGCACGGCGAAGAACCAGGTTGGCTTCACCTTCGGCAGGAACTCGATGATCCGCCTCGGATCCGGGCAGATCGTCACCGTCACGCCGTAGGCGACGGGCAGGTAGTAGTGCGCGCCCCGCTCGGCGATGTGCGCCGCGG
Source organism: Actinomycetota bacterium (assembly GCA_046732895.1). Classification (GTDB taxonomy): domain Bacteria; phylum Actinomycetota; class Thermoleophilia; order Solirubrobacterales; family 70-9; genus JBKPNZ01. Next base: position 20,428 of record JBKPNZ010000010.1, read on the forward strand.
GAAGCCAGGAGATCACCTTCGCCCCGCGCTTGGGGAAGTCGATGATGTCCTCGACCCCCGCGACGAGGCTCATGAGGTTGCGGTGGCTGAGCTGTACGCCCTTCGGCGGGCCCGTCGTGCCCGACGTGTAGATCAGGGTCAGCAGGTCATCCGGGCCGACGGCATCGACTGCCGGCTCGACGTCGAACTTCGGATCCATCTCCTCGAGCTCTTCGAGCGTGTGGTCGCCCTCCTCCCCGTCGACGACGATCATCGTCTCGATGTTCGGAAGATCCTCCTGGGCCTTGCCGAAGACCTCGAGGAAGGCCGTCTCGACGATCGCCAGCTTCGCGCCGGCGTCGGAGACGACGTACTGGACCTGCTCCGGCGAGGCCGTCTGATAGATCGAGAACGGGACCGCACCGAGGGAAACCGCGGCCAGGTCGACGATCAGGAACTCGGGGCGGTTGTTGAGCATCAGGGCGACCGTGTCGCCCTTGCCCAGGCCGAGTTTCGCGAGGCCCCCCGCCACGCGGTCGACGCGCTCGCGCAGATCCTTCCAGCTGATCTCGACGTCGTCCTCGGCGCGAACCGCGACGTCGTCGCCGAGGCGGTCAACCGTCGCGTGGAATGCCTTCGCGAGGTTCGGCGCGGCAAGCTCGCGGCCTTCGCCCCCGCTCGCGTAGCGCTCCGCGGTCTTCAGCTCCATCGCGCCGGACTCAGCTCCATCGAATTGCCCCTCCTCCAGGTTGCGGCGCTGAAACTATCGCAGGGCAGGTGCGCTATCGCACGTTGAAGCCGCCGCTCGTCAGGCGGTCGATGTCGTTCGAGATGCCCACGTAGGCGAAGATCAAGACGAGCAGGATCCCGAGCACGCTCGCCCTCTCCATGGTGGCGAGCGACGGCCGGCGACCGCGGATCTTCTCGACGACGCTCCAGAAGACGTGCCCGCCGTCGAGCGGCAGGAAGGGGAACAGGTTCACCAGGGCCAGCGACAAGCTGATCAGCCCGATGATCCGCAGCGCGAGGTATGAGTCGAACTGGAACGCCTGGTGAGTCGCCTCGGTCGCGCCGACCACGCTGCCGAGCTTCTCGCGCTCCTGCGGGTCGAAGATCTTGGCGAAAGTCGACACCGTCGTCGAGGTGAGCTGCCACATCGTGTCGACCGACTCCTGGGCGGCCTTGGCCACCGAAGGCGTCGGCACGTCCACGAAGCCGCCCGACTGGAACTGGAAGCCGAGCCGCGTCCGCTGCGCGTCGGGGTCGTAATAGGGGCGAGCGGTGACCGTCTGTCGCTGCCCTTCCCGCTCGATGGTCAACGTGACAGGCGTCTTTGCGCGGCAGCCGTCCACGGTCTTGCCGCCCGGGCAGTGATGGCTTGCCGTCAGCTTCGCGAAGTATGCGGCCCGTGTGTCCAGCGGCTGGTGGCGGCCGCTGTAGCCGTCGACGGCCAGAATCGTGTCCCCGGGCTCGAGCGTTTGTGCGGCAGGCGTGCCGGACTCGATGCCCGTGACCTCGAGCTGGGTCGCCTTGTTCGCGACGAACGCCGTTCCGAACAGGATGAGAAACGCGAGCACGAGGTTGACCGCGGGCCCGGCGAGGACGACGACAATGCGCTTCCAGATGGGCTGGTTGTAGTAGGCACGGGGAGCGACCTCGGGATCGAGGTCCTCCTCTGGGTTCATCCCCGTGATCTTGGCGTAGCCGCCGGCCGGGATCGTGCCGATGCAGTACTCGGTTTCGCCGCGCTTGATCCGAACGAGCTTCGGCCCGAAAAAGAGCGAGAGCTGTTCGACCCGCATGCCCGTCGCCTTCGCGGCGAAGAAGTGGCCGAGCTCGTGGAAGATCACGAGCAGGAAGATGCCGCCGAGGGCCAGGACCCAGCTCATGAGGTAGACGCCCCAACCAAGCGGGCGATCCGCTCGCGTGCGAGCTCCCGCGCCTGCGAGTCGGCGAGGATGAGCTCGTCGAAATGTGAGGGAACGGCGGGCGAAATTGCGTCGAGTACATGCTCAACGGTCTCCGGGATGGCCGTGAACGGAATGCGGCCATCCAGGAATGCCTCGACCGCGACCTCGTCAGCGGCGTTCAGCACGCATGGGGCGACGCCGCCCGCCTCGCCTGCCTCTCGCGCGAGGCGCAGACAGGGGAAGACGTCGACGTCCGGCTCCTCAAAGGTGAGCTCGCCGACGGTCGCCAGATCCAGCGTTTCGACCTCGACGTCGGCGCGCTCCGGGTGGTGCAGGGCATAGGAGATGGGCACGCGCATGTCGGGGTGACCAAGGTGTGCAAGCGCCGCACCGTCGTTCAGCTGGACGAGGGCGTGGACGATCGACTGCGGATGGACGACGACGTCGATCCGCTCGTAGCCCACGCCGAAGAGGTGCCTGGCCTCGATCATTTCGAAGCCCTTGTTCATGAGCGTCGCCGAGTCGATCGTGATGCGTCCGCCCATGTCCCAGGTCGGGTGCGCGAGGGCCTCCTCGGCCGTCACGCCCGACAGATCGCTGCTTCCGCGGAATGGTCCGCCGGACGCCGTCAGCACCAGGCGATCGATGGTTCCCGGGCGTTCCTTGGCGACGAGCTGGTAGAGGGCCGAGTGCTCGGAGTCGACGGGCACGATGCGCGCGCCGGTCGCTTCTGCCAGGGCCATCACGAGCTCGCCCCCGGCCACCAGGCTCTCCTTGTTGGCTAGGGCTATGTCTGTGCCCTCGGTGAGCGCGACGATAGTTGGGCCGAGCCCGGCGAAGCCGACGATGGCGTTGAGGACGATGTCGGCATCAGACGCCCTAACGAGCTCGCGTACGCCCTCGTCTCCGGCGAGGACGGTCGCGCGGGCGCCGAGCTTGGCGGCGGCGCTTTCGGCGGCGTGCGGGTCGCTCAGGGCGAGGCGCGCGGCACCGCGCTCCACCGCCTGTTCGGACAGGCGCTCCCAGCGCTTCCCTGCCGACAGGCCGGCCAGCTCGAGCTGGTCGGAGCGCGCAACGACGTCCAGCGCCTGCTCGCCGATCGAGCCGGTCGAGCCGAGGATGAGGACCTTCCTGGGCACGGTCCCAGTGTAGGCAGTGCCTTTAGGCTCAGATGAAGCGATGAATCCGCCCACCACGCCGATCGGCGCCCACATCTCCGCGAAGGACCCACTCGGCACGGCGGCCGAGCTCGGCGCCGACTGCGTTCAGATCTTCCAGTCGCGCCCATCCGGGTGGGAGAAGCCTCCGGAGCGCGCCGACGCGGAGGAGCTCAGGGCGTCCCCGATCGGTATCTACGTCCACGCCCCGTACCGGATCAACGTGTGCAACCCACGCCCCAACGTCCGCTACGGCGCGCGCAAGATGCTGCAGGACCAGATGACCGCCGCGGCGAAGATCGGCGCGCTCGCGGTCATCGTGCATCCCGGGCACGCGGAGGACGGCATTGAGGAGGGTGTCGGGCGGTGGACGCGCACTCTGGAGATGCTCGAGTCGGAGGTCCCGCTCTACCTCGAGAACACGGCCGGTGGCGAACACGCGGTTGCGCGTCGCGTGGAGGCCCTGGCGCGGCTCTGGGAGGCCGTCGAGGCGGCCGACACGAGCGTGCCGATCGGCTTCTGCTTCGACACCTGTCACGCACACGCGGCGGGCGAGGATCTCTCCGACGTCGTCGAGCGAATGACGGCGATCACGGGCGGCGTCGACCTGCTCCACGTGAACGACTCCCGGGATCCCCCGGGCACTGGCGCCGACCGCCACGCAAACATCGGCGACGGGCAGATCGACCCCGACGCCCTCCGCCACATGATCCGCGCGTGTGACGCGCCCGCGATCGTGGAGACACCGCGGGACATCGCAGCGCTCAAGGCCGACATGGAGTTCGTGCGCGAGGCGTTGGCGTAGGGCTCAGACGAGGCACTAAGGGGAAGGGTCTGCGGGGAGAGCGATGTCCTCGTGAAGCAGGCCTGCCAGCTCCGCGAGCATGAACTGTGGGTAGCGATAGCTGTCGAGCTCGACCGTGAGGCGGTGTTCTGGCCAGCGGCAGTCGACGTAGTGGCTCCCCTCGACGGGTTGGTCTGCGGGAGGACTAGCCCGGACTCCTGAAGCACTGCGAGGAAGCGCTCCTCGAGCCTGCTCAGTACCACCCTGACGTCGCCTCGCAGGACTCTGCGGAGCTTGCCAACTCCAGGCGCGTTGGAGTGGGCATGAAGGACAGGCTCGACGCTGCCCGGCGTGACGTGGTGCTTCACCGCCGCCTCGTGGCAGGCCCGTGCGAGCTCAGCCTCGTCGAGGTCGCCGGCGATGTCGAGCAGCGTGCGTGGGATGGTCGTGATGGGCATCCGCCGCCAAACCGTCGCCTCAACGCGGGTGCGACGCGCGTGGTAGGTGATGACCCCGCGCAGCCGCCGCCGGGTCGGCGCGGTCACGTGTGGGGGTGGTGCTAAGCCCTTGGTGAGCCCGTAGAACCAAGCGGCGGCGTGGGCGCTCAATGCCGCTCCGGTGCCACAGGCCTTCACTGCGGCCATGTAGCGAGCGGCAACCGAAGGGGCGCGATGGCCGAGGCGGTAGACACCCGGGTATTCCTCAGTGAGGAGCCCGATCCGTCGACGATGCTCGATCTCGCTCCGAGTCACACCGGCCTCAAGGGCTTCGCGGCGGGTAATGATGCCCTCTGCGGGGCGAGCGATCCTGGCCAGGATTCGCTCCGCTGTCTCCTTTCTGACAGCCACTGCCTGTCAAATCGACGACAACGCCGGATTCGCCCCCTCACTGCCCTCCCACAACGGCATCGGACCCCGCCGGCGCCCCGGGCTGGTCGTCAGTAAACGAACGCGACCGAGAGGTAATAGCCGGCGACGATCGTGAACAGCACGGCGTCGAGGCGGTCGAGCAGGCCCCCGTGCGGCCCGAAGACGTTGCCCGAGTCCTTGATGTTCAGATCGCGCTTGATGATGGACTCGAAGAGGTCGCCCACCGGTGCCAGGGCGGCGACGACCATCCCCATGATGAGCGCGTCGATCCCCGTCAGCCAGTCCTGGTACAGGCCCGCGAACCAGAAGCCGAGCGTGCCGCCGATGAAGCCGATGGCCAGCCCTTCGACCGTCTTGTTGGGCGACAGCTTCGGCGCCAGTTGGTGGCGGCCGAATAGGCGCCCGCCGCCGTAGGCGGCCGTGTCGGTGATGAACGTGCCGACGAGGACGTCGATCAGAAGCGCGCCGCCGTGCAACGGCAGCTCCCGCAGGAGCACCGCGTGGGCGAACGGAATGCCGATCCAAAGCACGCCGAATGCGGTCACCGCCATCGAGCCGGTCACACCCTGAAGCGAGGGACGCAGCGCCGCGGCGAAGAACATCAGGGGAAAGAGGGCAACCCCGGCCAGGATGATCTGGTACTGGTCGCCGTAGTAGGCGGCCACCACCATCCCGGCGGCCACGATCACGGCAACCGCCAGGAACGGCTGGGTGTCTCGGGTCATACGGAAGAGCTCGATCAGCCCGATCGTGGCGAACCCGATCATCGCCGCGGCGAAGACAAGCCCCCCCGCGACGACGATCGCCACTGCGACGATCACCCACGGGAGGGCCCAGAGGATGCGGGCGATCGTCTCGGAGCCCCGGCGACGCGGGCGAGGCTCCGAAGGCGTGGGTGCCCGCCGGCTGGAACGCTGTACACGACGCTGCAGGCGCCGCCGACGCCGTGGTGCCCGCGCTTCCTCCTCCGGCCCCGGCCGCGATGGCCCGGGCTGCAGGAAGTCAGGAAGGTCAAGCGCGTCGTTTCCCCTTCCAGGGTCGGGGCCTGGGCCGAAGCGGTCGAAGTCGAGGTCGACGTCGAGGTCGCGTCCCAAAGCGGGCGGGCGATCGCCGCCTTCCCGGCCCCTCTCGTGCGCCATGACGCGAGGCTACCGCGCGCCGAACCGTCGCTGCCGCGCCTCGAACTCCCGCAGCGCGTCCTGCAGGTCGGCGAGCTTGAAGTCCGGCCATAGCGCTTCGCAGAAGACGAGCTCGGAGTACGCCGTCTGCCAGATCAGGAAGTTCGACAGGCGGTGCTCGCCGCTGGTGCGGATAACCAGATCCGGCTCGCTCATCCCCGGCGCGTAGAGGCACGCACGGAACTGCTCCTCCCCACCCCCGTCGAACCGCGCGGCCGCATCCAGGATCTCGGCGCGGCCGCCGTAGTTGAAGGCGACGAAGAGCCGCAGCCGCTCGTTGTGCGCCGTCACCTCTTCCGCCCAGACCATCCGCTCGAGCAGATCCGCCGAGAGGCCCTCACGACGCCCGATGAAGCGCATCCGCACGCCCTCCTCGTCCAGCTCGGGCGTCTCGGACTCGATCAACTCGGCGAACATGGCCATCAGCCCCTCGACCTCCTCCCGGGGGCGCGACCAGTTCTCGGTCGAGAAGGCGTACACGCAGAGCTCGTCGAGGCCGACCCGCACGGCGTCCTTCACGGTCTGCTTCAGGGCCTGGGCTCCCCGCCGGTGGCCCTCGAGCACCGGCAGCCCATGCTCAGCAGCCCAGCGGGCATTGCCATCCATGATGATCGCGACAGCCCGAGCCGCCGGGCGGTCTGCGGTCAAACCTCGAGGATCTCCTCTTCCTTTGCCTTGAGCGCGGCGTCGATCTCCTCGGTGGCGCTGTCGGTGCCCTTCTGGAGCTCCGCCTCCGCGCGGCGCTCATCGTCCTCGCCGACCTCGCCTTCCTTCTTCAGCTCGCGCAGATCGTGCATTACGTCGCGGCGGATGTTGCGAACGGCAACCTTGCCCTCCTCGGCGACGCCGTGGACGACCTTCACCAGCTCCCGGCGGCGCTCCTCGTTGAGCTCCGGGATCTGCAGGCGGATGACGTTGCCGTCGTTCGAGGGCGTCACGCCGAGGTCGGATTCCATGATCGCCTTCTCGATCAGGCCGATCGCGTTCTTGTCGTAGGGCGTGAGCGTCAGCAGGCGCGCGTCGGTGGCAGCGACCTGCGCGAGCTGCTTGAGCGGAGTCTCGGCCCCGTAATAGTCGACGTTCACGCGGTCGAGCAGATGCGGTGAGGCACGGCCCGTGCGCACCGTGGCCAGCTCGTGGCGGCAGTTCTCGACCGACTTCCCCATGCGTTCACGGGCGTCGGCGAGCAGCTCGTCGGTGAACTCGCTCATCGGCCTGGAATCGTCTCCTCCGCTGGATCGCGGGCGACGACGCCGTCACTCGAGACGATCGTTCCCACTCGCTCCCCGCGCACGATCCTATCTATGTTGCCCTCGTCCGCCATGTTGAAGACGTAGATCGGCAGCCCGTTGTCCATGCACAGGGAGAGGGCCGTCGAGTCCATGACGCGAAGGCCGCGCTCGATCGCCTCGAGGTGGGTGATCTCGGGCAGGAACTTCGCGTCCGGGACGACTGAGGGATCGGCGTCGTAGACCCCCTCCACGCCGTGCTTGGCCATCAGGATGGCCTCCGCGTGGATCTCGAGAGCGCGCAGGGCGGCGGCCGTATCCGTCGTGAAGAACGGGTTGCCGGTCCCGGCCGCGAAGATCACGATCCGGTCCTTCTCCAGGTGGCGGATGGCGCGACGGCGGATGTACGGCTCGGCGACCTCCATCACCTCGATCGCTGACAGCACGCGCGTATTGGCCCCGCGCTTCTCCAATGCGTCCTGAAGCGTCAGGGCGTTGAGGACGGTCGCCAGCATCCCCATGTAGTCGGCCGTCGCCCGGTCCATTCCCTTGGCCGCCGCGTCGAGGCCGCGATAGATGTTGCCGGCGCCGACGACCACGGCAACCTGCACGCCGCGCTCGGCAACGGAGTGGATCTGCCGGCAGATGCCCTCGACGCGGTCGGGATCGGTCCCGTACTCCAGCGAACCCATCAGCGCCTCGCCGGAGAGCTTGAGCATGACGCGCTTGAAGGCAGGGTCGGGCATCGCTCAGCGCAAGCCTATTGAGATGACTACTCCTCGCCGACCTTGAACCGCGCGAAGCGCGCGATCCGCACGTTCTCGCCGGTCTTCGCGGCGACCTCGGCACGCAGCTGCTCGATCGTCTTGCCCTCGTACCGGTCCGAGCGGATGTGCTCCTGCTCGAGCAGCGCCACCTCCTTCGACCACTTGCGTAGCTGGCCCTCGACGATCTTCTCCACGACATCGTCGGGCTTGCCCTCGTCGCGCGCCTTCGCCTCGAAGACCTTCCGCTCGGCCTCGCGGGCCTCATCGTCGATCTCGTCGGGCGAGACGTAGTACGGGGGAAACGGCGCGCCGGCAATGTGGATCGCGACCTCGTTCGCGAACTCCTTGAAGTCGTCGTTGCGGGCCACGAAGTCCGTCTCGCACAGGACCTCGACGAGCACACCGACCTTGCCGTTCGCATGGATATAGGACGCGACGATTCCCTCCTCGGTGCTGCGCCCACTGCGCTTCGCGGCCGATGCCTGGCCCTTCACGCGCAGGATCTCGACGGCCTTGTCGGTGTCGCCACCGGCCTCGACCAGCGCCGCCTTGGCGTCCATCATCGCCGCGCCCGTGCGCTCGCGCAGGGCCTTCACGTCCTTGGCGCTGACGACTACATCACTCATGAACGGCACCTGCTGTTCGCGCTGCCGTACGCTCCCGCGCCCACACGCCCGGCCATCACGACCCCTCCTTCGCGGGCGCAGCCTCGGCAGCCGGAGCCTCGGCGGGCTGGGCCTCGGCCTGCTCGGCGGCGGCCTTGGCGGCAGCCTCCTCCGCTTCGCGCTTGGCGCGCTCCTCCTCTTCGCGGCGCTTGCGCTCCTCGTCCTCGCGGCGCTTGCGCTCCTCCTCGTCGGCACGGCGCTTCGCCTCGGCCGCGCGGAAGGCCGTCGCAGCCTGCTCGGCGGCCTCGCCGATCGACCGGATCACGAGCTCACACGAGCGGATCGCGTCGTCGTTGCCGGGGATCGGGTAGTCGACGGGGACCGGATCGACGTTCGAATCGACGAGGCCGATGATCGGGATCCGCAGACGCTCGGCCTCCCGCAGGGCGATCTCCTCCGTCTTCAGATCGACGATCAGAACCGCCTGCGGCAGCCGCTTCATGTCGCGTACGCCGCCGAGGTTGTACTCGAGCTTCTCGAGCTCGGCCTCCATCGACATGCGCTCCTTGGTCGGCAGCAGGTCGAGCTGGCCGCCCTCCTTGAGCTCGTTGAGCTCGTGCAGGCGGTCGATCCGCTTGGAGATCGTGTGGAAGTTGGTCAGCAGACCGCCCAGCCAGCGCTGATTGACGTACGGCATCTCGCAGCGGTCGGCCCACTCCTTGATCGCGTCCTGCGCCTGCTTCTTGGTCCCGACGAAGAGCACGGCGCCGCCCTGACCGGCCACCTCGGAGGCGAACCGCTGGGCACTCGCGAGCAGCTCGTCGGTCTGCAGCAGGTCGATGATGTGAATGCCGTCGCGCTCGCCCCAGATGTAGCGGCGCATGCGCGGGTTCCAGCGCCTGGTCTGGTGGCCGAAGTGCAGCCCGGCCTCGAGCAGCGCTCTGATCTCAGTCTCTGGCATTTAGGCTCCCTTGGAGTTGGCTTGTCACCCGACGGCGTCCCGGGGACCCGGCCTTTGGTCGCTCTGAGCGCCCGGCCGGGCAGGGCCCCGTTCACCATCCGTCGGGGGTCGGTTACTGGTCGCGGGGGATTGTAGGCCAGGCGGTCTGGCGGGCACGTGGCGGTCGGTGTCAGCTCGAAACAGGCAATAAGAGGAACGGGATGAGCGGTGTGGCCCCGCTGTCATGCATTTGACAGCCAGGGCGTGTCAAATCGACGACAGCGCCCGGAACCCGGCAGCTGTCAGGGCCCTCCCCCTTTATTGCCTCGCCCGCGCCACCTCCAGCGCCTCGCGGAGATCACCGGGTAGCTCAGACTCGAACACCAGTCCCTCCCCCGTCCCGGGATGCGCGAACTCAAGGCTCGAGCTGTGCAGGAACTGCCGCTCGAGCCCGTGCCGGCCGCGGTGCCCGTAGCGGGGATCGCCGCACACCGGATGGGCGATCGCGGCGAAGTGGGCGCGGATCTGATGGGTGCGCCCCGTCTCCAGACGCACCTCGACCAAGGCATCCTGGGGGAGGGCCTCGAGCACCCGGAAGTGGGTCCGAGCCTCGCGCGAGCCCCGGCCGCCGACCGCGCGCCTCTCGCCGGCACGGTAATCACGCCCGAGCGGGGCGTCGATCGTTCCGGAGCGCGCCCGTGGGATGCCCTCCACCAGCGTCAGGTACTGGCGATGGACCTCGCGCCGGCGGATCATCTCGCCGAGGCGTGCGTGCGCATCGGGTGTGCGCGCGACGACCATGAGGCCCGAGGTGTCGCGATCCAGCCGGTGGACGATGCCTGGCCGAGCCGGGTCATCGCCCCCGCCGAGCAGCTCGGCCAGCTCGTCGACGAGGGTCGTGCCGTGGTGGCCGGGGGCGGCGTGGACGATCAACCCGGCAGGCTTGTCGACGACCGCGAGCCAGTCATCGACGTGCACGAGGCGGGGCTTTGCGGTCATTCGCCGTCCGAGGGCGCGAGGGCGATCAGCACGAGGGTGATGGCGCCCACGCTGATCGCGATATCGGCAAGGTTGAAAGCGGGCCAGAGCGGCGGGTCGATGAAGTCGGTGACCGCGCCAAGGCGCGCACGGTCGGCCAGATTGCCGAGCGCCCCGCCGGCGAGCAGACCGACGGCCAGCCACATTCCAGGCCGCGCGGGGTCGCTCGCAAACCACGCAAGAACGAGACCCAGCGCGACAGCGGTCACGACGACGACCGCCGCGCCACCGCCTCCGAGGAACCCGAAGGCCACCCCGCGGTTGGAAACCTCTGCCAGGTCGAAGCCCAGCCCCAGGTGCACCCGCTCCCCGGGCGAGAGGCCGGCGAGCGCCACAGCCTTCGCGGCCTGGTCACAGGCCACGACCAGCCCGGCGACGATCAGCGCCCGTGCCCATCCCCGGGCGCCGGGCCCGGCCAGCGCCGCGCTCACCCTTGAATGGCGCTCACGACCAGGCTCTGCACCAGGAACAGCACGAGGATCGCGAGGATCGGGCTGAGATCGAGCGGACCGAACGCTGGAAGCACCCGCCTGAAGACGTTCAGGTATGGGTCGGTCGTCTCGGTGATGAAGTCGAGGGTCGCGCGTAACCACCGGTTGTACGGCAGCGGCCGGGCCTGCTGAACCCACGAGAGCAGGATCCTCAGCAGGATCAGGATGAAGTAGATGACGAAGAGCGCCGACACGTAGTCGGCGATGTCCGCCCGGCTGACCGCGGCGATCATCCGCGCATCCGCTCCAGGGATGATCGAACGGCGTCGGCGAGCACCGCGCGTGCGGCGCCACGCTCGAGAGCCGCAAGGCCGGCGGCGGTGCTGCCGCCGGGCGAGGCGACCGCACGCCGAACCGAGAGCGTGTCGCGATCGCGCAATAGCTCGGCCGTCCCGGCGAAGGTCTCGAGCACAAGCTCCTGGGCCAGCCGGGCATCGAGGCCCTCGCGAACGCCGGCATCGGCAAGCGCCTCGACGAAGAGCGCCACGTAGGCGGGCGAGCAGCCGCTGACGGCCGTGACCACATCCAATAGGCGCTCCTCGACCTCTACCGCCATACCGAGCAACGCGAGCATCCCGACGATCTCATCGCGCGTGGCGTCATCCATCCCATCGGGCGCTGAATAGCAGGTCGCCCCGCGGCCGACTTCCGCTGCCACGTTCGGAACCGCGCGCATCAGCGGCGGCTGCGAGAGCGCCTCCCGCAGGCTCTGGAGCGAGGTCGCACCGAGTACGGAAAGCACGGCGCGGCTGTCGCCAAGCTCGCCAGCGACGCGCTCGAGCGCAGCGGGCTTGACGGCGAGGACGAGCAGATCGGCATCGGCAGCGAGCTGCGCCAGCGATGCACGGGTCTCTCCTCCGAGATCCTCCGCCAGGCGCTTGGCGCGCCCAGAGCCGGCGTCGCTGAACAGCATGGCCTCGGGACCGCCATCGGCACGAGCCCAGCCGCGCGCCATGGCCGCTGCCATGTTCCCCGAACCTGCAAAGCCGACCCGCATAGGTCGGAAGCGTAGTTACGACTGGTTGAAGAAAGACTTCTCGACGAGGCGCGCCTTCTCCTCGGCCGAGACCTCGACGTTGCGCGGCGTCAGCAGGAAGGTCTTGTCCGCGACCTTCTGCATGCCGCCGTCGAGGGCGTAGGTGAGGCCGGAGGCGAAGTCGATGAGCCGCTTGGCGAGCTCGCCGTCGGTCGTCTGCAGGTTGAGGATCACCGGCACCCCCTGCTTGAAGCGGTCGGCCACCTCCTGAGCATTGTTGAACGAGGTCGGCGTGACCAGGTGCACACGCACGTCTGCTCCGTTGTCGACCGGGCGAAGCGCTCGGGTGCGCGGGGCCGGCTCGTCGTCCGCGAAGATGTCGTCGATCTCATCGCGCATCCGCCGGCGCTCACCCAGGCGGCTGACGGTGGCCGAGCGCGACGGCGCCGCCGACTCATACACGCGCTCCGTTCCCGTCTCCGGCTCGTATATCTCGTGGTCCGCGTACTCGGGGTCCTCGGCGAGGCCGAAATAGACGAGCGCACGGTGCCAGGTGTCGCGTATAGCCATAGCTTGAGCGGGGTTTCGCTCCGTGGGGGTCTTTTCCTTTGCCAATTATGCCCGCTGGAGCGCTTCGGAATAGCAGTAGCTCCGCTTTGGAGGTGGGATTGCGCGGGACCGGGGGTCAGATGTACAGGGCGGTGCCGAGCCTGATGAGCGTCGCTCCCTCTTCGACCGCGACTCGCCAGTCCTGGCTCGTGCCCATCGAAAGGCGAGTCAAGCCGTGAGCGCCGGCAAGCTCCGCGAGGCGGACGAAGTAAGGGCGCGAGGCCTCAGGATCTTCGCTGAACGGCGGCATCGTCATCAGGCCGGCGACCGTCACCGGGCAACGCTCGATGAAGCCTCCGAGCGCGTCGGCCTCCACCCCTCCCTTGCTCTCCTCGCCGGCAAGGTTCACCTCGACCAGAACCTCCAGCCCCGGCGGTGCGTTCCGGCCGAGCTGGGCGAGGGCGGAGTCGCTGGCAACCGAATGGATCAACCGCACCAGCGGCACGATCTGCTTGACCTTGCGGCTCTGCAGGTTCCCGATGAAGTCCCAGGCGAATGCATCGCCCCAGCGTTCACGCTTCGCCTGCAGGTCCTGGAGCCGGTTCTCACCCACGAGCTCGACGCCGGCATCGGCCAGGGTCCCCATCTCGTCGATCGGGACGTACTTCGTGGCCGCGAGGATCTCGACGCCCGCGCCGACCTCGTCCCGTATCCGCTCGAGGTTGGCGCGGATCCTCGACGCCTCGAGCCCGTGGATCAAGCCCGGCATCAGCCTGCGTCCCCCGCCCGAAGGAGGCGAACCATCCCCGCCTGCCGCCCCGTGCGCCCCGCGTCCCGGCGGTGCGAGTAGAAGAGCTCGGGATTGCAGCTCGTGCACAGTTCGCTCACCTCGATCGACCCCACCCCGGCCCGAGTGAGCAGGCGCGAGGCGACGCCGCGCAGGTCGAGCATCCGCCCGTCGGCGATGCCCTCCCCCAGGTCTTCGAAAGCCGTGAGCACCTCGTCGCCCACTTCGTAGCAACACGGCCCGATCCCAGGACCCACGGCGGCAGCATGCGCTCCGACCGCTTCCGCGCCGCGCGCGATGATGCCCCCTGCCAGGCCGCGCCACCCGCAGTGGACCATTGCGACTCCGTCATCCCCGGCCAGCGCAACCGGGAGGCAGTCGGCGACCAGGACGAGGGGCGCGAGCCCTGGCCGCGCCGTAGCCTGGCCGTCCACCTTCGCCGGCGCCGAGGCGGGCGAGGAGTACGGGTTGGGATCCGGTGCTTCGCCACGACACTCGATGTCGGCGCTGTGGACCTGGTAGCCGATCAGGACGTCGTCGGCCTCGACCTGACCTGCCCGTGCGGCACGCCGGCGGTTCTCCCGCACGGCCGCCGACTCATCTCCCGTGAGGAGGCCCAGGTTCAGGCTCTCGAAAGGCCCCTTGCTCACGCCGCCCAGGCGCGTGGTGAACGTCGCGCGCGCGCTGGGCAGGTCGGCCTCGAGCACGCGAACGCCATCTCGCTCATTCCAGTCCACCGGCTGAGGATGTTAGGTGGCGCCTGCCGCCTCGCGGGCGACCCTGAGCTCCTCGTCGCGGCCCGTGATCTGACCGTCGAGCTTCGCGTCAAGCGCTGCCTTCAGGCCCCGACCGATCGCGGGGCCGCGCTCGATCCCTTCCGCCAACAGGTCCTCGCCCGAGATCTCGAGGCGGACATGCCGCAACTGGGTGACGTAGCGGTCGAGCCAATCGGCACCCATCGCCCGCGCGATGAGCAGCTCGGTTGCGTCGCGCCCGTGTGCGAGCTCGACGGCCGCTGACGGGCTCTCGGGCCGGACGGCCGCAAGGTCACGCGCCTCGCTGGTCTCATCAAGTGCCACCGCGACCACACCGCGTACCGGGTCGCCAACATCCGGCCACGGCGGGCCAAGCTCATCAATGCTCGCCATCAGCTCCAGGGCGCCGGACGGCAGTCGGAACACGCCCCATTCGTCGAGCAGCTCGAAGCCACGGACCCGCCGCTCCTCGAACGCCACCCTGCGCAGCTCCGCGACGGTGCGCTCGCGCGAGACGGCGTCCAGGTCCGCCGTGCCGAGGAGCCCCCGCGTGCGGTCCTCGAGGTCGAGGCCGAGGCGAGCCGCATAGCGCCCGGCGCGCAGGGCGCGGGTGGGGTCGTCCACGAAGGAGGCGTCGTGGAGCACTCGGAGCAGGCCAGCGCGAAGGTCGCGGAGCCCGTCATGGGGATCGACCAGTTCAGCATCTCCGCCCAGCGGCACCGCCATCGCGTTGATCGTGAAGTCGCGCCGGCTGAGATCCTCCTCCAGGCCGGCCGGGCTCACCTCGGGCAGTGCGCCCGGATGCGGATAGGTCTCCGTGCGGGCCCGGGCGAGGTCCACCTCCACCTCGCCGAGCTGGACGGTCGCGGTTTCGAAGCGCTCGTGACTGCGAACCTTGCCCCCGAGATCGGCTGCTATCGGGCCGACGTCCGCCTCGACCACAAGGTCGATGTTCGAAGGCTGATCGAGCCCGAGGAGGAGGTCCCGAACCGCGCCGCCGACGAGGTAGACCGGCGCGCCCGCGGCCGCGGCCTGCAGGCGATCGATGCCGGGAAGGGCGGCGATGCGGCCCGCGAGCTCATCGGGATGAACGTCTGGCATGGCCCGATCCCTACCATGACGCCCTTCGCGGATGACTCGCGTGCTCACAACCGCTCTCGCGGGCTACGACATTCACTGGTGGCACGTGGCGCTGGGACTCGTTGCCGCTGCGATCGGCGGCACCGTGGTCTTCCTCGCCGGCCGCAGGTGGGTCTGGCCCCGATTCCGCCGCTGGAGCACCTGGCAGCAGGTGCTCGCGGCCAGCGCGACCGTGCTCGTGATCGCCGGCGCGGCGTTCGCGATCTACAAGGCTCTCGAGCGCCCGGGCGACGTCCTCAACCCGGATGCCGCGTTCCACAAGGAACCGAAGAAGCCGCCGCCCCACAAGAACAAGCCGGAGCTCGTCAACTGGCCGGTCTATGGATACGACGACGCGCGCACCCGGTATCTGCCCTCGGACCGGGTCAACCCTCCGTTCCACTCATCCGACTGGAGCTTCCAGGCCGGCAAGCTGCTCGAGTTCTCGCCGATCGTCGTGGACAAGACCCTCTACTTCATGGATAAGGACGCCAACCTCTACGCGCTGAGCGCCGACAAGGGCAAGGTCATCTGGAAGCACGACATCGGCTCGCTGAACGCGTCCTCACCCGCGTATTCACACGGCCAATTGTTCGCCGCCACCCTGGCGCCGGGCGAGGTCGTGGCGCTCGGGGCCGAGCACGGCAAGGTGCTATGGCGGCACCCGCTGCCGGGCCGGACCGAGACCTCGCCGGTCGTCTACGGCGACAAGGTGATCGTGGGCTGCGAGTGCGGGAACGTCTACGCCCTCAACAGGAAGACCGGCAAGGTCGAATGGACGGTCTCCACCGGTGGGGCGGTCAAGGGCGGTGTGGCGCTCGACAACGGGGTGGCCTTCTTCGGCAACTACGCGGGGCAGCTCTACGCCGTCCAGGCCTCGAACGGAGACATCAAGTGGCAGACCGGGACTCAGGGCGGAAGCTTCGGTGTCACAGGGCGGATCTACTCCACCCCTGCCGTGGCCTACGGCCGGGTCTACGTCGGCAGCATCGACAGCCGCGTCTACAGCTTCGAGGAGTCGAGCGGGGATCTCGCCTGGAGCCATTCGACCGGCGCTGAGGTCTACCCTGGGCCAGCGGTCGCCGACACGCCCGGCGCACCCCCGAGCGTCTACGTGGGCTCGGCCGACAAGCACGTCTATGCCTTCGATGCCCGCAGCGGCGCCCTGCGCTGGGACAACTACGTCGGCGGCCTCGTGCTCGGTGCGCCGAGCGTGGTCGGGAAGGTCGCCTATTTCGGGGTGATCGGGCCGAACATCGGCACGCTCGGCTTCAGCACCAAGACCGGGAATCGCAAGTACGAGAGCGACGTCGGTGAGTACAACCCGGTGATCTCCGACGGCCGCCACCTATACCTGACCGGGGCCTCGAACCTCCGCCGGTTCACTCCGCTGACGCCAAACGAGAAGCACAAGATCCACGAGCGCAAGCTGGCGAAGGAAAGGCGCCAGCACCGCGCCCACCGTCGCAAGCTTGAGCAGCGTCGCGAGAAGCGGCAGGACAATGGCCATGCCCGCGGTCACGGCCGTAAGCGTGGCCACGCTTCGCATAACAAGTGAACCGCCCACAGATCGGCTAACCGATCGGGGGTAATTCACCCTTCCGTACCTGGATTAATGCCCGAGGGCGGAATAGGTTCGCACCTCAAGCTCAACCGGGGGATGGACGGAGGTTCAGGGGGATGCTTAGAACAGGGACGTTCAACGGGGCTGCACGGGCCGCGGCGGCGTTGATCGGGATTCGGATCGCCGCGGGACGTGACCGGCGAACCGCAACGCCCGACAGCGATACACATCCACCCGACTGGCTCTGGGAGCTCGACGAGCATGAGGAGGATCAGGAGCTCGAGCTCGCCCTCCATTCGCCGCTCGGCGAGCTGATGCAGGCACGGCTTGCCGAGCCGGCTCGATTCAGCAGGCCGCCCGCGTGCGCCGCACCGCGCCTTGCACGCCGGAACTCACCGAGGAGGGGAACATGCACGACCACGAGGCGATAGGTGAGCTGCAGGCCCTCGACGCGGTCGCGTCGGAGCAGGGCATGGTGCTCGCCTTCCGCATGTGTGAGGAGAGCGGTGACCTCGAGCCCGTCTTCCTGCGGATCGATCGGGCGAATGGCGACACCGAGAACGAGGCGGCGCTGATCGCGATCACCGACGCGAGCGGATTTTCGCTCGGGCGCTACGTCATCCCGCGGGGCCGCCTCGACGAGGCGCTCGACCGCGCCGACGAGGTCGACGAGGTGGAGCCCGAGCCTACGGTCGTGCCGGCCGACTGGGCCGGCAGCTGATCTCGGCGAGCTAGCCGCGCACGGGGATTCCGGCCGCCGCCAGGTGGCGCTTGGCTTCGGCCACCGTGTGCTTGCCGTAGTGGAAGATCGAGGCGCAGAGCACGGCGTCCGCCCCACCCTCGACGATCCCAGCGGCCAGATGGTCGAGCTCGCCGGCTCCGCCTGACGCGATCACCGGAATCGGCACGGCGTCGGCAACCGCGCGCGTGAGCTCGAGGTCGTAGCCGTCACTGGTGCCGTCGCGATCCATGCTGGTGAGCAGCACCTCCCCCGCGCCGCGCTCGCTGGCCTCGACGGCCCAGGCCACCGCCTCGCGCCCCGCGATCCTCGTACGGCCTCCGTTCGCATACACGTCCCATTGGAGCCCCGACGCCCCCGGACGCGAAGCGGAGGAGGCGGCGGGCATTTGCGTTTTGGCGTCGATCGCGATCACGACGCACTGTGAGCCGAATACCTCGGCGAGCTCGGAGATGAGCTCCGGCCGCTCGAGTGCGGAGGAATTGACCGAGACCTTGTCGGCGCCGGCATCGAGGACCGCCTGGGCGTCCTCGGCCGAACGTATCCCGCCCCCGATGGTGAACGGGACGAAGACGTCGTTCGCGGTCCGCCGGGCCAGGTCCACGATCGTGTCGCGCCGCTCGTGCGAGGCGGTGATGTCGAGGAAGACAAGCTCGTCCGCGCCCTCGGCGTCGTAACGGGCCGCCAGCTCAACGGGGTCGCCGGCGTCGCGAAGGCCGACGAAGTTGGTGCCCTTGACGACCCGGCCGCGGTCGACGTCCAGGCAGGGGATGACGCGCTTCAGAGCCATGAGGTGAGGGTAGAACGCCCCCAGCCGCTCACTTGCGCCGGCGGAACCCGCGCAGGTGAGTGAACGCGTCGCGCCCGAGGCGCTCCGGCTCGAGCTTGCGGACCAGGCGGAGCATCTCCTCGCGCTCGTTCGCCGAGAGATTGCGACCCGGCCTCCCCTTGGACTTCGCCACGAGCTTCGCGAGGCGCGAGCGCTCATCGGCCTCGAGCAGGCCAAGGTGGCGGCGGGCCAGCAGGGCCACCTGTGCGATCGCGAGGATCCGAAGCCAGAACATGACCCGATCGTACGGTTATCCGGGCGCGGCGAGAGCCGCCTGGCCCTCGTCCACGGTGAAGCGCCGGTCATAGAGCGCTCGGCCGACGATCACCCCCGTGAGGGCCGGGAGCGACGCCTCGCTCAGCGTGTGCAGGTGCCCGATCGTGCCGATGCCGCCCGAGTACATCCACTCGGCGCCGGCGGCGGCGACGGCCTCGGCGACGGCTCGCAGGCCCCCCAGACCCGGCCCCGCGAGGGTGCCGTCCACCTCGACCGGCGTGTGGATGAACCGGCGCACGCCCCGGCCGGCCACGTCGCCGATGAGCTCGGCCGCGCCGATCGAGCTCTGCCGCTCCCAGCCCTCGACCGCGACTCGTCCTGAGCGCGCGTCGACCGAGACGACGACTCTCTCCCCATGTTCCGCGGCCAGCGCCTCGATCAGGGCGGGATCCTCGAGCGCCGCGGTCCCGAGGATGGCCCGCTCGACGCCGGCGGCGAGCGTCTCCTCCACCGCCTCGGCGCTTCGCAGGCCACCGCCGAGCTGGACGGGGACCCCGGACTCGGCGGCGATCCGCCCGGCGGCGCCGAGGTTCACCGGCCGCCCTTCGCGTGCGCCGTCGAGATCGACGACGTGCAGCGCCCGAGCACCCTGCTCCACCCAGCGCCGCGCTGCGTCCAGGGGGTCGGCGTCGAACGACGTCTCACGTTCGTAGTCGCCTTGCACGAGCCGGACCGCCTGGCCGCCCCGGATGTCGATCGCCGGCAGGAGGATCAAGCGATGGCCGGCGCGCAGACGCCCGCAAAGTTGGCGAGCAGGCGCAGCCCTGCGGCGCTCGACTTCTCCGGGTGAAACTGGACCCCGCGAATCGAGCCGCGCTCGACGACGCAGGCGAAGCGCTCGCCGCACTCGGCCGTGCCCAGGACGTCCTCCGCGTGGGCCGGACGAGCGGCGAAGGAGTGGACGAAGTAGAAGGGAGCGCCGTCCTCGAGTCCGTCCTGCAGGGGTGCTGAGCGCGTCCAGCTCACGGGTTCCCAGCCGATGTGCGGGACCTTGAGGCCCGGCGCGTCGATCGCCGTGATCTCGCCGTGGAGCAGCCCGAGACCACGAGCGCCCTCGTTCTCTGATGAGCGCTCGAACAGAAGCTGCATGCCGAGGCAGATGCCGAGCAGAGGCCTGCCTGCCGCCGCCCAGTCGCGTGCCAGCGCGTCGAAGCGCAGCTCGCGGATTCGCCTCATCGCCTTCGGGAACGCTCCCACGCCCGGCAACACCAAGCCGTCGGCCTCCTCCGCCGTCGCCGGGTCTGAGGTGATGAGCGCCTCGGCGCCGACGTGCTCGAGCGCCTTCTCGACGGACCGCAGGTTGCCCATCCCATAGTCCAGAACAGCAATGCGCGCCACCTCCTCCAAGCGAGCGCCAGCGAGCGGTGATCCCGGCGAAGCCGGGATTCGTCCGGGGGCGTCACGGTCACCGGTATTCAAGCGAGCGTCCCCTTGGTGCTCGGCACTCCGTCCTCATCCGGATCGATCGAGACCGCCTCGCGCAACGTCCGCGCGAAGGCCTTGAACGACGCCTCGATCATGTGGTGGGCGTTCGATCCATAGGGCACCCCGAGGTGGAGTGTGAGCTTGGCGTTGGATGCGACAGCCCGGAAGAACTCCTCGGTGAGCTCTGCGTCGAAGCCGGCGATCGACACCGGCGGCAGCTCGGCCTCGAACCGCAGCAGGGGCCGGCCTGAGATGTCGATGGCGCAGACGCCGAGCGCTTCGTCCATGGGGATCGCCGTATAGCCGTAGCGGCGGATGCCGGCGCGGTCGCCGAGCGCCGAGTCAAGAGCCTGGCCGAGCGCGATTCCCACGTCCTCAACCGTGTGGTGGGCGCCGGTCTCGAGGTCGCCGGTCGCCTGCACACGCAGGCCCAGGCGGCCATGGCGGCCGAGCAGCTCGAGCATGTGGTCGAGGAAGCCGACGCCGGTCGACGCGGAGACCTCTCCCCCATCGAGGTCCACGGCCAGCTCGACGCTCGTCTCGCCCGTCTTGCGCGAGATGTTCGCTGTGCGGCTCATGTCGAGGAAAGTACCTGCAAGGGACCGGGATTCGTGGCATCAATCGCCCACGCGGGCCTCCGCCGACTCACCGTGGACGGGGAAGCCCTCCGCCCGCGCAAGGGTCGCGATTCGCGGGGCCAGGCCGCCTGCCGCCTCGGCGGTGACGTCAACCACAGAGGTTCGCCGCTGGAATGCCCGGACGCCCAGCGGCGCGCCGAAGCGCGCGGCACCGCCCGTCGGAAGGACGTGGTTCGAGCCCGCCGCATAGTCGCCGAAGGCCACAGCTCCGCTTGGTCCATAGAAGACGCAGCCTGCGACCCGGTCACCCGCGAGCCGCTCGTCGGCCTGCTCGAGCGCCAGCTCGAGGTGCTCCGGCGCGATCGCATCCCCGAGGTCGAGCGCCTCGGCAAGGTCGGGCGCGACGATGCAGCTGACGGTTGCGTCGCGGACCGAGGGGCGCTCAGCGGCCAGGCTCTCCAGCTCCGCGGCGATCGAGCCGATGGCCGCCTCGTCGGCGGAGATCGCGGCCAGCAGGCAGTCATCCCCGTGCTCTGCCTGAGCGAGCAGATCCAGGGCGATCCAGCGCGGGTTTGCCGTGGCATCGACCACCGCAACGAGCTCGCTCGGCCCTGCGATCCCGTCGAGCCCAACGTCGCCGCAGACGAGGCGCTTGGCGGCGTTCACGTAGCGGTTGCCGGGCCCGACCACGACATCCACCGGGCGGACAGTCTCCGTGCCGTAGGCGAGGGCCGCCACGGCCTGCGCCCCACCAACGGCGAAGACCTCCTCGATCCCGCAGATCGAGCAGGCCGCAAGCACCCCCGTTGCGACGCGCCCGTCGGGACCCGGGGGCGAAGCGACGGCGATCCGGCCGACACCCGCGACCCGCGCCGGGATGCAGCACATGAGCACGGACGAGGGATAGGCGCCGCGGCCGCCCGGCACGTACACGCCGGCCGCGTCGACGGCGCGCTCGACGATGCTGACCACCTGTCCCTGGGCGAGCTCCACACGCGCCTCGGCCGCTGCCTGAAGCTCGGCGCGAGCGACGGTCTCGACGTTCCGCCGCGCGATCTCAAGTGCGGCGAGCACGCCGGAGTCGAGCTCGTCGCGCGCAAGCTGGATCTCCGCGGGATCGACGCGCAGCTGCAGCTCATCCGGGCTCATGCCGGTCGCATCAAGGTGAGCGGTGAGCTCGGCCAGCACGGCGTCGCCGCCGGTGCGGACCCTGGCCACGATCTCTCGTGCACGCTCGAGGGCGCCTTCGTCCGGCCCGGTCGCATCCTCCCGCAGGGCGGCCGCCTGGGCCCGGGCGTCCCCTCCGTCCCAGGTGAGGCGCTGAATCCTCATCCCTGCGACGCCTCCCGCAGGCGCGCAGCCAGTCCGTCGACCTCCTCCGCGCGCAGCTTGTGCGCAACGCGGTTGGCGACGAGCCGCGCCGTGCATCGCGCGATTTCCTCACGCACCTCGAGGTCGTTCTCCTCCAGGGTGCGCCCGGTGTCGACCAGGTCGACGATGCCGTCGGCGAGGCCGACGAGCGGGGCCAGCTCAACCGAGCCCTTGACCTCGATCACCTCGGCCTGGCGGCCCGTCTCCTCGAAGTGGTGCTCGGCGGTCCTTGGGTACTTGGTCGCGATCCGCATCGCGCCCAGGCGCCGCTCGGCGTCGTCGAGCCCAGGATCTCCCCGACGGCCGGCGAGCACGAGGCGGCACGTGCCGTAGCCGAGGTCCAGGAGCTCGTAGACGGCGCGGTCGCGCTGCTCGAGCAGGACGTCCTTGCCCGTGATCCCGAGCTCGGCGGCACCGGCCTCCACGTAGGTCGGGACATCGGAGGGCCGCATGGTCACGAGCACGACGTCACCGACCTCGAAGACGAGGGCTCGTGACTCCCCCCGCAGCTCGGCCGTGGGTATGCCCGCCCGCTCGAGCATGTCCAGCGTGCCGCCGAACAGGGCTCCGCGGGGCAGCGCGATCTTGAGCGGCCCGCCTGGCCGCGCCCGTACGCCGCCCGAAACCACCGTGGGATTCATGAGGCGTCACCCGCCCGTGCGCCGCGGTCCGCAGTCTGCTGGCTTAAGACGCGCTCCTCCTCAGCCTGCGCGATATGCACGCGCTCGACGAAGAGCGCGAATCCTGCGGCGGGAAGCGGGCGGCCGAAGCGTCCCATGAGCTCGTCGTAGCGACCGCCGCCGCCGAGGATGTGCCCCACCGCCGGGTCATAGACCTCGACGATCGCGCCCGTGTAGTACCCGAGGTCGCGCAGCAAACCGAGGTCGAGGCCGATCCGGTCGGCGACTCCGCGCTCCGCGAGGGCCTTGAAGGTGGCGGCCAGGCGCTGCGTCGCGCGCTCGACGGCAACGCCTCCGAGCTTGCGCGCCTCGTCGAGGACCTCCGGACCGCCGCGCATGCTGGGCAGGCGAAGGAGGGTCTCGCGCGAGTCGTCCGGCAGGCCCAGTTCGTCGATCTCGGCCTCGAGGCCGACGAGGTCGTGCATGGCCAGCCGGTCGAGGATGTGGTCGTGGGCCTCGCCCTCCACCCCGACCTCCGCGAGCAGCTGGCGGTAGAGGTCGGCGTCACCGAGGCCGATCACGGCGCGGTTCAGGCCCGCTGCGTCGAGGGCGGCGGCCAGCACGGCCACCACCTCGGCGGTGCCGTCGGGCGCGTCCGCTCCGATCAGCTCGACGCCCGCCTGCATGAACTCACGCATCTGCCCGCGCTGGGGCCTGATCGCGCGGTAGGCGTTGCCCACGTAGAAGAACCGGAAGGGCGGCTCTGCCTCGATGAAGCGGCTCGCCACCAGGCGAGCGATCGGGATCGTCATGTCGGAGCGCATCGCCAGGAGCTCGCCGCGCTCATCAAAGAAGCGGTAGGCCACAGGCGCGCCGCGGGCGTCGCCCCACGCGAGCACCTCGTGGTACTCGATCGTGGGGGTCGAGACCTCGCCGTAGCCGAAGCGCTCGAACGCCTCACAGAGCGCCCCTTGGAGGCGTCGCAGCTCGCGCATCTCGTCGGGCAGGATGTCCCGGGTCCCCGGGGGGATCGCGTGTGTCATGGGGCTGAGCTCCTACGCCGCAACGCGCTCGGACGCGACGCGCTGGATGTCGGCGCCGAGATCGCGCAGCCGCAGGTCGATCCGCTCATAGCCGCGATCGATCTGCGCGATGTTGCCGATCTCCGAGGTTCCCTCGGCGCACAGCGCCGCGATGAGCATCGCCATGCCCGCCCTGATGTCCGGGCTTTCGACGCGCTCGCCGTGAAGCCGGCTCGGACCGCTGACGATCGCCCGGTGGGGATCGCAGAGCATGATCCGAGCGCCCATGGCCACCAGCTTGTCCGTGAAGAACAGCCGGTTCTCGAACATCTTCTCGAAGATCAGGATCGTCCCGCGAGCCTGCGTGGCAAGCGCCAGGGCGATCGACGTGAGGTCGGCCGGGAACGCGGGCCAGGGGCCGTCGTCGATCTTCGGGATGGCCTCGCCAAGGTCGTCGCGGACGTCGAGTGACTGCTCCGGAGGAACCACGATGTCGCGGCCCTCGGCGATCGTCTGCAGTCCCAGCCGCCCGAACTGACGCCGGATCATCCGCAGGTCGGCGGGCTCGACGTCACGCACTCTCAGCTCGCCCTTGGTCGCCGCCGCCAGCGCCATGAAGCTGGCCGCCTCGATGTGATCCGGGCAGATCGCGTGCTCGGCGCCGGTCAGCTTCTCGGCGCCGTGGACCGTCATCACGTTGGAGCCGATGCCGTCGATGCGGGCGCCCATCTTGACCAGCAGGCGCGCCAGATCCTGCACGTGCGGCTCGCACGCCGCGTTGCCGATCGTGGTCGGCCCGGGCGTGAGCGACGCGGCCATGAGCGCGTTCTCCGTCGCCATCACCGACGGCTCGTCCATGAAGATCTCGCACGGGCGCAGGCCCTCCTCGGGCGCCTGAATCTGTACCCAGCGGTCACCCGAGACCGCAGCGCCCATGTCGGCGAAGGCGTCGAGGTGCGGATCGAGGCGCCGCCGCCCGATCGTGTCGCCTCCCGGGGGAGGCATGCTCGCCTCGCCGAAGCGCGCGAGCAGCGGCCCGGCGAGCAGGAATGAGGCGCGGATCCGCTCGGCCAGGCCCTCGTCGAGGACGACGTCGGCGATCGCGTCGGCCTGCAGGCGGACCTCGTTGTCGCCGGTCCAGAGCACCTTCACGCCGATGCCCTCGAGCAGGGCGATCTGGCTCTCGACGTCCCGGATGCGCGGCACGTTCGAGAGCACGAGCTCCTCGTCGGTCAGCAGGCACGCGGCGAGGATCGGCAGCGCGGCGTTCTTGTTGCCGGCAACCGTGAGCTCGCCTCGAAGCGGCGTGCCGCCCTGGATCACGAACTTCTCGGACATCCTCCTACGGCGGCTTTCCCGCCTTACACGCTCCTTTCGGGGCTAAAAGCCCCTCACGCATATCTCCTGCGGCGGCTTCGCCGCCTTGCACGCTGCTTTCGGGGCTAAAGCCCCTCATCGAATCCTGGCTAGGGTAGACCACTGCGAATGAGCGAGCCAACGCGCGAAGACGCCTGGAATCTCGTCTGCGAGTGGGTCGAATCCGACTCTCTC
This sequence comes from Actinomycetota bacterium, assembly GCA_046732895.1. Lineage (GTDB taxonomy): Bacteria > Actinomycetota > Thermoleophilia > Solirubrobacterales > 70-9 > JBKPNZ01. The sequence goes on from JBKPNZ010000010.1 coordinate 45,536, forward strand.
CGCAAGCACCTACTGGGCGTCGAGGCAGCGATGGTCGCCTATGCCCGCCGCTATGGCGAGGACTCGGAACGCTGGGCTGTGACCGGGCTCGTGCACGACCTGGACTACGAGCGCTACCCGGACCTCGATACGGGTCACCCGCGCTACGCCCTGAAGGAGCTGGAGGAGCGCGGCTACCCGCAGGACGTGATCGACGCGGTCGCCGGGCACGCCGAGTTCATGGGCGTCCCGCGCGAGACGCAGATGGCGAAGGCGCTCTTCGCCGTCGACGAGCTCTCAGGCTTCATCGCGGCCTGTGCACTCGTGCGCCCCACGGGCATCGAGGGCATGAAGCCGAAGTCGGTCAAGAAGAAGCTGAGGCAGCCGTCGTTCGCCGCGGGCGTGAACCGCGAGGAGGTCACCCGCGGCGCCGAAGAGCTGGGAGTCGACTTCGACGAGCACGTCGCGTTCGTGATCGCAGCGATGGCCGACCGAGCGGGCGAGCTCGGGCTGGAGCCGCGCGAGAGCGGCGATTCGGCCGGCTCCTGAAGCCGACCGGCCTCTGAGGTACACCGTCCACCATGAAGCGCCGCTGGAAGGTGCTCATCGCGGTGGTGATCGGCCTCGCGATCCTGCTCGCCGTGAACACGATCGTCGTCGACGAGCAGACGAAGAGCGCGGAGATCACGATCGACGGCGGCGAGCTGCTGAAGCTCCCCGGCGGCGTCGTCCAGGTCATGGACGAGGGTCCGACCTCCGCGAACGACGAGGCGGCGGGGGCGCCGATCGTGCTGATCCACTGCTACGCGTGCTCGCTGCACTGGTGGGACCACATCGCCCCGGCCCTTGCCGAGGACCACCGAGTGATCCGCATCGACCTGCTCGGCTTCGGCGGGTCCGAGAAACCCACCAGCGGCTACTCGATCGAGAATCAGGCCCAGCTGGTCGCGGGCGCGCTCGATCGCCTCGACGTGCAGGGAGCCGTCGTCGTCGGGCATTCGACGGGGTTCGACGTCGCCACGTCTCTCGCCCAGCAGGCAAGCCAGCTGGTCGATCGGCTTGTCGACATCGACGAGGCGCCAGACGACAGCCTCGAGGAGCTCCCGTTCATCGCCAAGCTCGGGTACGTCCCCGTCGTCGGAGAGGCCGTCTGGCGCCTGACGCCCAGCTTCGCGATCAAGCAGGGCTTCGAATCGGCGTTCGCCCCCGGCTACGACCTCGCCGACGGGTTCGACGACCCCGACCAGGTGGTCCATGACTTCCGCGCGATGACGTTCTCCGCGTACAAGGACTCCCAGTCCGAACAGAACGACTTCGTCGAGCAGGAGCCCCTCGACGAGCGCGTCAGCGCCGCCACCGTGCCGCTGATGGTCATCTTCGGCACCGAGGACCAGATCTGGGAAGACCCAGCCGAGACGGCGCAGGGCTACTCCGACGTTCCCGGCGTGCGGGTCGAGATGGTGCAGGGCGCCGGCCACTCACCCAACGTCGAGCAGCCGGCGCAGACGGCAAGACTGATCCTGGACTGGGCCGCAGGGGCGACGGTGGCCCCGGCGCATGACAAGCGCGCCCGCAAGCACAAGCGCTGATGCATAGGATGCTCGTATGAGCCCCGATGGGCAGGGTCCGGAGTTCAACCCCAGTTGGTGGGACAGCTGGGGCAAGCAGGCGGCGCGAATCGGCGGTGTGATCCTGATCCTTGCGGTGGCTGCGTTTATCGCGCTCGTGCTCGCCGGCGTGATTCTGGATTGACGGACGACGCGCAGATCAGCTGCTCTCGCCCTGATCCAGGAAGGGAGCGAGCGCCTCGATGAGCTCCGCGGGTGCCTCTTCCGGGTTGAAGTGACCTCCTGGGACGCGTGCCGCGGTGAGATCCCCGGTCAACGCCCGCCAGACAGCCGGCGCGTCGGCGAGCTGGATCTCGTCCTCGCCGGTGATGACTAGGGCCGGAGCGGTGATCCGGTGCCCGGCGGCGCGATCGTCGGCCTCGTCCAGGCGATCGAGGTGGAAGCTCGCACGGTAGTCCCCGCACATCGACGCGATCGTCGATGGCGTCAACGCCTCGAGATAGGCGGCACGATTCTCGGGGGAGATCGCTTCGGGATCGCTCGGCCAGGTGGCGAAGACGTAGTCCAGGAGTCCTGCCGGGTCGGCGGCGATCATCCGCTCTGGAAACGGCGCCGGCTGCGCAAGCAACAGCCACGGCCAATAGCCGAGCGACGAATCGGCGTTCATCCGCTCGAACTGGTCGACGGTGGGAACCACGTTCAGGAGCGCTACGCGCTCGACGCGCTCGGGATGATTGAGCGCGAGGCGGTATGCGGCTCGCGCTCCACGGTCGTGGCCGACGACCGCGAACCGCTCGTGACCGAGCGCAGCCATGAGCTCGACCATCTCCGCGGCCATCTCCCGCTTCGAGTACCCCTCGCCGTGCGCGCCACCCGGCGGCGCCTCAGATGCACCGTACCCACGCAGGTCAGGGGCGACGACGCTGTGGGCGGAAGCCAGGTCCGGGGCGATCCGCCGCCAGCAGACATGCGTTTCGGGAAACCCGTGCAGGAGCAGGAGCGCAGGGCCAGCGCCGCCCTGGGCGACGAAGTAGGTCGCCTCGCCGACCGTACGACGCTCTTCCGCGAATCCCGGCAGGGACACTGTTCAGCCCGGCAAGTCCTGAAGCCTCAGTACTCGTCGTGGCGGCGAATCCAGGCCGGCTCGTCGCCCCCTTCGTCGCGACCCTTCGGGACGCGATCGAGCAGTGCGTAATAGCCCAGCAGGATCTCGAGGCCGCGTGAGTAGGTCGAATAGGTGTGATGGACGGCCCCGTCCTCGAGGGCGAAGACGCTGAGGCCCGGAGCCTCGGAGATGTAACCCGCGACGTCGGTGCCGCAGGCGCTCGCCATCTGCTCGACGACCGGAGGGAGGCCGCTCTCGAGGAACGGCTTCAGCTGCTCCTCCGTGGCGGATGCCTGGAAGTCGAAGTTGAAGTCGCTTCCCTCCGAGGAAGCCCACGGAAAGCTCCACCCCATCCGCTCTCGGTAGGCGAGGAGCTGCTCGAGCGGCGCGCGGGAGATGCAGGTGAACGTCGTGTCGCGCGCGTTGAGATGCGCAACGGCGCCGTCGAAGGAATCCGCTCCCGAGGAGCACACGGGACAGCCGGCCTCATAAGACGGGCCGAGCATGAAGTGGTACACGATGAGCTGCGAGCGGCCGTCGAAGAGCTCGGCGAGGGACTTCGTCCTGTCCTCGGTCTCGAAGCTGTAGTCCTTGTCGATCCGGACCCAGGGCAGCTTGCGCCGTTCCTGCGCGAGCTCGTCGTTGCGGTGGGTGATCTCCTTCTCGCGCTCGAGGAGCCGGGCGCGCGCCTCGTCATGCTCCTCGCGGGTCCCTACGTTGTGCTCGCTCACTTCGCCTCCTCGCTCGTCCGCGCCGTCGCGTTCAGCTCCGGGCCAGTCGTTCGTTATAGACCTAGCGAGCGAAGTACCCATGTCTCCAGAAGGACTCACCACTCAATCGATCGAGCTGCCGAGCGGTGAGCTGCGGCTGCTCCAGCCGGAGGAGTCCGTCGCGCTGCCGGATTCAGGCGGTGTCGAGTGGGCGCCGATTGCGCCGTATTGGTCCGTCCTTTGGCGCAGCGGGGTCGCGCTTGCGCGTGAACTCGACGGGATGGCGCTCGGCGGGCGGCGCATCGTCGAACTCGGCTGTGGCCTCGCGGCGCCGAGCATCACCGCCGCGCGCGCCGGCGCCGATGTGCTCGCGATCGACTCGTGCGCGGACGCGGTCACTCTGGCCACCCGCAGTGCAGACCTGAACGGCGTTCGCATCGAGACCGCGACGGTGGACTGGGCGCAGCCCGACGCGCTCGTCAGCCGAGCGCCGTTCGACCTGGTGCTCGCCGCCGACGTCCTCTACGAGCCGACGAGCGTCGCCTCGCTCCTCGGGCTCCTGCCGCGCCTGGCGCCTGAGGTCTGGCTTGCGGACCCCGGTCGGCCCGCCGCCCGTGAGCTCCTCCAGCAGGCGAGTCGGCAGTGGTCGGTCGAAACCCGCATCCGCGGGGTCGTCCGCATTCACCGGCTCCGGCGCCAGGCGTGACTCGTACTCAGCTCGGCTGGACGATGAAGAGCGTGTTTCCGTCCGGATCGCGGAAGAAGAACATCGGTGGGACGGGATCGCCCATCCGCATGACGTCCTGATCCACGTCCGCACCCCTCTCCTTCATCGCGGCGTGAGCGGCGTCGATGTCGTCGGTGTTCAGGGCGATGCCAGTCTCCACTCCGATCGGATTCCCGGGCGGGGGCGGCACGATCGCGATGTCGGTCTCGCCCGCGGGCGGCCCCACTGTCAGCCAGCGGTCACCATCGCCGTAGGGAATATCCATCCGCTTCTCGAACCCAAGCACGTCGGTGTAGAACTCGAGCGCTCGCTCCTGATCTGTCACGGGGACGACGACGAGTCCCAGCTTCCTGATCTGCGCCGCCGTTTGCGTCTCGGCCATTTGGACCTCCTGTAGTCGGTTGCACGTCTAAGACCGGGGGTCAACCCGAAACTCATCGCCGGCAGACGACGCTCACCGCCACCTCCCCCCCGCCTTCGCCCATTCGAGCAGGTGGTCGACCCCGCAGAAACGATCCGGCACGCGGTGTTTACCCCGATGACGCACCAGAAGCACATGCGTCTCTGTCAGGGGCGTCTCGCACCACGCGCACACGGCCGCGTCCTCGCCGGCCCACAGCGACCCATCGAGCGCTCCCGCCTCCCAATGCGCGTCCTGGATCGCCCAGGGGACGACGTGCTCCAGACGGCAGAAGACAGCGCGGCGCTCGCCCGCGGGCTCGTACGCCCTGAAGCCGTCGTCGGGCTCGACTGAGGCTCCGCACCAGGTGCAGCTCTCGGCCTCGGCGGTCATCCGTGACTTCGCGGTAGCCTCGCGCTCATGGCGCCGGTGAGGATAGTCGCGCTCGATGGAGACGAGACCGGGCAGGAGCTGCTCCAGCAGGCCCTCCGCGTGATCGAGCCCGATGTCCTCGGCCTGGAGGTGGAGGTCGAGCGCTTCGACCTCTCGCTCGAGCAGCGGCGCGCAACGAACAACGGCGTGGTCCGCGAGGCGGCGGTCGCCATGCGCGAGACCGGCCTGGGCCTGAAGGCGGCCACGATCACGCCGGAGGGCGCCGACGACGTCGGCAGCCCCAACCGCATCCTGCGAGAGGAGATCGACGGCACCGTGATCGTCCGGACGGGGCGCCGGATTCCCGGGATCACGCCGGTAGCCGGCGTTCACGATCCGATCTCGATCTGCCGGATGGCCGTCGGCGATGCCTACGGCGCGGAGCAATGGCGGGAGGAGGCAGACGGCGACGAGCTCGCCAAGCGGACCGAGACGATCCGCCGCTCCGACTGCCGCGCCGTCGCCGAGTACTCGTTCCGAGCGGCCGAGGTGATGCACGGCAAGGTCTACGGAGGGCCCAAGTGGACCGTGAGCCCTGTGTACGAGGGCATGCTGAAGGAGGAGATGGACGCGGCGGCTGAGCGCCATCCGGAAGTCGCCTACGAGCCGGTCCTGATCGACGCCACGCTCGCCGGCCTGGTGTCCGGGGCTGCGAGCGAGACGCTGGTGATCCCGTGTCTGAACCGCGACGGCGACCTGCTCTCAGACTTGGTGCTGCCGCTGTTCGGCTCGATTGCCGGCGCCGAGTCGGTCCTGCTGGCCCTCGACGACGACCTCAACACCGCGGTTGCGATGGCCGAGGCCCCGCACGGGACGGCGCCCGCTCTCCTTGGCAAGGACATCGCGAACCCGATGGCCATGATCCTCGCGTGCGGAGCGCTCCTGCATCACGCGGCGGAGCAGGGAGCCGACGACGCGCACCGCGCTTCGCGCGCGGTGTACGAGGCGGTGCTGGAGACCGCGGCCGCTGGTGTCCGCACGCCTGACCTGGGCGGTCACGCGGGAACGACGGAGTTCACCGACGAGGTGATGTCGCGGGTGCGCACCAAGCTCGACGCGTGGTCGAGCCTCGGCTCTGCCGCCTGAGAGTGCTCAGCCGCCGCTGTGGCGACGCGGGGGCAATGGCCCCTCGAGCTTCCAGCGCGATCCGGGACGGCCCGGAAGCACCGCCACGATGAGGAGCCCCACGACGGACAGGAGGAGCCCGAAGGCGAGACCGACGCGCTCGCCGTATCCCTTGCGCTCCGCCAGCCAGGCGGCGGCGGCGGCCGAGATGAGCCACGCGAAGAGCAGGTAGAGCGCCTTGGCGCCGATGAGGGCGACGAGGATCATGCGCCCAGGTACGCTCGCTTGACCTCGGGATCGTCGCGCAGGCGGCTCGAGTCGTCGCTGAGTACGACCCTGCCGGTCTCGAGCACGTACCCACGCTTCGCCGTGTCCAGCGCGTAGTTCGCGTTCTGCTCGACGAGGAGGATGGCCACGCCGCTGCGGTTGATCTCGCCGATCGTCTCGTAGATCCGCTCCACGAGGACGGGCGCCAGGCCCATCGACGGCTCGTCCATCATGAGGAGGCGCGGCCGCGCCATGAGCGCCCGGCCGATGGCGAGCATCTGCTGCTCGCCGCCGGACATCATCCCCGCCTTCTGGCGCTCGCGCTCCTCGAGGCGCGGGAAGAGGCTGTAGACGCGATCGAGGTCCTCCGCGACCTCCGGCCCGCGGCGGATATGGGCGCCGAGATCGAGGTTCTCGCGTACGGTCATGCGCGGGAACACGTGGCGCCCCTCCGGGGCGAGCGCGATGCCGCGCCCGACGATGTGTTGTGCGGGCTCGTGGGTGATCTCATTCCCGGCGAAGCGAACCGTTCCGGCACTCGGAGGCGTCAGCCCCGAGATCGCGCGCAGCGTCGTCGTCTTGCCGGCGCCGTTGGAGCCGATCAAGGTCACGACCTCGCCGTCATCGACCGTGAGCGAGACACCGCCGAGCGCCTCGATTGCCCCATAGTGGGCGTGGATGTCCTCCACCTCGAGCAGCGCCATCAGGTCTGCTGCTTTCCGAGGTACGCCTCGATCACGCGCGGATCGGCGCGCACCTCGTTGGGAGGGCCCTCGGCGATCTTCTCGCCGTAGTCGAGAACGGTCACCCGGTCCGAGACTCCCATGACGACGTGCATGTCGTGCTCGATGAGGAGGATCGTCAGGTCGAGGTCATGGCGGAGCTTCCGCATGAAGTCCGTGAGCCGGTTGGACTCCTGCGGGTTCATGCCGGCGGTCGGCTCGTCGAGCAGCAGCAGCGAGGGCTCCGAGGCGAGGGCGCGCGCGATCTCGACGCGGCGCTGGTCGCCGTATGACAGGTTGCTCGAGAGCTGGTCGAACTGAGGCGGTTTGAGCCCGACGTATTCCAGGACCTCCCGGGCCCGGTCGCGCACGGCGACTTCCTCGCGGCGCACGGCCGGGCTGCGCACCACCGACCCCACCAGCCCCGCTCGCATGCGGGCGTGCCGGCCCACCATGACGTTCTCCAGCGCCGTCATCGCCCGGAAGAGCCGGATGTTCTGGAACGTTCGCGCAACCCCGAGGCTGGTGATCACGTCAGGGCGGGTCCCGGTGATGTCGCGGCCCCCGAACGAGATTCGCCCCGAGGTCGGCTTGTACAGGCCCGTGAGTATGTTGAAGAGGGTCGTCTTACCCGCCCCGTTGGGACCGATGATCGAGACGATCGAGCGCTCGGGCACGTCGACGGTGACGTCGTTGACGGCGACGAGCCCGCCGAACTCCCGGACGATGTGTTCCGCCTGCAGGAGCTTCGTGACCACCTGCGGGGCGGGCGCGCTTGTCGCAGCCGGCCCGCTCATCGGCCGCCCTCCACGAGCGTCTCGTCACCTGGGCCTGATTGGGTGAGCTCCAGCCTGCGTCTTCGCTCCGGGAACAGGCCCTGCGGCCGCAGGACCATCACGAACACCAGCAGGAAGCCGAAGATCCCGAAGGAGAGGTCGGTCAGATTGAAGTCGAGGCCGAGCTTGCCGGGCAGGTCATTGAAGACGTCGGGGATGAGGTAGTAGTTAATGTAGGAGAGGAGGAGCGCGCCCAGGACCGCTCCCCAGATCGATCCGAGCCCGCCGACGATGATCATCGCGAGCACGAAGATCGAGAACGAGAACGCGAACTGGCCGGCGTTGACCGTGGTGAAGTAGGCACCGAGGAAGGCGCCGGACATCCCGCCGAAGGCGGCGCCGATCGCATAGGCCATGAGCTTCGTCCGCACCAGCGGGATGCCCATCGACACCGCCGCGACCTCGTCCTCGCGCAGCGCGACCCACGCCCTCCCAAGCCGGGAGTCGCGCACGCGCAGGTTGACGAACAGGACGACCAGCATGATTCCGAAGATGAGCCAGTACCAGGGACGCAGATCGAGCAAGCTGAAGGAGCCGATGCCCGGGAAGTAGGGAATGTCGACCGCGGGGATGCCCAGGTTCCCGGCGGTCAGGGTCATCCCGCCCCCAAGGTGGATGTCGGTGCCGTTGACGGCGACGACCCCGATGATCTCGCCGAAGGCCAGCGTCACGATCGCGATGTAGTCGCCCCGCAGGCGCAGTGTCGGCAGGCCAATGATCGTGCCCGCGATGGAGGTCACCAGAACCGCTGCCACGAGGATCAAGAGGAAGTTGAGGTGGATCCCGGCGAGGTTGGTGGTCGTGTCGGAGACGAGCACGTGAACGTGGGCCTTGAAGAAGAAGCCGGAGCCGAACCAACCGACGCAGTAAGCGCCGAGCGCGTAGAAGGCGACGTACCCGAGGTCGAGCAGGCCGGCGAAGCCGACGACGATGTTGAGGCCCAGCGCCATCACGACGTAGGCGAGGGCGATGATCGTCGCGTTCATGAACCCGCTCGTCGGCGTGAACGCGAACGGGAGGAGGATGCCGAGGCCGATCAGCGCGGCAATCGCGGCGCGGTTCGCCCACGGCGGCCACGCCTCAACGCGGGCGCGGAGCTCGTCCCGCCATTCCCGGAACACCGCAAGGAGCTCGCTCATCCGGCCTCCCGCGTCTCCTCGCCGAGCAGGCCGCGTGGCCGCAGCGTCATGATCATGATCAGGTAGACGAAGACGACCGCGGGCGTCCACTGCGGGCCCAGCCGGGAGTCCGAGAGCTGCTGGATGACGCCGATGATGATGCCGCCGAGCACGGCGCCACGGACGTTCCCGATACCGCCCATGACCGCTGCGGTGAAGGCGATGAGCCCCGCCTGGAAGCCCTGGAAGTACCACACGGTCGTCTCATAGAGCGCGTAGATGAGGCCCGCCGCGCCGGCGAGGGCGCCGCCGAGAAGGAAGGTGAGCGAGATCGTGCGATCGACGTCGATCCCCATCAGGCGGGCGGCGTCAGGATCCTGTGCGGCGCCGCGCATGGCGCGCCCCGCGCGTGCATGGCTGAGGAAGTACGTGACCCCGATCACCAGGGGAACCGTCACCCCGATCGCGAGGACGTCGGCACGGCGGACTACGACCCCCGAGATGCTGAAGACCGTGTCGCCCTGGTGGATCAGATCCGATACGCCGACGGGCGAGCCGCCCAGCCACAGCAGGCCGACGTTCTGGAGGATGAACGAGAAGCCCACGGCGGTGATCAGGGGCGCCAGCTTCGGCGCGTTTCGAAGCGGGCGGTACGCCACCCGCTCGATTAAGACGTTGAGGCTGCCGCAGACGATCATGGAGATGATCAGCGTCAGCAGCAGGCCCGCGATGATGCCGATCGGCCCGGTGGCAAGGCCGAGGCCGATCGATCCCCAGAAGCCCACGGCCGTGAACGAGCCGATCATGAACACGTCGCCGTGGGCGAAGTTGATGAGCTCGATGATCCCGTAGACCAGCGTGTAGCCGATCGCGATCAGTGCCCAGATGCTTCCGTTCGAGACCCCGGCGACGAGGTTGTCGCCGAGCTTCGTCAGGTCGTGGTGGATGATCGCCTGCCCGCCCTCGACCCCGGCCTGGTAGCCGACGGTGAGGTCGCGTACGCCGTAGTAGACGGGCAACGCGGCAAGCGCGATCAGCAGCCCCCACTTGCCGAGGAAGCGCTGCACCGCGGCAAGACTCAGGGCGGGCCGGGTTGGGGAAGCCAGTGAGCCGCTCTCCACGATCTCCTTCCCGCTCTTCAGTGGCGTAGGAGGGGGCGCCCTGCGAGCGCCCCCTCCGTTGCCTCCGTCTCCTAGCTGCCCTCCGGACTAGTCGGTCTTCGAGGGTGTCAGGGTCTTCTCGAACACCGGAGCGCCGTCCGAGCCGACCTTGTAGAGACCGTACGACTTGAGCGTCGTGTCTCCATTCGAATCGAACCCGTAGGTCCCGAGCACCGACTTGCGGTCCTTCGTCGCAAACAGCGCATCGAGGACGGACGCCTTGTCGCTGCCGTCGGAGCCCAGGTCCGCGATCGTGTCCAGGCCGAGGCTCATGACCTCGTAGCCGTAGATCGCGTATGGGTCGGGGTTCGCCTCGCCGTACTTCGCCTTGTAGTCGGCGAGGAACTGCTCACCGCCCGGATAGGCGTGCAGGTCGAGCGTTGCGACCGTGCACTCCATCAGCGGGGTGATGCTCGCCGGGACGCCGCCTTCCTTCTCGCTCGTGTACGAGCTGGTGCAGACGCCGTCGCCGCCGAAGATCTTGGCGTCCGGCAGCGCCGCGTTGACGTCCTTGGTGAGCTGCACGGCCCCGTTCGAGACGATGCCGGCGAAGAAGAAGCAATCCGCTCCCTCGCTGGCGATCGTCGAGGCGTACGAGCGGAAGTTCGCCGCCTGCGGGTCGATCCCCGTGTTGGACGTGATCGTCACGCCGTAGTCGCTCTTTTCGAGCTCAAGCAGCGCGGCAAGGCCCGCCCCGTAGGCCTCCTTGTCGTTGGCCAGGGCGACCTTCGTGCAGCCGGCTTCCTTCATCGCCAGCAGATCGGCGGCCGCCTGGATCGAATCGCGCGGAACGATGCGCAGGTAGGTCCGCTTACCCGTCGGGTAGTACTTGTCGGGCTCGCCGGGTGCGCTTCCGGGCTCGTCCGTCGTCAGTCCCACATACGTGTTCGCGGGGCTGACCTGCGGGATCTCGGCCTGGTTGAGGATGGGGATCGACACCTCGCTGGCGCCCGAGTTGAACTCGCCGATGTAGTAGACCGCGTCCGGGTCTGCGGCGACCTTACGGGCGTTCGCCGCCGTCGCGCCCGGCTCCCACTGGCCCGCTGCGGCCGTGGAGTCGTCGAGCGACGTGTACTTGACGTCGAAATCGCCGGCCTTGTTGTCGGCCTGCTCGAGTGCGAGCTTGATGCCGTTCACCATCGGCTTCGTCTGGGCGCTCGAAGCGCCCTGAAGCGGAAGGCTTGAATAGATATCGACGGTTCCGCCGCCGCCGCTCTCATCGCTTGAGCCGCACCCGGCGGCGAGTACGCCGCCCACGATGACGACCGCGGAGACCGCCACTGCCTTTCGGATCACAGATCCTCCTCTGATCAACAATTCTCTCTCTCCCGGCTTCGGTGCCGGCCCCTGCCTGCCAGCATATATCGCATACAGGGGTCTTGCGCATTGGTTTTTTTGTGAAGAGGCCAGCGGCCGCCCGCGGCGGCGGTCAGGCGGACTCGCCCTGCGCCGGAGGCGCCTGGCTGCCCTCGCCAGGCACGGGCACGCGGCGCCAGTCGGTGATCTTGCCGTCCTCGATCGCGAAGGCGGTCGCAGCCTTGTCGCCGGTGCCCGCGCCGCATGAGCCAGGGCCTGGGCGCTCGTCGAGGCGGAAGGTGGCGACCGTGTAGCCGCCGTGCGCAACGGCGCGGATCAGATGGGCGCCGCAGGGAAGGGAGCGATTGAAGCGGAGGGCGTCGTGGCGGTCGCGGATCTCGAGGAGGATGCCGTTCAGCGTGCTGGACGGGATCGCGAAGTAGTCCGCCGCCGCGTCGTTGTCGCCGCGGTCGAGTGCCCGCACCCAGGCGTCGATCACCTCGACCTCCGCGGGATCGGCGTTGCCGGGGACGGAGGGGGCGCCTGAGTTGGTCGTGGTAGAGGAACTCTCGTCGTTGCATGCCGCTAGCGCCAAGGCGGTGATCCCCAGTGCGAGCAATGAGCTCAGGCGTAAGGGCATGTAGGGAAGTATGGACGGGCGGGCTTCGGCGACTTTCGCGGCGTTGGCGCTTTTTCGTCGCATATCGATGGAAAGGCGCCAGTTCGCTGGGTTGCCGGCATCCGCAGGGGACGGGACGGGACGAAGCCGCAGGCGGATCCGGCCTCCCTATTTAGTGCCGGTTTATTCGGCCCTCCGCCACCTTCCGGCGCGAGTCCTTGACATCCGGCGCGTGTTATACGAACATGTGTTCGATCGTGGTCGCGTGCGCGCTCATCCCCCGTTTTGCTCTCCTCGCCGCGCTGGGAGAGCGCCGGGAGATGCTTGCGCAGGGGGTGGCGCTGGCTCCGGAGCCGGGTGGCCCGCAGGTGATCGGAGAGGTGTCGGGCGCCGCCGAGGCGTTCGGGATCCACGCCGGCATGCGCCTTGGCGAGGCGCTGGCGCGCTGCCCGAGCCTGGTGCTGGTGGCGCCCGACTCGGAGCGGGCGGAGGAGGATTGGGAGGGGCTCCTGCGGCGCCTGGAGGGGATCGGGGCGGCGGTGGAGCCCGCGCAGGCTGGTGAGGCGTTCTTCGAGACGGAGGGCCTGCGGGGGTTGTGGGGCGGGATCGAGAGTGTGCTGGCGCGGGCGCGGCGAGCGCTGGGCAGGCCGGTGCGCTTGGGAGCGGGCCCGACGCGGTTGTGCGCCCTTGCCGCGGCGAAGCGGGGGCGGGCGCGCCGACCGCCGGTGATCGTCCCCGCCGGGAAGGAGCGCGCCTTCCTGGCGCCGCTGCCGGTGGGACTGCTGCGTGAGTGCCTCGACTCGAGTTGGGAGCGTGCGGCGGTGCCGGACACGCTCGAGCGGCTGGGTGTGCGCACGCTGGGGGAGCTGGCGGCGCTTCCAGACGACGCGATCGCCGACCGCTTCGGCCAGCCCGGCCTGCGGGCGCTCCGCCTGGCGCGCGGTGAGGAGGGCCCGCTGCGCCCCCGGCAGCGAAGCGAGATGCTCGCCGAGCGGCTCGAGCTGCCCGAGGCGTGCTCGGGCCAGCAGCTGGAGCGAGCGCTGGGCCATTTGATCGATCGGCTGCTCGCCAACCCGCTGCGGCGGGGGCGGAGCTTCCGCCGCGTGCGCCTGTCGGCGCGGCTCGCGGGCGGTGGCAGCTGGCGCGTGGAGGTGACGCTGCGGGTGGCGAGCGCCGACCGCGAGCGGCTCGGGCTGGCGCTTGGGCCGAGGCTGGAGGAGCTGCCGGGGCCTGCCGCGGTGCTGTCGCTGCGCGCCTTGCGGATGGGACCGCCGGCGCACGACCAGCCGTCGCTCACCCGCTCCGACTCGGAGCAACGGCGTGAGCTGCTTGCCGAGGCGGTGAGCCAGGCTCGCGCCGCCGCGGGGAAGGACGCGGTGATGCGGGTGCTCGACATCGACCCCGATTCGCGCGTGCCGGAGCGGCGGATGATGCTGACGCCGTTCCCGGAGGAGGCGCGTGACCGCAAGCGGGCGCGTGAGAGGCGACAGCGATGATGTCCGTCTACTGGCCGCTGCCGGTGGCGGTCGAGTGCGGGGGCGATGGAGTGCCGAGCGCGGTGGGCTCGGTGGCGGTCGAGGCGGTGCGGGAGCAGTGGCTGATCGAGGATCGGTGGTGGACGCCCAAGCCGCTTCGCCGTCGCTACTTCGAGCTGGCGCTGGCGGATGGCCGGTGCGTCGTGATCTTTCGCGAGCCGGCGGATGACGGCCGCTGGTTCGAGCAGAGGGCCTGATGGGCTCGCGGTACGTCGAATTACACGCGCACTCGGCCTACTCGTTCGGGGATGGTGCCTCCCTGCCCGACGAGCTGGCGCTGGCGGCGGTGGAGCTGGGGCAGGAGGCGATCGCGATCACCGATCACGATGGCGTCTGGGGGGCGATGGAGCTCGCGCAGGCGTGCAAGGCGCTGGGAGTGCGGCCGATCGCGGGTGCGGAGCTCACCGTGCGCTCACGCGAAGCTGGAGCCGTCGGTGACCCGCCAGCCCCCGGACGCGAAGCGGAGGAGGCTGGCGGCTTTGGTTTTCGCGGGAACTGCCCCTCTGGGTGCTTTCACGTGACTCTGCTCGTCGAGAGCGTGGAGGGATGGCGGAACCTGTGCCGGCTGATCACAGCGGGGCATCGGCATACCCGCCCGCGGCCGGATCACCCTCCTCTGCCCCCCGCCGTCGCGATGGAGGAGCTCGAGCGGCATGCGGAGGGCCTGGTGTGCCTGTCGGGGTGCGCGCGGGACGGCGCGCTGGCGGGGATCTTCACGCGCAGTGGTGGGCGCCCCTCCCCCACCGACTTCGTGCGGGCCGAGGCGCTGGGGCGGCGGCTGGTGGGCGCGTTCGGGCGCGAGCGGTTTCGGGTGGAGCTGCAGCGACCGCTCTGGCGCCACGATCGGGCGCGCAACCGATGGCTCGAGCGGCTTGGGGAGCGGTTGGGAGTGGCGTGCGTGGCGACGGGGAACGTGCACATGCACGAGCGCTCGCGAGCGGCGCTGCAGGATGCGCTGGTGGCGGTGCGGTTGTGCGGCTCGCTCGAGGAGACGGAGCCGCAGCGGCGTGGGAACGGCTCCTCGTATCTGGCCTCGGGGAGCGAGATGGCGGCGCGCTTCGCCGCTCATCCCGAGGCGGTGGCCGAGACGCTGCGGGTGGCGGAGCGCTTGGAGTTCGACCTCACGCGCGACCTCGGGTACACCTATCCGGGGGCGGAGGATCCCGATGCCGATCGGGCGCTCGCGGAGATCTGCCGTGCTCGCCTTGCGCATCGCTATCGGGGGATGCGGGAGCACAGGGATGCGGAGCGGCGGCTGGAGGAGGAGCTGCGGGTGATTCGTGGGCTCGAGCTGTCGGGGTTCTTCCTCCTTCACTACGACATCCTCGAGCTGGCGCGTGAGGTGGCGGCGGAGGTGCGCGGGCCTGACTCGGCGCGTGCGCTCCTGCCCCCCGGGCGGGGACGGGGATCGAGCGTGAGCTCTGTGGTCTGTTATCTGACCGGCCTCTCGCACATCGATCCGGTGCGCAATGGCCTTTTCCTCGGGAGGTTCCTGAACGAGGAGATCACCGAGGCGCCGGACATCGACCTCGATTTCCCACGGGACATCCGCGAGAAGCTGATCCCGCGGGTCCACGAGCGGTACGGCAAGGAGCGCTCGGCGCTGGTGGCGGCGTTTGCGACGTACCGGTCGCGGGGGGCGGTGCGGGACTTCGGGAAGGCGCTCGGCCTGCCGCCGGGGGAAATCGAGCGGGTGGCGCGGATGGTGGACATGTACGACCGGCCCGAGTCGGTGGCGGAGGACATGGCGGAAGCGATCGGTGCGGCGCGTGCGGGGTCGGGGAGGTGGATGGTGCTGGCGGCGCTGGCGCGCCAGGCGTGGGGCCTGCCGCGCCATGCCTCGCAGCATCCGGGTGGGATGGTCCTCTCGACGAAGCCGCTCATCGATGTGTGCCCGGTGCAGCCGGCGGCGATGGAGGGACGCCAGATCGCGCAGTGGGACAAGGACTCGTGCGCTGATGCGGGGTTCCTCAAGATCGACCTATTGGGGCTGGGGATGCTCTCGGCGGTGGAGCGGTCGGTGGAGGAGATCGCGCGGGTGCGGGGCGAGCGGATCGACCTCTCGCGGATCCCGATGGACGACGCGGAGACGTATGGGGCGATCCAGCGGGCGGAGACGACGGGGGCGTTCCAGATCGAGAGCAGGGCGCAGATGCAGATGCTCCCGCGCACGCATCCGGAGAACCTCGATGACCTGACGGTGCAGGTGGCGCTGGTGCGGCCGGGGCCGATCCAGGGGGGTGCGGTGCATCCGTATCTGGAGCGCAAGACGCGCCTGCGGGACGACCCCTCCTATGAGGTGCCGTACGAGCATCCGTCGCTGGAGCCGATCCTCAAGGACACGCTGGGGGCGATCGTGTTCCAGGAGCAGGTGATTCAGGTGGCGATGGCGCTGGCGGGGTTCAGCGCCGGCGAGGCGGAGGGCCTGCGGCGGGCGATGAGCCGCAAGCGCTCAGAGCAGGCGATCATGGCGTATGGGGATCGCTTCATCGAGGGGGCGATGGCGCAGGGGGTTGCGCGGGAGGTTGCCGAGCGGGTGTTCGAGCAGGTGCGCGGGTTCTCGGGATTCGGATTCCCGAAGGCGCATGCGGCGGCGTTCGGGTTGCTCGCGTACCAGTCGACGTGGCTGCGGGTGCACTACGGGCCGGAGCTTCTGTGCTCGCTCTTCAACGAGCAGCCGATGGGGTTCTATCCGCCCGACTCCCTCGCGCACGAGGCGCAGCGGAGGGGGATCGTGTTGCGTGGGCCGGATGTGAATGTGAGTGGGGTCGAGTGCTCGGTGGAAAGCGATCTCGCTGTGCGGGTGGGGTTGGGCCACGTGACGGGCATTCGCGAGGAGGAGGCGGAGCGATTGGTGGCGGCGCGCGAGAGCGGTGGCCCGTATACGGGGATCGCGGATCTGGCATCGCGCTCGGAGGTTGGGCGCGATGGGCTCGAGCGGTTGGCGTGGGCCGGTGCTTGTGCTTGCCTGGGGTTGGAGGTGCGTGATCGCGAGGGGTCGCCCGATGAACGGCGGCGCCTGGCGGCTGCGGAGCGCGATCGGAGGAGGGATCTGTGGCGCGCGGGGGTGGCGAAGGCTGGGAGGACGCTGCCGGGGCAGCTATCGCTGCCGCTGCCGCTGCCCGAGGCGCCGCCGTTGCGGGAGCTTGATCCGTGGGAGACGATCGTTGCGGACTATGCGTCGACGGGGATGACGCTCGGGGAGCATCCGATGGCGCTGATTCGCCCGATGGTCGATGAGCGTTTGGCGCGGAGCGAGGACCTCGCGCGTATCGCGGATGGGACGCGTGTGCAGGTGGCGGGGATGGTGGTTGCGCGCCAGCGGCCGTCGACGGCGAGAGGGGTCGTGTTCATGTTGCTCGAGGACGAGGTGGGGGTCATCAACCTGGTGGTCCTCCCCCCCGCCTATCAGCGCCATCGGCTTGCGGTGCGGACCGCCGCGTTCGTGCGGGTGACGGGGATGCTGGAGCGGCGCGAGGGTGTGATCAATGTGGTGGTCGAGGAACTGGAGGCGCTCGTGACGCCTGACCTGCCGAGCGGGAAGGTGCGCCACATCGAGCCGCCGGCCGAGCGCGAGACGGGGCGAAGGGACGATGCCGAGGTGCGGCCGCGGGTGGCCGTCGCGGGTGGTGGGGGTGCTGGGGAGCTGGCCGCGGTGGCGCCGAAGCCGCACAGCTTTGGGAGGCGGCAGTGAACGCTCTAATCGGCTTGATCAAGCGGTTTTCGGGGTATTCCGCAGTGCCCGTGCAACGGATCTTGCAGAACATATGTTCCGTCCGGGCCGCTCCGTAGCTTGCCCCCCATGTTCCACGGGCGCAACGATCTCGGCCAGAAGGTTCTCGGCGGCGTCGACCTCGTTATCGACTTCGCGACCCTGGGCGAGTATGGCCTCGAGCCGCTCGACGCGGACGGGTCCTGTCGCGAGCGCGCCGGCCGGCGATCCAGACCCAGTCGCCGGCCTGGCTGGGAGGCGCTGGCGACGGCCCGCCGCGGCGCCTGTGGGCATGAAGCGACCTGGCCGCCCGCTCCCGCGCCTCGTGTGCGTGGCGCGCGCGAGAACGCGTTCGCGTTCCCGGATCCCTCAGCGGGCCGGCCAGTCGACTTCCGCGCCGCGCTAGAGCGTTACGCGGCGTAGAGCGACCTCGACAAGCTCGCGCCCGGAACGAGAGAAAGCCGCCCCTGGGGACGGCTTTCTCGATAAGGACCGGCGGCGACCTACTCTCCCAGGCGGTTTCCCACCAAGTACCATCGGCGCTGAGGGGCTTAACGGCTCTGTTCGGAATGGGAAGAGGTGTTTCCCCCTCGCTATAACCACCGAAATTGCTCGAGACCCGCGATCCCGCCCCTCGCGCGACATGCGCGTGAGCGGCGAAAGACCGGCGGCCCCAGCGGGGCTTGAAAACTGCACCTAGCCAGAAAAAGTAAACGTCAAGACCTCGACCCATTAGTACCGGTCTGCTGCGTGGGTTGCCCCACTTCTACAGCCGGCCTATCGACCTGGTGGTCTACCAGGGGTCTTACTCCCTCAAGGGGATGGGAGAGCTCATCTCGAGGTCGGCTTCCCGCTTAGATGCCTTCAGCGGTTATCCGATCCGCACGTAGCTAGCCTGCAGTGCCCTTGGCAGGACAACAGGTACACCAGAGGTGCGTTCATCCCGGTCCTCTCGTACTAAGGATGACTCCTCTCAACTCTCCAACGCCTATGGCAGATAGGGACCGAACTGTCTCACGACGTTCTGAACCCAGCTCGCGTGCCGCTTTAATGGGCGAACAGCCCAACCCTTGGGACCTACTCCAGCCCCAGGATGCGACGAGCCGACATCGAGGTGCCAAACCGCTTCGTCGATG
>JBKPNZ010000011.1:0-55767 GCA_046732895.1 Actinomycetota bacterium
ACTGGGCTGAGGCGATCCTCGTGATTGCCTGTGTCGGCCAGTTCTTCTGCGGCATGGCCTGCGTGACGAGCTGCTCGCGGACGTTCTTCGCGTTCTCCCGCGACCGTGCCGTTCCGGGCCACCGGCTGTGGAGCCAGGTGAGCGGCGTGCGCGGGGTGCCCATAATGGCAGTGCTCGGCAGCTGCGCTCTGGCTTTCCTGATCGTGCTGCCGGCGCTGTTCGCGTCCGACACCTACGTGCCGCCGGTTGCCTTCTTCGCGGTCACCGCGATCGGCACGATCGGGCTCTACATCGCCTACGTGACGCCGGTCTACCTGCGCTGGCGGGCGGGCGACTCGTTCGAGCCTCGCTCCTGGACGCTGGGCTCGCGGTACAAGTGGATCAACGCGGTCGCGGTGCTCTTCGTCGTGTTCATGTTCATCGACCTCATGCTTCCCTACTCCAGCCTGGGAGTGCCGTGGGAGTCCGACTTCGACTGGAGCTTCTTCAACTACACGCCGCTCGTCGTGGGAGTCGTTCTGCTCGCCACGGGCCTGGCCTGGCTGCTGGGCGCCAAGAACCGCTACACCGGCCCGATCCGCCAGATCGAGTTCGATGAGGGCATGGGGATCAAGGAGGCACCGGCCGCGGGTGGCGGAACCGCGCCCCCTCCGCCTCCGGCGAACTAGGGGCAGGATTCGGAGCCGTGTCCGGCCGTTTGGGGGGAGGCCGGGCGCGGTTTCGGCGTCCGCCCTCAGCACAACCGCGACCGGAGGCCGACGCTCTTGACCGGCTAGGAGCCCGCGTCCAGAGCGGCGGTCGCCTCGACGAAGGCGCGCCAGCGTTCGTGCTCGACCTGACGCCAGGAATCGTCGCGCTCGGCTTCGACCCGCCGGTCGGCGGGAACCAGCTCGGCGGCCTCCGCAAGCGAGCCGAACACGCCCGACCCGACGCCGGCCAGCAGCGCTGAGCCGAGGACGGTCGCGTCGGCTCCGGCCGCCTCGACCGGCGCCCCGATGGCATCAGCCTGGAGCTTCAACATCAAGGGCTCGTTGGTGAGCCCGCCGTCGACGCGCAGGACATCCACGTCGACGCTGTCCCGAATCGCAGCGACGACGTCGGCAACGCGCCAGGCGATCCCCTCGAGGGCCGCCCGCGCGACATGCGCCCGGGTCGTGCCTCCGTGGATGCCGGCGAGCACGGCCCGCGCGTTCGGCCGCCACCAGGGGGCGCCAAGGCCGGCCAGACCGGGAAGGACGCGCGCGCCGGCGGCCCCGTCTGCCTCATGGGCCAGGCGGCTGAGGGCCGGCGGGTCCGCCGCGACGCCGAGCTCACGGCAGAGCCACTCGAGCATGGCGCCGGCGGCGAAGACGCCGCCGTCGAGCGCGTATTCCGTGCGCCCCTCGATCCGCCACGCCACGGTCGGGAGCAATCCACCGGCCGGGCGTGGAACCTCGTCGCCGACGTGGGCGAGGACAAAGACCCCGGTACCGTAGGTCGCCTTGACCCGGCCCGGCGCGACGCATGCAGCACCCGCAAGGGCCGCCTGCTGGTCGACTACCTGACCTCGCAGCGGCAGCTCCATCGGCCAGGATTCGTGGCGGAGGGTCCCCAGCTCGCCCGCAGTCTCCCGGACCTGCGGCAGGACGTCCATCGGGATCCCGAAGATCTCACAGAGGCGCGCGTCGAATCCGGGAGTGCCCAGGGCGTGAAGCTGTGTACGCGATGCCGTCGATGCCTCGGTCGCGAATCCGGCACCGAGCCGATCACACAGAAACGAGTCCACCGTGCCCATCCGCAGCGTTCCGTTCTCACGGGCACGGCCGACGCCCTCGTCGTTCTGCAGCAGCCAGGCGAGCTTTGCCGCGGAGAAGTAGGGGTCGAATGGCAGTCCGCTCAGCTCCCGAACCTCCGCCTCGCGTGAGCCGAGCCCGTCGAGGATCTCCTGGGAGCGCTTGTCCTGCCAGACGACGATCGGGCTCAGCGGGCTGCCGGTCTCTGCATCCCAGGCAAGCACCGACTCACCTTGGTGGTCAAGGCCACAGGCCACCACCTCGCCCGGTGGGTCTTCCAGCAGCTCGCCGATGGCCTCCACGACGACGGCGAGCACCTCCTCGCCGTCCTGCTCGACCCAGCCCTCCCGTGGATGGCGGTTCACCTTGTCGCGCCGAGCCTCGCGAACCGGTTCCAGGCGCTCGTCGAACAAAGCCGCCTTGACTCCCGTCGTCCCCTCGTCCACCCCGAGCAGCAGCCGCTCGCTCATCTGTGCTCCTTCCGTTCGGCACCGCTTGCAATGTCCAAGATCACCGGTCCGCCACCGCCGTCCACCTGGGCCACCCAGTCGGCGGGGATGTGCGCGGACCGCCCCGGGACGAGGCGCGCAAGCCGGCCCCGCCAGAGCCTGGTCTCGCCCTGCCGCGCCTCGATCGTCGCTCCGCGGAGGAAGGCCGAGGAGCGCAGCAGGAAGCGATTGCGGGGAGGCGAGCCGGAATCGCCGGGCCCCACGAGGTTCGGTGCGACCCAGGCAAGCGGGCGGCTGGCCAGCAGCGAAACGTGCGCCGGCCACGTGTCGGTGGGCCCGCTGAGAAAGTCGCGCACGGCCCGCGCCACGTGGCGGCCGTCAAGTGCGGCGATGTCCGCTGTCTCGGCGGGGTGGAGGACGTTCCCTGCCGCGAATACGCCGGGGATGGAGGTGCGCAGCCCTGCGTCGACGCGCGGTCCCCGGGTTCCGGGGTCGAGCTCGCACCCGGCCATGGCGGCGAGCTCGTGATCCGGGATCCAGTCCGCCGTGAAGATCACGAGGTCACACTCCACCGTTCTAACTGCGCCCGTGTCGAGGGCGATGAGCTCCACAGCCTCGACCCGTGTCTTGCCGCGGATCGCCTTGAGCCTCGTCCGGCTCCAGACGGGGGCCCGGTAGCGGATCATCGCCCCCGCCCGGAAGAGGCCAAGCGATTGGTGGCGCGGAAGCTCTGTCGTCAGCGCGATCACCGACGCTCCGCCGTGGGCCAGCGTCGCCACCGCCGAGAAGCTCACGTGCTCGGCGCCGACGATCAGCGCGCGCCCGTCGATCCGCTGGCCGTGCAGGTGGACGAGTTGCTGGAGTGTGCCCGTCGTCATCACCCCACCGGGCCGCGAGCCCGGGACGAGGCGGGCCGAGCGGGGGCGCTCGCGACACCCGGTTGCGAGCACGACGGCCTCCGGCTCGATCTCCGAGCGGCCCGCCGGCCCGGTGAGGCCGAGCACATCCCCGTTCCAATCCGTGACCATCGTCTGGGTGTCCAGCTCGACCCCGGCGCGACTGGCCAGGTCCCGATAGCGGCGCGCGTAGCTGGGACCGGTCAGCAGGCGCCTGAGGTCGCGCGTGCCAAAGCCCGTGTGGTGGCTGTGCCGCGGAATGCCACCCACATGGCTCTCCCGCTCGATGACCCTCACGGGGCCCACGCCCAGCTCGCACATCCGGATTGCGGCAGCCAGCCCCGCCGGGCCTCCTCCGATCACGACGACGCCCTCAGCCACGCGCCGCTCCGAGCACTTTCGCGATCGACTCGCCTCGCTCCTCCGCAAGCACCGCGGCCACTTGCGCCGCACAGAAGAAGCCCTGGCAGCGGCCCATGAGGGCGCGCGTGCGACGCCTCATCCCGTCGAGGTCGGCTGGTGGGATCGTGCCCTTCGCAGCGGCGGACAGCTCGCCTCGCGTGACTCGCTCGCAGAAGCAGACGATGGGCGAAGGCGGGGCGCCGGCGTCGCTGGCCTCCTTCGACTGGTACGGCCGCGGCGCGAACTCGCCGATGTTGGGCATGTGCAGCTCGGTTTCGCGTGGCTCGCCGGCCAACGGAAGCCCGGCATCGGCCAGGCCATCGCGCACGTACTCCGCGATCGCCATCGATGCCGATACCCCGGTCGAGCGGATGCCGCCTGCGCAGACGTAGCGCTGCTCCGGGTGCACGCGCAGCTGGTAGTCGCGGCTCTCGGTCGCGGCACGGAGGCCGACGTAGGTCGCCGTCACCTCGTGCTCGGAGAGGCCGGGCATGATCCGAGCGCCCGCTTCGAGCAGAGCAGCAAGCCCCTGGCCGGTCGTGGAGCGATCGTCCTTGCTCTCGACGTCGTCGGCCGTGGGCCCGAGGACGACGTTCCCATACACGGTCGGCGAGATGAGTACCCCCTTTGTCTTTGCGCTTGGGACGGGAAGCACGATGTGAGTGAGGAGGCCCCTGGCAAGCTTGTCGAACACGATCAGCTCGCCCCTGCGCGGGGTGACCGTGAAGTCGCCGTGTCCCAGCTCCGCGTCCAGCTCGTCGCTGTGCAGGCCGGCTGCGTTCACCAGGAACCGGGCGTTGATGGAACCGCGCGCCGTCCGCACGAAGAAGCGCGGGCCTGACTCCACGGCCTGGACCGGGGCGTTCAGCACCAGCCTGCATCCGCCGAGAACGGCCTCGGTCGCAAACGCGAGCGTCACTGTGAAGGGACAGATGATCCCCTCGTCGGGGATCTCGAGCGCCCCGACGGCGCCCGGTCCGAGGGCCGGCTCACGGCGGTAGAGCTCATCGGGTGCGATCGGGCGAGCCTGTCGGTAACCGTTCGCCTCCGCCGTCGCCTTGACCTCGTCCAGCGCGGCGAGCTGCTGCGCGCTCCAGGCAACCATCAGCGCCCCCGTCGTCGCGGCGGGGATGCCGGTCCGCGCCGCGTGTTCGGAGAGAAGCCGGTAGCCGCCGGGCAGCAGGCTGGCCTCGAGCGTGCCGGGCTTCGCGTCGAACCCCGTGTGCAGGATCGCCGTGTTCGCCTTGCTGGTTCCGGAGCCGACATCGGGGGCCGCCTCGACCAGCACGCACGTGGCTCCGCAGCGTGTCAGCTCCCGGGCGATCGCGGTCCCGACGACACCCGCGCCCACGATCGCGACATCGAAGGCTCCGTTTGGCGGCGGGCCCTCCCGAAGCGCCGCCAACTGGAGCTCAGCCGCGCTCGAACATGCGGCGCCGCTCGTAGTCGGTCACCACCTGGTCGAACAGGCGCTGCTCGATCTGGCCGTAGTTGAGGTAGTGCTTCCAGGCCGACTCGCCGAACGCCTCGCGCGCGAAGTCGCTTCCCTCCCAGAGATCGACGGCCTCGCGCAATGACGAGGGGAACGGCTCCGCCTCGCCGGCCTCGTACGCGTTCCCCTTGAGCTCAGGGCCGGGATCGGTCTCGTTCTCGATCCCGTCCAGGCCCGCCGCGAGGAGGGCGGCGATGGTCAGGTAGGGATTGGCGTCGGCGCCGGGGATCCTGCATTCGACGCGACGCGACTGTCCGTGCCCGACGATCCGGAACCCGCAGGTGCGGTTGTCGCGGCCCCAGGAGATCGAGGTTGGGGCCCAGCTTTCGGTCGCGTAGCGCTTGTAGGAGTTGATCGCCGGCGCGACGAAGAGCGCCAACTCGCGCAGATGCGAGCGCATGCCGCCGATGTAGTGACGGAAGACGTCGGTCTCCTCCTCGCCCTCGACGAAGACGCTCTTGCCGTCCTCGTCGACGAGGCTCGAGTGGATGTGGCAGGAGCTGCCGATGTCCTTCTCGGAGGGCTTGGCCATGAAGGTCGCGGAGATCCCGTGCAGGAATGCGATCTCCTTGACGCCGTTCTTGTAGATCGTGTGGCGGTCGGCGGCGGTGACGGCGTCGGCGTAGCGCGTGTTCACCTCGTGCTGGCCGTACCAGGCCTCGCCCTTGGAGAACTCGACCGGGATGCCAGCGGCGTGCATGCCCCGGCGAATCGGGCCGAGGTACTGCTCGTCCATCGTCGTGGCGAGGATGTGGTAGTCGAGGATGTAGGGAATCGTCGGGGTCAGCTCGTTGAAGCCCTTCTCGTTCGCCTCCGCGTAGCTCTCCTTGTATAGGTAGAACTCGAGCTCGGAGGCGAACATCGGCGTGTAGCCCATCTCCCGCGCCCGCTCGTACTGCGCGATCAGAACCTGCCTGGGGGACGCGACCACTGGGGAGCCATCGTGGTTGGCCACGTCGCAGAGCACGAGCGCGGTGCGATCGAGCCACGGGATCCGCCGCAGCGTCGACATGTCCGGGACGATGGCGAAGTCCCCGTACCCGGACTCCCAGTTCGCCATCTCATACCCGGGGAGCGGCTCCATCTCCATGTCGAGCGCGAGCAGGTAGTTGCAGCCCTCGACACCGTGCGAGACGACGTCGTCGAGGAAGTACTCACCGACGATCCGCTTTCCGAACAGCCGCCCCTGCATGTCGGTGAAGGCCGTGACGACGGTGTCGATCGTCCCCGCCTCCACCTCGGCGCGGAGCTCCTCGAGCGAGAGCATCCCCACCGTCCCGCCCGGACCACCCGGCCGGGGCGCTCCCTCGCTCTTTGGTCCGCTCATCAAACCTATCCTTACCTAAGCGCCTGCGCCTGTCAATGACTCGACGGCTGCGCCTTCGAGAGCCGCGCCAGCGAGCCAATTGTCTGGGCGTCGCGCTGCTCGAGGCGGGCGACGAGGCCGAGGAAGAGCTGGGCCGTAGTGAGCGCGTCACCGTCAGCGTGGTGAGGACGGTGGATCGGGAGGCCGAGGGCTCGGGCCGCCTCGCCCAGCGGCACCTCGGCCGCGCGATCAGCGCCGGCGAGCGCCAGTGCGTGTGCGGCGATCCGAGCGGTGCAGATCATCGGCTCTGCCGGCTTTACGCCCACGCGCCCAAACGCGGCCGAGAGGAACGCGCGCTCGACCCGGGCCGGGTGGGCGACGATGATCCGTCCCGCGGTCGCGGTGAGCATGAGCTCGATCAACTTGTCAAGGGGCGGCGCATCGATCAGATCGTGTGGACGCAGACCGTGGATCCGGATCGTCTCGGGGGGCGGCATGCGCTCCGGGCGGGCGACCGCCGTGGTGACATCGCCGATCGCGATGCGCCCGCCGTCGATGGGCACGGCGGCGAAGGAGATGATCTCGTCCGAGCGCGGGTCAAGACCGGTCATCTCGAGGTCCACCACCGCGTAGGAGGCGCGTCGCCACGGTGTGTTCAGGGCCGGGCGGCCGGCGCGGGCGTAGGCGATCGCCGCGGGGGAGCCAGCGCGTCTGCGGCGCCTTCGCAACATCAGTCGAACCGCAGCTGGCCCTCCAGCGCTCGCTGGACCTTGCGAACCGCGCCGAACGCTTCGCGCAGGTACGTCCTGGTCAGCGGATTGAGGGTCTCCGGATCAAGGAAGTCATCGGGTTCCGACCCGGCACGCAGCTGCTCGACCTGGTGCTCGAGGCGCAGGCGCCAGAAGAGGTCATACGCTTCGGTCAGCGCATTCGCCTCGCGGGAATCGAGGATTCCGGCGATCCCCGCCACGCGCAGCCGTCCCCGTGTGGAGGTCAGTCGCGCTCCCGTAGCGAGGCTGGCCCAGCGGGCGATGCTCCCGATCGGCAGCAGCCCGCCGTGCTTGATGTCGAGGGCGCCCCGATGCTCTCCGGATGCGGCAACGACGAAATCGCGGAGAAAGCCGGTCGGCGGACGATGGGCGAGCGCGAGCCTGAGCATCAGGCGCAGCAGCGAGCGCCGATGGCGGAGCTGGCGCAGCTCGTCGAGCACGTCCTGGGCGCCTCCGACCCGCTCCACGGGCCGCGCGTCGAGGAGGAGGGAGAGCAGGACGAGCCCCTTGCCCTCCGTCGGGTCGTCGATCGCCTTGCGGATCAGCCGGCGCCAGCTGTAGGCGGATCGATCGAAGATCGCCTGGTCGGCCGTGGCGCCGTAGGCATCGGCTGGGAAACCGCCCGTCGCAAGGCCCGCTACGACGCGCTGCCCGAGGGTGGCCATGTACTCCCGCTGCTCGGCGTCCTCATCGTCACCGTCCCACACGAGGGCCGAGTCGACATCCGATGAGGGCACGACTTCGCGGCGGCCCAGGCTGCCGAGCGACAGCCACGTGAAGGGACACGGCGGTGTGCCAAGGTCGTCGACAGTGAGCTCGATCAGCCTGCGTGTGAGGGCATCGAACACGACCGTGGCGATGCCCGAGATGTGGCCCGGCGGGGCCCCGGCGTCATGGAGCGCCACCACCCGCTCCCTGAGTCGCGCGCCCGCCGCGCCGAGCTCATCCGCGCTGGTCGCCGCGTCAATCTCGCGACGAAGGGCGAACGGGGCCTGCTCATCGGCCGCCAGCAGCTCGGTCTCGCCCAGGATCCCCAGCGCTTCTCCGAAGGGCGAGACCACCACGACGTGGCGAACACCGCGGTCGAGCATCTCGAGGATCACGTCGGAGCCCATCCTGTCCCCGGTCACCGTGAAGGCGGGAGCGCTCATCACCTCCGCGGCCCGTGCGTCGGGTGAGACTCCGTCGGCGATCACGCGGCGCAGGTCGTGGTCCGTGAGGATTCCCAGGCCGTCCTCCGGCGTGCCGATGAGAGCCGCGCTCGAGCCGGACGAAGACATGGCGGTCACGACTTCGCGGATCGTCGCCCCCTGCTCGCAGATCACCGGCTCGTCGCGGACGAATTGCGAGACGGGACGCGCCGACGGACCGAGTTCCCAGGACGCGCTCGGCGTTCCGGGCCGTGGCCGAGCCAGCAGGCTGCGCGTCACGTACCGCAGACCTGCAGGCCGGGCGAGCAGCGGCACCACGACGTCCGCGGGCACCCGATAGCAGAGCAGGTCTTCGCCGACCCGCGCCTCGAAGCCGGCCGGAAGGCCCGAGAGCATCGAGGGGTGGCCGAAGAGCTCTCCCTCGCCGAGGAGGTCGAGGACACGGCCACCATCCAACAGCTCCACCGTGCCGCTGCGGATGATTCGGACGTGGGCCACCGGTCCCTCACCCTGGTGGAAGATCGTCGTTCCAGCGGGGAAGTACTCGATCTCGACGGCCTGGGCCAGACTCTCGAGCTGACTCTCGTCCAGATCCGCGAAGGGCGGCAGCTGACGGATGAACTCGGCGACGTCGTGCATGGGGCCTCAAACGCTACGCGAGGCCTTGCCGCCGCCATGGGTCAGGGTGTAAGTTCACCTCGCATTGGTTTGGTCAGCAGACCTATCGACTTTGGGGCGGGCGCGGCCATGAGCCCGCCGGTGATCGGGATCTGTGCGGTCCTCGAACGGGCCCGGTGGGGCCCGTGGGACCAGGAGGTCGCGATGGTGCCGCGCACCTACGTGAAGGCGGTTCAGACCGCCGGCCCGATCGCCGTCCTGCTTCCACCCGACCGAGCCGCCGAGGACGACCCCGCCTCGTTCCTCCGCCAGATTGACGCCCTGCTCCTTGCGGGCGGCTACGACATCGATCCGGGAAGCTACGGGGCCGAGCCCCATGCCGAGGTAACGAGCACGTGGCCCGACCGCGACCGTTTCGAGCTGGCGCTCTGCCGCGCGGCGCTGGACCGGGGCATGCCGGTGCTCGGGGTCTGCCGCGGTATGCAGCTCCTGAACGTTGCCCGCGGCGGCACGCTGATTCAACACCTGCCTGATGTCGTGGGCTCGGACCTGCACTGCCACACTCCCGGGGCGTTCGGCGATCATGAGGTGCGCCTGGAACCCGATTCCCTCGCGGCTCGCGCGGTCGGCGCCGAGCGCACCATCGTCAAGTCCCACCATCACCAGGGAGTGGATCGCCTTGGCGACGGCCTCATCGCAAGCGGATGGTCCGTTCCCGATGACGTCGTCGAGGCGATCGAGCTGGACGGTCCGGGATTCGGGCTCGGGGTGCTCTGGCATCCCGAGGAGGACGAGCGCAGCCGTGTGATCGGAGCGATGGTGGAAGCGACGCAAGCTCGTGCCTCCACAGACCGCGCAGGCCCCGCACGCGAAGCGGAGGAGGCTGCGCGCACATGAGCGTGATTCAAGTCATCGAGCCTGCGACCGAGCAGATCATGGCCGAGGTGCCGCAGGCGGGCGTCGAGGAGACCGACGCGGCCGTGGCCGCGGCCAAGGCCGCGTTTCCGGCGTGGCGCGCGGTCGAGCCGGCCGAGCGGGCGGCCCTGATGCATCGCCTGGCCGATGCGCTGGCCGGCCATCAGGAGGAGCTGGCGACGCTCGAGGCGCGCAATGCGGGCAAGCCGATCGGGGACGCGCGGGGCGAGATGGGCATGGTCGTGGAGACCTTTCGCTACTACGCCGGGGCGCCGGAGCGCCTCCTCGGCAAGACCATTCCGGTTGCGGGCGGCGTGGACATGACCTTCCGCGAGCCCCTCGGCGTGGTTGGGCTGATCGTGCCGTGGAACTTCCCCCTGGTGATCGCGTCGTGGAAGGTCGCGCCGGCGCTCGCCGCCGGGAACACGATCGTCCTGAAGCCGGCAGAGCTGACGCCGCTGACCGCCCTGGAGCTCAAGAAGATCGCCACCGAGGCCGGCCTCCCCGAGGGCGTCGTCAACGTGGTGGCCGGACCCGGGTCGGTCTGTGGGCAGCGGCTCGTGGAGCACCCCGACGTCGCAAAGATCGCGTTCACGGGCTCGACGGAGGTGGGCCGTGGCATCGCGCAGGGGGCGGCCGCCACGATCAAGCGGGTTACGCTCGAGCTCGGGGGGAAGTCCGCCA
Organism: Actinomycetota bacterium; assembly: GCA_046732895.1. Classification (GTDB taxonomy): domain Bacteria; phylum Actinomycetota; class Thermoleophilia; order Solirubrobacterales; family 70-9; genus JBKPNZ01. The sequence goes on from JBKPNZ010000011.1 coordinate 10,456, forward strand.
ACGTCGTCTTCGCCGATGCGGATCTCGAGCGCGCCGCTGCCGCAGCCCCGCCGGCGGTGTTCGGAAACGCCGGACAGGATTGCTGCGCTCGCTCTCGGATCCTCGTGGAGCGCTCGATTCTGGATCGCTTCCTCGAAGTCCTCGAAGGAGAGGTGGAGGCCCTGCGAGTCGGCGATCCGCTCGCCGATGAGACGCAGATGGGCCCGCTCATCTCGGCCGGGCAGCGCGAGTCGGTCGCAGCCTATGTGGGCGGTGACGCGCCCGTAGCCATCCGCGGATCGATGCCGGACGGGCCCGGCTACTGGTTCCCGCCCACTGTGCTGGCGCCGGTCGCCAACTCGGACCGCGCCGCCCGCGAGGAGATCTTCGGCCCGGTCGCCTGCGTGATCCCGTTCCGAGACGAGGCCGAGGCGATCGCGATCGCCAACGACACGATCTATGGCCTCTCCGGCTCGGTCTGGAGCGGCGACGGCGCGAGGGCGCTGCGGGTCGCGCGCGCGCTCGACACCGGCGTCATCTCGATCAACTCGAACACGTCGGTGCGCGTCTCGACGCCCTTCGGCGGCTTCAAGCAGTCGGGGGTCGGCCGCGAGCTCGGCCCCGACGCGCTCGATCACTACACGGAGCTGAAGAACGTCTACTACGCCACGGAGGAGGGTTAGCCATGGGACGCCTGGACGGCAAGGTCTGCGTGATCACCGGCGCGGCGAGCGGGATCGGGGCCGAGTCGGCCCGGCTCTTCATGGAGGAGGGGGCGAAGGTGGCGGGGGTCGACGTGGTCAGAGGCGCGCCAGGGGACATCGCGCTCGAGGCCGACGTCAGCGATGACGACCAGGTCCGGGATCTCTACCAGCGGGTGCGCGACGAGCTCGGGCGAATCGACGTCCTTTTCAACAACGCGGGCATCAACCCGACCGACGACGGGTCCGTGGTGGAGGAGGACCTGGGGGCGTGGCAGCGGGTGCAGGACGTCAACGTCCGCGGCGTGATGCTGTGCTGCAAGCACGGCATTCCGCACCTGCTGGACGCCGGGGGCGGTTCGGTCGTCAACACCGCGTCCTTCGTGGCGGTGATGGGCGCGGCCGTGTCCCAGATCTCCTACACCGCGTCCAAGGGCGCCGTGCTCGCCATCTCGCGTGAGCTCGGGGTCGAGTTCGCGCAGCGCGGCGTGCGGGTCAACGCCCTCTGCCCCGGACCGGTCGACACCCCGCTGCTCCAGGATCTCTTCGCGAAGGATCCCGCGAAGGCCAAGCGCCGGCTCGTCCATCTGCCGATGGGGCGCTTCGCCCGCGTCGAGGAGATCGCGAGCGCCGCACTCTTCCTCGCCAGCGACGAATCCTCGTACGTGAACGCGTCGACGTTCCTGGTCGACGGCGGGCTCTCGGCCGCCTACGTGACTCCGGAGTAGGCTCGCGCCGCGGTATCGACGAAGCGAGCCGCCAGCGTGCGGCCGAGCGCGTTCCATTCGTCGATCCTCACCGCGGTCTGCCGTCGCAGGGCGTCCGGGTCGAGCCCGATGCGCACCGCGTCCTCGTCCGCCCGATAGTCGCGCGTCCACTTCTCCGCATCGGCTGCCGTGACCTCCGGATGGAACTGGATCACCCATGTTGATTCGCCTTTCCGGAACGCCTGCAGGCAGGCGGCGCTGCGGGCAAGGGCCACAGCCTCCCGGGGGAGGGTGAACTCGTAGCTGTGCCATTGGAACGCCTCGAACCGTCTCGGGAGTGACCCCAGGACCGGGTCGGCGGCCCCCTCGGGCGTCAGCTCAACCTCGAACCAGCCGATCTCCGGTTCTGCGAGTCGCCGGGCCTGGCCGCCCGCCGCGCTCGCCACGAGCTGGGCGCCGAGGCAGACGCCGAGGAGGGGAGTGCGGCGTTCGATCAGCTCGGCGAGCAGGCGCTTCTCGGAGCCCAGCCAGGGGTGGGCGTCGTCCTGGTCGGCGTGCATGGCGCCGCCGAAGGTGAGGATCGCGCCGTAGTCGCCGAGCGGACGCGGCGGCTCCGGTGCCTCCGGAAGGCTCCACTCGTCCAGCTCGACGCCGCGATCGCGGATGCCGTCGGCGAAGACGCCCGGCCCCGCATCCGCCTGATGCACGATCGCGAGTGCTCGCACAGACGGCAGTCTGGCATCCCGCGTGGCGTTGAGCAGGGCTTTATCCGGCTGTCATACGGTGCTGCCTGCTCGCTCTGCGCCACGTAAGCTGCCGCCGATGTCGCGCCAGAAAAACCTCCTGGTCCCGCTGGCGATCTCGCTCGGCGTGCTGTTGCTCGCCGTCGCCATCGTGTACTGGGTCGACAGCGCCGGCTCGCTTCCCTCTTTCTTCCCCGGCCACGAGGATGGATCGACCGACCACCACGTGAAGCACGGAATCGCTGCACTCGTGGTTGCGCTGGCCTGCTTTGCCTACGCCTGGTTTGCGACGGGCCCCTCGAGCGACCGCGCCGACTAACGGCCGATGGATCCGATCTCCTACTTCCAGGCGATCGTCCTGGGCTTGGTTCAGGGGATTGCCGAACCGTTTCCGATCTCGAGCCTGGGGCACGGCGTCGTCCTGCCACGGCTGCTCGGGTGGGATATCCACCAGAACGACGAGTTCTTCCTGACCTTCCTCGTCGCCACGCACTTCGCGACGGCGACGGTCCTCTTCTTCATCTTCCTCGAAGATTGGAAGAAGATCTTCCGAGGGCTTTGGCGGTCGCTCCGCGAGCGCGTCATCAGGGAGGACGACGTCTCGGCGAAGCTGGGATGGCTGCTAGTAGTCGGGACGATCCCGGCGGGGCTGATCGGCCTGATCCTGGAGCATCCGCTCCGCACGCTGTTCGCCTCGTCCGCGTCGGCCGCGGCCTTCCTGATCGTGAACGGCGTCCTGCTGCTGGTGTTCGAGCGACTCCGCCGGCGGCCCCCAAGGCCGGGGGACTACCTTGGCGACTCCGACGCCCGGATCGCCAAGATGAGCTGGCGCCAGGCGTTCGCCATCGGCACGGCGCAGGCGGCGGCCCTGATCCCCGGTATCTCACGTTCGGGGATCACGATGGGCGGCGGGCTTTTGGTCGGGCTCTCGAACGAGGATGCCGCGCGGTATTCGTTCCTGCTCGCGACGCCGATCATCGGCGCGGCCGCCGTGCTGAAGCTGCCCGAGCTCTTCGGCGAGCAGGGGGACGGCGTGCGCGGGCCCGCGCTTGCCGGTGCGATCGCGGCGGCACTCACGACCTTCCTCGCAGTGAAGTTCCTGCTGCGCTTCTTCCAGACGAACCGCCTGACGCCGTTCGGCGTCTACTGCATCGTCGCCGGCACGATCTGCACGCTGATCTTCGCGATCTGACGCGCCCTGGTGCCGGCTGCGGCTAGCGGAACGTGTAGCGGTAGACGCCGCGGCCAAGGCTCGCGGCGAGGATCTGGTTGTGGTGTCCGGGGACGGGGTTCAGGCTGAATACCGGCGCGCGCGGCAGGCCCTTGCCGAGGAGCGCGTAGTGGCCACCATTCGCGCTCGCCGAGGCGAAGACGCCGACCGTCGTCGCCACTACGAGCTGCCCGCGGTGGATCAGCGACCAGAGCGCCGGGACCTTCTCGAGGTTCCCCGAGATGTCATGGAAGGTATGGCCGCCGTCGGTTGACTTGTAGATGTGACCGCCGCGCCGCGCGATGCCGCTGTGACCCTCCGCCTTGGGCGGGGCGTAGGGCCGCAGATCGGAGGCGCCGAGGGTGACGTAGATCGTCTTGCGATGGCGGGGATCGATCGTGATATCCGAGATGAAGCGCTGCGGCAGGCCCTTGGCCGGGACCTTGTGCCAGCCGTTCGAGGTCTCGGGCTTCGGCTTGGTCTTGCGCCCGACGTTCGTGGCGATACCGGAGAAGAACTTCTCCTTGTCGCGCACCACGTCGCACCCGCCGCAGTAGCCCGCGTAAACGCTGCGCCCGCGCACGTCGACGGCCGAGAGCTGGTTCTTCACCTTGCGCTTGGACTTGCGCAGGTTGAAGACGGTCTGCCAGTCGGTTTCCGCAGGGGTGATGCCCGGTGAGGTGGTGTTTGGTCCGTCGGTCGTCTCGACGATCTGCTTGCCGCCGCTGACCAGATGCTCCGGGTCCTTCGGGTCCATCGCGATGGGGGAGTAGAAGGAGGCGTTGTCGACGAGCGGCGAGATGTCGGTCCAGTTGACGCCGCCGTCGATGCTGACGTTGATCCCGGCCTCCGGCGTCTCCTCGTAGACGATGTCGGAGTTCTTCGGGTCGACCCGCGTGAAGATCCCGTCGCCGCCGTAGACCTCGTTCTGCTTGCCGGTGTCCGGGTCGATGCGGATCTCGCCGTTGTCCTGGAGGCCGGCGTAGATGACGCCGTCCTTCGCCGCGGTCACGCCATAGGGGAGGAGGGTGTGGAAGCCGAGCTGATCGCCCTTTCCCCAGCCGGACTGGGTGAGGTCGCCGTTGGCGTCGGTGTGCTGCGTGTAGTTGCCGCCATCGTTGCCGGCGATCGCCGTGACTCCGCCGTCGCCGTCAGGGATGAACGTGCCCGCGTGCTGGTCGGGATGCGTCGTCGTGAGCTGCGTCTGGTTCTGGAGCTCCGCGCAGACGGGTGTCGCCAGGACGAGCAGGCAGGGCCCCCCGTTGGCGTTATATGCGCCGATCGTCTTGAAGTTCGAGTGGCCGTCCTGCGGCAGCGGCAGCGTGTTCTCGTAGAGCTCCTCGAGTCCGAAGACGACGCGCGTGGGCACGCCGTTCAGCTGACGCGTCGGGTCCGGCTTGATCCACATGTCGTACCAGGCCTGGATTCCCGGGCCGAAGCCGAGCGGCGTGAGCTGCGCGAGCGTTGAGCCGCTGGTGGGGAGGAGGAGCTCCTCGCGGCTCTCCATCAGCGTCCAGGTCTTGCCGAAGTCGTCGGAGACGTACACGCCGTTGAAGTAGGTCGGAGTGGCGTTCAGCCCCTGCCCGCCGATGTCTGGGACGTCGAGACCCTCGAGCGTCCCGGAGTTGAAGAGCTCCGCGTCCTGGACCAGGGCGTAGACGAAATCGTGGTTCTGGTCGGGCCCGGTTGCGGCGCCCATCTCGACGCGGCCGATCTTGCTGCGTTCGGCGAAGCCGTTGGTGTCGACGTCGAGCTTGTCGAACGTGCCGGGACGTCCGCTGGTGGAGCGGTAGAGCCCGTTGGCCGGCGACTCGGGAACGCCGTTGAAGTTCTCGCGATCGCCCGCGCGCCAGCCGATCGCGGCGAGCACCGTGCCGCCCTTGTTCCCGAAGTCGTCGGGCGCCTCGACGACGACGTCGGTGACGGCGTTCGCGAAGAAGCAGTTGGGCTTGCGGAAGGTCGTTCCCTGGCACGGACCTCCGATCGGCAGATCGACGTTCGTGAAGCTCCGACCGCCGTTCGAGGAGCGGAAGAGCCCGCCGCCGGTTGCGGCGTAGACGATCTCTGGATTGGTCGGGTCCACCGCGGCCTTGAAGCCCTGCAGGCCGCGCGGGACGCCACGCGAGCGCTTCCAGCTCCTGCCGTCGTTCGTCGACCGGTAGACGCCGAGCCCGCCGTAGGTGTTGCCGCCGAATGCGTTGTCGCCCGTGACCGCGATCAGGGTGCCGCCGTGGGCGGTCGAGTAGGCGACCGAGCCCACGGTCTGGGTCGGCAGCCGGTCTCCGATCGAGTGCCAGTGCTTCCCCTTGTCAGGTGACTCCCAGACGCCGCCGCTGGCCACCGATGCATAGAGGTGGTCGTGCTTGGAGTCGTAGGAGTAGTCCGAGACGCGCCCCGCCAGTTCGGCGAAGCCGGTGCCATAGGTGTTCGGGTAGGTCGGGTCGTCGGTGTGCAGCGGGCCCTTGCCGACCGGCTTCCAGCGGCCGTCGGCGCCCCTGACCGCCCCGGCCTTCTGGTGCTCCGCGCGAGCGCGGAGCTTCGTCGCGGCGACGTAGTCGCTCGTGGAGTCGGCGCCCAGGCGAAGCGTGCCGGCGTCGTGTGCGCGCGAGAGGTCGCCGAACGTCTCGGGATGTACGCGCAGAGCGCATTCCCCGCCTTCGAGGGCGGCGTCGGGATCGCCGGCCTCACCGGCGTCGGGCTGGGTCTCCTCCACCTCAGCGTCAGGAGCGTCTGGTTCCGCCGGAGCATCCTCAGAGCGGAGCGCCTCGCTCGCATGCTCGAGGCACGCGGCGAGCGAGATGCCCTCCGGCTCGCCCTCGCCTCGCGTCAGCGCGACGACGAGTGCCGCCGCCGCCATGGCGGCGGCAATGAAGAGGATGACGCGCGTGGCGCTCAGCAGTCCCATCGATTTCCCGTGCCCCGGTCCCAACCCAGGTGGCCTTGCCGAAAATAGTCGGGTCCGGCGATGTTTGCGCCGGTTCGCTTGGCCGATGGCCGAGCTAAGCGCTCGCCGCCGCCAGCTCCTCGCGCGAAAGAGATTCGAGCAGGTGCTCGAGTCTCGGCGGCTCGTCGTCCTCGACCACCGCGATCGTTCCTGGCCAGTAAGGGGAGGAGCGGGCGTTCGGCCCGAGCAGGCCGGGCGCGTGCACCCAGCTGCCGGTGTTCAGAAGGATGGAGTCGCCGGCCGGCCAGGCCGCCTCGCCCGGCAGCGGCCCCCGTCTGTGCGTGTGCCCAAAGAGCACATGGGTGGCATCGATCTCAAGCCGCTTGACCACCTCGGCCATCGCGATCGCCCCGGCGCGCGCGATCGCGGCGGGGGAGAGGTCCGAGCGGACTGGCCCGAGTCCCAGGCGGTTCGCAACCCCAACCGCGCCGGGAAGCGCAACCGATCCGAGCAGCCAGCCCCGCAGGCGCGCCGCGCGGCTCTCGCCGCCGCCGAGCGCCGCCCAGATCCGGGCCGACGGGCTCGCCGCGTCCACCCGCGTGCCGGCCTGCGCCAGCGCGTAGAGCAGGTCGTAGACGGGGGCCTGCGCGCGCTCGTACTCCCCCGGCGTCACCGGCAGACGATCCTCCGGGGCCTCGAGCGGATCAGGCCCGCCCGGCGTCGTGCCGAGGACCCGCTCGACGGCGGCCACCCCGAGCCGCTCGAACGTCGGCACCGTCAGATGCCGATCGAGGTAGTGGCCGTGCGTCGCGTAGACGTCGGGCCGCAGCCATACGCCGGGGTAGGCGACCGAGAACGAGGCCTGTGAGGACATGCGAGCCAGGGCACCCGTTGCGCCCTCGCCCGCCTCGAAGCGGTGCTCGAGCTCCAGGCGCGTGACCCCGTTGAGGCGGCGTTCCTCGTGCCATGGCGCGAGCAGGTGATGGTCGTGGTTGCCCGGGACCAGCAGGACCTCGCGGCCGCCGAACGCATCTCCGAGCTCCGTGAAGAACGGCCGGGCGAGTTCGATCGCCTCGGCCAACGGCCGGTCGCGCAGCTCGATCACGTCGCCCAGCAGCACGACCTCGTCGGCATCCGCGATCCGTTCGAGCAGAAGCTCGCGCATGGGGGCTCGCCGAAGCAGGTCCTCGTCGTTGCCCGAGCCGAGGTGAAGGTCCGAGATGACGACCGTGCGCACGGCGCGCATTCCATCAGGCTTGCGGTGACGCCAACGAGGCATTAAGGGGCGGGAGGCCCAACGACGCACTAAGGGGGCGAACCTGGGCGCTGTGTTGATTCATGGTCGTAGTGCGACCACGATTCATCACAGCGGAAGCCGTTATCTCTCGGATCGCCAGTCGCGCGTGGGGGATCGTGACTCGCAGCGAGCTGCTCGCGGCAGGGGTCACTGACGATCAGATCCGCCACCGCCTACGTACCGGCGCGCTCATCCGCGTGTACCCAGGCGTCTATCGAGTCGGGCACCAAGCGCCGTGCGTAGAGGCTCGTTACATGGCGGCCGTCAAGGCTTGTGGCCCGGTGGCGGTCTTGAGCGGGCCGGCGGCCGCATATCTCTGGCGCCTGACGAAGGGCACCGCGCCGCCTCCCCACGTGACAACCGTCAATCAGGTGCGCCCCGCGGGAATCCCCGTCCGCCGGACCCGTCATCTGGACCCGCGCGACACCACGACCTGCCGCAGGATCCCGATCACGACGGTCGCGCGAACCCTGGTCGACATTCCCCCAGCCTTCTCCCTCGATGCCCTCGCTCGAGCCTGCCACGAGGCCGGCATCCGCCACGGAACGACGCCCGCGATGGTCGAGGCGGTCCTGGCTCGCCGCTCCAACAGCGCGGGTGGGGCCAAGCTCCGCGGGGTCCTGCGCGGCGAGATAAAGGTCACCCTCAGCGAGCTCGAGCGCCGCTTCCTGAAGGTCCTTCGCCGGGCGGGCTTCCATTGCCCGAGACCAACCGGCCCGCGGGCGGACGCCGCGTCGACTGCCGCTGGCCTGCGTACGGGCTGACCGTCGAGCTCGACAGCTACCGGTTCCACAACTCTCGGTACGCCTGGGAGCAGGACCGACGTCGCGAGCGAGAGGCGACGCCCGCGGTGATGAGTTCCGTCGCTACACCTACGACGACGTCTTCGGCTCGACGGCGGCTTTGCTTGCGGAGCTGCGGAAGCTGCTCGGCTCGGAACCCAGGCCAGGGGGGTGACAACGCCACACCCGTGGGCGATACTCGTGCACGCACGAATGCCCGCCGCCAGCTTCATCTCCGACTTCTGGAACGACCAGCTCGTCGCCAGCGATCGCCAGTACCTGTTCCTGGTGCTCGTCGGCTTCGTCGGGTCGTTCGCGTTCATTCGCATGTCGACAAGGCTCATGCGGAGCCCGCGGGTGCCGTGGTGGCCCGGCAGCGTGGTGAGCGACAGCGGCGTTCACGTCCACCACCTCGTCTTCGGGATCGTCACGATGATGGTGGCCGGCACGATCAGCTTTGCCGGGTTCGCCACGAGCCCCTACTACGAGATCTGCGCCGTCCTGTTCGGCATCGGTGCCGGGTTGACGATCGACGAATTTGCCCTATGGGTCCGACTGGAGGACGTCTACTGGGCGAAGGAGGGCCGCAGCTCGGTCGATGCGACCGTCATCGGCGTCGCCCTGATCGGACTCGTTCTGCTCGGCATCCAGCCCTTTGACGTCTCGACCGGCTCCGTGGGAGCGGTGATCGGGACCGCGGTCGCGATCGCTCTCTCCGTCGTCTCGGTGCTCGTCTGCTTCGCCAAGCAGCGGCTCCTGCACGGGATGCTCGGGGTACTGGTGGCGCCGCTTGCGTTCTACGGCGCGCTGCGGATCGGCAAGCCGAACTCACCCTGGGCGCGGCGCTTCTATGGGGAGCGCAAAGCCGCCAAGCAGGAGAAGTCCGAGCGGCGCTTCCACCCGGGGCGCCGCACCGAGCGCTTCAAGGAACGCCTGCGGGACGCGATCGGCGGCACCACCCAGGCCGAGTACGAGGCCAAGCAGGCCAGGGAAACCCAGATATAGACTGACGCCATGTCAGAGCCGTCCGGATCGCAGGACGCGACCGCCGTCGCGGACGAGGCCGTCGCGTCCGGGAACGGGGCCGGCGCCGGCATCCCCGTCGAGAATCCCGCGACCGGCGAGGTGCTCGCCACCGTCCGTGATCTCGACGCGGATGCGGTCCGGGAGATGGTCGCGGCCGCGCGGGCCGCCCAGCCCGAATGGGAGGCGGCAGGGTTCGAGGGCCGGGCCGAGGTCCTCCTGAGCGCTCGCCGCTGGCTCGTGGCGAACGCCGAACGGGTCGTCACCACGATCGTGGGTGAGACCGGACGCCCCGCCGACGAGACCCAGTTCGCCGAGTTTGCCTATGGCCTCTCGGCGCTCGAGTTCTGGGCAAAGCAGGCGCCGGTCTACCTCGCCGACGAGGAGATCGAAACGGCGTCGCCGTTCCTGCGCGGGCGCCGGCTCAAGCTCCGGTACGCCGCGCTCGGGGTCGTCGGGGTCATCGGGCCCTGGAACTACCCGCTCAACAACTCCTTCGGCGACTGCGTCCCCGCCCTCGCGGCGGGTAACGCCGTCGTCCTCAAGCCGTCGGAGGTGACGCCGCTCACCTCGCTCCTGATGGCCGAGATGCTCCGCGATTGCGGACTGCCCGACGGCGTCTTCCAGGTCGCCACCGGCCGCGGCCAAACGGGCGCGGCGCTGGTCGACCAGGTCGACTTCGTCATGTTCACCGGCTCCGTCGCCACGGGCAAGAAGGTCATGGCTCAGGCGGCCGAGACTCTGACCCCGGTTGCCCTCGAGCTCGGCGGCAAGGACCCCATGATCGTCCTCGCCGACGCCGATCTGGAGCGTGCCGCGAACGCCGCGATCTCCTACGGAATGAACAACTCCGGGCAGGTATGCATCTCAGTCGAGCGGATCTACGTCGAGGACGCCGTCCACGATGAGTTCCTGGAGCGCGTAGCGGGCAAGGTCGAGGCGCTGCGCCAGGGCGCACCCGGGCCGCCGGGCACCGTTGACGTCGGCGCGATCATCTTCCCGCCCCAGCTCGAGCTGATCGACGCACACGTTCGCGATGCCGTCGAGAAGGGCGCGCGGGTCGTGACCGGGGGCAAGCGCGCCGAGGGCCCGGGCCGCTTCTACGAGCCCACGGTGCTGGCCGGGGTCGACCACACCATGCGTTGCATGACCGAGGAGACCTTCGGGCCGACCCTCCCGGTGATGTGCGTGAGCGATGCCGAAGAAGCCGTCCGCCTGGCAAACGACGGTCCCTACGGGCTGCAGGCCTCAGTGTGGACGCGCGACACGGCTCGCGGGGAGGAGATCGCCCGCCGGGTCGAGGCGGGCGTAGCGTGCGTGAACGACGCGCAGGTGAATTACGCGGCGCTCGAGTTGCCGATGGGCGGCTGGAAGGCGTCCGGCCTCGGCTCGCGCCACGGCCCCGACGGCATTCGGAAGTACACGAAGCGGCAGTCGCTGCTCATCACGCCCGCGACCGCACCGCCGCGCGAGGCGCACATGTTCCCCTACTCGGCGCAGGTAACCGGGACCGTGGGACAGGCCTTCGCCCTGCTGGCGACGAGCGATCTGTTCACCGACGCCCAGCGGGCGACGATGGCCATCTTCTGCGACACGCTCGTGCCCTCGCTCGACCCGCCCGAGGGTGAGACCGATCCCACCGGGTTCTGGGGCCGTTCTGCATCCGACTTCGGGGTGCCCGAGGCCGTCGAGGCGTCGCTACTTCAGGCCGAGATCCCCGGCGATCAGCGCGAGGGCCTCCGCGCACTGCTCGACTCGCTCGCCGGTGCCGGGCTCGTCGCCGAGGCGCCGCTCGGGGCGCGCGAGGCGATCCTGAACGCCTTCGCCGACGCCAGCCCTGACGCCCTGGCGGGCGTGACGGCGCTGCGGGGATTGGTCCTGTCGCTCTTCTACGCGCTGCCCGACCTCGGCACCGGGCGCAACCCGAACTGGGAGGTGCTCGGCTATCCCGGGCCGCAGCGCGTCCCGCCCGAGGAGCCCAAGCAACTCGCCGTGCGCCGTCCCGCGGCCGGCCAGCAGGCGATGACGATCGAGGCGGACGTGTGCGTCGTCGGCTCGGGCGCCGGCGGAGGGGTCATCGCCGGCACTCTCGCCGAGCGCGGCAAGCAGGTGTGCGTGCTCGAGCTCGGCGGTTACTTCAACGAGGCCGACTTCAACCAGCTCGAGGTCACGGGCTATCAGAACCTCTACCTGGGCGGGGGACCGATCCGGACCGTGGACGGGCAGGTCTCGATCCAGGCCGGTTCATCGCTCGGCGGCGGCACCGTGATCAACTGGCAGAACTGCCTGCGCACGTTCCCGTGGGTGCGCGAGGAGTGGGCGCGCGAGCACGGGCTCGAGGGCCTGGATGGTCCGGAATATGAGCGCTGCATGGACGAGGTCGCCGAGCGGATCGGCGTCACCGATTCGTGCTCCGAGCTGAACGGCCCGCACCAGCGCCTGCGCGAGGGCTGCGAGTCGCTCGGGTGGGACTTCCAGCTCATCAAGCGGAACGTGGACCCATCCCGCCATGATCCGGACCTGGCCGGCTACGTGGGCTTCGGCGACGTCACGGGCTCCAAGCTCTCCACCCAGAAGACCTATCTGGCCGACGCGCAGGAGCGCGGCGCCGAGCTCGTGGTGAACTGCCGCGCCGAGCGCATCCTGGTCGAGGACGGCCGCGCGGCGGGGGTGGAGGGAATCTTATCGACGCCCGATGGGACCACGGCGAAGGTCGTGGTCCGGGCGCCTCAGGTCGTCGTCGCATGCGGCTCGATCGAATCCCCGGCGCTGCTGCTGCGCTCGGGCATCGGCGGCCCGGCGGTCGGCGACTACCTGCGGCTGCACCCGGCGGGAGCGCTCTTCGCCAACTACTCGGAGCCGCAGGACTCCTGGTGGGGCCCGCCGCAGGCAGCGCTCTCGCACGAGTTCGCCGAGGGTACGGACGGGCACGGGTTCCTGCTCGAGGGCGCCCATCACTCGCTTGGCATCAGCGCGGCGGTGACGCCCTGGCGCGCCGGGCGCCAGCACAAGGAGGACCTCGCGCGATTCCGAGTCACCTCGGGCCTCATCATGCTCATCCGTGACCGCGGCCACGGCCGAGTGACCATCGACGTCGCCGGCAACGCCGTGCCCTCGTATCTGCTGACCGATGAGCTGGACATCAAGAACTTTCGGGCAGGCCTGCAGTCGGTCGCCCGCCTGCATGAGGCGGCGGGCGCCGAGCGCATCGTCGGACTCAGCCACCGCCCGCTCGAGTGGCACCGGGGCGAGGACTTCGACCAGTTCCTGGGCGGACTCGAGACGTGCTCGCTCGAGCCGTACCAGCATGCCGTCTTCTCGGCCCATCAGATGGGCTCATGCCGGATGGGCCCCGAGCCGCAGACCTCGGTCGCGAACCCGTGGGGTGAGCTCCACGACACGCCGGGCGTGTGGATCGGCGATGCGAGCGCCTTCCCGACCGCATCGGGCACGAATCCGATGCTGACGATCATGTCGCTCGCGCGGCGGACCGCCGGGGCGATGGCTGCGTAGTATCGAGCGATGGCCACGGCCGTCGTGGACCCCAAAGACGAGCGCTTCGCACGGGTCGGCGAGATCGAGCTCGCCTGGGACGAGCTGGGCGACCCGGATGGCGAGCCCATGCTCATGGTGATGGGCCTCGGCGCCCAGATGATCCATTGGGACGTACGGTTCTGCGAGCTGCTCGGCGAGCGCGGCTATCGGGTGATCCGCTTCGACAACCGCGACTCGGGACGCTCGAGCAAGGTGGTGGGCCCGCCGCCCAAGACCACCGCCATGCTCCTCGGGTCGCGGCGCGGTCTGGCCTACTCGCTCGACGACATGGCCGACGACGCCACCGGGCTCCTCGACGCCATCGACATCGACTCTGCCCACGTCGTCGGCGCCTCGATGGGCGGGATGATCGCCCAGGTGGCCGCGTACCGCCGGCCCGAGAAGGTGCGCTCGCTGGGCCTGATCATGACCGGCAGCGGAAAGCGCATCGCCTCGCTGCCGCGGATGCGCGCCTTCGGCACCGTGCTGTCACGCCCCGCCCGAACCCGTGAGCAGTTCGTCGAGCTCCTGGTGAAGACCTTCGGCGTCATCGGCTCGCCCGGGTACGAGACCGACGAGGGCTGGCTCCGTGAGGTCGCCGGAGCAACCTGGGACCGGGGTCACTCGCGCGCCGGCATCGCGCGTCAGCTGCACGCGATCACCGCGTCCCGCGACCGGACCAAGGTGCTGCGTGGGGTCCGCGCGCCCACCGTCATCATTCACGGCGACCGCGATCCTCTGGTGCGGCCAGCAGCTGGGCGAGCCCTGGCGCGTGCGATCCCCGGCGCGAAGCTCCACATGATCAGCGGCATGGGGCACGATCTGCCGGCCGCGACCTGGCCAGAGATCGTGAACGTGATCGCGGCGAACGCCGCCGCCGCCGACGCGGCTCGGGCCGAGCGGGTCGGCGCGCCCGCCGCGTGAGGCTCGCACGTGGCGGCTGAGGAGCTGACCGTTGCGGTAACCGGCCCCACCGGGGACATCGGGCGGGCTGCGATCCGAGCGCTCGAGCAGGCCGAGGGCGTCGGGCGCATCGTTGGCATGGCGCGCCGGCCGTTCGACCCAGCCGCCCACGGATGGCGGCGAACCGAATACACGCGCGGCGACATCCTCGAGCGCGAATCGGTCGACCGGCTGGTCGCGGAGGCGGACGTCGTCGTCCACCTCGCGTTCATCATCTTCGGCGGGCACGAGGAGACACATCGCGTCAATCTCGAGGGAACGCGCAACGTCTTCGAGGCTGCTGTGGCCGCCGGCGCGAAGCGCCTCATCTACACCTCATCGGTGGCGGCCTACGGCTTCCACTCAGACAACCCCGACGTGGTCACCGAGAACATCGAGACGCGCGGCTCCGATGAGTTCTATTACTCGGCTCAGAAGGCAGAGCTCGAAAAGCTCCTCCTTGAGACGACGAACGGCTCCTCCACCGACGTCTACGTGTTCCGTCCTTGCGTGGTGGCCGGCCCGGACGCGCCCACCCTGATCGACAGCCTGACCAGCGGGACCGGGCCCGCCAAGCCGCTGCGCCCGGTGATCGGCGCACTGGAGCGGCTGCCCGTCGTCAAGCCGGTGCTGCCGGACACCGGGGTTCCGTTCCAGCTCGTCCACCACGACGACGTCGCGGCAGCGATCGTCGCCGCGGTCCTCGGGGAGGGCGCACCGGGCATGTACAACCTCGCGGCGCCCGACGAGCTCACGTATTCCGACATGGCGCATGAGCTCGGGTGGGCGTCCGTCCCCGCGCCGAAGCTTGCGGCCACCGCGCTCTCGGAGATCGTCCGGCGGGCGCCGCTCATGCCCGCTGAGGCGCAGTGGGTACACGCGTTTCGCAAGCCGGTGCTGATGGATTGCTCCAAGGCTCGGGGCGAGCTCGGATGGGAGCCGGCGCATTCGGGCGCCGAGACGCTTCACGCAACGGTTCACCCCGAGGACGGTTAGGTCAAACCCCCCTCTGCGCCGTCAGGCGCCCCGCTTCGATCGCGGCGGCGAACGCCTGGTAGTCGCGCTCGTTCTGCTCCGCGTAGGCGTCCGCGAAGTCGGCGATCGCCTCATCGAAGACCTTGCCGCCTCCGAGATAGCCCCCGATCGCGATCCGGTCTCCGGAGCGGGCGTGGGCGCGCGCCAGGGTCCAGCCACACATCGCGCCGTAGCGCTTCATCTCCTCGGCATCCAACGCCTCGACGTCGACCGACGCCTTCCCGTCCCAGAGCTGGCGCACGTAGTAGTCGTGTTGCTTGCCGTCGACGCCCGGGGCGGTGACCCAGCCGAGGAAGATGTCGCCGGCCGCCTGCATGAGGCGCTGGCCCTCGACGACGCGCTGACCGTGGTGGCTGAAGCTGCTGCGGCCGGCGAACTCCTCCAGCACCGACTCCTCGGCCTCCTTGGCCTGGAGGAAGAGGGGATCGCCGCCGTCGCGGCCCGTCAGCAGCACGACCCAGGCCCGGGTGCCGACGCTGCCGACGCCGACGACCTTTCGCGCCGCGTGCACGTACTCGTAACGAGCCGCGAGGTGACCCCGGTGATGGTCGAGGGTCTCGCGGTAGGCGACCAGGAGATCCTGCAGGAGCGAGGCCGTGTCCACCGAGCCCGGGGTCAGCTCGTCGACGGGGAGGATGAGGGGCGGATCGCTGCGAATCCGGATCCGCCCATCCACTTCCTCTGTGAGCTTCGCCAGAGCACGCAGGCTGTCCTTGTGCTCGGCCTTCGCGATCCCCTTCCGCCACACCCTCAGCTCGTGCTGCCGCGCCTTGGCCTCGAGCCACGTGGTGATCTGCGCGATGTCCAGCCGGGCGTACCAGACGTCGAGGTCGCGCATCTCGGCGAATCCACGCATTGATTCTCGGTACGCACGCACGGTTCCCCTCACGGCCGCTCGTGTGCCGGCCTCGTCGTAGCCGTGGGCGCGGCCGGCAACGGCGAAGCTGGCGGCGAGGCGCTTCACGTCCCACTCGAACGGTCCCGGGAGCGTTTCGTCGAAATCGTTCACGTCGAAGACGAGGGATCGGTCGGGTGCCTCGAACGCGCCGAAATTGGACAGGTGCGCATCGCCGCAGAGTTGGACGGTCAGGCCTGACGTCGGTGTGGCCGCCAGGTCGGCGGCCATGATCGCCGCGCCCCCGCGGAAGAACGCGAAGGCCGAATCGAGCATGCGCCCGTGGCGGATCGGGACGAGCTCGGGGACCCGGCCGGCGTTCTGCGATTCCAGTACGGCGACGGGGTCAGCCCTGTCCTTGGGCGCACTCCAGCCGGCGTGACTCGATCGGGGGACCTCGCGGCGAAGTGCCTTGCCGGCGGCAGCACGCTCAGCGGGCGCAGTCACCGGCCCCTCAGGCGAGGTTGCTGATCTCGATCGCGATGAACAGGCCGATCACGAGTTCGCTGACGACCCACGAGTTCGTGTTCATCCACTCCCTCGCCTTCGGCAGGAAGGCCTTGGCACGATCGCCGAGCGCGAGCAGGAGCAGGCCGGGCAAAGCGAGGAAGAAGAGCGTGAGCAGGATGAAGGGGATGCAGTTGGACCAGGCATCGCCGCGGTTTGCGATGTAGGCGCCGACGGTGATCGACGTGACGATGTCGCTCGGGAAGAAGCCCAGCAGCAGGAATCCGAGCTTGAACGAGAATTTCGGCTCGGCCGTCTGCAGCCTTCCCATCCACTTCGGCGGCTCCGCCGTGTTGCGAGTGCGGAACACGTGGAATGCCGCGAATAGAAGCAGCGCGAGGATGATCACGTCGATCGTGTCCGACGAGGAGTCGCCGCTCCTTGCTCCGTGGCTCAGCAGGAAGGCCGCGGTGACGACGAGCGTGATCGAGATGGCGGCCCCGGTCACATAGGCGATGGAGTTCCGCCGCCAGTTCTCGCTCGTCGCCAGGAAGATCGGGCTGATGATCTGGGGGCCGGCGACCATCACGAAGGCCAGCGGCAGGACTTTCAGCAGATCAGTCACGAGAGCTCATCTTCCGGTTCCCCCCACATCTCGTGTCCGGCGGATCGTATTCCGTCCGCCCCATCCGTGCACGCCGAGCACTAGCCTGCGGGCTAACTGCGAAAGGAGACTGCATGACTACGAGCGCCGATTTCACGCCCGAGGAATGGGAGTTGGTCACAGAGGCCCCGACGGGCGCGGGCCTCATCGTCGCGGCCGCCTCGCGCGGCGGCACGTTCCGCGAGAGCTTCTCGATGGCGAAGGCGTACACCGAGGCCCGCGAGCAGCACGGCGAGAGTGAGCTGCTCGACGAGCTCGTCTCCAGCAGGCCCAAGGTGGACCACACCCGCGCACACTCGCTCGAGGAGCTGCAGGCGCACCACCTCGGGCAGCTCCGAGAGGCCGTGTCTGCCCTGGAGGCGAAGGCCACCCCGGAGGAGGTCGAGGACTACCGGCGCTTCGTGCGAGGACTCGCCGAGCGTGTCGCCGAGGCGCACAAGGAGGGCGGCGAGCCGGTGAGCGATGCGGAGCGATCCGCGCTGGATCAGATCGGAGCGGCGCTGGGCGCCTAGCCCGCCTACAGCCGAACCACGATCGCCGCAGTGATCAGCTCCGCCAGTGGTCCCGCGGGATAGCCGGCCACCGTGCCGCCACCCGAGACGACGCGGACCCGGCCGCCGTCGGACTCCAACCCCATGTCCAGATGGATTGGAATCGTACGGTCGCCGGTCGCACGGCCCGTCAGGTACCGCAGGAACCCGCCGCCTGGGATGCCCAGCTCATCGGCGCCGTAGCCGACCAGATCCGAGGCCGTCGTCGTGGAGCTCGTCACCAGGTGGTACTCGCCTGAGTCTTCACGCGTAAGCGCGAAGCTCGCGATCGTGAAGGGGCCGGCGGTGAAGTCGTCGAGGTGGACGTCAACGCGGTCGAAGCCGTCGAGGTGATTGAAGACCTCCTCGCCGCGATCGAGCGGCAGGTCGAGCCCGTCGCCCGAGACCCTGAGCTCATCGCCGTCGCCGAAGATCAGGCGCGCCGCCGGAACCGACTTCACGGTGACGCTCACGGTTCCTCCGCCCTCGGTGAGTCGATCCTGGATGCGATCCGCCGCATATCCGGGCAGGACGAGCTGGGTGATCACGAGCAGGAGAATGAGAGCGATCGCCGCCCCGATCAGGATTCGCCGTGCCACTCCGCAGAGCTTGCCAGGGTGCACGCCGTGACGGGTGATGGACGTGGCAAACTCCAGGTCGCTGTCATGCCGAGGGCGATCAGGATGAACCGCCGGGCACGGGGACGCGCGTGAGCCGCGTTCTGTATCGCTGGGGCCACGTCTGCGCTCGCCACGGCAAGCTCGTACTCATCGTCTGGCTCGTTGCGGTGGTCGCGATAGTCGCGATCGCGCGGGCGGTCGGCGCCCAGACCTCGGACGACCTGACGCTGCCGGGCACGGAATCGACCAAGGCCACCGATCTGCTGGAGGCGAAGCTGCCGGCGGAGGCGAACGGCAGCAACCCGATTGTCCTCGCGAGCTCGAATGGCCGCCTGGACAAGGGCGCGAACCGCAAGGCGGTCCAGGCAACCGTGCACTCACTCGGCCGTGAGGACGACGTCCGGAGCACGGTCAGCCCGCTCAGCTCGCAGGGGTCCGATGCCCTCACCAAGGACGGCAAGATCGGCTACATCTCGGTCAACCTCTACGACGGTCCCGGCGACCTCGACGTGGACACTGCGAATGCGGTGATCGACGCGGCATCTCCGGCGGAGGACGCCGGGCTCGAGGTCGAGGCCGGTGGCTACCTGGGGAAGGAGGTCTCGAAGCCGAGCACGCACTCGAGCGAGGCGATCGGGATCGCGGCCGCGATCATCATCCTCTCGTTCGCGTTCGGCACTGCAGTTGCGATGAGCATGCCGATCACGACCGCGATCCTCGGCCTCCTCACCGGCCTCAGCCTCATCGCGCTGCTCGGCCACGTGATCTCGGTCCCGTCGATCGCCCCCACGCTCGGCACGATGCTCGGCCTCGGGGTCGGGATCGACTACGCGCTCTTCATCGTCACCCGGCACCGGGAGGGCCTCGCGGCTGGCCTTGAGACGGAGGAGGCGGTGGCGCGGGCCTGCGCCTCGAGCGGGAGCGCGGTGGTCTTCGCCGGCGGGACGGTCGTGATCGCACTGCTGTCGCTGGTGTTCGCGGGGATTCCGATCGTCAGCGCTCTCGGCTACTCGGCGGCGATCGTGGTCACGATCGCGATCCTCGCGGCAAGCTCACTGCTGCCGGCGATCCTTGCGTTGCTCGGCCAGAGGATCGAGCGCTGGCGAATCCCGTTCACGCAGACATCACACGGCGGCGGTGGCGGAGCGTGGGCGCGTTGGGCTCACTGGATCGCAGATCATCGCTGGACGGCAACGCTCGCGGCGACGGCGTTCCTGCTGTTCCTGGCACTCCCGATCCTGGACATGCGGCTGGGCCAGCAGGACATCGGGCAGCTCTCGACCTCGACCACCGCGCGACAGGCCTACGACCTCATCGACCAGGGGTTCGGGGTGGGGACGAACGGTCCATTCCTGCTGGCCGTGAAGTTCAACCCGCCGGCCCAGAACGACCAGAAGTCGCTCAACCAGCTGAAGGCGAAGCAAAAGCGGCAGCAGCAACAGCAGGAGCAGAAGATCCAGCAGCAGGCGAACGCGCAGGCTGAAGCGCAGACGCAGCAGCTGATCGACGAGGGAGTCCCGCCCGACGAGGCCCAGGCGGAAGCGGAGCAGCAGGCCCAGGCACAGGCGAAGAAGCAGGAGGCCGCGGCGCAGCCCTCAGCGAAGCAGCAGCAGAAGCTCGACCAGCAGGAGTCCTTCCTGAAGTCGGATGCCTCGGACCCCGACCTCGTCCACCTCGAGGACAAGATCAAGCACACCCACGACGTGGACTCCGTCTCGCAGGCCAAGGTGGACAAGACCGGGACCGCCGCGGTCTTCACGGTGACCCCGACGACGTCGCCCTCATCGGAGGCGACCCAGAACCTGGTCGACGACCTGCGCGACGACGTCGTCCCGGCCGCAACGAAGGGCCGTGGCCTCGAGGCGTTCGTCGGCGGGCAGACGGCCTCCTACGTCGACCTCGCCGACAGGATCACGGACAAGCTCCCGCAGGTGATCATCATCGTGGTCGCGCTCAGCTTCCTGCTGCTGATGATCGCGTTCCGCTCCATCGTCGTGCCGTTGACGGCTGGGCTCATGAACCTGCTCTCGGTCGCCGCCTCCTACGGCGTGCTCACCGCGGTCTTCGAGAAGGGCTGGGGGACCTCGATCATCGGCCTCGATCACTCGATCCCAATCGTGAGCTTCGTGCCGCTGCTCATGTTCGCGATCCTCTTCGGCCTCTCGATGGACTACCAGGTGTTCCTGCTGACGCGGATCAAGGAGCACTACGCGGAGTCGGGGGACAACCGCACCGCCGTCGTCGACGGCCTGGCGTCGAGCGCATGGCTGATCACCTCGGCCGCGCTGATCATGGTCTCGGTGTTCGGCAGCTTCATCCTCAACGGCGACCCGACGGTGAAGCAGTTCGGCGTCGGGCTCGCGGTTGCGATCGCCATCGACGCCACGGTCGTGCGCTGCGTGCTCGTTCCGGCCGTGATGGAGATCTGCGGCCGGGCGAACTGGTGGTTCCCGCCACGGCTCGACCGGACGCTCCCGCAGCTAGGCATCGACAGCGAGGAAGGGCTGCCGGATGCCCCTGCGCCGGAGCCCGCCCCGGCGCGCTCTGGTTCCTGAACCAGCGGTTGAGCCGTTCGGCGTAGTCGTCGAACGCGCATCGACTGACACTGTGTCGGCGGCGGAATAGACTCGCGCGGATGCCGCCGCAGAACGGTCGCAACCCCCGAGTCCTCGCGATTGACGCGGGCGGGACGATGACCGACACCTTCATCGTCGACGACGCCGGCGCGTTCGTCGTCGGCAAGGCGCAGACGACGCCTGAGGATGAGTCCCGCGGGTTCATGGAGTCTGCGCGCGACGCGCTCCAGCAGTGGGACTCCGCGCCCGATGAGTCGTTCCCGCTGATCGCCTCGGGCATCTACAGCGGCACCGCCATGCTGAACCGGCTGCTCTCGCGGACGGGCAGGAAGGTCGGGGCGATCGTGACCTATGGCCAGGAGGACTACCTGGAGCTCGAGCGCGGCATCCAGACGTTCCTCGGCTACTCCTACGCCGACCGCCTGCATATCGCGACCCACCACCACAACGAGCCGCTGGTCCCACGGGAGCGGATGAAGGGGGTCCGGGGGCGGATCGACGTCTTCGGCGAGGAGGCGCTGCCGCTGCGGGAGGAGGACGCGCGCGAGGCGGCGGCCGCCCTGCTGGACGAGGGGGTCGAGGGGATCGTCGTTTCGCTCCTCTTCAGCTATCGGAACGCGGAGCACGAGATCCGCGTCGGCGAGATCCTCGAGGAGGAGAAGGCCAAGCGCGGCCTGGACGGCCAAGTCCCGGTCTTCCTCTCATCTGAGCTCTACCCGATGCGGCGCGACCTTCCCCGCCTCAACTCGACCCTGATCGAGGCGTACGCCGCCGAGCCTTCGCGCGGACAGCTCCAGCACGTGCGCGACGAGACTAAGGGCGCCGGCGCCGGGTTCGAGCTGCGCGTGATGGCCGCGCACGGCGGCACGATCTCGATCGAGGCGAAGGAGCTCGCGCGCACCCTCGTGTCGGGACCCATCGGCGGTGTGGTGGGCGGCGCCGCGCTCGCCGAGCGGATGGCCGAGCACAACGTTCTCTGCACCGACATCGGCGGCACGTCCTTCGACATCGCCCTGATCACCGACGGCCGGTTCGAGATCACCCAGACGCCTGACATCGCCCGCTTTGTCCTCAACATGCCGCTCGTCCGCATCGACTCGATCGGCGCCGGCACCGGATCGTTCGTGCGGGTGAACCCGAACTCGGCGCGGCCGGAGCTGGGCCCAGACTCGGCCGGCGCGCGGATCGGAGTGTGCTGGCCCGAGGGCGGGCTTGAGACGGTGTCGATCACCGACCTGAACCTCGTGCTCGGCCGCGTCAACCCCGACTACTTCCTGGGCGGCGACGTCAAGCTCGACGTCGACCGAGCCGAGGCAGCGGTGCGTGCTCAGGTGGCGGAGCCGCTGGGCCTGCAGGTGCCGGAGGCCGCCGCCGGCGTGATCGAGCTCTTCGAGCAGACGCTTCGGAACGAGGCGGTCGGGCGAATCCTCGGTAAGGGCTACTCGCCGGCCGACTACACGCTGCTCTGCTACGGCGGGGGCGGGCCCCTGCACGTGGCGGGGTACACCGAGGGCGTCGCCTACCGCGACGTCCTCGTGCCGGCCTGGGCGGCGGGCTTCTCGGCCTACGGATGCGCGTGCGCGGACTTCGAGTATCGCTATGACCAGACGATCGACTATCCGATCCAGCCCGCCCAGGACGAGATGGAGCGGGCCGGCATCGCGATCATGATCACCGGCGCCTGGCTGGGGCTCGAGGACCGCGTCGCCGAGGAGTTCACGAAGTCAGGCGTGGCGCGTGAGGCGATCCAGTTCACGCACCTGGTCCGGATGCAGTACTTCGGCCAGCTCAACGACATCGAGATCGTCTCGCCGCACTCGGAGCTCGAAGACCACACCCATCTCGAGGACCTGATCGCCACCTTCGAGGAGGCGTACGCCAAGGTCTACGCTCGCTCGGCGCGCTCGCCCGAGCTCGGGTACCTCGTGACGCACGCGATCGTCACCGGACGCGTGCCCGTCGAGAAGCCTGCGCTTCCGGAGCTCGACGAGCCGGGCGGGTCACCGCCCGTGAAGGAGACGCGCCCGGTCTACTGGGGTGGGCGCGGTTTCGTCGAGACGAATATCTACGAGCTCACCGACGTGGCCGCCGGGCACTCGGTCGACGGACCCGCGATCATCGAGTCCGTGGCGACGACATTTGCGATCCCACCGGAACGAAGCGCGAGGCTCGACCGGCGGCAGATCTTCCACCTCTCGAGCCGAGGAGACTGAAGGTGGCAATCGTCGACGCAACCAGGGAGCTCGAGCCGCGCGAGGGCGCGGCGATCGGCTGGGACGGCCGCCGGCTCGACGAGATGCTCGCCGAGTCGGAACGGCTCTTCGGCGAGACCGGCTCCTATTGGGGTCTTGAGGGTCCGCTCGAGCTCAAGGACTCGGATCCGATCGGCTACGAGAAGCTCTTCTCGCGCCTGCGCGGCGGCCTCGTGTCAGCCCGCGAGACGGCAATGAACATCTCGGCCTCGCCGATCGTCAAGGAGCTCGGCGAGCTGTGCTTTGCCCTCTACACGCCCGAGGGGGACTCGGTGGCGCTCTCGACCGGGATCATCGTCCACATCCACACCATGTCCGATGCGCTCAAGTTCATGGTGCGAAACGGCTGGGAGGACAACCCGGGAATCAGGCCCGGCGACATCTTCGCCAACAACGACCCCTTGATCGGCGACGTCCACAACGCCGACGTCCAGACGTTCGTTCCGATCTTCTGGGAGGGCGAGCTGGTGGCGTGGGCGGGCGGCGTGACGCACGTTCTCGACATCGGGGCGAAGACCCCCGGCGGCGTGCCGTTCGGGCCGATCACCCGGCTCGACGATGGACTCGACCTGCCATGCATGAAGATCGGCGAGGGGGACGAGCTCGCGGCCTGGCATCTGAAGCGCTGCGAGCTGCAGACGCGGGCGCCCATGTACTACCTGCTCGACGAGAAGACGCGCCTTGCCGGCTGCCATTTGATCCGGGAGGCCGTCGAGCGGGTGATCCTGGAGGAGGGGGTCGATCGCTTCAAGCAGTTCTCGCGGGAGGTGATCGAGGAAGGGCGGCGCTCGTTCAAGGCCCGGATCCGGGAGATGACTGTGCCGGGGCGCTATCGCTCGCCGGCGTTCACGGACATGACGCTTGCCGACAAGGTGGCCCTACCCGCGCAGGCGCGCCGCGACTTCCTGATGCACTCGCCGTTCGAGGTGCGGATCGGTGGCGATGGCACGTACGAGCTCGACATGGAGGGATGCTCGGCGTGGGGTCACCACTCGCTCAACTGCACGCCGTCGGCGATGCAGGGTGCGATCTGGGTGCAGTTCACGCAGACGCTGGTCTGCAACGACAAGGTGAACGACGGCGCCTACCTCGCGCTCGACACGAATTTCCCCCCGCTGACGATGTCGAACATGGGGGACATGGGCGGGTCCACCGGCGCGGCGTGGGGGTTCCTCATCCCTGCGTTCACGGGCTTCCCGCGGACCCTCTCGCGCGCGCTGCAGGCCCGCGGGTTCATCGAGGAGGTGATCGGTGCCTACGCGTGCGCCGGTGACGCCTACCAGGGGGGCGGCATCGACCAGTACGGGAACTCCTCGGCGATCACGCACTTCGAGCTCGCCGCGCAGGGCATGGGGGCGAAGTACGTCCTCGACGGCTCCGACCACGCGGCCGCCATGTTCAACCCGGAGGGCGACATGGGGGACATGGAGATGTGGGAGCTGATCACGCCGATCCTCTATCTCTCCCGTCGGCGCAAGGCGAACTCGGGCGGACCCGGGCGTCACCGCGGCGGCTCCTCGCACGAGGCGCTCTTCCTTCACCACAAGACCCCGTTCTGGACGGTGCAGAACATGGGGTGCAACAGGACGTTCACGTCACCGGGGCTCTTCGGCGGATATCCCGGAGCGCTGGCGTACATCCACAACATCCGAGGCGCCGACCTGGTCGAGCGCGCGAACCGCGGCGAGGCGTATCCCGTTGCGGACGGCTCCTACGACGATCCCGCGCTGATGGAGATCGGGGGTGAGCACGAGTACAAGCAGGACTCGTTCACGACCGATGAGCAGATCGCCTCCGGCGACCTCTATCTGGTGGTGCTGCGCGGCGGGTCCGGGCTCGGCGATCCGCTGCGGCGCCCGCCCGAGGCGGTGGCGGCCGACATCGCCGGGAACCATCTTCTGCCGCGGTTTGCGGATTCGGTCTACGGGGTGGCAGTGAGCGGTGAGGGCGCGGTGGACGCCGATGCCACCGAGCGGCGGCGCGAGGAGATCCGGCGGATCCGGCTCGATCGCGCGGTGCCCGCGCGGGAGTGGTGGGCCTCACAGCGGGAGCGAATCCTGGCGGGCGATCTTTCGGAGCCGATTCGCGGGATGCTGGCCGAGTCGATGAAGCTCTCGGCTCGGTGGGCCGCGGAGTACCGCGGCTTCTGGGATCTCGACGAGGACTTCGAGTTCGACGGCGCGCCGACGCCGACGATTCAGATCGAGCATGCGGAGGCGGGGAAGGTGACGCCGGCGGAGGCAGCGGCCGAGTTCCTGGCGAGCTCGAACGTCTCCGGCGCGAGCGATGCGGCCGCGGGCGGGGGTGTGCTGGAGCGGGAGACGCTGGCGGCGATGGCCGACGAGAAGCTCTCGCGGCGCGAGGTGAAGGCCATCCAGTCTGGCTACAAGGACTCGGACCGCTTCGACAAGTGGCTCGAGGTCCTTCAGAAGCGGGTGCCGTACGACGAGCGGATCGTGCTGCCGTTGGGTGAGGGCCTGAACGTCGTTCGCGCAGGCTCGGACCTGGTGGTTCGGTGCGACTGCGGGCACGACTTCTGCGCGCCGAACGAGAACTGGAAGATGGAGGCGGCCCTCCTCGTTCGGGATTCGGTCGAGGCGATGCGCGAGGTCTATCCGCAGATGGCGCACGCCGATCCGGATTGGATGGAGCTGCGGGAGTTCCATTGCCCGTCCTGCGCGCGTCAGCTGGAGGTCGAGGCCAGCCCGCCGGGGTACCCGGTGGTGCACGAGTTCCTCCCCGACATCGAGGGCTTCTATCGCGGTTGGCTGGGGCGCGAGGTGCCCTAGGCGGGCTGCGCCGAGGGCGCTGCCTTCACCGATAGGTGGTGAGCCGGGACCCCGGCCGCGAGCGGCCGGGGTCCGGACGATCAGGCGTTCAGGCGGGCTTGACGTTGACTGCCTTGGGGCCGCGATCGGAGTCCTCGGACTCGTACTCGACCTTGGCGCCCTCCTCGAGGGTTGAGCCCTCGGCGATGCCCGTCTGGTGGACGAAGAGGTCCTTGCCGCCCTCGTCCGGGGTGATGAAGCCGTAGCGCTTCTCGTCGTTGAACCACTTCACGGTTCCGGTTGCCATGTACTGCTCCTAATGGGTTGCTGAAACGGCGCGGGACGATACACGGCGGCACGGGCGATCGCCATGACGCGGCCTCAGGCCGTGGTGGTGCGGTTCGCGCGGATCCGGGAGCTCAGTTTGCGCAGATCCGGCCAGCTCGACGGGTCGCCGTCGGGTCGGCGAACCATCTCGGGCGCGCCGGGTGGGAGGTCTGCCAAGAGCTCGGCTGCTGCCGGCTGACGGAGCTGCCGGGCGACCGTACGGCGCGCGGTCTCGATCACCTCGTTTCGTCGCCTCGTGCTCATCAGGTTCGGGCCCATCGCGTCGAGGTCCTCCTCGAGCGGCTGGATCAGGACGACCTTCGTGCCGTTCGCACGCAGCTTCTTCGCCTCGCTGCCCAGGCGCTGTCCGGAGGCGCGCTTGAAGGCGAGGTTGATGAGATCGCGGGGGTTGAGTGCGCGAAGGGGGTGGAGGGTGGAGGTGGGGTTCAGGCAGATGACGAGGTCGAGTGCCTCGTCGCTGAGCACGTCGAGGTTCGAGGTGGAGCAGATGCCGCCGTCGACGTAGGCGCGGCCCTCGATCTCGACGGGGAAGTAGAAGCCCGGGATGGCGCAGGAGGCGGCGACGGCGTCGGCGAGCTCCGCCCAGGGCGATGCTGCGCGCCCGAAGGCGATGCGCCGGCCGGTGGCGTAGTCGCAGGCCATGATCCACAGGTTCGGATGCGGACCCCAGCCCCCGGGGACCACACGGCGGATCTGGTCGCGCAGGGGCGCGGTCGAGATCAGCCCGCGAGGGATCCACCCGGTGGCGACCGTGGAGGCCGGGTACCGGGTGGGCCGAAGGAGGGTGCGCAGGGCGAGCGACCAGGAGCCGGGCCCGATGCGGGGGAAGGCCCGTTCGAGCCGGTAGACCGCGCCACCCGAGCGATCGGCCCGGCTGGCCGGCTCGCCGCGGGCATCGACGACCCCCTCGAAGACCTCGCCGCGCGAGTGAGCGACCATGAACCAGGGCGGGACGCCGGACGCGCACAGTGCGCAGATCATGGAGCCGGCGGACGTCCCGACGACGTACTCGGCCTCGGCGGGATCCCAGCCCGTCTCCTCCGCCAGGGCGTCGAGCCCGCCGGTGAGCCAGGCGCCGCCGAGCACGCCCCCGGCGCCGAGGACGAGGCCGACCCTCACCCGCCGCCTTCGTGCTCCGGCGCGTCAGACGTCTCGTCGGCGTCTTCGGGTGTGCCGGCGGCCGGCTCGGCCCCCCCGCTCGGGGGCTCGGGCTCGGAGCCGGAGCGCTCGACGCGGGGCTCGTCGGGATGCGGCTCGCCGACGTCGCTGAGCTCGCCCTCCGGAGGTCCCTCCCCGGCGACGGCGTCAGCGGGAGAGGCGGCACGCGGCTCGTCGGGATGCGGCTCTGAGGGGTGGGTCTTCTCGTCGAGCTCCGGCTCGTCGTCGGAGTCGCCGTTCGGCGAGATCGGATTTGGCGTGGGATTCATGGGACAAGACGCTCCTGGTCCTGAGGGCCATTCTCGCCTACCCGGCCCAAACGCCGTCACACCCTAGGCACACCCTCGCCACAAACCCGACTTAAACCCCCCACCACCCGCGCGCCCCGTCCCGCCGAGTGGCGTGAAGGTCGGCCATACGCCGACTTTCTCGCCACTCGATGCTCTCCCGCGGCAGCCACTAAAGTCTTGACCCGTCGAGCGGCTGTGGCGGAATTGGTAGACGCGCGAGCCCGCCGCCGCGAAGCCGGCACCGGCGCGCTCCTCCTGAGCCCAGCGGGCAGCCGAGCTCAGGGGATGTTCGGCGTCTGCTCGCAGCGCAGGGCCGCGTCGTTTCCGGCGCCGCCGTCGCACCGGTCCTTCTTCGGGCCGCCGTCCAGGGTGTCTCCGCCGGCCTCGCCGAAGAGGCGGTCGGGCCCGCCGCCGGTGTCGCCGGTGCCGTTCTGGTGGTCGCCGAAGATCTGATCGGCGTCGCCGGCGCCCTTGACGACGTCCGCCGCACCCCCGCTGGCCGTGCCTGCGCCCGGCGCGAACCCGTCGCCGAAGATCGAGTCGGCGCCGTCCCCTGCGAGGACGAGGTCGGGCCCCGCTCGCTTGGAGTCGCCGGAGGAGGCGAGGCTGTCGCCGACGATCGTCCCGCCGCCGTTGCCTGAGTGCAGGACGTCGCGGCCGCCTCCACGGGCGTTGGTGCCCCCGCCGCCCGTGTAGCTGTCCCCAACGATGATCCCGGAGGCGTGCCCGGCGAGGTGATCGTCGCCGCCGCCCTTGACCGGCCCGGTGCTGGAGAAGCTGTCGCCGACGGCCGTGCTGGTGGTGGAGCCGGCGCTGATCGTGTCGTCCCCTCCACCCGTCGCCTTCTCTCCGCCGCCGGTGGCGTAGCTGTCCCCGACGACGGTGCCGGCCTTCGTGCGGATGCGGTCCTTGCCGCCGCCGCTTGCGCTGCCGCTGGCGCCGAAGCTGTCGCCGACGGTCGTGCCGCTGCCGCCGCTGATCCGGTCGGATCCGCCACCCTCCGCACTCTCCCCGCCCCCGGTCGCGAAGCTGTCGCCGACGACGGTGCCCGCCGACTTGGTGGTCGCGATCCTGTCGCGCGCGCCTCCCGTCGCCGAGCCGCCGGCGCCGAAGCTGTCGCCGACGATGGTGCCGTTGCCGCCCGTGATCCGATCCGGGGCGCCGCCCCTCGCGACGTCCCCGCCGCCGGTCGAGAAGCTGTCGCCGACGACGGTGCCCGTCGTCTTGCCCGCGGCGAGCTCGTCCGGAGCGCCGCCCACGGCGCCGCCGCTGGCGCCGAAGCTGTCGCCCACGATGGTGCCGCCGCCATCGCCGAAGTCGAGGCTGTCGCGCCCGCCGCCCCTGGCCGTCCTGCCCACGCTCGTGGTGAAGCTGTCGCCCACGAGCGTGCCGCCGTCCCGGTTGCGCACCTTGTCGTTGCCGGATCCGATCGCCGAGCCCGCGGTCGAGAAGCTGTCACCGACCGCGGTCCCACCGCCCTTGCGGGCGAGCACCTTGTCGTTGCCGCCGCCCTCCGCCTTGCCGCCGAGCGCGAAGCTGTCGCCGACGACTGTGCCGGTGCCTCCGCGGACCAGGTCGTTGCCGCCGCCCTCGGCTCTGCCGCTCGTCGAGAAGCTGTCGCCGACCTCCGTCGAGGCCTTGCCGGAGAGGCGGTCCCTGCCGCCGCCCTTGGCGAGGCTCCCTCCGCCGGCGAAGCTGTCGCCGGTCATGCTGGAGATGCTGCCGCGGCCGTGGATGTGGTCGTTGCCGCCGCCGCTGGCCGGGCCGGAGGGGGAGAAGCTGTCGCCCACCACGTTGGCGGCCTTCTTCCCGGTATCGATCGAGTCGTTCGCACCGCCGCGCGCCGCCGCGCCGCCGGCCGACGAGAAGCTGTCGCCCACGATCGCTCCCTCGCTGCCGTCCCCGCCCCTGATGCGGTCGCGGCCGTGCCCCTTGGCGGACGCCGCCGTCGAGAAGCTGTCGCCTACGAGCGTGCCCGAACCGCCCCCGCCCACGATCGAGTCGTTCGCGCCGCCGCTCGCCTTCCCCGTCGTCGAGAAGCTGTCGCCCACGAGGACGTCGGAATCGCCGCCTCCGGAGAGGCGGTCGGCGGCACCGCCGCTCGCCGCGCCCGAGACGACCTCGAGGTCGTCGCCGACCACGGTGTCGCTGCCGCTCCCGCCCTTGAGCTTGTCGCGCCCGCGCTCACCCGCGAGGCTGTCCCCGTCCCCGGCCCCGCTGACGCGGTCGTTGCCTGCGCCCGCGCAGACGGCGTCGTCGCCGCCGAGCGCCCTCACCTTGTCGTCGCCGCCGCCGGCCACGATCACGTCGGCACCGGCCGTCCCGGTGATCGTGTTGTCGCCGGGTCCCTTGACGATCGTGGCGGGGGAGCCCAGGCAGGTCGGTGCGCGTGCGGCCGCTCCCGCAGCGGCGCACAGCGAAACGGCAGCGGTCGTCCCTGCCAGTGCTACCGCGATCATGCGCGTCGAGAACAGCCAGCGCAGGCTATTCGGTGCGGCCGAGCGAGTCAACGCCTCCGGCGAATGCCGTCGCGCGGTCGTTCAGGCGGCGGCGCGCCGTGCCGCCGATGCGGCGTCGAGCTCCGGCTCGTCGTCGGAGTCGCCGTTCGGTGCGATGGATTTGGCGTGGGATTCATGGGACGAGGGCCCCGCCTGATCCTGGGAGAGTCGTTCTCGCCGGCCCCGCCTCCGACCTCGTCACACGCTCTCCACACTCCCGCTACAAACCCCACTTAAACCCCGCGCCACCCGCGCGCCCCGTCCCGCCGAGTGGCGTGAAAGTCGGCCATACGCCGACTTTCTCGCCACTCGATGCTCTCCAGCGCGCAGCCACTAAAGTCTTGACCCGTCGAGCGGCTGTGGCGGAATTGGTAGACGCGCGGCGTTCAGGTCGCCGTGTCCGCAAGGACGTGGGGGTTCGACTCCCTCCAGCCGCACCTTTCTCCATCGAGACGATCTCTCGCCGAGGGCTGGTCGGCTCACCCCCGCCCCGGAGTTGGGTCCAGGAACACCTCGGTGACGTCGGGCACGACGTCCCGCACGCTGTGGTCGATGTCGCTGGCGATGAGCTCGACCGTTCCGGCGTCCAGGTCGTCGCGCAGGTCCACCCGAGCCGCGACCAGCATCGCCTTGGGCCCAAGCACCATCGTCAGGAGCTCCGCGACCTCGACGACCTCGTCGTAGCTCTCGATCGCCTCCTCGATCGCCTCGACCTCGTCCGGCCTGGCCGCCGACCCCACCAGCAGATGCTTGGCGTCCCGGCCCATCCAGAAGGCGACCGAGACGAGCAGGAGCCCGATCAACACCGAGGCCGTCGGATCCCAGAACGTGGCACCGGTGACCTCGTTGAGGCCGATCCCGAGGCCGGCAAGAACGATGCCCAGCAGGGCGACCGTGTCCTCGAACAGGACCATCTTCACGTTCGGGTCGCGGCTCTCACGCGCGTAGCGCAGCACCGGCGTCCCGGCATCGCGAGCCTCCGAGCGTGTCTGCCGGAAAGCGCGCACCCACGAGGTCGCTTCGGCGATGAACGTGACCCCGAGGATCGCGTACGCGATCTCGAACTCCGAGGTCTCGCCCTCGCCCTTGATCAGCTCGTAGGCCCCGAACGCGATCGCGAAGACGGCGCCGGCCAGGAACATTCCCACGGCCGCCATGAACGTCCACAGAAAGCGCTCCTGTCCATGCCCGAAGGGGCGTTCGGGCGTCGGCTCGCGCCGCGCGAGCGCGATCGACGTCAAAAGAAACGCCTGGTTGGTCGTGTCCGCCACGGAATGCGCTGCCTCGGCCAGCATTCCGGCCGAGCCGCTCACGAGGCCGCCCAAGAGCTTCGCCACCGCGATCACCGCATTGGCGCCGAGGGCGACCAGCACGGTCTTGCGACTCTCGCCCGCCTCGCGCGTTCGCTGCAGGCTGCGCGTGCTCACCCGGTCCGCGCGGCGTCCGTTGCCGCTGGCGCCATCGTCCTGAGCCCGCCCGCCCGCAGGCGTCGCGGTGCGCTCACTCCCTGTCACGGCGTCCTCGTACCCGGCTCGGCAGCGCGAACACCCTGGCCTTCCGAGGTCCGCGAGGGACAGGCGCTGCGATCCGGAAAGCCCGCGGAGGGCCGCTAGAATCGCCCGCTTACGCCGCTATCGTCTAGGGGACTAGGACGCCGGATTCTCAGTCCGGAAACCCGGGTTCGAATCCCGGTAGCGGTGCCTCTATTTCAAGCGGATTCTCGCGCAGCTGGCCGCTCGTCGATACCGCGACTGCAACCCGATTGCAACCCTGTCGTGCCTAGACCATCGCACCTTTTTGACGAGTTCGAGCGCACCGACCCCGCCCCTCGTCACGGCAATGAGGACGACTTCACCTCGCCACGGCTTCCCGGTCTACCCAGCGCGTCCCCGTGCCAAGGCCCCGCTCTTCAGAGGGTGGCAACGGGCGGCGACCACGAAGGTCGATTACCTAGTCGAGAGCTGGCAGCGACACCCCAGCGCCAACGTCGGCATCGCGTGTCGCGATCTAGTTGTGCTCGACGCCGACTCCCGGGCCGGGGAGCGTGCCGTCGAAGAGCTTGACCTCCCGCCGACGAGCACTGTTCACACGCGCCGTGGCAGTCATCGCTACTTCCTGGGCAACGCTCCCACCGTCTCCAATCTCCTGCGGGACGTGGAACTGCGCGGGAAGGGCTCGGGCGTCCTCGGTCCAGGCTCGGTGCATCCATCGGGCTTCGAGTACCAGTGGGAGATCCCGCCGTGGGAGGTTCCGCCCGCGGTCATACCGGCCGAGCTTCAAGAGCTGGTCGACGCGAAGGGCAGGAAACGCGGCGAGCGCGCCATCGGCCCGGTGTTTCCCGGGGGTAGAAGCACCTACCTCCTGCGGGTCGGAGCCGGATTGCGCGGCAGGCACGGGGTTGGCGATGTCGCAGATGTACTCAACGCAGTCAACGAGGTTCAATGCCAACCGCCCCTTCCGAGCGCGAAGGTCGAGAGGATCGCGGCCTACGTCTCGGGGTCCGTTGGTCACGCCCCGATGTGGGCGATAGACCCGACCGCGTTCTGTTGCACCGACGACCGCCTGACGCCTGCGGCCCGCCTCCTCCTCCACGTCATCTGTCGGCACGCCGACGAGGATGGGAAGGCCGCGCTTGGCTACCGGCGCCTCGGCAAGCTGGCCGGCGTCGGCATCAAGAAGGTCGGCGAGGTCGTCCGGGAGCTGGAGGCGAAGGAACGGGTTGAGGTGAGGTGGGGGAGGAGAAGGAACCAGACCAATAAATACAGGGTCCTGTCCTGGTCCTGGCCGGATGAATCTCTATTCACACTC
Source organism: Actinomycetota bacterium (assembly GCA_046732895.1). Taxonomy (GTDB): domain Bacteria; phylum Actinomycetota; class Thermoleophilia; order Solirubrobacterales; family 70-9; genus JBKPNZ01. The sequence goes on from JBKPNZ010000011.1 coordinate 43,147, forward strand.
CCTTCCCCACAGGGGGGCTTACTTCTGTTTCCACGGGGAAACACCGGGGCGGCCCACCTGAGAGCCGACCTTTCTCTCAAGCCCCATCCGACCGGGAAGGGGGGTCGGCATGAGCCTGTGCGCCAGCTTCACGTTCTCCTGCCGAGATCGCCCGCGCAAGTATCTCGCGTGGCCGAGATAGCCGCTTTCCATGCTTCCGCTTTCACGCGGGAGGAGGCGTCCTCATCGACAGTCGGGCCATGCCCTCGCGTGGGAACAGCTGCGCCCAGCGAGCAGCCTCCGATGTTGCCGCATGGCTACGCGCGGGCTAGAGTCAGGGCAGTGGGAGCAAAAGGAGGTCGACGGATGCCACTAATCGAAGCGCGACTTCTCGAGGGGGTGTTCTCCTCTGACGAGCGCGAGCAGCTCGCCGAAGGCCTGATCAACGCGGTCGTGGGCGTCAAGGGTGAGAGCTTTCGAAGCGAGACCGAGGTGCTGATCGCGGAGGTACCAGTTGGGAGCTGGTACGAGCGCGGCGCCAAGATCGTGCCTGAGGGCGTCGGCAGGTAGCTGCTCGCTGTCGTCTCCGCGACGCACTTGCCGACGGGGGCGCGCCGCGGTCGCTCCCGGAATGCGCGACGGACAGCAGTGGAAATGGCGGAAGCGATCACGATTGCGGTAGGGGGGTGGATGAATGTAGGGTCGCCTGAGCATGGCTCGAGAGCTGCGGTCCCCCGTTGCCGGCGCCTCGGTAGACGCCTACGACCGGCATGTCGGCCGTTACGGTCCCGAGCTCGCCCGGGAGATGGTCCGGGTGACCGGCGTCCGAGCGGGCCAGCGGGCGCTGGACGTGGGCTGCGGGACCGGGGCGCTGACGGTCACGCTCGCAGAGGTTCTCGGTGCGGGGAACGTGGCCGCGATCGACCCCTCCGAGCGCTTCGCCGCGGCCTGCGGCACGCGTGTGCCGGGTGCCGAAGTGCGGGTGGGGGTCGGCGAGGAGCTTCCCTGGGACGACGCTGAGTTCGACGCCGTGCTCGCGCAGCTCGTCGTGAACGGGATGAACGATGCCCGGCGAGGCGCGGCGGAGATGCGCCGTGTCGCGCGGCCCGGCGGCGCAGCCACGGCGTGCATCTGGGACTTCGCGGCGGGCATGACCCTGCTGAGAGCGGTCTGGGATTCCGCACTCGACGTCGACGCGGAGCTCGCCCGTTCGTTCGGGGCCGACAAGCCCGACCCGTTTTCGCGCCCGCATGAGCTCGAGGAGCTCTGGTGCACCACTGGGTTTGAGGGGGTCGAGCTCGGCCAGGTCGAGGCCGGCGCCGACTACGCCGACTTCGATGACCTCTGGTATCCGTTCGCGAACGGCGTCGGCAACCTCGGCCGGTTCCACGAGGCGCTCAATGAGGCGGGGCGCGAGCGCTTCAAGCGCCGCGCGGCCGAGCGGCTCGGGTCACCGTCCGGTCCATTCCGCCTGACGGCGACGGCGTGGTACGCGCACGGCAGCGTCCCGGCCGGATAGCGACGCCCGGCTGCTCCTCCGCGCGACCGCCGGCAGCGCCGACCCTGAGTGCCTGCGAGGGCGCGTCTGGCCATTCGGCGTTCAGGGCCGCGGCGAGAGAGGGCTCGGGTGCCGTGGCTCGTAGAGGAAGAGGCGGCTTCCGCCGGGTAGCCTGAGCGCCGTCACCAGTCCGAAGCCCTCATCGCTGATCTCCTGCGTGAATTCGACCCCCTTGCCGCGCAGCTCCTCGACCGTCGCACGAACGTCCCCGCACATCAGATAGAGCTCGTGGTGGGCCTCCTCATCGGTCGGATGGGCGGCCAGCTCGGCGGGTGGAAGGGCGAAGATCAGCCACCCGCCGCCCGCGTCAATCGCCGGTAACTCGAGCACGTCGCGGAAGAACGCTCGGTCGGCCTCCGCGTCGCGGGTGAAAATGATCGCGTGAACGCCGCTTATCACAGCGCGACAAACTTATATCGGAGGGCCCGCCCCCGCGAGCTTGATCGAGCGAGTGCGAGCTCTCTGCCTCTTCGGGCGCCGGTCGCTCGTGCTCCTCCTTCGCGCGAACAGCGAAATGGTCGCTCCTCGTCCAAAGCGGCTATTCCGACGACTACCTCTGGAACACCGTCTCTGATGGCTGGGGGCCGACTGCCGGATCCGCGTGTCGATGAATGACCTTCCAGGTGTCCGCTTCCGGTCGAAAGATAGTCGTGACGCGGAGGTCAGTCGGGGTTAGCTGGTCGCTGCTACCGACCTTGGTCTTGGACTTCTCCACCTCCAAGAGATACGCGAGCTCCGATGTGACCGACTTCGTGATCGTCTCGAAACCGACGATCTCACCATCGCGAAAATTGGCCGCCGCTCTATCCAGCCTCTCTTCCACCTCGGCACGTCCTCGTGCCACGCCCCCGAACGGATTTGCGAGGGTGATGTCCTCGCCCTGCGAGTACATCGCTTTGTAGCCAGTCGGATCACCATTGATGATTGCCCGCAACGCCGCGTGGTACGGCTCAATCACGGCATCGAACTCATCTACTCGGCTCATTTAGACCTCCTGCGCTTCAGCGGTAGCCGCCCCGTGTGCCCCTTCGACATGGTCCACGCAGTATCTCGCTAGAAACCGCTGCTTTCCATGCAAAGCGATCAATTCCGAGGACCCGGCGCGAGGGGCTCCGCTACCAGACGGCTCCCGCCAGGCGGCACCTATATTGAGCGTCACCCTGGCGCGCGCAGGAGCTCGCGTGCGGATTGCTCGTCCTCCGGATTAACCAAGATTTCGTGGGCTCCCGCCGTCGACAGGCCGTCGCCGGCCCCAGCGCCACTGTTGGTCAGTTTCGGCAGACATTCGATACCGGCACTGCGCAACCGGGAGCAGAGCAGCTCAGCTTCAGGCTCGGTCCCGACAACCTCAACGACGACAAGCTCATCCATGCGCCACCACGCTATCCAAAGTGAACCCGTAGGCCGATCAGCGCAGTGATCTGAAGGTCGCTCGGAGCTCTTCCGAGAAGATCTGCGGCTGCTCCCAGGCGGCGAAGTGACCGCCTTCGTCGACCTTCTTGAAGTGGATGAGCTTTGGATAGGCCTTCTCCGCCCAGCTCTGCGGAGCCGGATAGAGCTCGTCCGGAAACACGGTCACCCCGACCGGGATCTCGACGCCCTTCACGTCGAAGAAAGCCAGCTTGCTCTCCCAGTAGAGCCGACCGGAGGAGACCCCCGTGTTCGTCAGCCAGTAGTGGGTGACGTTGTCGAGGACGTCGTCTCGCGAGAGGCCGCCGGCGTCGCCATCGAACGCGCGCGCGATGAGCTCATAGCTGCGCACGTCGTGGTCGAGCATCCAGGCCGCCAAGCCGACCGGTGAGTCCGCGATGCCGTAGAGCGTCTGCGGGCGGTTCGCCATCTCGCTGGCGTAACCGACGCCGGTCTTGAAGAAGTGGTCGAGGATCTCGTACGCCTCCTTCTCGTCGGGCGAGAGACCGTCTGGCTCCGGACCACCGGTGGCGAGCGCCGTCGAGACATCGGGCGGAACGGTCGCCGGCATGTTGGTGTGAATGCCCAGCAGTCCCTGAGGCTTCAGCAGGGCCATCTGCTCCGAGACGGCGTTTCCCCAGTCCCCGCCCTGCGCCACGAACTCCGTGTAGCCGAGGCGCTTCATCAGCACGACAAAGGCTTTTGCAATGCGAATCGGGTCCCAGCCGGTGTCGGTCGGCTTGCCCGAGAACCCGTAACCCGGCATCGAGGGAATCACCAGATGGAACGCGTCCGCCGCGCTCGCGCCATTTGCCGTGGGATCGATGAGCGGCTCGATGATCTTCAGCTGCTCGATCGTCGAGCCGGGCCACCCGTGCGTGACGATGAGCGGCAGCGCATCCTCGTGATCGGAACGCACGTGGATGAAGTGAATGTCCACGCCGTCGATCTCGGTGACGAAGTGCGGTAGAGCCTTGAACCTCTGCTCGAACTTGCGCCAGTCGTAATCCGTTGCCCAGTACTGCGCGAGGGCCTGAATCGTCGCGAGCTGCACGCCCTGGGAGGCATCCGTCTCCCGGTCAGGCCACCTCGTCGCCTTGATGCGACTGCGGAGATCGTCCAGCTCCTCTTCCGGAACGTCGACGTTGAAGGGACGGATCTCGCTGGCGGTTTCGACGGCGCTACTCATAACGACCTCCGTGTCTCGTGGGGCGGGGTTCTGGTTCGGCGACCCCATGCGACCCTACTCCTCCCTGTCGGGCTCTAACAGCAGCGACACCAGAAGGACACCAGCGGTCGGCCGTCGAGACCTGGACGCCGGCTAAGACACCGTTGACCGAGAGCGCTGCTTTCCATGCAAAGCGAACAAGGGCGACCCCAGACGCTGCGCGACGGTTGGGTCCAGTCTCAGACGGTCTCGAGCGGTCTCGGCCCGATCTGCTGCATGACGCACAAGTTCCGAGAAACAGCATGATCAGGCCGAAACCCCTTGATCAAGCCAGCGCGCCCGACAGGATTCGAACCTGTGACCTTCGGTTTCGTAGACCTCATGCTGTCTTGCTTACCGGTGGACGCTGAAGGCACACGCGGCGGGCGTACCATCCAATTCCGACCGATACGGGAAGGAGAGGGGAATCCGATCGATGCCGGAAGGTGATCCCACAAGGGGCTCGCGCCGGAAAGACCCACGCGGGAGCGCCTCCCGCCGGCGCGATGCGCCCGTCGCCGGGCTGCTGCGCGACGCCATCGTCGGGATCACGTGCTTCCCTGATCCGCTGCCGAGGGGCGGCAGGCGGAGGTCGCGGCGACGGTGGCGCCAGACAGAGCGCCCGTGACGTGCGACCCCGACGCCGTTCGTCTTTGGCCAGAACCTTGGCGATGAAGCCGCCAGCCGCATCGAGTGGTATGCGTGCACCACCGCCTACCATCCGATTCGCCGCACGGAGCCGGCGGCCGCTCTCCGTGGTTTCAGGCATCAACAACCCTCCCCCCTTGACTTTCCGTAGCGTAGTGGGAGGCTCGCAGCGACTCGAAGGGAAGGGAGACCCATGCGCCGGCTACTCGTCGCGGCGATCGTCGGATCCGTCTTGGTCTTTGTCGCTCCAACGAGCGCAAGGCCGCCGGAACGGTTCACCGACACCCAGTCGGGATCGGAGGTCTTGGCCCACTGCGACGGCTTCGACCTCATCTCGACCTCAACCGGAACCTTTCGCGGCACGGTCTTCTTCGACCGGAGCGGCTTGGACGTCAGGGCGATCATCCGCGGCCGGATAAGCGAAACCCTCACGAACTCGGTAACCGGCAAGACGGTGGTCAATCGCGCCGTGTTCCAGGACTTCTTCAGGCGCATCGGCGACACGGATGAGTTCAGGCACACGGTCAGCGGCTTCGACTTCCACGGCCAAGTCGACGGGCGCGGGCCACTCCTGCTGCAGGACGTAGGCAGGAAGGTGTTTGACCCGGAGACTGGGGAGATCGTGTTCCGCGCCGGCCACACCAACATCTCTGACGACCCCGAGGAGGCCGAGGCGGTGTTCTGCGCTGCGGTTAGCTGACGGCCCACAAACCCGGTCCTGCAGGAAGGAGCTCGGCCATCCACTCGTCCTTGAAGCTGGCGATGCTGAATCGGCTTGGCCCCCTGCGTTCATCGCTTCGCTTCACGAGAGCCGCCTGGCTCATCCAGCCTGACTTGACGCCACGCCTCTCCTGCCACTTACCCTGGGCGCAGCGTGGCAGCGTCCGCGGTAGAGCTCACGGACCGAGACGACCCGTTGGCAATCTGAGCACGGCTGGCCATGGTCGACGCCCTTCGCGTGGATCACGGTCATTACCCACTCTCGCTAGGCATCTGGTTTCGTGGGCGCGCGCGGAAAGCTGGGGATGGTGCTGTGCGCCAAAACGCCAGCGGGCTTTGGCGCTCCCCCCGACTTCTGAGCAGCGGGGAGAGAAAAAAGGGACTGGGGCGATACTCGTTTCCCGATCTCAAGGAACTTGACCCCACCCCCCTTTGTTTACAGATATGGCCCTACGCATACGACCGTGCCGATGATGATGAGGGGGAACAGGGTCAGGACGGAGAGCCAGGCGAGGAACCTCCCGAACGGTGGCCCTTCACCGCGAAGCAGGCCGAGCAGTCCCGGAGCCTCGGGGTCGATCTCAAGCGGAGGGCGGTAGTCGTCGCTCATCGGACCTCATCAATGAAACCGTACTTGGCGGCCTCTGGACGCGAGCACTTCACGGAGTACGGCAGGCCGTCGACATCCACGAGGCTGATCGGGCTCGCACACGGCGCGCTCCCTTGACCACACAGCGCCGGCGAGCTTGCGCCGCACGGCGAGGATCGAGACCTCGTCGGTGCCATCGTCGGGATCGGCCTCCTCGCAGGCACAGCTTGCGCGCGCGTGGAGAAGCGCTACTGCCGCCGCTGTGGCAAGCCGATCCCGGCCGGGCGGCGCGGCGTGGCGAAGTACGCAAGCGCTTTAGATCGGCGCGCGCCGCATCGCATCCGGCGGTCTTCAAGTGCCGAGCCTCTCATTCGCAACCTCCCCTCCGGCGATTCCTCCCGTAAATACGGCTTTGAGCAGGACTAATTCGCGTTGAGTCGACGACTGGGCGACTACCATCTATTTCTGCTCTGCTCCAAAGTCGCATGGCTGTGGGGTGGACGTTCAGAGCCTGAGATTCGAAGGACTGGGCGTTCATCGGACTGAGAGCATGGAGGTCGAGCGTGAAGGTCGATTTTCCTCATGGCGACGATTCCCTACCGCTTTGGAGATGGAATCCGCATGACTCCACCGGCCGATACGGCCACGTTCCATCTGGCGCATCGAGAGGACGGGTCGGCCTTGCTCGAGGTCGAGGGCAGCCTCGAAGACATCGGTGTTGTGCGCTGGGCCGCGTCGCTGAAGGGCGCATTCGCGGAGGGCACAGAACAAATCCTCCTCGATCTGCGGGGCTGCCGAACCATCGAGCCTCATTGCCTTGACGTGCTCCTAGCGGCCGCTGCCACGATGAGGACCTTCGGCGGCCATGTGACTGTTGCGTGCCTCCCGGGCTCCCATCTCGAGCGCGTGCTTCGGCCCTATGAGTGGGAGCTGACCGCCTACGATTCCGTCGATCGAGCCCGGCCGCTTTCCGAGAGGGCTCCAGAGCCATCTCCCCGCTTCTAGCGTCCTGTCGATGTCCAATCCGGGCGCTTCCGCCCCTGCGCCCGCCAAACCATCCGGCGGTCGCCGCTACCTCCTTCCGGGCGTCGCAACCCTCCCCACCCTTGACTCGACCGGCCTTGAGTGCTGAGGTTCGTCTCCGCGAGGGATCGGCCACAAACGAAGAGCTATTCGGTAGCAAGGCAAGCCGCATCCGCAGTCTGGAGGCGCAGTTGCATGCAGAGGGGCAGGCGCGTAGGGATTTGATCGCCGCGTTGAACGGTTTGCGGCACGAGTCCGACCTCGCACAAGCGGGGGAATCGCGGGACGCGCCGGATCGCACTCTTCGATTTGCGTACAGAATGCGCGAGGACGCCCCGGCGGTCTGAGTCCGGCAGGATGGCGATCGTGACCGGCCGCTCGATTCTCCTGTTCGTCGCCGCGGCGCTGGCAGAGATCGGCGGCGCCTACCTGTCTGGATCGGCATCAAGGAGGACAAGGGGGCCCTCGTCGTGGCGCTCGGCGTCCTCGCGCTCGGCCTCTACGGCGTCGTCGCGAGCTTCCAGCCCGACGCCAACTTCGGGCGCGTGCTCGCCGCATACGGCGGGGTCTTCATCGTCGGCTCGCTTGCGTGGGGCATGGCGTTCGACGGCTTTCGCCCGGACCGTTTCGATCTCGCGGGCGCGGCGATCTGCCTCGTGGGGGGTCGCGGTGATCATGTACGCACCCAGAAGCGCGACTTAGCTGCTTTCCAATGCAAAGCGCAACATTGCGCTTCTCGTCCAAAGCGGCTAGAAATTTCGTGTGCGCGGCGGGCGACAGCTTCGCGCACCCCGCCTCTGACGGCAGAGACCACGTCGAGCCGCTTCTTGGCCGCCAAGGCCGCTACAGGGGTGCTGAGCAGATCGCGTGGGCCACGACGAGGACATCGTCGTTGACGTTGTAGTTGTCGATCCAGACCTCCCAGCCGTCGCGGCTCGGGGTGGGACGCGACGCCGCGATAGCCGTGTTGTAGCTCGGCTGAAACACACGCGCGCTTCCCCCGATCACCCTGGGAGCGGCATCCGGGCAGAGTGCGGTGACGTACTCTTGGGTCTCCGACGAGGCTGTCTCTTGGACGGCCGGCTTGCTTGTGTCGATGCCGGCACAGACGTTGAGCACCTTGAAGTCCTCTGTCTGGGACCGGTGGTTAGCGACCGCCCCGTACCACCCCTCCGCACCACTCGGCGAGCCGGCGGGGTAGCCCGTGTTCTCCCGGACCGCGACGGGTCCGCGGGTTCCTCCGGAGATCACATCGAGGGGCGCCTCGCAGCCGACTGGAAACTCGGAGCTCGTCGTAAGGGGCGAAACCGTGTGGGTCGCCTCCCCGTACTCCGGCAGCACCTTGGCGCAGATCGCATAGACGCTGGCGACATAGCTGCTGGTGAAGCCCCGCAGCTGGGCGGCCCAGCCGTCGTCGGGCTTTCGACCGCGGTCGCCGCTGTCGTACGGATAGGAATGTGCGCCGATCACGTCGCCGTAGAGACCGGTGTTGTAGTGACCGCCGCCGAGAACGTGATTGCGCTTCGGACAGGGGGCCTTGAAGGTCTTGGTCTTGCCCGGAGGCAGCTCGAAGCTCTTCGTCACGTACTTGAAGCCGCCCTGCCCAACGATCGCGGCATTCGCGCTGGGTGCAAGGGCCAGAAAGCAGGCAGCCAGCCCTGCGCACAACATGCCGCGGATATCCCCAATGTGTTGCATCTCCCTGCCGCCTCCCGTCGCGACCCTACCCCAAGCGGTCGTTGGAGGTCAACACGCGGCACGCGCCAGCTCTCCCTGGCCGCGGCGGGGGCGGACTCACGCGGCGCGATCGTTAGACCTTCCGCCTTTGCGTTCTAGCGGCTTTTCGTCCGTAGCGACACCCTGATCGGAGGGGCTCAACGGTCGAGGGGATCACGTAGAGAAGTCAAGGCCACGACGCTGGGCGAGAAGCTCTTGCATCAAATCGCACAACGCGCGATACTCGATAACCGTGAGCCGGATTGGGCGCATCCGCGCGCGACCGGCGATCGTCTTGGCGCCGTCGGCGCTCCTCATTGTCTTCAGCGCCCTCGGCTTCGATGCCGCGGTCGCCAGCGGTGCCCCTACCTGTTACGGGGCCAAGGCCACGATCGTGGGCACGGGTGGAGCGGACCATCTCGCTGGTACCGCTGGAAAGGACGTCGTCGTGGCCCGCTCGGGTGATGATCGCATCAAGGGCCGGGACGGCAGTGACTTGGTCTGCGCTGGTCCCGGCGCCGACCGAGTCCTCGCCGGTTTCGGTGACGACATTGCCGTAGGCGGCCGTGGCGGGGGTGACCGTCTGGGTGGGGGGCCGGGTGACGACGTCTTGCGCGGCGGCAAGGGCAGCGATATCTCGACCCTGGGCGATACTTTTGGGACCACGGGGCTTAGCGGCGGGGCTGGCGACGATCGGCTCTTCGGGGGTGGGGGCAAGGACGAGCTCAACGGCAACGGCGGGCGCGACGTCCTCAGGGCGGGACCTGGCGATGACGGTGAGGATCCGTTCGGCCAACAAGCTCTGGAGGGCGATAGCGGCCCCGACCGGATCTACGGTGGTGCCGGAAGGGACCGCATCCTCAACTGTGATGAACGGGGGTCGGACCGTCTCTACGGCGGCCGCAACAACGATTACTTCTGCCCGGAGGACTATCCGACAGATACGACGCCGGACCTATTTCACGGCGGCCCTGGAACGGATCGGATCGACTACTTTGGGGCTACACGCGCGCTGACCGTCACCCTCGACGGCGTTCGTAACGACGGCGCTGGCTGTCCCGATCATTGCGGACCCGACAACGTCGACCCGACGATTGAGAACGTGTTCGGATCAGAGACCGCACCCAACATGATCGTGGGCAGCGCGCGCCCGAACGAGATTGAGGTGGGCACGTTCCCTTCCTTCTCACCGAACAGCGCGATCAGCGGGATGGGCGGCGATGACCGACTGCGATCCGATGACGGGGACGACTCGATCTCGGGCGGCGAGGGAGACGACCAACTCCGCTCCGGCGAAGGCGAAGACTCGCTCGACGGCGGCCTGGGGGATGATCGCTGCGACGGCGGAGACGGAATGGACACCGCTCTTGAGTGCGAACTGCTCTTCAATATTCCGTAGGTCCCGCGCGGCTCCGAGCGCTCGGACTCGGTCCCGCGACAATGGCGTCGACCGCTAGGCAGGATCTTGGACCGTGGCGCGCCCCCGCCCCGCCGAACGTGTCGCTTTCCATGCAAAGCGCAACATTGCGCTTCTCGTCTAGAGCGGTACTTTTGGCCCGCTCCCGCAGCCCGGCGGCTTCGAGGGCCTGGCCCTTCGAGCTAACGACGGGTCTTCTCAGCGCGTGGCGGGACTAGCTGCAGTCGGAGCTGGCGGCTTCGCCGTTGCCACCCGACGTGCCCAGGTCACGGCCCGACTCACCGACGGCGCCCGGTCCGCCGGTCCGCACCTCCTGGATGAATCCGGCCTGCGCGCCGCCATTGCTGAAGAATCCGACACAGTTGCCGTTGTCGGGCGGCTTCCCGTTGTTGGTGTCGAAGCCCGCCGCCCATGCGGTGCCCGTGCCGCCGAGCGCGATGGCGAGCGCCGCCACGAGTCCCGGTCCGAGCTTGCGCACGTCGCACCTCCATTTCCTAGCCCTGAGGCGCGTGCGAACCACCATGGTCCGCGGCCCGTGGGGATTTCGCCCGCCAACGCTACCCCCGCTGGGGGAGGGTGGCAATTGCGATTTTCGGGTAGAGGCGACCGCCGGATGCGATGCGGCGCGCGCGCCGACGCGGAGCGCTTGCGAGGCCGAGTTATGGCGGAGCTACTCCCGCAGCCCGGCGGCTTTGAGGGGCCGGTCCTATGTCAGTCCGTGCCTGACGGAGCTACTCGAAGCAGCCCTCGATCGAGCCACCATGGATCCGGGAGAACTCGCTCAAGACTGCTCCCACCGGGACGCCGCTCTCCGCCGCCTCTTCGAAGGCATCCTGCAGTTCCACAGCGCGGCCTCCGGGTTGACCGGCAAAGCTCGAGTTGACGAGTGCCTGGCAGCTCGCCGGTGGAGCTGCGGCCGACGCCACGCCACTCACCCCCAATGCCAAGGCCAACGTGGCCAGTACTGCAAGCGATAACCGCTTCATGACGATCCTCCCCATAGACACAGCTTGGCTATTCGGCCGACCCTCTCACCCCGAAGCTGGTCGCGTCAAGGAGGGACAGTCGTGCTACCTGAAACCACGCAAGAAGGCCGTCCCTGCTAGAGCGAGTCGCCGTCACATCCGGGGCAGGTGACTATCCGGTGGCACTCGCGGCAGGCCGCCCGAAGCAAGGAGCTGGGCCGGGTTGCCTTCCGACCCAGCTCAAACGGAAAGGTCCTAGGGCTACCCGGCGTTGCCGCACTCGCCGTTCAGCTTGAAGTCAGAGAACGCGCTGTCGTTTGCGACGCCAAGCGCAACAAGAGCCTTAGAACCCGTCTCCTGGCCGGCCGGATTCACGTCCCCTGGGGTCTGGCCCCGCGGATCGGCAACATCACCAAGCGGGTGATGCGCAAACGCCTGCTCGTTCGCACAGTCAAAGGATTCCACGATCGGGTGAATAGTCGCTCCCGCAAGAGACGCAAGCGCAAGCTGCGCCGCGCAGAGCGCGAGCACGACGAACATCGCGAGTCGCCGCATGGGTTTTCCTCCCTTTGATACGGATCGTTGGCGCTAATAGAACGCGAACGGCGGCGAAAAGTCAGGGTTCATTCCGCCTCGACCCGCATTCGTACAGCTGGGGGAGGGGTCGACGGCGTGGTATCGCTCGAGCCTAGCGAACATGCGTTCGCCTATCGGCCTAGCCCGCGGTACCGAACTCGGCCCAGAGCGGATAGTGGTCCGAGATCCGGCTTGCGTGAGCTGACGCGCAGTGGAGAAGACGGCCCCCGAGAAGAAGCAGTCCCCGCTCCCGCACGCGGGCGTGCCGCAGCCGCTGCGCACACGATTGAAGCTGACGACCGGCCTCGAGGGGCTTCGCTAGGACTCCTAGGCGAAGAGTGTTAAGCGGCCTTGACCGTGCCCTGTTGCGGTGGTATGCCAGCCGTACTGGGGTCGCCCGGGAGGAGAGTTGTGTCTCACCGCAAGCTTGCAGGGGACGCGGAGGCCGTACCGGCGGCGTCTCTAAGACCGCTGCTGATCTCCATGGCGCTCGCGCTCGCCGCGCTCGCGCTCGCCGTCCCCGCCCAGGCGGCTCCATTCGCCTACGTGGCCGACAGCGAGGGGGTCTCCCAGTACCGGATCCGGGCTGATGGTCGGCTAGCGCCGCTTTCGCCGCCGGAGGTGAGCGCCGACGTGGAAACGGGCGCCCTCGCCGTCGCCGTAAACCCCAAGCATCGGAGCGCGTACGCGAGCTCGTTCGGCGATCAGAGCGAGACAACCCAGCGAGGCAGGGTCTTCCAGTATGCGATCGGAGCCGACGGGCGGCTCTCGCACTATCACCCGCGCTCGCTCCGCTCCGGCTACTTTCCCCGC
>JBKPNZ010000012.1:0-27838 GCA_046732895.1 Actinomycetota bacterium
CGAGCACGTCGCGCCCTCCGAGCCGGCCTTCGACCAGACCGAGCGCGACGTCCGCGAGCGGCTCGGGCGGCTCCTCGGGGTCGGTGGCAAGACGCCACAGACCGAGTTCCACAAGGAGCTCGGGCACCTGATGCTCGACCGCTGCGGGATCACGCGCAACGCCGCGGGGCTCGAGGAGGCGCAGACGAAGATCGGCGCGATCCGCGAGGAGTTCTGGCGCGACCTGCGAGTGGAGGAGGGCGAGAGCTCGCTCAACCAGAGCCTCGAGCACGCCGGGCGCGTCTCGGACTTCCTCGAGTTCGCCGAGCTCATGTGCCGGGATGCCCGCTGGCGCGACGAGTCGTGTGGCTGCCACCTGCGTGAGGAGCACCAGACCGAGGACGGCGAGCCCCTGCGCAACGACGACTCCTACGCCAAGGTCGCGGTCTGGGAGCACAGGGGCGAGGGCAACGAGCCGGGGTTCACCGCCGAGGACCTTCGGTTCGAGTCCGTCGAGCCCGAGCAGAGGAGCTACGCGTGAACTTCAAGCTGCGCGTCTGGCGTCAGCCGAACCCGGAGGCCGAGGGCAACTGGGAGCGCTACGAGGTCACCGACATCGACTCCGAGGCCTCGTTCCTCGAGATGCTCGACGTGCTGAACGACCGCCTGCTCTCCGAGGGCCAGCGGCCGATCGCCTTCGACTACGACTGCCGGGAGGGCATCTGCGGCTCCTGCGCGCTCATGATCGACGGCCAGGCGCACGGTCCCCGGCAGGTCACGAGCTGTCAGGTGTTCATGCGGGACTTCGAAGACGGCGCCGAGATCTCGGTCGAGCCCTTCCGCTCGAGCGCCTTCCGGGTGCTTCGTGATCTGATCGTCGACCGCTCGGCGCTCGACCGCATCGTCGAGGCGGGAGGCTACGTCAGTGTCACCACCGGCCCGAAGCCGGAGCCGAACGCCAACCCCGTTCACCCCGAAGTGCAGGCGGCCGCCATGGACGCCGCAATCTGCATCGGCTGCGGCGCCTGCGTCGCTGCCTGCCCGAACGGCTCGGCGATGCTCTTCACGGGCGCCAAGGTCACGCACCTGAACCTGCTTCCCCAGGGCGAGCCCGAGGCCCAGCACCGCGCGCGCAGCATGGTCCGGCAGATGGACGACGAGGGCTTCGGCGGCTGCACCAACCACGGCGAGTGCGAATACGCCTGCCCGCAGGCGATCTCGATCAAGGTCATCGGCGAGCTGAATCGCGCCTACCGCAAGGCCGAGATTGAGAAGCTGCGCCGCCGCCGGGGCTGGATGAAGCCGCAGTAGCGGCTCCCTCTCGCCGAGTGGCGTGAAAGTCGGCCTGGAGCCGACTTTCTCGCCACTCGATGGAACTGGCTTTCCATAGACTCCGCCGCCGCGATGCCCAAGCACGACGTACTGGTGATAGGAGCGGGATTGGCGGGCCAACGGGCCGCGCTCGCGGCCGCCGAGGAGGGCGTGTCGGTCGGACTCGTCTCCAAGGTCCACCCCGTTCGCTCCCACTCCAACGCCGCCCAGGGAGGCATCAACGCCGCCCTTGATCCCGACGACAGCTGGGAATCGCACGCCTTCGACACGATCAAGGGCTCCGACTACCTGGCCGACCAGGACGCGGTCGAGGCGATGGTCCGCGAGGCGCCCGAGGAGGTCCTCCACCTCGAGCATCTGGGCGTCACCTTCCACCGCAACGAGGAGGGCAAGCTCGGAACCCGTGCGTTCGGCGGGGCCTCGCACGCGCGCACCTACTACGTGGCCGACATCACCGGCCAGGCGATCATGCACGTGCTCTACGAGCAGCTCATGAAGTACTCCGGCTCGGTCGCCCGCTACGAGGAGTTCTTCACCACCGCCCTGGCCCTCGACGACGACGGCAACTGCGTCGGGGCGATCACCCGCGACATCCGCGACGGCTCCACCGAGCTCTTCGAGACCGACAACGTGATCCTCGCCACCGGCGGCAACGGCCAGATCTGGCGGCCGACGACGAACGCGCTCATCTGCACCGGCGACGGGATCGCGATGGCGTACCGCGTCGGGGCCGAGCTGATGGACATGGAGATGGTCCAGTACCACCCGACCACGCTCGCCCGCAAGGGCTTCCTGATCACCGAGGGCGCGCGGGGAGAGGGCGCGCACCTGCTGAACGCGCAGGGCGAGCGCTTCATGGAGCGCTACGCGCCGAACAAGATGGAGCTCGCCTCACGCGACGTGGTCTCGCGGGCCGAGCAGACCGAGATCGACGAGGGGCGCGGCTTCCCGGACGGCACGGTCGCCCTGGACATCACGGTCGTGCCGCGCAAGCGGATCCACGAGGCCCTGCGTGAGATCGTGCTCGTCGGGCGGGATTTCGCCGGTGTGGACATCACCCGCGAGCCGATCCACATCAAGCCCGGCAACCACTACATGATGGGCGGCGTCAAGACCGACATCCACGGCCGCACCTCGATTCCCGGCCTCTACGCGGCCGGCGAGGTGGCCTGCGTCTCGGTCCACGGCGGTAACCGGCTCGGCGCGAACTCGCTGCTCGACACGCTCATCTTCGGGCGCCGCGCGGGCCAGGACGCCGCGGCACGGGCGAAGCGGCTCGACTCCGGGCGCCCGTCGAAGGCCGCCCTGGCCGACGAGCGTAGTCGCATCGACGAGATCATCGCGCGCGACCGCGGCGAGGGCCGACGGGTCGCCGAGATCCGCCACGAGATGAGCGTCGTCATGGATCGCAACATCGGCGTATATCGCGATGCCGAGGGCATCCAGACCGCCCTCGACACCGTGCGCCGGCTGAAGGAGGAGGCGAAGACCGCCTACATCGACGACCGCGGCGCGATCTTCAACCAGGACGTGCTCGGCGCGATCGAGCTCGGGTTCATGCTCGACAACGCCGAGTGCACCTGCGTCGCCGCGCTCCATCGCACCGAGAGCCGCGGCGCCCAGTTCCGCACCGACTTCCCGGAGCGAAACGACGACGAGTGGCTGAAGCACATCACGCTCTCGGCCAACGGCGACGAGCCCGAGGTCGGCTACTCAGAGGTGACGATCACGAACTGGCAGCCGCAGGAGCGGACCTACTAGATGGGTAATGTGAGAGGCAGTGGCTGAATACACCATCAAGGTCCGGCGCTACCAGCCGGAGGCCGATGCCGAGGACGGCGCGGCCGGCCCTTACTGGCAGGACTTCGACGTCGAGCTCGAGGAGAGCCTGTCGGTGCTCGACGCACTGCTCCAGGCGCGCTCGAACCTCGATGGGTCCCTCGCGGTGCGGTGCTCATGCCGGGCCGCGATCTGCGGCTCGTGCGGCGTGAAGATCAACGGCCAGTCCACCCTTGCCTGCAAGACGAAGATCCAGGACGCGCAGGTCCAGGCCGACCGGACGGCGGGGCGCATCGCCGGCGATCCCGTCGCTCCCTCCGAGCACGTCGATCCCAGCCTTTCTGCGCCAATCGTCGTCGAGCCGATGGGGAACATGCCCGTGATCAAGGACCTGGTCACCGACATGGAGTCGACCCACTGGACCAAGATCAGGCGCGTCACGCCGTGGCTCATCCCGGACGGGGATCCACCGGAGCGCGAGTACGTGGTCCCGCCCGAGTCGATGATCGACGTCACCCAATCGATGGCGTGCATCCAGTGCGGCGCCTGCGTTTCGGCGTGCCTCTCGCTCGAGGCGGACCCGGAGTTCATCGGCCCGGCGGCGCTGGCCAAGGCCTACCGCTTCGTGGGCGACCCGCGCGACTCGCAGACGGCCGAGCGCCTCTACGACCTCGCCCAGGACCCCCACGGCATCTACGACTGCACCCACTGCTTCAGCTGCATCGACGCCTGCCCCAAGGGCGTCGCCCCGATGGACCAGATCATGCGCCTGCGGCGCCTGGCGACGCACGATCACGAGATCGACGACGAGAACAACGGCCGCCGTCACGAGGCCGCCTTCACCAAGATCATCCAGCGCAAGGGGACGCTCGACGAGTCACTGCTCCTGCAGGAGTCCTATGCGCCGGGGATCAAGGGCAAGCTCATCCCGCACAAGCGGTCGATCATGGGCCTCCTGGGCTCGCTGCCGACCGCCATCCGCGGCATCCGCACGGGCAAGATGCGCTCGCTGAAGAAGCTCATCCCGGGCGTTCACGCGAAGCTGCCGGGCGACTCGCAGGCTCACGTGAAGCGGCTGTACGAGCACGCCGAGGAGCACCGCGAGCAGATCAATCTCTACGTGATCGGCGAGGACGAGGGCTCGGCGGAAGACCAGGCCCCACGGG
This sequence comes from Actinomycetota bacterium, assembly GCA_046732895.1. GTDB lineage: Bacteria > Actinomycetota > Thermoleophilia > Solirubrobacterales > 70-9 > JBKPNZ01. The sequence goes on from JBKPNZ010000012.1 coordinate 4,257, forward strand.
AGGTCGGGACTTGAATCCCAACGCAAACCCGGCCGCCCCCGGACGCGAAGCGGAGGAGGCGGGCGGCCTTCGTTTGGCCTATTGGCCCGGCTGCGTCTCGCGCGGGTTCACGCCCGAGCTGCATGGCTCGATGGCACTCGTCGCCGAGCGCCTCGGCATCGAGCTCGTGACCCTCGACCGCGCGAATTGCTGCGGTGCCGGCGTCATCGCCGAGCACAACCAGGAGCTGGCCGACACGCTCAACGCGCGCACGTTCGCCCTCGCGCAGTCGACGGGGCTGGCGATGATGAACATCTGCTCCACCTGCCAGGGGGCGCAATCCGAGTGCCAGCAGCGCCTGGACGCCGACTCCGCCTACCGCGCCCACATCAACGACGCGCTCGCCAGCGAGGGCCTTGAATACGCAACGGACAAAAACGGCTTCACCAACAAGAACTTCCTCTGGGTGCTCGTCGAGGACTTCGGCCTCGAGAAGTTGAAGGGGATGGTCCGCCGGCCGCTCTCCGGGCTGCGGGTCGGCCCCTTCTACGGCTGCTACATCCTGCGGCCGAAGTCGCGCCTCGGGTATGAGGACCACCCCGACCGCGACCTCTACCTCGACTGGGTGATCGAGGCGCTCGGCGGCGAGGTCGTCGAGTACGACGGCGCCCGGCGCTGCTGCGGCTTCCCGGTGATCACGATGAACCGCGAGACCTCGCTGCGACAGGCGGGCACACACGTCGGCGATGCGATCGACGCGGGTGCCGATTGCCTCGTCACTCCCTGCCCGCTCTGCCACCTGAACCTCGACATGCAGCAGCCCGAGGCGGCCAAGATCGTGAACCGCGACCTCGACCTGGCGATCCTCCACCTGCCTCAGCTCGTGGGCCTCGCGCTCGGCCTCGAGCCGAAGCAGCTCGGCATGTCGAAGCACATCGCCTCGACGAGGTGGGTTCAGGATCGGTTGGCCGACGCGAGGGCTCCGGCGTAGGCCGGTCTCCGCCGCCGCCCGGGCAACGCAACGTCTGTAGGCACTAAGGGAGGTGGCTCGGGCCGTCCCGCGGGGGCGAAACCTCTCCTTGTGTCGACTTTCTCGGTCATATGACCGAGAAAAACGACACACCACCCACCTATAGGCACCGCCAGGGCATCCGCATCCACCGGTCCCGCACCCTCAGCCCCGCCGACGTCACGATCCACGAGGGCATCCCAGTCACCACCCCCGTCCGCACCCTCCGCGACCTCCGCAGCAGGCTCCCCCACAAGCAACTCCTCGCAGTCCTGACCCGGGCCGAACGCCGCGGACTGGACACCGGGGAGCTCGGGTCAGGAACCGACCCCAACCGCACCCGACTCGAGCAACGCTTCCTTGCGCTCTGCCGTCGCCATGGCATGCGCCTACCTCAATGCCAGGTGATCATCGGTCCGCACACGGTGGATTTCATGTGGCCGGACAAGGACCTCATCGTCGAGGTCGACGGCTGGCAAACGCACGGCACCCACGAGGCCTTCGAGTCGGATCGCGCGCGCGACGCCTGGCTCACCTCCCAGGGGCACCGCGTGATCCGCTTCACCTGGCGCCAACTGCACGAGGACGCGACCACCGTGGTCACCACCTCCATTGCCATCCTCAACCCGCCGAGCCGCCAAGCGGCATGAGATCGGCTACCCTGCCGCGCCGATGAGCGACGAAGTCGACATCTCGAACGCACCGCCAGTTCCGCCCGAGGTCGAGCAGGCCGTCCTGATGGGTCACATCCCGGAGGCGATCAGCGCCTACATCACCCACACGGGCGTGGACCGCGAGACGGCCAAGGCGGTCGTCGACTCACTGGCCGAAGAGCACTCCTAGCGACTAGCCGAGGAGGTCGCCGGGACCTCGCCCGCCTCGCTGCGATCCTCCTCGTAGGAGGCCATGCGTCGCTCGATCCAGTTCGCTCCGACGGTGTCCGTGAGCCCGTGGGCGATGATCGAGGCGACGATCGTGAACGCGGCCACGTTGAAGATCAGCGAGCCGTCCGCCACCGCCCGGTCGAGAACGAAGAGCGCGAACAGCATCGACGCGGCCCCCTTCGGCCCGAACCACGCGATGAAGAGCTTCTGCACCTGCGGCAGCCGATTGCCTGCGAGCGCCGTCAGCACGCTCACCGGCCGGGCCACCAGCAGCGCGAACGGGATGAAGACGAAGAGCTTCCAGATCTCGTCGTGGTAGCTGGTGGCGACGATCAGCGCGCCGAATACGAAGAACGTGATCACCTGAAAAATCGCCGAGACGTTCTCGGAGAAGATCGCGTAGCGCTCCGTGATCTCATGCTCGGAGGCGCCGAGCGTGATGCCGAAGACGAACGCCGCGATCAGCCCGTTGCCGAAGGTGACGTCCGCCAGCCCGAACGCCGCGAGGCCCAGGCCGATCGCAAAGATCCCCTCATAGCGCGGGGTGATTCGACGAGGAACGTGGTGATGGAACCACCCACCGGCCAGACCGAGCGCCACCCCCACGACCGCACCGAACGCCGCCTCCCCCACCAGCTTCGCCGCCTCCGTGCCGGCGTCCCCGCCCGGGGTCGACAGGATCAGGAAGAAGAGAACGAACGGCAGCGCGAGCCCGTCGTTCAGGCCTGATTCCAGGTTCAGGGTGTGGCGAATGGCAGCCGGCACGCGCTGCGTCGTCACCACGCTGGACGTCACAACCGGGTCGGTCGGCGAAAGCACGGCACCGAGCAGGAAGGCCTCCGCCCAGGAGAGCTCCGGGAAGAGAACATGCGCCCCCAAGGCGAGCACGCACATCGTCGCCGGCATGGCGATGACGATTGCCCTGGCGACCGGGCCGAAATGCATCCGCAGGAGCTCACGCTCGACCACCAGGCCATCGGAAACGAGCGTCAGGATCAGCGCCAGCTCGACGAGCTCGACGATGGCGTGGTCGGTGACGTCCACGTTGACGACGTCGGTCAGCGCCAGGACCACACCCAACGTCACCGACAGCACCGACGCCGAGAGGACCGTCCCCCGCATGACGCCCGAGAGCCCGGCGGCGACCGTCAGGAGGCCACCGAAGATGAGCAGCGCCTCCCCGAACCCGATGTCCATGGGGGGCTTATACCTGGGTTCGGAGTCGGCTAAGGCCTTCTGCGCCGGTCGAGATTCCCGTCGGACCAGTCGCCATAGCCGCCGCAGGACGTGAATTCACGAGTGAGGCGCTCCCCAGCGCCTGGGCTGGGGGACGTCGCACCAGCAATGTAGTTCGGCCCCACAGGGGTCGCGGCGATCGCGCCGAGGTGAGCGACCGAGCTCGCCCCCATGAGCCTCCCGGCTAGCGGTGGCTGCTCGACCGACGCCCCGATGCGGACCGGCTCCTTCCCGGTTACATCGATGGCGCCTGCCGGCCAGTAGGGCACCACCCCGCGATAGTCGAGGTTGCCTGGTAGCTCAGCATCGAGCCCAGGGGCGGTAACTGTCACCGGCCGGGTCGAGTCGTACTGGATGGAGAGATTCCAGTGCCCAGGCGAAAGATCGAGGACAATGCTCGCGGCCGAGCCATCCTCGATTGTCGTCGAGGACCAGCCGTCCGCGGTTGCGACCACCGGCGGTCGTTGAAACACGGCTACGTGCGGGCCACCGCTCGTCGGGAACGACCCGTCGATAAAGGCTTGACCTTGGTGCGCCCGGATCGTCTCGGCGAAGCTGCACACGTAGGCTCGGCCTGGCTCTTCGTCCTTTTCGATCGGCCGCCGCCTCGAGTCAATCTTCCCCGCCTTCCAGAGGACGTACGAAGGCGTCTGCATGGCGACCTGGTATCCCGGCGGCGGTCCGCTCGCGTATGCGGCGCGGGTGGTGAGCACATACGGGAAGCGGGCGAGCGTCGACGCCTTCACGGCATCGAAGTCGAACTTCGAGCCCACGTTCTTCAGGTCGAAGTTCGGCTTTACGAAGTAGGGGTCGTAGAAGTTGCGCACGTGCGTGAACGGCTTCGCGCCGCGCAGCTCATACAGCACGAAGTTGTCCCGCCCCAGGAAGAGGAGCTTCTTGCCTTCGACGAGCGGGCGGATCTGGGCGAGCTCTTGCATGTGGTCCTCGGGCGCCACGGGCGCCTGGCGCAGGACGAGAAAGCTCGACAGAGCGGCACCGACCGCCAGCGCCGTCGCCAGCGCGACAAGCGGCAAACGGCGTCGCGTCGGTTCGAGCAGCCCCCCGAGGGCGACCAGCATCACTAGCGGCGCCGTGATCGCCAGCGCCTTCCCGGACGTGTAGACCGTGCCGAAGGCGCGCGCACCCGCATAGATGACGAGGGCCGTTCCGAGCGCGGCGGGCAGCGCCCAGCCGAAGCGGCGGATCCAGCGCGGCAGCGCCACCACGAGCGCCGCCGCAGCGACAAGGGCGCCGAGGTAGAAGGCGGCGGCAGGAAGGCTGCCCGCACCCGCCGACAGCCGGAACTCGCTCGTCGGCCAGATGCCGAGCGCCTCCAGCGGCGAGAGGTAACCGTGGAGATTGCCCAGGCCCCCTTCGTTCGCGCGGCTCGGATCGAATGCACGGAAGTGGGTGAAATCGGCGATGCGGCCCCAGTCGGGCGCCGTCGCTATCAGCAGGATGGCAAGGCCGGCTCCGACGATCACCGCAATCGGGCGCCTGTCCGGGAGTCGGCGTGTGCGGAGCGACTCCATTCCGCCCCACAGCAAGAGCGTTCCGGCCAGCCAGAAGAGGCCGGGGAAGCTGTAGGCGTAGACGGAGCCGGCGGCGATCACCCCGAGGGGAATCGCCGATCGCCAGTCACGGACGGCGGGCAGGAGCAGCGCGAAGCCGAGGAGGAGCAGGGCCATGATCGGCTCCTTGAACGCCTCCTGGGCGAGGTAGGCGGCTGCCATGTACGGAAGGGCGACGAGCGCGCCGGCAGCGACGCGCACCGTGGTGCGCAGGCCCGTCATCGTCTCGACGGCGACGAGCGCGGTGAGGGCCGGAATCGCGAGCACGAGGCCGGCGAACGCATCGATGAGATCGGTGCCGAACATCGACGAGATCCCCGCCATCAGGGCGTGAGGGCCAACGGGATATCCCTGATGGATCAGGACCGGCTCGGGCGAGAACCGAGTGTCGAGCCAGTCCGCGAGCAGAAGGTGCGACGCCATGTCGTCGTTGACCAGGCCCACACCGAGGATGCCCACGCGGCCGGCGGCGATGAACGGGATCGCGGCCAGCAATGCGGCCAGCGCGCCGGCCGCGAGGTCCGCAGGCGCGGCGGCGAGAAAGCCCCGGGCGGGACGACGCCAGACGATGAGCGCCGCGGCAAGCGCCAGCACGACGACTGCAACGGCGACCGCCGTTCCGTGCCCCGGCAGGCGAATCGCAACTCCCGCCGTCACCAGCAGCAGAGCGAGGCCCACGGGGCCCGCAAGCCAGGTGCACTCGCGACGTCCGCACAGCGCGAGCGTGGCCTGCCCGACGAGCAGCGAGAAAGCGGCGATCAACGCCAGCGATGCGAGGGCGCCCAGCAAGCGCGCGGATCGTAGAGGGGTCAGACCCCCTCATGAAGGGGCCTGAGCCCGTTTGAACGCAGGGTGAGCGTCAGCTCGCGACGCCGACCAGGGCGCGCTCGTGCAGGAGCTCGGCGATCTGCACGGCGTTGGTCGCGGCGCCCTTGCGCAGGTTGTCGCCGACCACCCAGAGGTTGAGGCAGCGCTCGTGCGAGGGGTCGCGCCGGATCCGGCCAACGAGGACCTCGTCCCTTCCGGCGGCGTCGAGCGCCAGCGGATAGACGCCCTCGGCGGGGGCGTCGACGACCAGCACCCCAGGCGCGTCGGCGAGCAGGGTGCGGCATTCGTCGGGCGAGAGCGGATCGCGCGTCTGGAGGTTCACCGACTCGGAGTGGCCCGCGATGACCGGCACCCGGGCGCACGTGGCCGAGATCGGAAGCTCCGCCTCGCTGACACCCAGGATCTTGCGCGTCTCGGCCATCACCTTGCGCTCCTCGGTCGTGTAGTCGTCGCCGTCCTTGAAGGTCTCCACCTGGGGGATGACGTTGAAGGCGATCTGGTGCGGGTAGACCTCGGCGCTCGCCTGCTCCCCGGCCAGCACGGCGCGCGACTGCTCGTTGAGCTCCGCGATCGCCCGGCGCCCGGTCCCCGACACCGACTGATAGGTGGAGACAACGATCCGCTCGATCCCGACGGCCCGATGGATGGGCGCGATCGCCGTCACCATCGCCATCGCCGTGCAGTTGGGGTTGGCGATGATCCCCCGATGCGACGCGATCGCATCGGCGTTCACCTCGGGGATCACCAGCGGCACCTCGGGATCCATCCGCCAGAAGCTCGTGTTGTCGACGACAACCGCGCCGGCCTCGACGATCCGCGGTGCCCACTGCGCGCTCACGGCCCCGCCGGCCGACGAGAGCACGAGATCCAGACCCTGGATCGCCTCGTCGGTGAGGACCTGGACGTCGACCTCGTCGGTGCCGAACGCAACCCGCTTGCCGGCCGAGCGCTGGGAGGCCAGGGGCACGAGCTCGCCGACCGGGAAGTCGCGCTCGCGCAGGACCTCGAGCATCGTCGAACCGACGGCGCCCGTTGCGCCCAGCACCCCGACGCGATAGCTCACGACGCCACCGTGGGCCGGTGCTCGCCGCTCGGATCCTCCTCGCGGACGGCCTCAATCCCGAGCTCGAACGCCTCATGGAGGCCCTGCACCGCATCCGAGACCCGCTCCGCGGCGATGATGCACGAGATCTTGATCGGCGACGTCGAGATCATCTCGATGTTGATCCCGGCATCCCCGAGGGTGCGGAAGACCTTCGCGGCGACGCCCGGGTGACTGCGCATGCCGGCGCCGACAATCGAGACCTTGCCGACGTGGCTGTCGGTGTTGATCCCGTCGGCGACCTGAGCCCCCTTGAGCGCTCCCGTTGCCGTCGACAGGTCCTCGGTGGCGATTGTGAACGACAGGTCCGCCTTGGAGTCCTGGGACACCGGCTCGTTCTGGATGATCATGTCGACGTTCACGTTCGCGTCGGCGAGCGCGCCGAAGACCTTTCCGGCGACGCCGGGCTCGTCGCGTAGGCCCGTCAGGGTGACCCGCGCCTCGTCGGCGTGCGTGACGGCTGTGACTGAGGGTTGCTCCATCGTGACGTCCTCTGCGACGACGAGGGTACCGGTGCCGTCTTCGAACGAACTGCGGCAATGGATCCGGATTCCGTTGTTTCGCGCGTACTCGACGGCGCGCAGCTGCAGCACCCCGGCGCCGGATGAGGACATCTCCAGCATCTCGTCGAAGGACACCATCGACAGCTTCCGCGCGTTCGGCACGATGCGGGGGTCGGCGCTGAACACCCCCGCGACATCCGTGTAGATCTCGCAGACCTCAGCCCCGAGCGCAGCGGCGATCGCGACCGCCGTGGTGTCCGATCCGCCGCGGCCGAGCGTCGTCACATCGAAGCTGTCGCCCGAGACACCCTGGAAGCCGGCGACGAGCACGATGCGGTCCTCGTCGAGCGCGCGCCGGATGCGATCGGCCCGCACGTCGAGGATCCGCGCCTTGGTGTGGGAGGAGTCGGTGACGATTCCCGCCTGTGAGCCGGTGAGCGAAATCGCCTGGTGGCCCAGGTCGTTGATCGCCATTGCGCAGAGCGCGCACGAGATCCGCTCGCCGACCGACAGCAGCATGTCCATCTCCCGCGGATCGGGGCGGGCCGAGACCTCCTGAGCCATCTCGACCAGCTCGTCGGTGGTCTGGCCGCGGGCGGAGAGCACGGCGACGACGTGGCTGCCGCGCTCACGCGCGGCGACGATGCGCGCCGCCGCACGCCGGATGTCGTCCGGGCCTGCGACCGAAGTGCCGCCGAACTTCATGACCACCATCTCTTGAGCTGCCGCCTGCGCCATGCGAACGCCTCAGAATACGCGCCGAGCATGGAGGGTTCGGCTGCCGAGAGGCGCGAGCGCAGGCGATCTGCACAGCGAAGGACGATGCGGCGGCGGCGCGTCGCCGCGGTGCTCGTGACCATCGCCGCCACCGCGGGGGTCTGGTTCGTGTTCCTGCGAGGCGGAGACGAGAGCGCCGAGGGCGCCAAGGAGGGGCACGATGCCGGGGTCTCGCAGCCGGTCGCGCACCTGGTCCGCGAGATGACGCCCGCCGAGCGGGTCGACCAGATTCTGCTGCTCGGTTTCGACGGGGTTGACTCATCCAGTCCCGCCATCGCCGAGCTTCGCTCCCGCCAGCTCGGCGGCATCCTGGTCGGCCCCGCGAACTGGATGAGCCGCGATCAGGGCGCTTCCCTCGTCGGGGCGCTGCGCTCCGCGGGCCTCGCGGAGGACCGCATCTCGCCGCTGATCGTCGCCACCCAGGAAGGCGGCCCGGACCGCTCCTATCCTGATCTGCCGCCCGCCGAGCGCGAGATCGACATCGGCGACACCGGTTCGGTCCCGCAAGCGGAGGCGTGGGCGCGGGAGACGGCCACGGCGTTGCGCTCGGTCGGGTTCGACCTCGACATCTTCCCCGTCGCCGACGTCGCCACCCTCGACAGCCCGCTCGCCGACCGCGCCTTCTCCGACGACGCATCGACCGCTGCGGCGATGACTGCCGCCTCGATCCGCGGGTGCCGTGACGCCCGCTTCGCCTGCGCTCCCCTTCACTTCCCCGGGCTCGGCGCCGCCTCTCAGGACACCGACGAAGGCCCGGCGACGGTCAGCCTGGATGCCATGTCGCTGACCAATCGCGACCTGGCCGTCTTCCGGGCAGCCTTCGACGAGCACGCCCCCGCCGTCGAGCTGTCGCTCGCGTTCTACGCCGCCTACGACGCCGTGACGCCCGCGGCGACCTCGCCGGAGATCACCACCACCTTGCTGCGCGACGATCTCGGCTTCAAGGGCGTGGCGATCACCGACGATCTCGATGCCGGCGCGGTCAAGGCGACCTCCACCGTCCCAGCGGCCGCGGTGGCGGCGGTCCAGGCCGGCGCCGACCTGGTCCGCATCGACTCGCCCGAAGAGCAGGACTCCGCTCGAGCGGCGCTCCTCCGCGCAGCCCGGTCAGGTGAGATCCCCGAGCAGCGTCTGGAGGAGGCCGCCGGTCGCGTGCTCGAGCTGAAGCGGAGCCTGGGACTGCTGCGTCTGTGACCCAGCTCACATCCGCTGATATATCGCGGTGATATATCTCTCGGACACATGGAACTCAGCCCGACCGCATACGTGATCCTGGGGATGCTCTCCTGGCGCCCGATGTCCGGGTACGACATCAAGGCGATCGTCGACCGCTCAACGCGCTTCTTCTGGGCCGCCAGCTACGGCCAGATCTACCCGGAGCTCCGTCGCCTCGCCGAGGGCGGGCTGATCGAGGCCGAGGGCTCTGAGGGCGGGCGGCGGCGCACCGCGTACCGGCTGACGGGCGCGGGCAGCAAGGAGCTTCGCAGTTGGCTGGACGAACAGCCCGACACCTACGAGATGCGTGACGAAGCGCTGCTGAAGCTCTTCTTCGCCTCGGCCTCTCCCGGCGCCGCCCTTCGGGCGCTGGAGGCGAAGCGCGCGCGGCACGACGCGATCGCCACGGAGCTCCGCGCGATCGAGGCCACCGGTAAGCCCGAGGGCTCCGCCGGCCTCGTTCTGCGCTACGGAATCGACTGCAACACCTGGATGGCCCACTGGTGCGAAGGGGCCATCGCCGAGCTTGGGGGCAAGGAAAGGAAGGTCGCCTGATGTTCGACGCTCTCGCAAGACTGGCCACCTCGCATGGTCGCAGTGTCGTGATCATCGCCGTGCTGGTGGCGCTCGTCGCCGGAGCGCTCGGCAGCTCGGTCGCCGATCGCCTCGACCCGTACGGCGCGGACGATCCGAGCACCGAATCGGTGATCGCGACCGATCGGCTCGAGGACGCCGGTTACCGGGCGACGAACGTGGTCGTGCTCGTCGACGGCATCGACGTCAGCTCCGCCGCCGGCCAGGCGAGGATCCAGAGCCTGACCAAGGAGCTCGAGGCCGACCACTCGGTGCAGGCCGTCACGAGCTACCTCACCACGCAGTCGAAGGCATTCGTCGCGCGCGATGGCGACTCCACGTATCTCGCGGTCAGCCTGAAGCCAACCGAGGACGACCAGGTTCAAGACGCCGGCGAGCGGATCGCCGACCGCTTCGGCGACAGGCCCGGGATCAGCGTCGGCGGCAACGCCGTCGCCCAGCAGCAGGTCAACAACACGGTCGAGCAGGACCTGCGCACCGCCGAGCTCTACGCCTTCCCGATCCTCTTCCTGCTCTCGCTGCTCTTCTTCCGCAGTCTCGTGGCCGCCGCCCTGCCGCTGCTGGTCGGCGGGCTCGCGATCGTCGGCACCTTCCTCATGCTGCGCATCGCGAGCGAGGTCGGATCGATCTCGATCTTCGCGCTCAACCTCGTCACCGGCCTGGGGCTCGGGCTGGCGATCGACTACAGCCTGTTCATCGTCTCGCGCTACCGCGAGGAGATCGCCCGCTCGGGCCCCGGAGCGGAGGCGATGCGCCGCACGATGGCCACTGCGGGCCGCACCGTGCTGTTCTCCTCGCTGACCGTCGCCGCCGCGATGGCCGCGCTTCTTGTCTTCCCGCAGCGGTTCCTCTACTCGATGGGCCTGGGCGGCTCGCTCGTCGCCCTGATCGCCGCCTCGATCGCGCTCATCGTGCTGCCGGCCGTGTTGGCGCTGCTGGGTAATCGCGTCAACGCGCTCTCCCCCGCATTCCTCCAGCGCCGTGCCGAGCGTGACGCGAGCGCTGCCACGGCGGGCTTCTGGTATCGGCTCTCCCGCCTCGTGATGCGAGTGCCGGGCCGCGTCGCGGTGTTGAGCGCCACCTTCCTGATCGTCCTCGGCATCCCGTTCTTCTCGATCAACTTCACGTCGGTCGATGCGCAGGTGCTGCCCGAGGATGCGAGCGCCCGACAGGTGGACGATGCCCTTCGCGCCGACTTCCCGCCCTTCCACGACACACCGATCCAGCTCTCGGTCGAAGGAGGGCCCGCGGAGGCCCAGAGGATCGCGGAGCAGGCGGGCGCGCTGCCCGGCGTGGCCGAGGTGAACCCGCCTGTCCGCCTCAACGGCGACAACTGGGTGGTCGAGGTCGTCTCGTCGAACCCACCGCTGAGCGGCGCCAGCCAGGACCTTGTGGACGAAGTGCGCGCCCTCCCCGGCGACGTCCTGGCGACCGGGTTCACAGCCAGCTATGTGGACCTGCAGTCGTCCCTGGTCGATCACCTGCCGATCGTGCTGGCCCTGGTCTCGATCGCGACCTTCGTCGTGCTGTTCCTGATGACGGGCTCCGTGATCCTTCCGATCAAGCAGCTCCTGATGAACGTGCTCACCCTGAGCGCCACATTCGGGATTCTTGTTCTGGTCTTCCAGGACGGGCGGTTTGAGGGCCTGCTGGGCTACACGAGCCAGGGCGGCCTGGAATCGACGATGCCGCTCCTGCTCTTCGCGGTCGTCTTCGGGCTGTCGACGGACTACGGCGTCTTCCTGCTTGCCCGTATCAAGGAGGCCTACGATTCCGGCGCCTCGAATTCCGAGGCGGTGGCGATCGGCCTCGAGCGGACCGGGCGGATCGTGACCGCCGCCGCGCTCCTGTTCGCCATCGCGATCGGCGCCTTCGTCACCTCGCAGATCATCTTCATCAAGGAGAACGGCATTGGGACGGCGGTTGCGGTACTGCTCGACGCTACGATCGTCCGCGCCCTGCTCGTGCCGTCGCTGATGGAGCTGCTCGGCAAGTGGAATTGGTGGGCACCGCGCCCCCTCCGCCGCCTGCACGAGAAGCTCGGGTTTGGCGAGGCTTCGGAGCTGCCGGCCTAGCCGGTCAGCGATCGGCGGCCGGCGAGCGCCCGGCCGAGCGTGACCTCGTCGGCGTGCTCGAGATCCGCGCCGACGGGCAGGCCGCTGGCGAGGCGGGTGATCGTCACCTTGCCGCGCAGGAGCTCACCGATGTGGATCGCGGTCGCCTCGCCCGTCGTCGTCGGGTTGGTCGCAAGGACCACCTCGGTCATGTCGCCGGCATCGACGCGCGCAACGAGCTCCTCGATCCGCAGATCGCCCGGGTCGACGCCGTCGATCGGCGAGAGCGCGCCACCGAGCACGTGGTAGAGGCCGGAGTACTCGTGGGTGCGCTCGATCGGGATCACGTCCGCCGGCTCCTCGACGACGCAGATGAGCGATCGGTCCCGCCTGGGGTCCTCGCAGATACGGCAGCGCAGCCCCTCGGCGAGGTTGAAGCAGACCTCGCAGAGCCCGACCTTCTCCTTCACCTCGCGGATCGCGTCGGCGAGCGCCAGGGCGTCCTCGTCCTCGGTGCGCAGGATGTGGAAGGCGAGCCGCTGCGCGGTGCGCTGCCCGATGCCCGGCAGCTTGCCGAGCTCCGAGATCAGCCGCTGGACGGGCCCCGCGTACACGTCTAGAGGCCAGGCAGGCCGAGCCCGCCCGGGCCACCGGCGCCGCCGAGACCCGCGATCCCACCCAGCTTGTTCGAGGCCAGCTCCTGCGCCGAGCGCAGCGCCTCGTTGACGGCGGCCAGGACCATGTCCTGGAGGAGCTCGACGTCCTCGGGATCGGCGGCGTCGGGATCGATCGCGACCTCCAGCAGGCGGAGGTCGCCGCTCATCTTCACCTTCACCATGCCGCCGCCCGCGCTCGCTTCGACGACCTCGTCCTTCAGCTTCTCCTGGGCCTCGGCCATCTCGGCCTGCACCTGCTGGAGCTGCTTCATCATCGAGCCCATGTCGAATCCGCCGGGTCCCTGTGGCCGGCGCGTCATCCGGTTGCCTCCTTTGCCGGGGGATCAGACTTCTCGTCATCCGCGACCTCGTCGGCATCGAACTCCGACTTGAGTCGTTCGATCAGCTCCTCCTCGGAGAGCGGCGCCGGCTCGTAGTCACCCGCGTCCTCATCCGAATCGAGCAGCACGTAGACAGGCTTCAGGCGCTCGCCCAGGATCGTCCGCGCCGCGTCGGCGAAGCGATCCCGTGCGTCCGCGGCCTCCGCCTTGCGCTTGTTGAACGCAGCGCTCGCCGGAAAGCCGACCTTGAGCACGGCCTCCTCGACGTCGACGGCGACCGGCCGCGCCGCCTCGAGCACATGGGAGAGCAGCTCCGAGCCCGACTGGCGCACCTGATCGACCATCGCCGGCCACAACTCCCGCAACCGCTCGAGATCGAGCTCACCCTCCACAACCGCCTCGGACCCCTCCTCTTCTCCCCCACCAGACGGATCGGGGCTCGAGTCGGTGGATGCATCATCGGCTGGACGGGGGTGTGGGTGCTCCGCGCGCCGACCTTGGGGAGGGGCAGGGCGAGCATGCTCGCCCGTAGCCCCGGACGGGGAGGCGGGTGGAGCACCCGCACCCCCGGCCCCGCCAGCCGGCGAGGCAGAACCGGCCTCGAGCGCCTCGATCCGCTGCAGCAACGCCTCCTTCGACGGATCCAACTGCGGCCGCGCGGCCCGCAGCAGCGCCAGCTCGACGGTCATCCGCGCCTCGTCCCCCTCGCGAATCGCGGCGAGCGCTGCGGCGATCGAGTCAATCGCCCGCATCAGCCCCAGGTCGCTGAACGAATCGGCCTGCGAGCGCAGCCGCTCGGGGTCGGCCGCCGTCACCGTGAAGTCGTCGACCACGTCGTCGGCCGCCCGGATCACGAGCAGCTGACGGAGGTGAGCCAGCAGGTCGCGCCCGAACTGGGACGGGTCGCGCCCGGAGCGAGAAAGGCGCTCGGTCGCCTCGAGCACTCCCCGGCCATCGCCGGCGGCGATCGCATCAGCAGCGGCGAGGATCAGCTCGGCCTCGGCGACGCCGAGCACGGCAAGTACATCCTCGGTCGCTACGCGCTTGCCGCCGTAGGAGACGAGCTGGTCGAGCGTGCCGATGGCATCGCGAAAGCTTCCGGTGGCGGCCCGCGAGATCGCGGAGACGGCGCCATCGTCGATCTCGATCTGCTCCGCGGCGGCGACGCGGCGGATGACCTCCGCGATCTGATCGAGCGAGGGCCGCTGGAAGTCGAAACGCTGGCAGCGATCGACGATCGTCGGCATCACCTTGTGGGGCTCGGTGGTGGCCAGCACGAACGTTGTGTTCGGCGGCGGCTCCTCGAGCGTCTTCAGGAAGGCGTTCCACGCCTCCCGCGTGAGCATGTGCGCCTCGTCGAGGATGTAGACCTTCCAGCGCCCTGCCGCTGGTGCGTAGCCGACGCGCTCGCGCAGGTCGCGGATGTCCTCCACCGAGCGGTTCGAGGCGGCGTCCATCTCGATCACGTCCATCGAGCTCCCGGCGGCGATCGTCACACACGACTCGCACTCCCCGCAGGGCGTCACGGTGGGGCCGTTGACGCAGTTGAGCGAGCGGGCCAGGATCTTCGCCACGGAGGTCTTCCCCGTCCCCCGCGACCCCACGAAGAGGTAGGCGTGATGGACGCGATCGCGCTCCACCGCGTTGCGAAGGGTGCGGACGACGTGCTCCTGCCCCACGACCTCGTCGAAGGACTGCGGGCGGTGACGGCGATAGAGAGAGGCTGCGGGGGTCACTCGATCCGAGTCTACCCACGCGTCCAGCGCCGGCCTGACCGCAAAGCGCCGCCCAGATTCTCGTCAACCGGCGCCCGCCCTTGAGCCTGGCGCTGAAGTGCCGATGTAGAACTCGGATGGGAGCCATCCCGGCACAGCTCATGTACGCGCGGATCAAGCGCGCCGCGTTCCTGCTCGCGCTGACGGGCATCGCGGCGGCGCTCTTGGCCGTCCCTGCCCAAGGCGCGCCGATGGAGGTCACGAAGCTGGGACGGCATCTGTGCAAGGCCGTCCACGGCGGCAAGTTCGTCGACATTCCCGGCTTCCCGGGGGAAAAGATCGACCGGCGCCTGCTGCCCGACATTCACTGGATGAAACGGCGCTTCGACATCTTCATCACCGACGGATTGTCGAACGACCCGATCCACGCGCCGAACGGTGAGCACCCCATCGGGCTCGCCGCGGACATCATTCCCTACTTCGCACACGGCGGTAGGTGGCGCGACATCGCTCACCTTGCGCACCTCGCCGAGCCCGAGCAGAACGCGCCGATCATGCCGTGGCGCTGGGTCGGCTGGAACGGCGACCCCGGCCACGGGCGCGGTAACCACCTTCATCTGTCCTGGTCGCACTCTCCGACCGAGCCGGGCGATCCGGCGCGGGTCGTCTACACGCGCAACTGCCCAGTGCCTCACAGCGAGCAGACCGACGGCTCGGGCCAACACCATCGTCGTCATCACCACCGCCGTCGCGACCACGACGGCAGCAGCGGCGGTGTCGGAGCGACCGACGGCGGCGGCAGCTCGGGCTCCGACTCCGGTGGAGTCGGCGGCAAGCGGGCCGGCGACGGGATCGGCCGCCTGGCCCCCATCGTCCCCGAGCTCTACTAGTTCAGCTCCTGGTCGCCACAACCTCGAGGTACTGAACCGGGGCGAGAAGTGCGCGGTCGCCGGCCGTGTTCGCCCCACGCCACAGACTCAGGAGATCCTCGGTCAGCGCATCCGCCTCTGGGCCGTCGCCAAGGCGCTCGAACGCCATATTGATCGGTCCGAACCACTGCTTGAAGTACTCGAGCCAGTGCTCCGGAGAGAGGTAGGCCATCTTCGTCTCCGTGGGGTTGGCCTCGAGCGAGGAGATCCCGTCGCCGAAGAGCTCGCGAAGTCCGTCCTCGGTGCCCCAGACGAGCGGGCTCGGGACGCCCGGCGGCGGCGGGGCGTGGCTCGCGACCGTCTTGAACATGCTGCCGATGTTGCCGTCCGGCATCCAGTTGCACATGCCGACGCGGCCACCCGGCTTGCACACCCGCAGGAGCTCGGATGCCGTCTTTTTCTGGTCCGGCGCGAACATCGCGCCGAAGATCGACAGGACGACGTCGAACGACGCGTCGTCGAACGGCAGCGCCTGCGCATCTCCCTCGACGAACTCGATCTCGAAGTGCTCCGCGGCCGCGCGCTCCTGGCCCCGCTCGAGCAGGGCGGGGACGTAGTCGAGGCCCACCGAGTCCGCGAAGCGCCGGCTCGCGGAGATCGCTGCATTCCCTGCGCCGCAGGCGACATCGAGCACGCGCTCGCCCGGTATGACGTCAACCGCGTCGACGAGTTCCTCGGCGGTGCCCTGGATCCTCACGCCGACGGCAGCGAAATCGCCCCTCGACCAGATCTGCTGCTGGATCTCGGTTACGGCCCCGAGATCGATCGCCTCGTCGTTCATTTCTCACTCCTTTGGTCAGCCGGTGAGCCCGATTGCGAGGCGATCCTATGCGTCCTGGTTCAAGGCAGGACCGTGCGGCCCGCTTCGAGAGCGGTCTCCGGGCGTGCCCGCCGTGGCTGGCTCGGGCCAGGCTGCTCCGCGGCACATGCCCGCTACCGCTTAAGGCTGCTTCCTTCCGGACCTGACCTGGTTCGCGGACGCGCATTGCGCGGGACCTGGCCGTCAACGCCGCCCGCGGCGTACTGGCCCCAAAGGCCACGACCCTCAGACGGGCATTCAGCCCCGCTAGAGCGGATTGCGGGTACAGGGCACCGCTAATTCCCCGCCTAGCACGGTCCGCAGCAGATCCTACTGCGCCTGGGAGCTATCCGGGAATCTGCGTCCGATCCAGAGGCAGTTCGTCGATGAGGGTCGCGGCGTCCTCGACACGGAGTGAGGAGTAGCCGCGAATCGCGCCGGCTGAGTTTCACGGCCTCGGCGCGCGGATAGGTGAGGTGCGTGAGCGCACCGGTCAAGTCCATCGCCGTCCTGGGCACCGGGATCATGGGTGCGGCGATCGCGCGCAATCTCGCGGCGGCCGGAATCGAGACGCGCGCCTGGAACCGCTCGCCGGAGAGGGCCGAGCCCCTCGCGGATCACGGCGTGACCGTTGCGTCGGCGGCCGCGGAGGCGGCCGACGGGGCCGATGCGGTGCTCACGATGCTCGCCGACGCCGACGCCGTTCTGTCGGTGATGACGAAGGAGCGTGTGATCGAGGCGATGTCGAGCGATGCGATCTGGCTGCAGATGAGCACGATCGGCAGGGAGGGCATCGACGACGCGATCGCGCTCGCGGAAAGGACGCATCTTCGGATCGTCGACGCCCCCGTCGTGGGCACGAAGCAGCCTGCCGAGGAGGGCAAGCTGGTCGTGCTGGCGTCCGGCCCCGGTGGAGCCCTGGATGCATGCGAGCCCGTCTTCGACCCGATCGCGGCCCGCACGGTTCGCCTGGGGGAGGCTGGAGCCGGAACTCGCATGAAGCTCGTCGTCAACACCTGGCTGCTCACGTTGACGACGGCGCTTGCCGAGACGTTCGCGGTGGCCGGCGAGGTCGGAGTGGACCCCACGCGCTTCCTGGAGGTGATCGAGAAAAGCCCCGTCGACGTCGCCTACGCCCACCTCAAGGGCAGGGCCATGCTCGAGCGGGAGTACGACGCCAGCTTCCCGCTGCGCCTCGCGGCGAAGGACGCCCGGCTCGTGCTCGAGGCGGCGGAGGGCATTGACCTGCCGCTGACCGAGGTGGTCGAGCAGCGCTTCCGCCAGGCGGCCGAGATGGGGCTCGCCGATCAGGACATGGCAGCCGTCTACGAGGCGATCTCCAGCCGCGAGGGAACACGGCCGGCGGCCTCCTCCTGAGCACGCGCCGGGCTGCGATCCCTAGGATGCCCGGCCGTGGATCGCCGCGTCATCGCCCTGCTCGTCTCCGCGGCCCTGCTCGTGGTGGTCGTCATCGTGGTGCTCATCGGGCGGAGCTCTGGCGACGGCTCGGACCTGACGGACACGAGCACGAAGCCCACCATCGAGGTGCCCTCGGGCCCGCCGCCCAAGCAGCTCGAGGTCAAGGACATCGTGACGGGAGACGGCGCCGCGGCCCAGGTAGGCCAGGAGCTGACGGTCCAATACGTGGGCGTCGACTACAGCACCGGACAGGAGTTCGACACGTCGTGGGGCGACCCGCAGCCGTTCCAGTTCCAGCTCGGCAGCGGCCAGGTCATCAAGGGCTGGGACCAGGGGATTGTCGGGATGAAGGTCGGTGGGCGGCGCGAGCTCATCATCCCGCCCAAGCTCGCCTACGGTGCCCAGGGCCAACCGCCGGCGATCGGCCCGAACGCAACCCTCATCTTCGTGATCGACCTGGTCTCGATCGGCGCAAGCGCCGGCTGAGTCCCGCCCGCTCCACCCCCATCCCCCTCTTATCATTGCCCGCCCAGGGCGCGTAGCTCAGTGGGAGAGCGCTCGCTTCACACGCGAGAGGTCGGTGGTTCGAAACCACCCGCGCCCATGGCTTGATCAAGCCGGATTCGAGTGAACCCGGGGTACGGCCTGGGCGGATTTGGCCTCGCGCTGCTCGGGTCCGCGGTTACCGCCGTACTCGTGCCGAGCTGGCTGGTCGGGTTCCTCCCAAGCTCGATCATCGAGCGACCAGACTCGTGAATCGCGGCGACTGTCTTCGCCCTTCACCACTCGTCACGCGCAGGGTCGGGCCCCGGGCTGCGATGGCGGTGCATGCTGAGGCGGCGGATCCCAGCTTGGATTCAGGCAGGAGCGTCGGCTTCAGCGGTGATCAGATACTCCGGCGTCACGCCCAGCAAACGCTCGAACGGCGGCATCGCGAGCTTGCGCGCCCATTCGACGTCCGAGAGCCGGATCAGGGCCGCAGAGTGCCAGCCACCAGCCGAAATGGCCTCGATCTGTGCGCTGGGAGAGGCGTCCCGGATCAGAGGGAGCGTCTTTCGCAGGATTCCCGGATACGGCGCGTGGTGCGCTGGTTGCCGCCGACGCAGACGCTCGTGGGCTCTTCGGGCACGTCGGCGAGCTCCTTCCAGATAGTCGCGTCCCCTCCACAAGCCTTCGAAGGCCAGGAGGTGCCCCCGAGGAGCCACCTCGCGCCAAGCGGCGAGGGTGCGTGCAGGATCAGGCAAAGTCCACAGCACGAGCCGCTCGAGGACATAATCGAACTCACCTTGTGGCGGCTCGTCCGCGGGCGCGCAGACTGTCGTGACGTGAACTCCCTGGCGCACTGCCTTGGCACGGAGGCGCTCGAGCATGTGCTCGGAAATGTCGAGGGCCGTCACCTCGTGCCCGAGGCTCGCTGCCATCAAGGAAAGGAATCCTGTGCCGGCGCCGACGTCGAGTATCCGCGCGCCTTGCTTAGGCATGAAGCGCGACAGTGCCGCCACCCACGCGGCTCGCTCCCCCGCCGACCAGGCCCCATGGTCAGGCCAATCGTCGTACGTTGCGGCGTCAGCGTCCCAATACTCGCGCAGGGTCGTCAGCGTCTTCGGCGCGGGCTCACTGAGTTCGTCTCCTAGCAAGGGCCTGGAAGGGCGGGAAGGTGGATCGTCGCTTTGGGCTGCGGTTTGAGCATCGAGGATCCTCACGGGGTGCTCGCTCACGGGGTACTCGCAGCCTGGCTGGTGTAGAGGGCGTGGAGCGACATCTCCCTGTCGTCGATTGACGAAACGGCGCCGAACGGATCGCTCGGCCCTGAGCTGAAGTCCCTGATGTTGGATACACGGCTCCCCGGGACGTTGTCCCAGCGGACCCGAGCGACCTTTGAGGTCGAGCCCGCGTGAAGCCCGATCCAGTAGCTGCCCGGCTGGAGGCTCACGGGCTCGGGGAGCGGCAGGTCGTACCAGCCTGGACGATCGCTGCTGTGAAAGACGAGCGGGCTCGATGCGCTCAGCAGCGGGCCCGGAGCGCCCCCGGCGTCGCCGTAGATAACCCCCCTGATATCCTGGCTCCCACTGGTGCTGGACGGTTGCAGGTAGACCCGAAGCCCCTTCACCGTCCCCGCCTCCCCGAGCGAGTACTCATTGACGCGCGTTCGGTTGCTGACCAGCGCCTCCGCACTCGCGCCCACGGTCGTCTTGCCAAGGGCCTCCGTGTGGCACGCCGGCATCGCCTGGCAGATGTCCAACCTACCGCCGGTAAGAACCTTGCCCTGCAGCGATGCCAGCGGGTCTGTGTTGTCGAGGATCTCTGCCTTCAGCGCGGTGGTCGAAAGGTCCGTGCTCGCCAGGATCAGCGCCGCCGCCCCGCTCACCTCGGCGGTGGACATCGACGTGCCCTTGATGTACCCGTACGTGCCATTTCGCAGCGTCGAGTAGATGTTGGCCCCCGGCGCTGCCAAATCGACGGTGTTCGCTCCGTAGCTCGACCAGTTCGCGAGCGCGTCCTTCTGTGTCGTCGCCGCGACGCAGATGAGATTCGCGTTGTCATTGCCGCAGGGATATCGCGTGAGACCGGGATCGTCGTTGTCATCGCCCACATTGCTAGCGGCAGTGACGAAGAGGATGTTGTTGTCTCCGAGACGGTCGATCTCATCCGCGAGCGCCTGCGAATAGACCGTCTGCGAGTTTGAAAGGTTGACGACGCGCACGTTCACGCCGGCCTGCCTCGCTGCGATCAGCCATTGCATGGCGGCGATGAGTTCGCTTGTAGATCCCTTTCCGGCGGAGTTCAGGAACTTCACCGGCAGGATCGTGGTGCTCCAGTTCACCCCGGTCACGCCGATTCCGTTGTCGCCGACCGCGCCGATGATCCCGGCGACATGGGTGCCGTGACCGTTGTACTTCGTGTCGTCATCCATCGGGTCACAGGTCCCGGAGATCACGTTGTAGCCGTGCGTCCCCGCGGGGCAGCCTCCGATCCCACCGGGGTTCGACCAAATGTTGGCGGCGAGATCCGGGTGTAGGTAGTCCACGCCGCTGTCAATCTCGCCGACCACGACGGATGGATCACCGGTGGTCACCTCCCATGCCGGGACCGCGTCCTCGTCGGCTCCCCGAACGCCCACTACGCCGTTCACGGTCTGCCCCGTGTTCGCTAGCGGCCACTGGAGCCCGAACGATGGATCGTCGGGTGCCGCGGCCGCATGCATCACGTAGTTCGGCTCTGCGTACCGGACCCCGTCCTTCTCACCGACCCGCTGCGCCATGAGCGTCACTCGATGACGCGGAACCTGGAGAAACCGAATGCCTGGCGCGAGCGGCTTCGCTCCGGCGAGCGCGCCTGCGGTGAGAGCCCGCTTCTGCCCCAGCGGCATCGTTGGGTCAAGACCGACGAGCAGCCCCGCGCCGTACGCGCTGGCGTTGCCAGGCGCGGCGGCCGTGGCCGGTCTCGCGGACAGTCCCGCGAAGGCAAGCACGAGCGCTGCCGCGCCAACGACTCGGAGAACGGCCCAGCGGTCGGGCAGCAGCGCCCGGCCCTCGTCGATCCGTCTCGTCCTCAAGCCTGGTCCTCTGGTCGATGAGCGCCCCGCATGAGCGCTGCGCCCGGTTTCAGCGTGACAACAGTTTCGCCGGAAATGCCAGGAATGACCAAATGACCTACTACAAATGCCTACTACAAATTCGACGAGATGATGACAGTTCACCGGCCATCTGGCCGCCACTAGCACGCGAACCGCGCCCTGAACTCGCCAGCAAGACCCCCCGTGAGTGTCGAGCAGGCCGAGCCCTCATTCCGTAGCGCGCCGACGCACGCCGCGAGGTGGATTCTCATGTGGAACTGGCGAGATTGTGCGCCGCCGTAGCGGGGCCACTGTGCTCGAGTTTCTGAAGCGGGAGATCGGCGAGCAGATCACGCCCGAGGCGGCCGCAAAGGTCTACACCGCGCTCTTCGAGCACGGTGCAGTGCCGCGCGGTCGCGAGCCGAACAGGTCCCGATGAGGCGGAGCCCCGCCGTCACTCCGAGCTCGAGGGTCGCGATGCCAACCCTGCCGGCCGCGCCGTGCACGAGCACCGTTCTCCCGCTCTTCGCCTTGGCCGTCCGATGGAGTACCTGGTAGGCGGTCATGTATGGGAAGAGGAGGCTCAGGACCTCGCCCGGATCGAGGTCCTCGGGCACGTCGACCGCGCCGGACTCCGGCACGCAGACGCGTTCGGCGTCCGCACCCCAGACCGTCAGCGCCCCGATGCGATCGCCCGCGCGCAGTCGCGAGCAGCCCGGGCCGAGCTCTTCGACGAGGCCGACGAGTTCGTAGCCGGGCGTGAACGGCGGCTTCGGCGCACCCGGGAGGTACGTGCCGGCGCGGCAGCTGGGAATCGGTGAACGACACCCCCGCCGCCAGGACTCTGACGAGCACCTCGCCCCGTCCCGGTCGGGGATTCTCCTCCTCCACCACCCTCAGGACCTCGGGCCCGCCGAAGTGATCGACGGCGACACGTTTCATGCGCCCAGCCTTACACGCCCCCGACCGTCCGGGCATCCGGTCAATCCCGCAGCTTCGACCAGTACACAACCGCAACGAATGGACTGCGCGGCTCGAGCAATCCGGAAGACTTCCCCAGTGCGGTCAGCAGTTCGGGAGTGGCGGCGGACCCGTTGGCACGCTGCGGGCGGGCGGCGTAGTGAGTGCTTCTGCCCTCACGCGAAAGGAGCAGCGCCCGTCGTCGACATCGTTCCTGACTAGCCGACGTACCATCCGTTGATGCCCGAGCCGCACTACGTGGCCGTTGAGCTCGATCAGATCGTCGACGCGGCACGCGCCGCAGGCGATCAGTGGCGGGAGTTCCTGCGCGCGGGGATGTTCAGCGCAGGCGTCTACCGTCTCTCCGCAGGGGAAACCGATCGTCAGACACCGCACGCCGAGGACGAGATCTACTACGTGCTTGCCGGGCGTGCTGAGCTCGAAGTCGAGGGGAAGCGAAAGGCGGTAGAGCCCGGGTCGATCGCCTTCGTAACCAAGCTGGCCGAGCACCGTTTCGTCGACATCGTCGAGGACCTCGAGCTCCTGGTGATCTTTGCGCCGCCCGAGACGGACCTTTAGGAAGGGCGACGGCTCGTGCTTTGCGCGAAGAGCGGAGGAACACTCAGAAACGGCCGGGGGCGAACCGCCTAGGCGACCTCGATCGGGCATCCTGGCACCCGATGACGACGATCGACCCGCACGAGCGCTGGAAACCTCACGGACGTCCCGACTACGCCGGCCTGCCGTCGTTCGGGGCCCTTCCGTACACCGAGTCGGTGGATGACCTCGACGGGGTCGATGTGGCCATTGTCGGCGCGCCCCTAGACGAGCTTGTCACGGACCTTCCGGGCACGCGCCTCGGTCCGCGGGCAATCCGGATCGCGAGCAACGGCTTCGGCGGGGTGCACCTCGACGCCGGGGTCGATCCGTTCGAGGCGCTGAGAGTGGTGGACTTCGGCGACGCGGCGGTGATCCCGACCGATCCGGTCGCCTCGCACGCGGCGATCGAGCGCATCGTCGGCGACGCGGTCGACGCCGGGGCGATCCCGCTGGTGCTCGGCGGGGACCACTCAATCGCCGAGCCCGACATCCGCGCCTGTGCCGAGCGCCACGGCCCGCTTGGGCTGATCCATTTCGACGCCCACACCGATACCGGTCGCGAGCTCTGGGGGGTCGAGCACTCCCACGGAAGCCCGATGTACAGGCTGGTCGAGCAACGGCACGTCACCGGAAACCGCTACGCCCAGGTCGGCCTCCGCGGTTACTGGCCCGGTGAGGAGGAGTTCGCCTGGCAGGACGAGCGCGGGATCACGGCCCTGCGCATGCGCGAGGTTCTGGAGCGCGGCATCGCCGACGTGCTTGCCGAAGCGATCGATGCGGTTGGGCCCGGACCGGCGTTCGCCTCGATCGACATCGACGTCCTCGACCCGGCGTTCGCGCCCGGTACCGGCACCC
>JBKPNZ010000013.1:0-60955 GCA_046732895.1 Actinomycetota bacterium
TCGTCGATGCGTCCGATGACCCAGAAGTACCCGTCCGAGTCCTTCCGCGAGGCATCGCCGACCAGGTACGTCTCCTTGCCGAAGCGCTCGAAGTAGGTCTCGATGAAGCGATCGTCCTCTTTGTAGAGCGTTCGCAGCATCGCGGGCCAGGGCTTTCGCAGGACCAGGATGCCCTGCTCATCCTCCACCTCGTTGCCCTCTTCGTCCACGACGGCCGCATCGATACCTGGCAGCGGCTTGCCGGCCGAACCGGGCTTCGCGGCCTGGGCACCGGGCAGCGTCGTGATCATGATGTTCCCGGTCTCGGTCTGCCACCAGGTGTCGACGATCGGGCAGCGCCCGCCGCCGACCACCTCGCGGTACCAGAGCCAGGCCTTCGGGTTGATCGGCTCGCCCACGGTGCCGAGCAGACGGAGCGATGAGAGGTCGTGCTTGGCCGGATACTCCGCGCCCCACTTCATGCAGGCGCGAATCGCCGTCGGGGCCGTGTAGAAGATCGTGACGCCGTAGCGCTCGATGATCTCCCACCAGATGTCCTTGTCCGGGTAGTCCGGCGCGCCCTCGTACATGACGCCCGTGGCGCCGTTTGCAAGCGGGCCGTAGACGATGTATGAGTGGCCGGTGACCCACCCGACGTCGGCGCCGCACCAGAAGACGTCCTCCTCAGGCTTCAGGTCGAAGACGTACTTCATCGTCGTCGCGACGCCCGTCAGATAACCGCCGGTCGTGTGCAGAATGCCCTTAGGCTTCGCGGTCGAGCCCGACGTGTAGAGGATGTACAGCGGATCCTCGGCGTCGAGCGGCTCAGGAGCACACTCGTCGTCCGCCGCCTCGAGCGCCTCGTGGTACCAGACGTCGCGCCCGTCCTTCATCTCCACGTCGGACTTCGTGTTCTGCACCACGACGACCGTCTCGATTGACGGAACCTCATCGAGAAACTCGTCGACGCTCGGCTTTACGTCTGCGACCTTGCCCTTGCGCCGTGCCCCGTCGGCGACGATCAGCGCCTTCGCCTCGGAGAACTGCATGCGGTCCTTGACGGCCTCGGGCGAGAAACCGCCGAAGACCACATTGTGGGGCGCGCCGATGCGCGCGCAGGCGAGCATCGCAACCGCTACCTCGGGGATCATCGGCAGGTAGATGCCGACGACGTCTCCCTTGCCGACGCCCCGATCCTTGAGCGCGTTGGCGAGCTTCTGAACGTCGCGGTGGAGATCGGCGTAGGTGACGTCGCGTTCCCCGCCTTCTTCGCCGCGCCAGTGGAAGGCGACGCGATCGCCGTTCCCCGCTTCGACGTGGCGATCGAGGCAGTTGTACGAAACGTTCAGCTTCCCGCCGACGAACCACTTGTAGAACGGCGGGTTGGAATCGTCGAGAGCGGTCTGCCAGCGCTCGGACCACTCGAGGTCGCCAGCCCGTTCCTCCCAGAACCCGATCGGGTCCTTGGCGGCGGCCTCGTGCAGCGACTCGTCGTCGACGAGGGCCTCCGCCGTGAAATCCTCGGGCGGCTCAAAGCTTTCGGTGTCAAGTAGCTCGTCCAGGCGCTGCTCCAGCGCCTCCCCTGTCTTGGTCTCAGTTGTCATCTCTCTTACCCTCGCTCGCTCTCCAGACCAGCGGGAGCTGGCCGGGTGGGACCCAGCCAGCTCGTCGCGTGTATCCGTTGTCAGTAGTCGATTTTCCCCCTATCGCTTCAGCGGGTAAACGGGCAGTACCGTTCGCCCGAAGGTCGAGTTGGTGACCGCCGCGAACGAGGCGTACCAGGCCGCTATCGCCGTGGCGATCCCGAAATATCCGCCCCACTTGGTGACGGTTTCATGACCGCCGGAATCACCGATTCCGAGCAGCATGAACGTGATCGCCAGCAGGAGGAAAACGAGCGCCACCGCCCCAGTCGTCCGCAGGGACGCCACGAACATGTAGGTCGTGAAGATCGCCCACGCCCACAGGTAGAGCCCAACCGCGTGGCCGGCATCCGCCTCCGGGATGTCCGCGACGTTGAACTGCACCAACACGAAGAACGAAATCCAGAACGCTCCGAATGACGAAAACGCGACCGCACCGAAGGTGTTGCCGGTTCGGAATTCCCACATACCGGCCAGCAGCTGCGCGATGCCTCCATACGCGAGTGCGAGTCCCAGCACCACCGGCTCACCGGTGGAACTGACCAGTTCGGAGTTGAACATGCTCAGTACGAAAGTGGTCAGCGCAAAAGCCGCCAGTCCCAGGGGACCGGGATCGGCCGGGACCCACGTGGGGCCCGCCACAACCGTCTCGCGCACCCGCTCCCCCGCGGTGGGCTCACGAGGCGGGACTGCTCCAGCCTCCATCGCAACTCTCCTTCCGTCTGCACCCGCCCCCCGCGAGTGCGGGTTAACAGAGTGTTCCAACGCTCCTATTCCCTGTTCGCGCCTCGCGCAATCCCCCTAAACCTGCCTGTGAAGCCGATTCGACGCCAGCCGGCGCGCTACTGACAAAGCGGGCTTCCCAGGGACAGGTCGTCCGTCGCCAATCCCGATCCCGAGCAGTCTTGAAGCTCGTGCAGGAGTAGGGCGAGGCGGTGCAGGCGGCGCCGTTCGCGGGGTGTCGTCGTCGACGCGAGGTTGTGCAGTTCGCCCGGGTCGGTGGTCAGGTCGTACTGCTCGATCTCATGGCTCGGCTGACAGAAACCGGTGTCGGGATCCAGCACCGTCCGGTAGTGCAGTGCGTAGAACGTCTGCGGAGTCCACACGCCCGCGAAGCTGCACGTAGTCCCGCGCCGGCTCGTGCGCTCGTGAATGCTGAACTCGACGAGGAGGCGCCGCCGATCGGGATAGGAACCCACACCCGTAAGCAGCGGAAGCAGCGAGCGGCCGTCGATCGTGCGGCAGCCATCGGCGGCGGCGCACGGGGCGGCGTGCGCCAGCTCGAGAATCGTCGGAGCGATGTCGATGTTGGCGGCCGGCTTCGCGATCGCGGAAGGCGTGCGCTCACCAGGGAGCCTC
The DNA here is from genome assembly GCA_046732895.1 of Actinomycetota bacterium. Classification (GTDB taxonomy): domain Bacteria; phylum Actinomycetota; class Thermoleophilia; order Solirubrobacterales; family 70-9; genus JBKPNZ01. The sequence continues at coordinate 2,982 of JBKPNZ010000013.1, forward strand.
ATGATCATGGGCACCCGGATCGCCTCCTCGTAGGGGTACTGCTTCGTGTCCGCGAGCCGGTGCTCGCCGTTGAGCAGGCCGTTGTCGGAGGTGAATATGAACACCGTGTCGTTCAGCTCCCCGGCCCGCTTGACCGCGTCGAAGACGTGGCCGACCGTCCGGTCGACCCCCTTCAGCGCGGCCACGGCGCACGCGTAGTGGCGGTCCACCTCGCGGCGCCTCGCTCGGGTGAGGCGCGGAAGGCGTTTGATGAAGGGCGGCTTGTCGGCGACGTTGGCCTCGTTGTAGGAGGCCGCGTGAGGCACGTCGATGCGCCTGATCAGGTCGTAGTCCCTGGGATCGGGCACCGCCGCCGGGTCGCATTCCCCTCTCGGATCGCTGTGGCTCGCGTGCGGTGCGCGCTCGTCGAGCTCCATGTACACGGGGGCGGGGCGCTTCATGTATTGATCGACCGCGCTGACGGCGCGGCGGTCGAGGACCCTGCCGACGTAATCGCGCGGTCGCTGGCCGAATGTTTCGAGCCGGCCATCGTCGGATGCCTGATAGCCGTAGTAGCGGTCTGCGCCGACGTACGTGAACCAGTGATCCCAACCCGGCGCCGGAGCCGTTGGCATGGGAGCGGCGCCCTCGTATCCGTTCATGAACTTCCCGAGATGGATCGTCGTGTAGCCGGCATCGCGGAGCCAGACCGGCAGCACGTCGCCGGGCTCCCGCAGCCCTTCGTAGCCGACGCGGTTCGAGAGGACACCGTGGTTGTGGGCGTAGTCCCCGGTGAAGAGCGATGCTCGCGACGGACAGCAGTCAGGGGTCGTCACGATGTAGTTGCGGAAGACGCTGCCGTGGCGAGCGAGCAGGCGGTACGTGTTCGGCATCGTGCGAGGCGACGTCTCCGAGAGCGATTGATCGTCGGTCTGGATGACGATCACGTTGGGAGCGCTCGGCGCCGCCGTCGGTCCGGGGACCTTCACCTGCGGGTGCACCGGGGCGGCGTGGCCACCACCCTGCCCGGCGGCGACGAGGAGCGCGCCGAGGCCGATCGCGAGCCCCACCGCGAGCAGAACCACGCGTCCCGGGTTTCCCGCCACGCGGGGATTAGAACAGGCGGACCTGCCTGGCCGGTCCGTCGATCGTCCGTGGCTCCGCGGAGCCGGGGCGCCGCTGCTTCTCCGGAGCGGAGCGGCGCGGGCGGTCACGTCCGGCCCGACCGACATCGCGCGAGCGGCGCGCCGACCCTCCTCCGCGCTTCACCAGGGCCTGGAGGCGGCTGCGCTCGTCAGTTCGCATGTATGCGCCGCGCTCGTAGAGCTCCTCGTACAGGGGCACGAGGTCGGGGCGGTACTGGCGCAGCCAGTCGAACCAGATATCCCGGACCTCGCCCCGCAGGTGAAGCGGCACTCCGGCGATGCTCCGAGCGCCGGCCTCGCCGGCGATCTCGAGGATCTCTGAGACCTGCTTCGGGTCGTCGTTGACGCCGGGGATCAGCGGAGCGATGAGCACGCCCGTCGGCACGCCGGCGCGCACGAGCTCGCCGACGGCCTCCAGGCGCTTGCGTGGATGCGGCGTGTGCGGCTCGGTCGCGCGCCAGGCCTTCTCGTCGATCGTCGGGATCGAGAGATTCGCCGTGAAGTCGGTGCGCTCGACGAGCTCGCGGAAGAGCGGCAGGTCGCGGAGCAAGAGCGGCGACTTGGTGAGCACGGAGCACGGATTCGCAAAGTCGCGCATCGCCTCCCAGATCCCCGGCAGGAGCCGGTAGCGGCCCTCGACCCACTGGTAGGGGTCTGTGTTGGTGCCGAGCGCAACGTGGTCGCCCTTCCAGGAGCGCCGGCCCAGCTCGGCGCGTACGAGCTCCGGGACGTTCACCTTGACGACGATCTTGCGCTCGAAGTCCTCGCGAGCGTTGAAATCGAGATACGTGTGGGTGGGGCGGGCGAAACAGTAAACGCACGCATGGCTGCATCCTCTGTACGGATTGATCGTGAACCGGAACGGCATGCGCGAGCGCTTCGGCACCTCGTTGATCGCCGAGCGTGCGTTGACCTCAAGGAAACGGATGCCGAGGGCCTCCGGTGCGTCGAAGGTTCGCACCGTGGCGGGGTCGCGAAACCCCGGGAGCCGCTCCCCTTCCTCGGCTTCGATCGTCAAGTTATCCCAGCGCATACGAACACATGTTCGCACACTCGGCGGACGTCAAACAGGCGTCAGCGGCCGTCGAGCTCCAGCTCCGCCGGGGTCAGCTCGAGGTCGACGGCGTCGCCGCCTCTGAGGACCGTGAGGCGGACCGGAGTCCCGATGAGCTCGGCGACCATCATGCGCTGCAGGTCCGTCGCGTCCTCGACTGCAGCGCCGTCGAGCTCCACGATCACGTCCTCGGCGCGGACCCCCGCGCGATCGGCGGGGCTCCCGTCGAGCACCTCGACGACCTCCACCCCACTCCGCCTGCCGAAGCGCCGGTGAGCCTGCGGAGGCAGCGGACGCGGACCGCCGGCGATGCCGACGTAGGCGCGGCGTACGCGGCCCTCGCTCATCAGCGAGCCGATGATGCTCCGCGTCGAGGCGTTGATCGGCACGGCAAGGCCAAGGCCGATGCCGGCAACGGCCGTGTTCACGCCGACGACGTGGCCGCGCCCGTCGACGAGCGCGCCACCGGAGTTCCCGGGGTTGAGAGCAGCATCGGTCTGGATCACGTTGTCGATGATCCGCACCCCGCCGCGCGCCCGAGCGGGAAGCGCACGCCCGAGCGCCGAGACGACACCCGCCGTCACCGAGCCGGCAAAGCCGTTCGGATTGCCGATCGCGACCACGAGCTGGCCGACGCGCAGGGCGTCGGCGTCGCCGAGCTCGGCGGGCACCAGGCCGCCGTCCTCGGTCCGCACGATCGCGAGATCGGAGAGCGGATCGCGGCCGACCACCTCGAAGCGGAGGTCCCGCCCGTCGGCGAAGGTGGCGCGACCGGTCCCCTGCGGGGAGCCGACGACGTGCGCATTCGTGAGGACGAAGCCGTCGTGGGTCAGGACCACGCCGCTTCCGGCGCCGGCCTGGACCATCCCGCGCCGCGTGCGTCGTTGCACCCGCAGGCTCGCGACGCTCGGAGAGATGCGCTCGGCAACGGCCGAGACCGTGCGCGAGTAGGCGTCGAGCGCCTCGGCGTCGACGTCACGCCGAGCCCCATCGCTCGCAGCGGCAGGTTGACCTTCCGCTGCGGCGCCTTCGACGAGCCGCAGCAATGCCATCAGCCGCTCGGCTCTCCGGCGACTTGCCGCGGGTTCTCGATCGGAGTCAGAATGGCCTCGATCTCCTCGCGGCGGTCCTCCAGCCACGGCGGCAGGACAAGTGTCTCGCCCAGATGGTCGGGATCCTCGTCCGCGGCGAAGCCGGGGCTGAAGGTCGCCAGCTCGAACAGCACACCGCTCGGCTCGCGGAAGTAGATGGAGTGGAACCAGAACCGGTCGATCACCGGGGTCGGGCTGGCGCCCGCCTTGATCACCCGCTCCCGCCAGGCCTCGTGCTCGTCATCGAGCGAGGCCCACGCAATGTGGTGGACCGACCCGGCACCCTGGATGTTGCGCTCGCCCGGCGGGTCGTCGTAGGCATACGTCCCACCGCGGCGCTCGCCTCGGGCCTCCCAGCCGTCGTCGCGAGACTCGAACGCAAGGGCCTCCTCCAGGAGGGGCCACGAGCGCTCGGGGTCCGACGCGTACGCGCGCACGCCGTCGAAACCGTGCAGGGCAAGCTCGGCCGGGACCTCGGGATGCTCCGCGATCAGCGGCTCATCGCCGCTCGCGTCCACCCGCAGCTCGTGCTCGAGGCCCTCGAAGTCGCGGAACCGAAGCCGATCGCCCTCGCGCTCGCTCTCGTAGCCCTCACCCCCGAGCCGCTCGGCCCAGAAATCGAGTGATTCGGCGGAGCCGACGCGCCACAGGATCCTGTGGACGGCGCCATCCCCGGCCCGGCCCGGTGCGGCGTCCGGGAACTCGAAGAAGGTCAGGTCGGTGCCCGGACTCCCCTTCTCGTCGGCGTAGAAGAGGTGGTAGACGCTCGGCTGGTCCTGGTTGACAGTCTTCTTGACCATCCGCAGCCCCAGTACGCGTGCGTAGAAGTCGACGTTGCGCCTGGCGTCGGCCGTTATGCACGTGATGTGGTGAATCCCTTCGAGTCGCATGACTCCAATCTACAAACCCGTGGCCGTCGGCCCTCGCGGCCGCCTTCCGTCCCGCTACGCTCGCGTCATGGAGGAACGGCGCGAGCAGGAAGCACGCGCGCGAATCAGGGAGAACCGCCACCCATGACAGTCGAGACGCAGTCCACGAAAAGCCCAGCGGCAATCGACCGCGCCCGCATCAAGGAGCTCACGGATCGCGAGCTGGCGAAGCTCGCTGAGAGCACGCCACAGTCCAAGGCTCGCTACGAGCGGGCGGTGAAGGTCATGCCCGGCGGCGTGCCCTCGTCGTTCCAAGAGAACGATCCGTGGCCGGTCTACATCGAGCGCGGCCAGGGGTCCCGAGTGTGGGACGTGGACGGCAGCGAGTACGTCGACTTCCACAACGGGTTCGGCGTCATGTGCGCGGGCCACGCCAACCCGGCGATCGGCGCGGCCGTCAAGGCCCGGGTCGACATGGGCACCCACTTCGCAGCTCCGACCGACGGCTCGATCGTCGTCGCCGAGGAGCTCCAGCGCCGCTTCGGCCTGCCGCAGTGGCGCTTCACGAACTCGGGAACCGAATCGACGATGGACGCGGTCCATCTCGCGCGCGGCGCCACGGGTCGCGACGTGATCCTCAAGATCGAGGGCTCATATCACGGCCATCACGACGCGGTGATGGTCTCCGTCTACCCGGCCCTGGAGGATCTCGGCGAGCGCGACGACCCGCGCTCGGTGCCCTATGGCGCCGGCTACCCGCGGGCGCTGACCGACCTGACTCGCGCGGTGCCGTTCAACGACGGCGACGCGCTCGCGAGCGTCCTCAGCAAGCTCGAGGGACAGGTGGCCGGGCTGATCATGGAGCCGTTCATGATGAACATCAACATCATCCCCCCGGTCGCCGGCTACCTCGAGCGCGTGCGTGAGCTGACGGCCGCACACGGCGTGAAGCTGATCTTCGACGAGGTGAAGACCGGCGCCACGATCGCCTACGGAGGCGCGACCAGGCGCTTCGGCGTCGAGCCGGACATCATCACCCTGGCGAAGGCCGTATGCGGCGGCTATCCCGGCGGCGCCATCGGCATGCGCGACGACCTCGCCGCGCTCGTCGCCGACGGGACGATCCATCAGTACGGCACCTTCAACGGCAACCCGCTGGTCATGGCGGCTGCCCAGGCGGCCCTCACCGAGGTGCTGACCGAGGATGTGTATCCCCGGCTCGAAGCGACGAACCACCGGCTCAAGGCCGGCTGCAGCGAGCTGATCGACCGTTACGGGTTGCCGGCCTACACCGACGGCATGGGCGCCAAGGGATGCGTGATCTTCTCGGCGGAGCCGCTGCGCGAGTATCGCGACTATCTGACCAAGGTCGACGGGGAGCTTTCAACCCTGGCCTGGCTCTACCACATGAATCACGGCATCTTCATGACGCCGGGCGTCGAGGAGGAGTGGACGCTTTCGATCGCTCACTCCGACGAGGACGTGGAGCGCTATCTGAACGCGTTCGAGACGTTCGCGCAGGACGTCACGGCCGGATAGCGGTCCCTATTCAGCGATAAGAGACGGAGAATCCGCTCAGCCGAGCGCTGCCCGCGCCGACTCGAGGTCGTCGGTCGCGATCACCAGCTTGACCCCGCCATAGGTCGTGTAGGCGAGCTCGATGTTCACGCTCGCCTCGCCCAAGGTCCGGGCCAGCTCGCCGAGCGTGCCCGGGCGATCGTCGACGTCGACCACGAGTACCTCGCGCTCGTCGGCGACCCCCAGGCCGGCCTCCTCGAGCGCCTCGTGGGCACGGTGGGCGGCATCATCGGCGACGAGGACGTGGATGACGCCAGTGCCCTCGCCGGTCATCGCACACATCCCCTGGATGTTGATCCCCGCGCTTCCCAGCGCCTCGCCCAACCGCGCCAGCTCACCGGGCCGGTCCGAGAGGATCACTGTCAGGTCGGTGGCCACTTGACCTCCTGACGCAGCCTAACGTTCCCGAGCGGGACGCGGTCTACCCTCTGCGCATAGCGCAGAGGGATCGCGCTGGGCGCTCGCGACCGACGCTGATTCCTGGCGGGGCGTAGTCTTCCCCACGCATGGATGCGAACGCGTACGGGTGCCACGGATGACGCCCGCGTCGAATCAGCATCGCCACAACGGCGACGAGGGCGTCGTCGTTCCACTGCGGCGAACCGGGAATCAGATCCCAGACAGCCCCGTCGCCTTCGACCCCGCCGCCGAGCGCGATCGCCTTACCGGTCTTCCGGCGCTTACGCGCTTCAAGGACGCCCTGCGCGGTGCCGCCCACCGGCGTCGTGGCGGCGAGCATCCGTGGGTGGCCGCCGCGGGCCTCGACGGGACCGACTCGATCGCCGAGAGCTACAGCCCGGAGGCCGTCGACGTCCTGCTGCGTGCCATCGCCGATCGGCTTCGCGAGTCGCTGCGAGGCGGCGACCAGCTGGCGCGAACGGACAGATTCGAGTTCGGTTTGATCGTCGACGCCCCATTCGGCGACGAGGTGACTGCCGCGCTCGATCGCGTGGCGCGTGAGATCAGAGAGCTGATCGCCGCGGATCGCCGCTGGGACGGCGCCGTGCTCAGCATCGGCATCGCGCCCCTCTGGTCCGAGGCACCGGCCGTCGCCCTCGACCACGCACGGGAAGCGCTGCAGCACTCCCGCGAGCGCCGCCCGGGCTCCGTGTCCGTGTCGACTTCGGGGCCGCCGCCGAGGGGTGGCTGAGGCGCCGATCGCGCCCGGGCGGAGCAACCCCCGGGTATGCCACACCCGAGCGGGTAGCCTGAATCTCGATGGCGAATCGCCTCGCGAACGAGACCAGTCCCTACCTCCTTCAGCACGCCGACAACCCGGTCGACTGGTACCCGTGGGGGCCCGAGGCGCTCGACCGAGCACGTGAGCTCGACCGGCCCCTCCTCCTCTCCATCGGCTACTCGTCGTGTCACTGGTGCCACGTGATGGCACACGAGTCCTTCGAGGACGCCGCGGCCGCCGCCTACATGAACGAGCACTTCGTTCCGGTCAAGGTGGACCGCGAGGAGCGCCCGGATGTCGATGCCATCTACATGGAGGCGGCGCAGGCGATGACCGGGCACGGCGGCTGGCCGCTGACGGCCTTCTGCGACGCGAACGGCGCCCCCTTCTATGCCGGGACATATTTCCCGCCGGAGCCCCGCCACGGCATGCCCAGCTTCCGCATGGTGATGGAGGCGGTCGTCGAGTCGTGGCACACGCAGCGCGAGCGCATCACCCAGGCCTCCTCCCAGATCCGGGATCGTCTGGGCGCCGTCGCGGAGATCGACCCTTCAGACGAGCCGCTCTCAGCGGCCACCGTGGACACGGGTGTGCGCGAGTTGCGGATGCTCGCCGATCTCCGCCACGGGGGGTTCGGTGGGGCGCCCAAGTTCCCGCCCGCCTCGGCCCTGGAGCTCTTGATGGCGCGCGGAGTCTCAGACGTGGTCGAGGTGACGCTGGATTCGATGGCCGGCGGCGGGATCTTCGACCAGCTCGCCGGAGGCTTCGCCCGTTACTCGGTGGACGGTGAGTGGCTCGTTCCCCACTTCGAGAAGATGCTTTACGACAACGCGCTCCTCGCCACCGCTTATCTGCATGGCTGGCAGGCGCTCGGCCATGCTCGGTGGCGCTCGGTGTGCGAGCGCACGCTCGACTGGGCGTTGGCGGAGATGCGCGGCCCGGAGGGCGGGTTCTACTCGGCGCTCGACGCCGACTCAGAGGGCGAGGAGGGGCGCTTCTACGTTTGGGATGCGGCCGAGATGCGCGACGTGCTGGCCACCGCCGGCCTGGAAGGCGAGGCCGACGCCATCCTCGCTCACTGGGGCGTGACCGACGAGGGCAACTTCGAGGGCCGCAACGTCCTGCATCTGCCCGCCGGGCTGGCCGGGCCCGAGCCGGAGCGCATCGGCGAGGCGCGGGCGGCGCTGCTCGAGCGGCGCGCCGAACGTGTTCGCCCGGGGCTCGACGACAAGCGGCTCTGCTCCTGGAACGCACTCATGCTCGCCGCGCTCGCCGAGGCCGGCGCCGTCCTCGACCGCGAGGACTACCTGGAGGCCGCCCGCGACTGCGCCGAGTTCGTCTGGACCCAGATGCGAGACGCCGACGGCCGCGTTCTCCGGACCTGGAAGGACGGGCGCGCGCACCTTTCGGCCTACCTGGAGGACTACGCCTATCTGACAGGCGCGCTGCTCACCCTGTATGAGGCGAGCTTCGACGCCCGGTGGTTCGACGCCGCGCGCGAGACGGCCGACCGCATGATCCACCTCTTCGCCGATCCCGACCGCGGCGCCTTCTTCACGACCGCGCACGATCACGAGGAGCTGATCGCGCGTCGCAAGGACGTCGAGGACCACCCCATCCCCTCGGGCAACTCGGCCGCCGCGCTGGCCCTGCTGCGGCTGACGGCGCTGACGGGCGAGCACGAGTACGAGCGTCGCGCAGTCTCCGTCTTCCGGCTCCTGCACCGGGCGGCGGCCAGGCACCCGCACTCCCTCGCTCATCTGTTGCTCGCTATGGACTTTCACTTCGCGCGTGTGAAGGAGGTGGCGCTCGTCGCGCCGGCCGACGGGGACGGCCTCGCACCGCTCGCCGCTGTCGTGCGCTCGAAGCTACGTCCCCACCTGGTTCTGGCCGGCGGCGTCGAGGGCGCGGACCGGCCCGAGTTGATGCGCGAGCGCCAAGCACTGGAGGGCCACGCGGCCGCATACGTCTGCGAGGACTTTGCCTGCGGTCGCCCTGTGACGGCGCCGGACGAGCTGGCAGAGGCACTCGGATAGCCATTAGGGTCCGCGTCCGTGGCGGTCAAGGAGGGAAACGAGAAGAAGGCGCCGAGTGCCGGCTCGGTGGCACGGGCCTACATCGAGGCGATCGGGCGGCGCGACCTCGAGGCGGCCGTCGCGATGTGGCGGCCGGGCTCGATCGATCACTTCGAAGGCACCGCGGACCTCGTCGCCCCCGATCAGGTGCGGGCCTACTTCGCCGAGCTGTTCGCGGCCTTCCCCGACTGGCAGATGGAGGTTCTCGACGTCGCCGGCTCACGGGGCAGGGCGGCGGTCCGCTGGCGCGCCACCGGCACTTTCAGCGGCCCGGGGAGGTTCCAGGGCCTCGCGCCCACCGGCGCCGCGATCGACATCCAGGGCTGCGACATGATCGAGGTCGACGCAGGCGAGATCGTCGGCAACAACGCCTACATCAACGGCGCGCAGGTCGCGCAGCAGCTCGGGGTCCTGCCGCCGGCCGGGTCCCTCGGCGAGAAGGCCCTCACCGCCGGGGCAAATGCGCGCACTGGAGCGACGAAGCTCGTCCGCCGCGCCCTCTCACGCGACTGACCAGGCTCTGCTCAGTGGCGTGGGTGCTTGCGGACAGTGAACTTCGCCTTCATGCCCTGCTCCCGATGATTCACGGGCGTCTCGAGTGAGCACCACAGCTTGTACGTAGCACCCTTCCGCAGCTTGAGCTCCAGGCTTACGGGGTCTGCTTCGGCCTCGACCACGCCGAACGACTTCTCCGTCGCGCCGCCAACCCGCTTGAGCTTCAGGTCGTGGGCATCCTCGCCATCGTTCTGGAACTGGATGATCGTGTCACCCGGGTCGAGGGTGGGGCGCGACTCCGTCAGGTAGTACTCCCCACCCCTCACGAGCAGGCGTCCCGGGTCATCGCCCGCGGATGCGGGCACGGCCATGAGCCACGCGGCGAGAAGGCACTCGATCGCAAGGGCAGCGCGCCGCATCGGTTCAGGTGGTCTTGATCAAATCAGGACGGGCGAAGCCGGAGGCGCCGGGGATCACCTCGGCGGCGTCCCGCCCGAACCACTGCTCGAGCAGCGAGCAGTAGACGCCGCGGAAGTCCGAGGTGTGCATGAGGTTGTCGTCCTCGTCGAGGCTCGTGAGCCCGGGGAACTCGCCGATCATCTGGCCCTTCACCTTGGTCCCCATGAGGAACGCCGCGCCAGCGGCGCCATGATCGGTTCCGGACCCGTTCTCCTCCGGCCGGCGTCCGAACTCCGACCAGACGAGCGTGATCACCCGGTCGGCGAGGCCGCGGGCCTCGAGGTCGGCCTGGAAGGCCGCAAGCGCCTGAGTCGTGCCGAGCAGACCGCCGGGCAGCGAGTCCTCCTCGCCGTCATGCGTGTCGTAGCCCCCCTCGGCCTCGACCGAGACGCACCGGATGGGCAGGCCGGCCTGGAGCATCTCCGCAAGGGCGGCGAGGCTTGAGGCGAAGTAGTTGTCCGGGTACGAGGCCGGGGGCTCGAAGCCGTCGGCGAACGGTTTGAGCTGCTCGCGAACTCGCATGGACTGGCCCTCGACCTTGCCGGCCCCACCCAACCCCGAGTCGGCGCCGCCGTAGTGCGCGTCCCCCAGGGACGTCGCAGCGGTGAACATCAAGTCCTCGACCTCGTCCCACACTCCCGGGGCCCAGAGGTCGTAGGACGGGCCGTCGATCGCCGCGACGGGAACCGAGGCGGTGGCGAGCGACGGGGAGAGGAAGCCGTCGAGCGAGAGTCCCTGGAGCGGGTTGTCGTCGGTCCCGATGATGTCCAGGAAACGGCCCAGCCAGCCCGTGCGCCCGTTCGGGTCGAGCTCGCCCACCTCCCAGTAGTGGCGCGAGGTGAAATGCGACTGATCCGGATCCGTGTAGCCGATCGCCGGGAACACCGTCAGCTTGTCTGCCCGGTTGAGGTCGTCGAATGCCTTCGCGGACGGATGCCAGAAGAGGCTCGAGTCATCGCGGAACTCGATCGGGTCCGAGCTCGGATAGTCGCTGGGCTTGAGCGAGAGGTTGGGGCGAAGCGACTGATACGTCGAGTCGTTGATCGGCGCCAGCACGGACAGTGAGTCCACCCCGCCCTCCATGAAGACGTTGACCAGCACCGGATCCGTCGATCCCGCCGCCTGCGCGATTCCCGCCTCGAGCTGCTCGAAGCCGAGCTTCCCCGCGCCGTAGATCGACAGCATCACTGCGCCGGAGCGCAGCAGGAACGAGCGGCGCAAGAGGCCAGTGCCCGCCGGCACGGGCTGCCCCGGCTCGATCGGTGGCAGCCCGCGACCCGCCTGCGCGGCGGCCTGACGCATCAGCTTCGCGCGGGAGAACTCGTTGCAGCTTCGACAGGGCATGGTCGTCCGGTCCTCCTCGGTCAGCAGGCCTGCAGGTCGGGCGCGGTCGCGATCAGCATGCGCAGGGCGTTCTGGCGGAGCGCGCGGAACTGGTGCTTTTCCCAGTTCTCCGTCGCGGCGGTCTCGACGGCCTCGCAGAAGGCGGTGAGGGCGTCGATGGTGGTCTGGCTGAGAGTCGGCTTGCCCCAGTAGGCGCGGGCCGCGTCGATCGCCTCGGCGGGGGTCTCGTCCGCGGGATAGGTGTTGTCCACATCCACCTGTTCGTCGCGGGTGAGCTGGCTCGCGGCGTACCAACGACCCCTGAAGGTGGAGGTGTCGAGCCAGCGCGACTCGTCCCAGCCGGCGACGTTCGGTGGTCGGAACAGGCGCATTCCGGCGAGGTCGGAGATCCAGGTCCACGAGTCGGTATCGATGCCGCGCCCGCGCCGGCGCAAGAGCCCGGCGATGTAGACGACGGGCGCCTTCACGAGAGCCGGGCCTGTGTAGACGTCGGGGTGCATGAGGATCGCCTCGACCACGGGACGAATCTCGTGGCCGCTCCCGACGTACTTGGAGACCAGGGCATCGCGCGTCGCAGCATCCGGGTCGGTCGGGACGAAGTGCTTCCACAGGCGCTCGACGAAGTAGCCCGCGTGCGCCTCGTGCTGGATGACCAGGCGGCACGAGTCCTCCCAGTCGAAGTTCCCGGTCTGGCCGAAGATGGTCTTCGACCCGTTGTCGTGACGGTGCGAGTCGAAGTGGAAGTTGACGTAGCCGACATCGTCGTCCCAGTCCGCCGTCCAGCCGGTGAGCGCCCTGGCCTGCTCGCGGACGTCGTCCTCGGAGTACGGGTAGCCCGACTCGTCGGAGACGCCGAGCGTGAAGAGCTCCATCAGCTCGCGGCCGTAGTTCTCGTTGGGCGAGCCCTTGTCGTTGTCGATGCCCGAGAGCCAGACGAGCATCGCCGGGTCGATCGTGACCGCCCGGAGCAGGTCGCCGAAGGAACCCAGGCCCTTGTTGCGGAGCGTCTTGTACTGCGAGATCGAGAGCTTCTGCGAGGAGACGTCGGCAGTCGCGAACCAGTCGTGCCAGACGAGCGCCATACGCTCCACGAACGGCTGGTTCGTTCGCACCATGCGGTCGAGCCAGTACAGGACGTCGTGCCCGTAGGCGTCATAGGGAGCGATCGGGTTGCCGTCGCCGTCGGTGGGCTTCGGCCCGCTGAGCCTTGCGTCCGGAGGGCGGGTGAGCGAGTGGACAGCGGCCTTGAGGCCCTTCTTCGCGAGCTTGTTCGCGTCGCCGTGGTCGCCCCCGAACCCCGCCCGCCACAGCAGCCGTTCTGCCTGCGGGACCCCGAAGGATCCCTGATACACGGGTACACCCGCCACGCTTAGTGCTTCGGCACGAAGTCGCTTGCTCCTTGAGCGCGAGCGCCCTCCCTGGACGTCGAGACCGTCCTAAATCCCTGGGGGCGGCGGGCGACTCCGCGGGGTTCCCTTGCCAGACGAGCCAATTCGGAGGTGTGGACATGGCAAACCAGTTCAAGCGAGGCGACCGCGTGCAGTGGAACTTCCGCGGCAGAACGGTCATCGGCCGCGTCCGGCGCCGCCTCACATCGCGCACGGAGATCGGCGGTCACGTCGTCGCCGCATCCAGGGACGACCCGCGCTACGTCGTGCGAAGCGAGAAGACGGGGAAGGAGACCACCCGCCGGCCTGAGGCACTCACGAGAGCGGAATAGCCCCCGGGATCGGTGCTGCGGATTGGCTCAGAGGATGGGCAAGAAGCGCTCGATCTCCCAGGGGGTCACCTGCACCCGGTACTCCTCCCACTCCTGGCGCTTGATCTCGATGAAGCGCTTGAAGGTGTGCTCGCCGAGGATCCGCAGCACGAGCTCGGACTCGGCGGCGATCTCGATCGCCTCGCCGAGGGTCTCCGGCAACTGCTCGATGCCGCGCTGGTGGCGCTCCTCCGGGGTCAGGTGGTAGAGGTTCTGCTCCATCGGCTCGGGCAGCTCATAGCCCTTCTCGATTCCCTCGAGCCCCGCGTGGAGCATGCCCGCGAAGCACAGGTAGGGGTTGCAGGCCGGGTCTGGGCAGCGCAGCTCGGCGCGCGTCGCCCTCTCCTGTCCGGGGTGATAGAGCGGCACCCGGATCAGCGCCGAGCGGTTACGGCGTGACCATGCCAGGTAGACGGGCGCCTCGAATCCGGGGACGAGTCGCTTGTAGGAGTTGACCCACTGGGCGAAGAGCGGCGCGATCTCGCGGGCGTGCTTGAGCTGGCCGGCGATGAACGACTTCGCCGTTGCCGAGAGGTAGTACTGGTCGTCGGCGTCGAAGAAGGCGTTGCCGCCGCCCTTCGAGAGCGACTGGTGGACGTGCATGCCCGAGCCGTTCTCGCCGAACAGCGGCTTCGGCATGAAGGTCGCGTGCCAGCCGTACTTCATCGCGTACTCCTTGACCGTGATTCGGTACGTCATGCAGTCGTCGGACATCGCGAGGGCGCCCTTGTAGCGCATGTCGACCTCGTGCTGGGACGGACCGACCTCGTGGTGCGCGTACTCGACGTGGATGCCCAGCTGCTCCAAGGCGAGGATCGTCTCGCGGCGCACGTCGGAACCCGCGTCGAGCGTGGTCAGGTCGAAGTAGCCGCCCTCGTCGAGGATCTCGGGCGCGCCGTCGTCGGGCCGAGCCCCCTTGAAGTAGAAGTACTCGAGCTCCGGGCCGATGTTGTAGTCGTCGAACCCGAGGTCGGCCGCCCGCTGGAGCGCGCGGCGCAGGATCCAGCGCGGATCCCCCTCGTACGGCTCCCCGCCCGGGACCTTGATGTCGCAGAACATGCGGCCGGTCGACTTCTCGCCGGGGCGCCACGGCAGCACGGCGAACGTCGAGGGGTCGGGCATGGCGATCATGTCCGACTCCTCGATGGGGTTGAAGCCCGTAATCGACGAGCCGTCGAAGCCCATCCCGCCCTCGAAGGCGTCCTCGAGCTCCTGAGCGTTGATCGAGAAGCTCTTGAGCTGCCCGAGCACGTCGGTGAACCACAGGCGGATGAAGCGCACGTCCGAGTCGGAGACCTGCTTCAGGACGTCGTCGGCGGTCTCTGGGCGGTCTGACATATGGCTCCTCCGATCGGAAAATGGGCTCCAGCGAGGGCGACACCATATCTGCGCGGCCTCGGGCGAGCCCGGTCGGGGGACCGAGCGCCGGCGGACCGGTCGGCAGCGGTGAACCGCTCCCGTCAGCCGAGCGTATGGATGGGTACGAACACCCGACGCGACCCTTGCGAAACGCCGGGTGAAGCGCTATAACTTACTTCGCGTAAGTAACCGGTTAAAAGTAAAGTAAAGGCCGTGCCAACAGCAGGTAAACATCTCCCAGACCCACGGGGAGTAGAAGACGAAACATGACTGTGAAGACCGACATCTCCCGCTTCCACATCCACGACGAGCTCACTGCCCCCGAGGGCAGCGTCAAGATCCTCAAGGGGGTCCAGAACTCGGGGGGCGAGGTCAGCAAGTTCATCGGCGTCCTGGCCGGCTCCCCATCGGCGCTGCGCGCCTACGCGCGCATGCGCCACGAGCTTCGGGGCGGTGAGCTGCCCCAGGCGACGCGCGAGCGGATCGCGCTCGCGGTCGCTGAACGGCGCCACGACCCCTATTCGATCGCCCAGCACGCGAAGCTGGCGCGGGCCGAGGGCCTCGGGCTCGACGAGGTCTCGCGGGCGCGGAGCTTCGCGTCGAATGATCCACGCGAGGCGGCGTTGCTCGCGTTCCTCGAGGCGCTCGTCGCGACCGACGGCCGTCCCTCAGAGCACCTCGCCGAGGAGGCCCGCGAGGCGGGCTGGAACGACGAGCAGCTGCTCGAGGCGGTCGCCCACCTGGCGCTCAACGAGTTCCAGAGCCTGATCGCGAACGCGGCGGCGCTGCCCCAGGACCACAACGACCCGCAGATCCTCCCCTCGGCAGCCTGAGTTCAGGCGGAGGGGAGCAGCGGGGGGTGAGCGGAACCGGCTCGCCTAGCCGCAGACGGGCCAGGCGCCGGTGCCTTCCTTGTGCTTCAGCGCGATGGCGACCACGGCCTGCACCTTCCAGCGGTACTTGATCGGATCGCCGCCAGGTGACTTCGGCGCGTGTCTCCATGTGTCGCGCGTGAACTGGAAGGCGCCGCGGTACTTGCCGCCGCCGCCGATCGCCTTCGGATCGCCGCCGGACTCGCACTCGCTCGTGCGCCGGGCCCAGCGATGGTCCTTGGAGGAGTAGCCGTCCCAGAGGTTCGCGTACCGCGAGCCGCCGCCGCCGCCGCCACCCGAACCGACGCCGCCGGTTCCGGCCCGGGCGCTCGCGGCTCCGGCGATCATCGCGACGACCGCCAGGATGAGCGCCCAGAATGCGATGCGGTCGGGTCGTGACCGGTACTCGCCCCTGCCTTCAAATTCAGTTGCCGCCCGCGGGCGGTACCTGCCTTCGTTCATAGCCTCTTTCGGTTGCTTGCGGGGTTAGCTGACGGGCTCGCGCCGAAAGAGATGGCGCTACGCGGCAGGTGCCGCAGATTCGCCCCAACTTGTTGGGTCCCCCGTTCCCGGCGATATGTGGCCGGAACTCAGCGGAAGGTCGCGGAAGCCTAACAAACCTCCATACGGAAATGTGCATTTGGTGAGCAGTTGCTAACCAATCCAATTCCCGCTGTTTGCGGCAATTCCTGCTCGTTCCACCGCTATTTCATCGACGGTAGCCCCCGCGTACCTTCACATTGCAAGCCCATATGCTCCAACCGTGAGCGGGGCGCTGGTCACCGGAGCGGGGCGCGGGCTCGGCTTTGAGATCGCCCGGGCGCTGGCCGCGCGCGGGCTCGTGGTTCACGTCACGGACGTCGATGCCGCTGCCGCGAGCGAGGCGGCCGAGACCATCGGGCGGGACGCCTTCGCGTCAGCCCTCGACGTCCGCGACGCCGATGCCTGCAGAGCCGCCGCCCAAGCGACCGCCGACCGAGCCGGCTCGCTCGACGTCTGGGTGAACAACGCCGGCGTGCTCGTCACGGGCTACGTCTGGGATCAGGACGAGGCCACCCAGCGCATGCTCTTCGAGGTGAACACGTTCGGCACGATCAACGGCACTCTCGCCGCGCTCGCCCTCATGCGCCCGACCGGGCGCGGACACATCATCAACGTCGTCTCGCTGGCGGGCCTCGGCGCGCCCCCGGGCGAAACGCTCTACGCCGCGACGAAGCACGGCGCCATGGCGTTCACGCTCGGCACCCTCGCCGATCTCCGCCGCGACGGCGTCAAGAACGTCCATCTCTCGGCCGTGTGCCCTGACGGGATCTGGACGCCGATGCTCTTCGACCGCCTCGACGACCCCGACGCGGCGCCGTCATTCTCGGGCACCCTGCTGCGAGCCGAGGACGTTGCGCCCAAGGTCGCGGCCCTGCTCGACAAGCCGCGCCCAGTGCTCACCATCCCGCGCTGGCGCGGCGCCTTCGTTCGCCTCTTCGACGCGTTCCCAGGACTCGCGACTCGGATGATGCCGCTGTGGTTCGCCGACGCACGCCGGCGCCAGCGGGCGTGGAAGAAGCGAATCGAGGCCGGCCGGGGCCCATAGCCGCAGCGGGGCCGCCGAACGTACTTCAATCGGGGCCATACCCAGCACGTTCGTACGTTCGGTGCAGTAGAGAGGCCCCGCCTTGGCGGGGCCTCTCCGTAGCAGGCCTGTAAGCCGGATTCTGTCTGGTGCGGCCATCTATCTCGCCGGGGCCTAGGTCCCCGGCGGGGCCTCGCTCTCGCTTGGCCCTGCCCCCCACCTGGATCTCGCCGGGCCGGGTCGTCGATCCTGCTTGGGGTTGCACCGGACGGGGTTTGGCCAGCCGCCGCGTCACCGCGACGCTGGTGCGCTCTTACCGCACCGTTTCACCCTTGCCTGTTCGCGCCTCACGTGTGGGCGCGCCATCGGCGGTCTGTCTCTGTGCCACTTTCCCGCGGCTTTCGCCGGGTCGGCGTTACCGACCGTCCTTGCCCTTCGGTGTCCGGACTTTCCTCGAGAGTCACCTCCCGCGGTCGCACGGCCTACGCAAGCAAGTGTAGGGCCGAACGGTGCCCTTGAACCAGCGCTACGGGATGTTGGTCTGCGTCTCGCAGCCGGTGGCGGACATCAGCGAAGCTCCGACCCGCAGTCGCCGCAGCCGTCCGGCGAGATCGAGCCGCCGCAGACGGGACAGCGGGCGCTCCCCTCGACGACGAGCTCCTCCCAGACGCCGAGGATCCGATCCTCGAGCGTGAGCCCGTCGTCGAAGAGGGGAACCCGCTGATCGTCCCGCTGCGGCCGCTCGGTCTCGGCCGGGCGCTCGCGCGTGGCAACGGCGCTCACGTCAGACCCTCCGGTACACGCCGACGACCTTGCCGAGGAGCTCGACCTCGGCGCTGCGGATCGGCTTGTAGGCCTTGTTCGCCGGCTGCAGGCGGACCTTGTCCTTCTCGCGGTAGAAGCGCTTCACGGTCGCCTCGTCGCCGAGGAGCGCCACCACGATCTCGCCGTCGGCCGCCTGCTTCGACTGCTTCACGACGACGTAGTCGCCCTCGAGGATCCCGGCATCGCGCATCGAGTCGCCCTGGACCCGGACGACGTAGTCGCCCTCGTCGCCGCCCAGCTCATCGGGCAGCTCCACGTACTCCTCGATGTTCTCCTCGGCGAGGATCGGCGCGCCCGCGGCCACCTGGCCGACGATCGGCAGGCCGGGCTTGCGGATCGCCCGCTTCGCCTTGTCGACGAGGAGCTCGATGGCCCGCGGCTTCGTCGGGTCCCGGCGCAGGAGGCCGATCTTCTCGAGGTTCGCAAGATGCGCATGCACGGTGGACGAGGAGGTCAGCCCGACCGCCTTGCCGATCTCGCGGACGGTCGGCGGGTAGCCGTACTTCTGGGCGTAGCGGCGGATGAAGTCGAAGATCTCCTTCTGGCGCTTGGTCAGATCCATCCTCAAAGCTCCTTGGCTCGGTCGGGGCGACGGGCTTCCTTCGTTGCTCTACCAGAACACATGTTCGCATAGTAGGTGGTCCGGCGGACGGATGCAAGGCCGCCCCCTCCGTGAGCCGGTCGGCAGCGCTCCCTCTAGAATCGTCGAGCCCTCAGGCGGCTGTGGCGGAACTGGTAGACGCGCAAGGTTGAGGGCCTTGTGGCCCTCACGGGCCGTGGAGGTTCGACTCCTCTCAGCCGCACTCTCCACCGGACCGCTCGAAGCTCCACTCGAGCGTTCATTCAGGCTTTCACGGTCATTTCATGCCGCCGGCCTAGCGTCCGCGCTGCAATCTGGAAACGCAACGAAGGAGCAGGGATGACGAAGAGCAAGATCAAGACCGGGCTGATCGCAGGCGGCGTGATCGCGGCGCTCACGGGTGGCGGCGCGGCGATCGCCGGCGCGACCGGCGGGAGCGACGACGGCGAGGGCACGCCCGTCAAGGGCAACGCACTCCAGCATGCGAGCGCGGTCGCGCTTCAGGCAACCGGTGGCGGCAAGGTCAGCGGTTCGGAGATCCGCGACGAGGAGGGTTACTACGAGATCGAGGTAACCCGCGACGACGGCAGCCAGGTCGACGTCCACCTCGACCGCAACTTCCACGTCATCGACGCGAGCGGCGATGGCGGCGGCGGGGACGAAGGCGCCGGGGACTGACAGGCCCAAACGGGCGCGATGGGCGCGGTGCTTGGCGCCGCGCCCATCGGCGCCTCACCAGCTGACGAGCTTCCAGATCTCGGGCAGGCGCGTGGCCTCGTCACCGCCCACCTCGGCGAAGATCGAGACGGCCCGCTTGAGGTGGGTCATCGCGTCGTCCGGGCGTCCGGCGGCGTGGTGCAGGTCGGCCATGTTGTTCTCGAGGGCGGCCTCGCGATGGCGGTCGCCGTAGCCGCGACACGCCCTCAGCGCCGATTCGGTTAGCTCGAGTGCCTGGTCGAGGTCACCCCCATCGCGCGCCACAAGTGCGAGGTTGTTCAGCGCGGCGACGCGAGCCGGCTTGTCCTCCATCTCCTCGGAAAGCACCAGGCTCGCTTCGAGGTGGCCGGACGCCGTGTCGAGCTGGCCCCTGCTCCGGGCGAGCATGCCGAGCAGGTTCTGCGCCTGGGCCATCGCGCGCGGGTCCTCGGTCGCCGCGGCGACCGAGCTCGCCTCCGTGGCCCGCTCGAGCGCGGCGTCGAAGCGCCCCAGGCGATGGAGCGTGAGCGCAAGGTCGGCTTCGATTCGGGCCCGCAGGCCGGGTGCCGTCGGGGGCGTCGCATCGAGGGCGGCGATCAGGCGCGCCTCGGCGCGATCCCACTCACCACGACGCTCGTGCACCGTCGCGACCTTCTCCCACAGTGCCGCGAGTGAGGCGCCCTCGGCCACAGATGCCGCCGCCTCATAGCTCGCGTGGGCCGCGGCGTAGTCGCCGAGGCGCGTCTGCAGGTCCCCGATGCGCTCGTGCAGCTCGCCGTCCCCAGCCCCGTCACACGCAAGGGCGGCCTGCAGGTAGCCGAGGGCGTCGGCGTGCGCATGCAGCGAAACCGCGTGCTCCGCGGCCACCCGATAGTGCCCGGCCGCCTCGCCCTCTTCGCCCGCCTCGCGCAGATGCTGCGCGACCAGGGCGGCGGTTGCCGGATCGGCTGGGAGGGCGCGGGCGGCCCGAAGATGAAGGAGGCGCCGGCGAGGGGCTGAGACCTCCTCATAGATCAGCTCGCGAAGCTTCTGGTGCGAGAAGTCGTACTCGCCCTCGCTGTCCGGGATCTCGCGCAGCAGCGCCTTCGCCAGCAGCTCCTCGAGCGCATCGACGGTCTCCTCGTAGTCGCGCCCGCTCGTGGAGCGCAGCGTCGCGAAGCTGAACCGCGACCCGAGGACCGCGGCTGCACCGACCACCTGCAGGCTGATCGGCTCGAGGTCGTTGAGGCGGTTCTCGAGCGCCGTGCGCACCTCGCGCGGGAACGCGGGCGGTCGGCCCTCCTCGTCGGCCGGCGTTGCGGCGAGGTACTCCACGACGAAGAGCGGCAGGCCCTCGCTCTCGAGATAGATGCGCTCGGCCAGCTCGGGCCCCGCCGCGTGCCCGGAGCCGACGAGCTCGGTGACCTCCGCCTCGGACAGGCGTTCGAGGCGAAGAGTAGTCGCGACGCCCGCCCGGGCGAGTTCGCCGGCGAGTCGCCGGAGGCGGTGGCCTGGAGGCATGTACTCGCTCCGCCAGCTCAGGACGAGCACGTTCGGCCACCCGCGCAACCGCTGCACGAGGTAGGCGAGCACGTCAAGCGTTGCTGCGTCCGCGGCGTGGACGTCGTCCACGAAGACCAGCGCCGGCGCAGTGCCCGGCGCGGCCGCTCCCAGCACCGCCGCAACGCCGTCGAGGAGCCGAGCCTGTGCCACGGGCCCTGAGATCGACAGCGGAATCGGAAGCTCGGCGCGCAGCTCCCGCAGCTCGGGAACAAGCAGCGATGCGTCGGCCAGGCGTTGCGCCGCCACGAGCTCCACCCAGTCCTCGGCCGTGGCGAGTCGCTGGCGGAGGAGCTCGAGGATCGGCGCATAGGGCAGTCCCGGCGACGCATCCCTGCACCGCGCGGCCACGATCTCGGAACCGGCCGCCTCCGCACTGCGGGCGAACTCCTCGACCAGCCGGGTCTTGCCGATCCCGGCCTCCCCTTCCACGACGACAAGGCGGCCATCGCCGTCCACGGCTGCGATGGCCGCGATCAGGGCGTCCATCTCGGCGCTGCGGCCGATGAAGGGAAGCTCCCCGGACGGGACTGCCTTGCTGGTGGTTGTGGGCGCAGCCACCGGCGCCGGTTCGGACGGTACAAGCGTCCCATCGCTGACCTGCTCGAACAGGGCCGAGGTCTCGTCGACCGGAGCCACCCCCAGCTCCTGGCTCAGCACTCTCACGCAATCCCTGTACTGGTTGAGGGCGGCCGCGCGGTCGCCGCTGAGTGCATACAGGCGGATCAGCTCGCGGTGGGCCGCCTCGTGCAGTGGCTCAGCGTCGAGCCAGCGCCGCGCGTACCGCAGCGCCGTCGTGTAGTCGCGATTCGCGACCAGGAGTTCCACGAGCCGCTGAAGGACGGCGGTCAGCTCGCCGTCGAGGCCGCGCGCCTCGGCCATGTGCCATTGCTCGAACGTCGGGCTGTCGCGGAGCGCGAACCCCTCGAGCAGGCTGCCCGAACACGCCTCCGCCGCCTCCGCCAATGACTCGGCCGAGTCCCGCTCTGCCGCGAGCCGGCGAAAGCGCTCGACGTCGAGCTCGAACCCGTCCTCTCGCCGAAGCCCGATGCTGTCCCCCTGGGTCTCGATCCATTCCTCGCCGATCGCGCCGCGCAGGGTCGAGAGAGTGCGCCGCAGGGCTCCGCGCGCACGTTCGGCGTCCTGACCAGGCCACAGGAGCTCGCACAGCGCATCGCGCGAGCGCGGCCGCTCCGTCAGGGCCAGGTGAGCGAGCAACGCGGTCGCCTTGCGGGTGTCGAACGAGACGGGCTCGCCGTCGCGTTCGACCCGCGGCGGGCCGAGCAGCCTGATCGACACGGCCATGCGCGCCACGATAACTCGCTGCGTCCAGGTTTCGTAACGATCCGTGGACGCCGGCCCGGGAACCTGTGCGAGCTTGCATCAACGTGGTCAACGCGAGAGGCTTGGCGCAGTGCGACGCGGAAGGGTGGTCCCAGCCGACGGTGAAACGCGACGAGCTCCGCTCGTGGCGGCGAGCGTCGTCATCCTGGTCGCAACCACGGTCGCATTGCTCGTAGCGGGCGCCGTCATCGGGAGCATGGCAGGCGACTCGATCGGGGTCGTCCAGGCTGTCATCTGGCTGATTGCTCTCGTCTTCGCCACGGTCGGAGCCCTCATTGCGCTCCGTCAGCCTACGAACGCCCTTGGCTGGATGTTCCTCGGCGTCGCGGTCAGCGCGGGGCTGAGCGAGTCGGCCCATGCCTACGCGGATTACTGGACGGGTGGGCATGGTGGGATCGAGTCCCTCGCCAAGGCGGCGGCCTGGTACGGAAGCCTCTCCTGGATCCCGTTCGTCCTGGTGCCGGCGACCTTTCTCCTGCTGCTGTTCCCCGATGGCCACCCTGTATCCGCCCGATGGCGACCGATCGCATGGTGCGCGGCCCTCGGCGTCGCGGGCGGCTTCGTGACGCAGGGGCTGGCTCCCGGAGCGCTCGAGGACTATCCGGAGATCACCAATCCATACGCGGTCCACAGCCCGCTGCTGGATCCGCTCACCGGCCTGGCCTTTCTGGCCCTCGTCATCGGAGTGTTCGGGTCGGCCGCCTCGCTGGTCGTCCGCTACAGGAGGGCAGTCGGTGATCGCCGCTTGCAGATCAAATGGCTTGCGCTTGCCGGGGCCGTCGCCGCGGTCACCTTCGTTGTGGCGATCGCCGGCTACGACTTCTGGGGCGAGGACGTCTCCAACCTCGCAATCATGCTCAGCGTCCTCGGCATTCCCGTGGCCGCCGGGGTCGCGATCCTGCGCTACCGCCTCTACGACATCGACGTCGTCATCAATCGCACGGTCGTCTACGGCGCGCTCACGGCCGCCCTCGCCGCCCTCTATGTCGGCAGCGTGCTGCTGCTGCAGGTCGCCTTGGGTGGCCTGACCCAGGATTCCGGCCTCGCGGTGGCGGGCTCCACGCTTGCGGTGGCGGCGGCCTTCCGCCCATTGCGCGCACACATCCAGCAGACGGTTGACCGCCGTTTCTTCCGCCGCCGCTATGACGCCCGGCGCACATTGGAGGATTTCTCGTCACGCCTACGCGACCAGGTCGACCTGGTCGCCCTCGATGCAGAGCTGCGCGGAGTCGTCGCCGAGACGATGCAACCGGCGCATGTGTCGGTCTGGTTGCGGGGGGTGGAATGAATTGGGGTCCCTGAGGCTCGGCCGGGTCCCAGCCATTGCGCTGACGCTCACCTCGATCCTCGCCGTCGCGACGATCGTGCTCCTGGTGCGGGGCGCCGGAACCGAGACGCCCGGGGACGACTTTGGCCTGACCGGGTTTGGCGGTCTCGCGTTCGTCATCGCCTCGCTCGCCTTCGCCGTCACCGGGGCAATCGTCGCCACGCGGCTCCCGCGCAATCCGATCGGCTGGATCTTCTGTTACATGGGCCTGCTCATCGGGGCAGGCAACCTGCCGTTCCAGTACGCCATCGTCGCCCTCTACATCGACCCCGACTCGCTTCCCGGAGGCGATGCCGCGGCAGTACTCCAGAACCTGGGGCTTACGCCGTGCTTCGGGCTGCTGGCATTCGCACTCCTGCTGTTTCCGGATGGGCGGCTGCCGTCTCGTCGCTGGCGGCCGGCTGCCGCCGCGGCGTTGATCGGGAGCACCCTTGTGGGCGTGGGCTACGCGCTCCGTCCGGGTCGGCTCGACTCCCCGTTCCACGGCGTCAAGAACCCGTTCGGTGTCGGCAGCTTCGAGTTGATGGATGGCCTTACGGGAGCGGGTTGGCTACTGATGGCGCTGGGGGCCGCCTTCGCCGCCGCCGCGATCGTGGTCCGCTTTCGCCGCTCGAGCGGCGTGGAGCACGAGCAGCTGAAGTGGATCACCCTCGCGGGCACCGGCATCGGCGTCCTCTTCGTGGCCAACTTCCTGAGCTTCGCGCTCGACGTACAGGGGATCGACCAGCTTCGCCTGACGCTCGTCGGACTTGCCTTCAGCGCGCCGCCGATCGCCGCCGGCATCGGGATCCTGCGCTACCGCCTCTACGACATCGACGTCGTCATCAACCGCACCGTCGTCTACGGCGCGCTGACCGGCGCCCTGGCCGGGATTTACGTCGGCACGGTCCTCGTCCTGCAACTCGTGCTGGGCGGGCTCACCGAGGACTCGGGGCTCGCCGTGGCGGGATCCACCCTCGCGGTTGCGGCGGCGTTCCGGCCCCTGCGCTCGCGCATCCAGGAGGCGGTGGACCGGCGGTTCTACCGGCGCCGCTACGACGCGCGCCACACGCTCGAGGCGTTCTCCGCGCGGCTGCGTGATCAGGTCGACCTGAGGGCCCTCGACGCCGAGCTGAGGGGAGTGGTCGCCGAGACGATGCAGCCCGCGCACGTTTCGGTATGGCTGCGGGAGGACCGATGATGACGGGCCGCTCGCACCGGATTACGGTCGCCATCGCACTCACCACGGCGGTGCTCCTCGCACTCGGCGTGGCCTCCGTGCTGTACGGCGTGATCGAACGCCCCCATGCGCTCAGCGACCGTCAGGACGATGAATGGACGGTCTTTTCGTTCTTGTTCCCCATCGTCGCCTTTGCCGTCGTCGGAGGGCTCATCTCGATCCGGAAGCCGGGCAATCGAATCGGGCGACTCTTGGGGGTGATCGGCCTGTGCTGGAGCATTCTCGTGGCGTCAGTCGGCATCAGCGCATGGGCGCTCGTCACCGATTCCCTTCCCAAGGCGTTGGCGGAGTGGATCAGCGTCGGCAGCAGTGCGTGGGTGGTCGCGCTCGGTCTGACCGGCACGCAGCTCCCACTCCGCCTCCCGGACGGCGAGCTTCCTTCGCCGCGCTGGCGCTGGTACTCGCGCGCGTCCCTTGCGTTCATCGCCGTGGCATGCCTGGGGATGGCCGCGCAGGGCCACAAGGTGCTCAACTTCAAGGGCAGCTCGAACCCGCTCGACGTGGCGTGGGCCAAGCCTCTCGCAAGCGCGTTTCTGTTCGTGATCATCGGCTTCGTGATCGGAGTGGTGGCGCTCGTTCGTCGCTACCGGCGCGCCGACTCGCGCGACCGCGCCCAGCTTCGCTGGGTCGCGTTCGGCGGGGTCGTGTTCCTGGGCGAGTATCTGCTCACCCTTCCCTTCGGTGGAGGAACGGAAGTAGTCACGTTCATTTCGCAGGCGACGTTCGCAGCTCTGCCCATCGCGATCGGGTACGCGATCCTGCGCCACAACCTCTACGACATCGATGTCGTCGTGAACCGCGCGCTCGTCTACGCGACGCTGACGGCGACCCTCGCGGCGCTCTATGTCGGCACCGTCCTGCTGCTCCAACTTGCGCTCAACGGCGTCACCGGCGACTCGGGGCTTGCCGTGGCCGGCTCGACCCTCGCCGTCGCCGCTGCCTTCGGCCCGGCTCGGGCCCGGATCCAGCAGGCGGTCGACCGCCGCTTCTTCCGCCGGCGCTACGACGCGACCCGAACGCTCGAGGAATTCTCGGCCCGCCTGCGCGACCAAGTGGACCTGGCGGCGCTCGACTCTCAGCTGCGCGGTGTCGTCGCCGAGACGATGCAGCCCGCGCACGTGTCGGTATGGCTGCGCGAGCCGGCGGCCGAATGATGAGCGAGCAGACCGAGCCCGAGTGGGCGATGGTCACGGTCGCGTTCGTAGACATCCGCGGCTTCACTGCATTCGCCGATCGCACCACCGCGCGGGAGGCGGTCACGTACCTGAGCGAGTTCTTCGACATCGCCGTGCCGATCGTTCACGACCACGGCGGCGCCGTGAACCAGCTGCTGGGCGACGGCTTTCTGGCCGTGTTCGACGCACCCGCTCACGCCGATGATGCGCTCGCCGCCGGCCGCGCGCTTCTGCGAGCCGTTGACGACGCCTTCGGCCAGGACTGCCGGATCGGGGTCGGCCTGAACTCTGGTCTCGTGCTCGTCGGGACGATCCGAGCGGGCGGGGTCAGTCACGCAAGCATCATCGGCGACCCGGTCAACGTGGCCGCGCGGGTCGAGGCGGCGACCAAGGACGTGGGCGTGCCCCTGCTCCTGACTGAGGGGACTCGCGTGCTCCTCGACGGCGAGCAGCCGGCCCTCGAACCGCACGGCGAGCTGGCGCTGAAGGGAAAGGAAGACCCCGTCGCCGTGTACGGCCTGGCGGGATGAATGCGACTTCGTAACGCTGCCGGGACGCCTGGGCCGTAGAACAAGGATGAATTGACGCGCTATGAGGCATCGAGTAGAAGAGAACCGGTCATGAGAGCTCCGGGACGGTCATTGCGCCGGCGCCTGCGCCGAGGCGCCCACCCCGCTCCCGCTGAGGAGCAGCGGGAAACCACCGTGGCGGTCCCGGGGGCGCCCGACTCGCCCGCTGTCGAGATCGCCCCCAACGATCCCCTTCTCGCCTACCTCGAGGACGCCACCGGCGCGGTCGAGGTGGACGGCCTCGAGCTCGACTCGCCGGCGCTCGCCCGGCTCAAGGAGGCGGGCGTCAGGCTGCTCGTCCCCCTCGTCAGCCAGGGGGAGCTGATCGGGGTCCTGAACCTCGGCCCCCGCCTCTCCGAGCAGGACTACTCCTCCGACGATCGCAAGCTGCTCGACAGTCTTGCCGCCCAGGCCGCGCCCGCTCTGCGGGTCGGGCAGCTGGTGCGCGAGCAGGAGGCCGAGGCGGCGACTCGCCAACGCTATGAGCAGGAGCTCGAGGTCGCACGGCTCATCCAGCAGAACTTTCTCCCGAAGGAGCTGCCCGAGCTGCCGGGGTGGCAGGTGGCCGCGTACTACAGCCCGGCGCGCGAGGTCGGGGGCGACTTCTACGACGTGATTCCGTTGTCCGATGGGCGGGTGGGCCTCGTCGTCGGCGACGTCACCGACAAGGGAGTCCCAGCGGCGCTCGTCATGTCCGCGACCCGCAGCGTCCTGCGCGCATCGGCCCAGCGATTGCTGGAGCCGGGGATCGTGCTCGAGCGCGTCAACGACCACCTGCAGCCCGACATGCCCGCGAAGATGTTCGTGACTTGCCTCTATGGCGTGCTCGAACCCGAGACCGGGCACCTGCGCTTCGCCAACGCCGGCCATGACGTGCCGTATGTGCGGACCGCGGACGGCGTCCGCGAGCTGCGTGCGCGAGGCATGCCGCTCGGACTCATGCCGGGCATGGCCTATGAGGAGAAGGAGATGACCCTCGAGCCGGGCGACAGCGTCCTGCTGCACTCCGACGGGATCGTCGAGGCGCATGACGCGGAGCGCAACATGTACGGCTTTCCCCGGCTGAAGGAAACGGTTGCCGGCACCGGAGGCAGCCAGGAGCTGATCGATGCGGTCCTCTCGGACCTCGCCGGGTTCGCAGGCGCGACGACCGAGCAGGAGGACGACATCACGATGGTGGCGATCCAGCGATCCGGCGGGGACCACCCCTCGGCGACGACACAGAACGGACGCGTGCTCGCCGAGTTCGAGCTGCCCAGCGAGCCCGGAGGCGAGCGCGAGGCGATCAGCCGCGTCAATGCGGCGGTGGCCGGCGTCGGCCTTGAACGCGGGCGGCTCGAGCGCCTCGGAACCGCGGTGGGCGAGGCGACCATGAACGCGATGGAGCACGGCAACTCCTACCGGGCCGAGCTCCCGGTCTCGATCCGCGTTTCCCGGCTCCCGGACCGCGTGCTCGTCGAGGTGAGCGACGCGGGCCACAGCGGCTCGATCCGGCAAGCCGAGGGGCCTGACATCGACGCCAAGCTCGAAGGCCGTCAGTCGCCGCGGGGCTGGGGCCTCTTCCTGATCGAGTCCATGGTGGACGAGGTGCAGATGCGCGGAGACGAGAACGGGCAGACGCTCGAGCTCACGGTCCGACTGGAAGGAGACTCAGATGACGCCGAGTGAGATGAACGTGACGGTTCGCACCGACGACGGCACGATCACCCTCGCCCTCACCGGCGAGATCGACTCGGGTGCCGAGTCGCAGCTGGACGCCGGGTACCAGAGCGCGAGGGATGCGGGCGCGAAGACCATCGTCCTCGACTTCGGCGGAGCCACCTACATCAACAGCAGCGGCATCGCGCTGATCGTGAGCCTGCTGGGGCAGGCGCGCGGCCACGACATCGCGGTGCAGGCGCGCGGGCTTTCAGACCATTACCGCGAGATCTTCGAGATCACGCGGCTGGCGGACTTCATGACGATCATCGACAACCAGCAAGGCGCCGCAGACGGCGCGGAGGAGGCAGAACATGCCTGAGGCAGCGGCAACGTTCAACGTTCGCGAGCTTGGCCCGGTCGTCCGAGCGATCGACATCGACGGAGACATCACCGCCCAGAGCGAGGACGTCCTGATGGACGCGTACGGCCGCGCCAACGAGGATGGAGTGCGGGCGATCGTGCTCAATTTCAGCGGCCTCGACTACATGAACAGCGGTGGCATCGGCCTGCTCGTCACGGTGCTCGTGCGAGCGCAGCGCCAGCGCCAGCAGGTGCTTGCCCACGGGCTCTCAGACCACTACCGGCAGATCTTCGAGCTCACCCGGCTCGACGAGGCCGTCGGGATCCACGACTCCGAGGACGACGCGCTGGCGGCGGCCGGGATCGGCTGAGCATGGCCGCGGAATACCAACGACAGGAGGAAGCGATGGCCGAGCAGCCCGACGGCGCGACGGAGACCGAGACCGCCGAGGTGGAGGAGGCCGCCGCGCGCGACGCGAACAACTGGGCGAAGTCCGTATCTCACCTGAACGTCTCGGAGGTGCCGGAGGGCGCGACCAACATCAACGTCGAGGGTCGCCGCCTCGCCTCTCCGATCCACGGCTTCGGGAAGATGTGGCAGAAGACCTACCAGGTCCGGATCCCGACGGAGCGGGTGTCCAGCCGCGAGCTCATCACAACCTGGAAGGAGCACTTCCCCGAGTTCTGGCCCGAGGGCAACACGTTCTACGCCCCCCTGACGGGCATCGAGCCGGGTGACGTCGCCCTGCTCAACATGACTCTCCCCGGGCGGATGAAGCTCTCCACCGGCGTCATGGTTCTGTACGCCGACGAGGAGTCGTTCACCCTGATGACGCCGCAGGGACACATGTTCGCCGGCTGGATCACCTTCAGCGCGACCGAGCAGGACGGCGCGACCGTTGCCCAGGCGCAGGTGCTGATGCGAGCGAGCGATCCGATCTTCGAGCTCGGGCTCACCCTCGGCGGTCATCGCCAGGAGGATCGATTCTGGGCCGCGACGCTGACCGCACTTGCGGCACGCTTCGATTACGAGGCCGACGTCGACACGCAGGTCGTGTGCGTCGATCGCAAGCGGCAGTGGTCGCGCTGGCGAAATGTCTGGCACAGCTCGGCGATCCGCTCGACGATCTACATGCTGGGCGCGCCGGGGCGAGCGGTGAAGCGCCTGTTCGAGCGCGACCGATAGGTTGCCTGAGCAAGACGCCGAAGCGCTCGTCATCGGCTCCGGCCCGAACGGGCTCGCCGGCGCGATCACGCTCGCACAGGCCGGACGCGCGGTCGCGGTCGTCGAGAGGGCGGACACTCCTGGGGGCGGTTGTCGCTCCGAGGAGCTGACGCTCCCCGGGTTCATCCACGACCCCTGCTCAACCGTTCACTCGCTTGCGCTGGCATCCCCGTTTCTGCGAGCGCTGCCGCTGGAGCAGCACGGCCTGGAGCTCGTTCATCCCCAGGCGCCGCTCGCGCATCCGCTCGACGACGGGTCGGCGGTGATGCTCGAGCGCTCGGTCGAGCAGACAGCACACGGGCTGGGGGCCGACGGCAGAGCCTACGGCCGTCTGATGCAGCCGCTCGTCGGCGAAGCCGACGCGCTGATGGGCGAGATCCTCGGCCCGCTGCGGCCGCCCCGCCACCCGCTCGTGATGGGTCGGTTCGGGATGAGCGCCGTCCGGTCCGCGGTCGGCCTTGCCCGCGCGCGATTCGAGGGCGACCGCGCCAGAGCCCTGTTCGCCGGCCTCAGCGCGCACTCGATGCTCTCCCTCCGCAGCCCGGCGAGCGCCTCGTTCGGCCTCGTCCTCGGCATCTCCGCGCACGCGTACGGCTGGCCCGTCGCCGGCGGCGGGTCGCAGCGGCTCACCGATGCTCTCGTCGAGCACCTGCAGGGTCTCGGCGGGCGGGTCGAGACCGGCCGCTGGGTCGAGTCCCTGGATGAGCTCGGCGACACGAAGATCGTGCTCGCCGACGTCACCCCGGACGCGCTATACCGGCTCGCCGGCCCTCGGTTTCCCGCCGGGTACTCGCGGCGCCTCGCCCGGTACCGCTACGGCCCCGGGATCTTCAAGCTCGACTGGGCCCTCAGCGAGCCGATCCCCTGGACTGCTCCGGGCGTGGAGCGGGCCGGGACGGTGCACCTGGGCGGCACGTTGGACGAGATCGCGGCCTCCGAGGAGGCCGCCACGCGCGGGGACCACTCCGAGCGCCCCTACATCCTCCTCGTGCAGCCCACGCTATTCGACCCCTCGCGCGCGCCCGCGGGGAGGCACATCGCCTGGGCCTACTGCCACGTCCCGAATGGCTCTGACCGCGATATGACGGCCGCGATCGAGGACCAGGTCGAGCGGTTCGCGCCCGGCTTCCGCGACGTGGCTCTGGAACGCTCAGCGATGGGGCCGGCCGCCATCCAGGCGCGCAACCCCAACTACGTCGGCGGCGACATCAACGCCGGCCTTCAGGATCTGCGGCAGCTCTTCACGCGTCCCGTCCCGCGGATCGTCCCGTACTCGACGCCGGTCGACGGCCTGTACATCTGCTCCTCGTCGACCCCTCCCGGCGGCGGCGTCCACGGCATGTGCGGCGTGTGGGCGGCACAGGCTGCGCTTCGCAAGCGCGCTTCTCGTCGATAACCGCGGACCTGATCGGACCTCCCTCCCGTAAAGGGAGCAGCACGCAAACCCGCGAGGGGAGGAACTCATGAGGAAGAGCCCGATCGTCGCCGGAGCACTATCGCTGCTGCTCGCCGGCATGGCGCAGACGGCGTCGGCAAAGCCAGGCGTCCTGCCCGAAAAGGGCGTCGCCTCGCCCGGAACCACGATCAACTCCGACGGCGTCTTCGTGCCCGGGGGAAGCGACCGTTACGTCGCGCTCGGGCCGTATGGCGAGAGCACGATTGCCCGGGTCGAGCGAATCGGTGGCCGGGTCGAGCGCTCGCGGGAGACCGGAACCATGAGCCTTCCGACCGTTGCGGAGGACGGGTCCGGGGCAGGCCTGTCGGCCGACGGCAGCACCCTCGTCCTGGCGGAGCCGCGTCTCACCTTCCCCCAGAGCCCATCGGAGTTCGCTCTCCTGGATGCGGACACTCTGAGGACACGGGAGCGGTTCACCCTGCAAGGCGACTTCAGCTTCGACGCGATCTCCCCCGATGGCTCGACCCTCTACTTCATCGAGCACACCTCGCCCACGGACCCGGCGAGCTATGACGTCCGGGCCTACGACGCGACGACCGGCCACCTGCGCCCGAAGCCCGTCATCGATCCCGACGAGCCGAATGAGGACATGCAGGGGACGCCGGTGACGCGGGCGATGAGCCTGGACGGCCGCTGGGCCTACACCCTGTACGAGGGGTATCGCGACAGCGAATCCTTCGTCCACGCACTCGACACCGAGCGCGGCCGCGCCGTATGCATCGACCTCGATTCCCTCAGCGCTCTGGGCTCGCTGCGGGGCTTCCGGCTCGACCTCGCGCCGGACGGGAAGGCGCTCGCGGTGGTCGACAAGGAGGGAGCGACCCGCGCGAACGTGGACACGGCCTCGTTCGAGGTGAGCACGCCGGCCGACGAGAGCAGCTCGCCGGGCGACGACTCAGGCGGCGGCCCAGGCCTCGTCCTGCTGATCGTGGGTGTCGCCGGCCTCGGCATCGCACTCGCCTTGGCTGCGCCGCGCCTGCGCGCGGTGCTGCATCCGGCGCCCGCCTCAGCCGGCACCGATGGTCGTGAGCCAGGCGCCTGAGAGGATCGGGATGTCGCGGGCCGATTCGATTCCGCGCACGGAGCGCTGCAGACCGAGCCCGGCGCCGTTCGGGCCGGGCAGCGCGGTCAGCAGTGGGTCCCGACGCAGCCGGTCGAGCTGCGTCGGCCCCAGCTCGTCGGCCGCCTGGACATCACCCGTGCGCAGCATGCGCAGGCGTTCGCCGGCGCTCGGCGCCACCCTGAAGTCGACCTGATCGAGCGCGGGACCCAGCCCGCGCGGGGTGCCCCACCAGTCCACGTTGCGGGCGACGAGGGCGTGCGTGCTGGTCCGTTCGCGCAGCTCGAACGGGCCGGTGCCGGCTCGCTCGCTTCGGGCGAGCCGCCCGTGCGAAGCAGCGCCGAGCGCGGCCGGCGACACGACCCCGAGCCGCGGCGAGGACAGATCGGCGCTGAAGTCCTGGTCGGGGCGATCAAGCACGAACCGCACGAGATCCGGGCGCGGCGCGTCGGCCGCGACCAGATCCGGCAGCAGCGCCCGGCCCTGCGGCGACGCCCGCCACCGGCGCACGTTGGCCAGCACGGCGCCCGCATCGAAACGGCGCCCATCCTGGAAGCGGACTCCGCCGCGCAGGCGCAGGCGCCAGATCGTGTCGCCGCTGGCGGCGTGGGGACTCGCCAGGCCCGGCTGGATCCGGACGTCGCCGAATGGCCCCGAGAGCTGCTCAACGAGGGGCTCGTAGATCTGCCGGGCGACGAGCTGCTCGGTCCGCGACCGGGCCACCAGCGGATCGAGCTGGCGCGGACGCTCGGCCACGGCCCAGGCCAGCGTCCCCCCGCTTCCCGCCCCCTCGATGCCCCCGCTCGCCGCGGTTCCTGCGCCGTCCCCCCCACACCCGGCCGCCAGGCCAAGCGCGCCCACCGCCACCGCCACGACAAGCCGAGCGCACGAGGCGCGGCGGCATGGCGGCAACAAGACAGGCTCCGGGCTAGATCTTGAGCAGGACGAGGGTGTTGACGACGAACAGGATCGCGAAGAAGACGGTCCAGCGGTCGAGGTTTCGCTCCACGAGCGAGCCGCCACCGAACGAGCTGCCAGACTGGCCGATGCCGAAGGCGCCTGAGAGGCCCGCGTCCTTGCCCGAGTGCAGGAGCACCAGGAAGATGAGGACGACGGAGATGATCACCTGGACGACGTCTAGAAACGCGGTCATCGGCGCCAGTGTAGCCAGGCGCCGCGCCTAGGCGCCGGCCTCGTCCAGCTCCTTCAGGATCGCGATCGCCTCGCGGCGGAGCTCCGCGTCCTGCCGGCGCCAATCCTCGTCGGAGAGCTTCCCCTGGGCGTGATCGAGCTCCGCGTCGCGGATCTCGCGGTACTTGGCCTCCTTGCGCGCCTCGAGGTCGGCGATGCGGGGGTCCTCGACGGCCGCTTCGGCTTCGGGCTCGTGCGCGGGGTGGCGCAGCGGCCCGGTCACGAACCAGGCGAGGGCCACCAGGATGAGGAAGGCGATGAGGATCTCCACGCTGGCTGGAGGCTACGCGCGAGGAGGTGCTCAGGCGCGACCGAGGTCCCGGGCCAGGCGCGCCGCGTAGACGTCGGTGACGCGCCGGCGGCGCGCAGCCGGGGCGGGCCAGATCGCCACCAGGCCGCCGGCGACGGCGATCGCTCCCCCGATCCACAGCCAGATCACGAGCGGGTTCACGTTGACGCGGAAGTCCACCGGCGGCGCGTCCTTGAGGTAGGCGTCGCTGATCCGGGCGATCTCGGCGCCCTGCAGACGGCTCGCCACCGCCAGGCGCATCGCCGGCGGCGCCGGGGAGCCGCTGATTCGCTCGGCGCGCGCGGCGATCTGGTCAGTGCGCTCCTGCACGCGCCTGTCCGCGGCCGTGATCGCGCCGTCGAGCGGGGTCAGGTCGGGCCGCATCGCGGTCCAGAAGTCCCCTCCCGGTCCGCCCTTGCGCCCGACCTCGCTGGTCGCCTCGCCCTCGAAGAAGCTCTGCACCGAGTCGTCGGCCTCGCTCGAGTAGTAGTTGCGGGAGGGATGCAAAAGCGCGAACTGCTTCCCATCGCGGGTGACCTGGAGCACCGCCCCGAGGGTCAGCCGCTGCTCCGCGCCGGAGATCGCCGCCGTTGGCCTGGAGTAGGTAACGTCGTAGTCGCCCACCTTCGCCGACTCGCCGGGGCGGAGGCGGAGGTCGCGGCTCGTCTGGAAGCTGGTCGAGGCGGCGACCGCGATGAACAGGATCGCGAGGCCCACGTGCACGATGTAGCCGCCGTAGCGGCGGCGGTTGCGGCCGACGACCGTCAGGAGCGACCGTCCGAACGAGCCGCCCGACAGCGCGCGCTGGGCCCCCGCGCCGCGCACGAACTCCTGGCCCACGGCGGCGAGCGCAAAGGTCGCGAAGGTGAACATGATGAGCGCCGGCGGCTCGCTGAGCGCATCCGTGACGACGGCCAGGAGCGCCGCCATGACGGCGGCGATCGCGGCGGGGCGCCAGACCAGACCCCACAGCCGCCCCGCGCTCACACGGCGCCACGCGAGCAGCGGCCCGATCCCGGTGAAGAGCACGAGCAGGATCGCGAGCGGCGTCGTCACGGTGTTGAAGAAGGGCGGGCCGACCGAGCGCTCGTCACCGGTGAGCGCCTCGGAGATCAACGGGAAGAACGTCCCCCAGAAGATCACCGCGCACAGCCCGAGCAGCAGGAGGTTGTTGACGACGAAGACCGCCTCGCGCGACGCGAGCGACTCGATCCGCTTCGGGGAGCGCAGGTCGCCGAGGCGCGAGTAGATGAGCGCCGCCGAGCCCACCAGTACGACCGCGATCAGCGCCAGGAGCGGCGGTCCCACCTTCGACTCGCCGAAGGCGTGGATCGAGTTGAGGATGCCCGAGCGCACGAGGAAGGTGCCGAGCAGCGACAGCGCGAACGCGCCGACGACGAGCGAGACGTTCCAGACGCGGAACATGCCCCGCTTCTCCTGGACCATGATCGAGTGCAGAAAGGCCGTGCCCACGAGCCACGGCATGAGCGCCGCATTCTCGACCGGGTCCCACCCCCAGTAGCCGCCCCAGCCGAGCTCCGAGTAGGACCAGTACGAGCCGAGCAGGAGCCCGGTCCCGAGGAAGAGCCAGGCGATGAGCGCGAAGCGCCGCGTCGAGCGGATCCAGCTGGCGTCGAGCCGGCGCGCGGCCAGGGCGCCGATCGCGAACGCGAACGGGATCGAGAAGAAGACGTAGCCCGAGTAGAGCATCGGCGGGTGCACCGCCATCGCCGGATGGCGAAGGAGCGGATTGAGCCCGACGCCGTCCACGGGCACGGGGTTCGCGGCGAGGAACGGGAACGAGTCGGCGCCCGTGTTGATCGTCCCGAAGATCATCAGGCCGGTGAAGAAGGTCGCGAGTCCGCCGAGGACCGCGGTCGCCCACGGGACGATCTCGCGGTGGCGGTTGCGGGTGACGTACAGCACGGCCGACGAGGCGAGCGAGAGGACCCACGCCCACAGAAGCAGCGACCCGGCCTGGCTCGACCACATCGCCGTCAGCTTGTAGCCGGCCGGGGTGGTGGTCGAGGAGTGGTCGGCGACGAGCTGCAGCGTGAAGTCGTCGCGCGCGAACGAGATCTCCAGGCAGGCGACGGCGATCGTGAGCAGGATCGCGAGCGCATACACCGCTCGCCGCGACGAGACCGCCCAGCGCCGGTCGCCGCTGCGCCCGGCCCACAGAGCCCCCCCGGCCACATAGAGCGCGGCGAAGAACGCCAAGAACACGCACGCCGCACCGAGCTCGCGCATCAGGCCGGACCGCTCACTGGTCGGTGGTGATCATCACCTGGTCGGGATTCTGCTGCGCGTCCTCGGAGAACTTCGAGGGGCACTTGGTGATGAGCTCGTCGCGGTCTCCCACCAGCTTTCCGTCCTGGTAATCGCCCGTGATGATCACCTCGCGGCCCTCGCGGAAGGGATCCGGGACGGTGCCGCGGTACGTGACCGGCACGCTCTTCGAGAGATCGTCGCGGTCGCCCAGGCGGAAGCGAAGCTCCTCACCCTTGTGCGAGACCGAGCCCGGCACGACTGTGCCGGTCACCTCATAGCTGCCCGAGGAGGCGCCGAGGAGGTCCGACGGCTCCTTCGCCTCCGAGGAGGAGCTGAAGGAGACGTAGACGAGCGACGCGGCGAGCAGAACGGCTGCGCTCAGCGCCACGACCAGGCGGATCTGTCGTTTGCGGGCGGGATCCATCGATTGGGACCAGCGATTATCGCAAGGGGTATCGTCCGGCCGCCTCCACTGGTGTTGAGAGCCCCATGACCGAAACGGACCACGAAGACGCCGAGGACAAGGTCGGCATCGCCGCACGCGGAAAGGCGATCAACCAGAACCCGAAGCTCGTCGAGGGTGTGCGGCGGCTCCGCAGGCTCCTTCCCGGCGACACGCGCTTCGGCGACCCACTCTCCACCTCGGACAACGTCGTCGGCCAGCGGATCGGCGAGCTCGCCACCGAGCGTCCCAGCGTTTTGAGCGAGGCTGGCCTCGGCGCCCTGCAGGTCTGGCAGGCGCTCTCTGAGAACGCCGGGCGCGGTCGCGGCGAGCGCGACGTCGCGATCCTGTTCACCGACCTCGTCGAGTTCTCGACCTGGTCGATGCAGGCAGGCGACGACGCAACCCTCGCCCTGCTCCGCGACGTCGCCGAGGCGATCGAGCCGCCGGTGCGTGAGCAGGGCGGCCAGATCGTCAAGCGCCTCGGCGACGGCATGATGGCCGTCTTCGGCGACGCCGCCGACGCGCTCGCGGCGGTCACCGAGGCATGCGCACGCCTCGACGGCGTCCACGCCGACGGCTACTCGCCGCAGATCCGCGCCGGCATCCACGTCGGCCGCCCGCGCAAGATCGGCGGCGACTACCTGGGCGTCGACGTGAACATCGCGGCGCGGGTGGCCGAGCAGGCGGCGGGCAACGAGGTGCTCGTCTCCGATCGCGCGCTCGAGGCACTCGACTCCGACTCCCTGAACGCCAAGCGCAAGCGCATGTTCCGCGCGAAGGGCGTGCCCAACGAGATCGGTGTCTACTCGGTGAAACCGCGCTAGGCGGCGGTCATCGCGCGGTCACGCCCCGCCCGCTTGGCGCGGTAGAGCGCGAAGTCGGCGCGGTCGATGAGCGCCTCGGCCGACTCGTAGCGGTTCCACTCGGCAACTCCGGCGGAGACCGTCTGGCCCTCGGGCGTCACCTGGCGGAGGCGCTCGATCACGTCCATCGCCTCGTCGATGGGGCAGTCCGGCAGCAGCACGGAGAACTCCTCGCCGCCGTACCGCGCGACGAAGTCCGACGCGCGCACCGCCAGCCGCCACGCCGAGCCGGCACGGCGCAGCATGCGGTCACCGGCCTGGTGACCGTTGGCGTCGTTGAAGTTCTTGAAGCGATCGAGGTCGAGCAGCGCGACGCAGAGCCGCTGCTGCGTGCGCTTGGCGCGGGCGAGCTCGCGCTCGAGCTCCTCG
This sequence comes from Actinomycetota bacterium, assembly GCA_046732895.1. GTDB lineage: Bacteria > Actinomycetota > Thermoleophilia > Solirubrobacterales > 70-9 > JBKPNZ01. The sequence goes on from JBKPNZ010000013.1 coordinate 40,252, forward strand.
TCCCACGCCCGCCGGTTCGGGAGCGCGGTCAGCGAATCGACGCGCGCGGTCTCCTCGGCGCGCGCGAGCAGCTCGGCCTGCTGGATCTCGAGCAGCTTGCGCTCGGTGATGTCACGAACGAAGCCGTGGAAGGCGGTGCCGCGCCCCGCCTCGCGGATCGCGGTCACCGACAGCTCGACGGGGATCTCCGATCCGTCGCGGTGCACGGCGGTGAGCTCGGTCCGCGGGCCGACGACCTTCCCCTTACCGGTCTCGAGGAAGCGCTTGATCCCCTCCCGGTGACGACCGCGAAGCTCCTCGGGGATGATCAGCTCGGCGACGGTGCGGCCGATGGCCTCGTCACGCGGCCATCCGAACATGGTCTCGGCAGCCGCGTTCCAGGCGACGACGCGACCCTCTTCGTCCATCTCGACGTAGGCCTCGTGCGAGCGGTCGAGGATCCGCCTCGTCCGCTCCTCGCGCTCGCTGCGCAGGCGCTCGGGGTCGGCGGCCGCGCCCAGGCGCGCGGCCCGCAGCGCGCGGGCGAGCAGGATGACCGCCACCAACAGAGCGATCGTCGCGATGAGCAGGATCCAGGACAACTCCGGCTGTATATCGACCTCGGCGTCAGTGCGCTTGAGGATTCACCCGCAGGAGCCCGCGGTCAATGGATCAGGATCTTCAAGCCGACGATGAACAGGCCGATGCTGCAGCCCACCATGACCCCGAAGAGCGTTTTCGCCCAGCCGAAGCCCGAGCGCCGGCCGATCTCGAATTCCCACACCGCGAGGCTTCCGACACCGGCGGCGAGTGAGAGGTCGATCGCGGTGCCGTAGGAGTAGACCCCCAGGGCGCCGAGCAGCAGAAGCGCCGCCACGGGCGCCGCAGCGACCACGATCGGCAGCTCGTCGCGGGCGTGCTGCATGACCTCGTCGACGCGCAGCCCGCGGTCCATCTCCATCCGCTGGGCGAGCGCCTCGGAGTACACGTGCGCCGACCAGAACACAAACAAGGTGGCGGCAACCGCTCCCAGCACCTCCCACGAGCTGAGCGACCGGTCCTCCGAGAATGCCGCGACCACGGAGAGCGCGAGGATCTGCCCATAGATCGCCCTCGCGGCCCATGGCCGACCGGCGCCTGAGTACTGGTCGATGCCAGGGCGGTCGGGCACGCGGCGCCAGCCTACATCGGCTCCGCCGTCTCCCGGATGAGCAGCTCGAGCAGCTCCTCCGCCCCGCCCTTCGAGTGCGCCGCACGCTGGCGCTCGGCGCCGCCACCCTCGCGCAGGATGCGATCGATGCCCTCGAGCGCGTCGCCGTCGCCCGCATCGCGAGCGTGCGGGCGCGCCAGCTCCAGCGCATCGCGGACGGCCCCGGGCAACGGCGCAAGGCGCTCGCCGTGGAGGATCTCGGCGTCCAGCCCATCGCGCGCCGCGCGAAACGAGGACCACTCGAGGGACGCGGCGGGCGGCGAGCTGCGGTCCGACTCCGCCTCGTGGGCGGCGAGGCCGCGCACCAGCGCCCCCACAGCGGCGACATCGCCAAGGCGCGACTGGACGTCGAGCTCGCGCAGCTCGACCGTCCCCAGGCGGGGATGCAGGCGCACGTCCCACCACAGCAGGGTGTAGTCGTCCGGGCCGCCGCCCGCGGCGATGTCGCTCAGGCGCTCCTCGTAGTCGTCGAAGTCGCGCAGCTTCGGCGGCACGCCGCGCCCCGGGTAGGCCCGCACGAGCGCGGCGCGCGAGCTGGCCATCCCCGAGTCCGCTCCGAACCAGTACGGCGACGCGGCGGCGAGGCCGGCCAGCATCGGCAGCCAGCGCCGCATGCCGTTGAAGGCGCGCACCGCAGTCTGCGGGTCGGGCATGCCCACGTGGACGTGAAGGGCGCACTCCGGCGTCCTTTGCAGGAGGCCGCGCATCTCGCCGAGCACTCGCAGGTAGCGCTCGGCCGCGACCAGCTCGGCGTCGCCGAGGCCTCCCTCCGGATGGACCCCCACACCCATCAGGGTGGCCCCCGCCTCACGCGCCGCGGCGCGAAGGGCCTCAAGCTCCGTGGCGGCCTCTGTGGCGCTCGCCGCCGGGCCGCCGCGGAGCTCGATCTCCGCCGCGTAGGCCTCGTGGGCCGCGTGGCCCTCCTCGGCTTCCATCCGCTCGAGCACGTCCGCCGCGACCGGCGTCAGGCGGTGCGAGCGCGAGTCGACGAGCAGCAGCTCCTCCTCGATCCCGACCCGGAAGGCATCGCCGTTGCCGAAGGCGTGCTCGATCACATCAGCCGCCCATCGAGCGCCGCCGCCGCGGCGACCCTGCCCAGGACGAGCGCGGCCGCCAGGCCGCTCGAGTAGCCGCCGGTGGCGATCCCGCCGACGTCGTTGCCCGCCGCGAAGACGCCCGGGGCCGCCTGCCCACGCTCGTCGACCGCGAGGCCGCCGAGCGTCGTCGTCACCCCGGCGACGGTCTCGACCACGACGGCGCCCGGCTCGCCGCGAATCGGAGCGCCCAGCGCCCGAGCCACGTTGATCATCTCCCCCACCGTCCGGCGGCCGACCGTCTCCTCGAGCGAGTCGTGGGTCACCCGCAGCCACGCGCGGGCCTGCGGCTGACGTGCGGTCCACTGCACGACATCGATCTCAGACCAGGTACGGGCCTCGTAGGGCTCGCCGCGCGCGTTCGCGATCGTGGCGTGACGGCCGTAGAGCTGGGCCGCACGTACGAAGTCCTCCGCGGCGATGCCGCCGGGCGCCGCGGGCATGTTGCGGCCGTAGATCTGCTCGAGCCCGGCGGATGCCTGGGCGCCCGCTTCCAGCCCCAGGCGAAGCCCGTCGCCGGTGGCGCCCGGCGCGCTCCGCAGGAGGAGGTGATCGGCCTCGCCGGTGACATGCGCGCCGAGCAGCTCGCGGTCGGCGGCAAAGCCGCCGGTGGCGAGCACCACGGGCACGTCGTCGGGCAGCTCCATCAGCGTCTCGCCCAGCCGGGGCGGGCCGGCGGCGCGGACCAGCGCATCGCACATACCGGCGGGGTCGAAGAAGACGCCCGTGGTCCGCGGGTTGCGGCTCTCGCGGTCGCTGATGGCAGCGCCGAGCCCCTCGAGCCACTCGATGTCCGCATCGAGCCGGTCGAACACGAGCCGCTGCAGGCGCTCGTCGCCCTGCGGGCACTCGGCGCGAAAGGCCTCGAAGGTCCGGTGGCGCCAGACGGCGCCGCTCGAGAGCCGCATCGCCCCGCCGGGGCGGTCGAGCTTCTCCAGGACCTCGACCTCCGCTCCGCGCTCGCGCGCCTCCGCGGCGGCGACCAAACCCGCCATCCCGGCGCCGGCGACGACGAGGTCTGGCATCGGCCGAATCTAGACCAGCGAGAAGCCGGGCTTGTGCTCGACGTACTCGACCACGATGCCTTCGGGGCCCCGAACGAAGACGGCAAGGGTGTTCTCGGCATCCACGACCTTGTCGATCTGGAGGCCGCGCCGCTCTGCCTCCGCCTTGATCTCCTCCATCGAGTCGACCAGGAGCGCCAGGTGGTTCAGGAGCGGCCGCTCGCCCTCGGGCTCGCCGCCCGGCTCGAGCAGGACCGCCTTGTCGGCCACCTGAAGCGTGCCGTTCCGCCGCTCGAAGCCGAGCTCGGCGAAGCCGGTCGCGGCGCTGTCGGGGTCGGGGACCCGCAGCACGACGTGGTCGAGGTCGTAGTCGACGCCTTCGCCCGCGATCAGCCCCAGCCGCAGGCCCCCAGGCGCCTCGAAGGTGGCGACCTCGCCGCCGCGGTTGACGGACACCTCGCCGGGCAGTGCGGCCAGCGCCTCGTCCCGATCACCGACCCGCAGGACCACCCGCTCCAGGGCCCCGGCCTCGCGCGGGCCCTCCGCGTCGAAGAGGGTGAGCTTGCCGCGCTTGGCGTCGACGCCGAGCAGGGTGAAGTCATCGCCACGCTCGATCACGTGCATGCCGAGGTTGTTGGTGAGGAACTGCGCCAGCGGATCGCGCTCGGCGACCCAGAGCGCCACGTGGTCCAGGCTGTTCGCGCGGATCTCGCTCATATGAGCGCACCTTCTACCCGATCGCGGCCTCGAATCACCGGCGGGGACCGGCCGGGCTCCCGGCCAGACTGACGGCGTGGAGCTCACCCTCCTGTCATGGAACGTCGCCGGGCGCACCGTCCTGTGCGACCGTCAGGCCGCGGCCGTTGAACGGCGCGTGCCCGACGTCGTCGCCCTCCAGGAGGTGAGGCCGTCCACCGCGCCGCGCTGGCGCCGGTGGCTGGCCGGGGTGGGGCTGGCTCACGCGCTCGATTCCGGCGAGTTTCGCGACGGCCGGCGCATCTTCAACCTGCTCGTCTCGCGCTGGGAGCTCACCGCCCTTGCGCCCATCGGCTGCCCTCAGCCGGAGCGGGTGCTCTCCGCGGTCTCCGAGTCCCCCACCGGGCAGATCGAGATCCACGTCGCCCACGTCCCGCCCGCGTCGCGCAATGGGCTCATGAAGGTCGAGACCTGCGAGGCGCTCTACGCGCGCCTCGCCGCGCCGTGCGATCGCCACCGGATCCTGTGCGGTGATCTCAACACACCGCGCTTCGAGACGACCGACGGCGAGGTCGAGACCTTCGCCTCCAATCACCCCGAGCGGGCGGCGCGCTGGGACGCCGCCGAGCGCTCGCTCGTCACGGGCCTTGCCGAGTGGGACCTGCACGACGCCTTCCGGGAGCTCAACGGCTACGAGCGCCGCGACGTCAGCTGGGTCATGCACACGCGGGCGCGGCGCAAGTCCGGCCATCGCCTGGATCACGTGCTCGCCTCGCGCTCGCTGCGGGCTCAGCACTGCGACTACATGCACGAGTGGCGCGAGGCCGGACTCTCCGACCACTCGCCCATCGAGGCCGTGTTCCGGCCGGACCAGTAAACGGGCGCCGGCTCCCCTGACCGGCGACCCGTCGTCCTGGCCACCCGGCCAGTCCGCGCGTGATCCTACCTGTAGCCTGCCCGTCGGCAGGCGATCCAGGGAGGGACGTTCTTGAACAACCTGCAGCCGGGCGGCACACTGATGCCGTGCACCGACGACGTGCCCTGCTACTCCAACGGATACACGGGCCCGCCGTAGGGGCTAGTCGCAGGCCTCGTCGCCCGGCGCCGGCTCGCCGCCCGTGGCCTCCTCGGCCAGGATGCGCCAGCCCTCGATGAAGTGCGCGCGGGCCTTCGGGTCCAGGCGCTCGAGCGTGCGGCGGATCGGCCGCGTCCCATCGCGCAGGAAGTTGCCGAGGGTCTGCTCGTAGTCCTCGTCCAGGGCGACGATCGTCCGCCGGCGGTCGTTTGAGTCCTCCCGCCGCGTGACCACGCCGGCACGGTCGAGCTCGCCGACGAAGAGGCTTGCGGTGGGGACGCTGAGGCCGATCCACTCGGCGATCTCGCTCACCCCCATCGGCCCCTCGACCGCGAGGCCCATGACCACAGGGATGTGACGGGGCGCGAGCTCCTGCTCGAGGGTGTCGCGCAGGGGTGCGGGCAGGTCGGGGCGGCCCCGCTTCAGGCCTTGAATCGCGCGCGGGAAGAGCGGCAGGAGCTCGCGGAGGTCCTGCTCGATCGAGCGCTCGTCAGCGGCAGCGACGGTCGCCTTCGAGGAGGGCTTGCGGGGCTTGGCGGCGGCTTTTGGCGACATTTGTGATCGGTGTGCTATAAGTCAGCATTCAAACTATTTGAAAGCTGGAGTGTTTGAAATGAAAAGTATATCGGACCGCGGACTCCTCGCCCGGGTGGCGAGCTGGTCGATCGCCCATCGCCGCATCGTCGCGACTGCCTGGGTAACGCTTCTCGTGGGCGTGATCGCCGCCGCCGGTGCCGCCGGGACGTCCTACTCGACGAACTTCTCCCTCCCCGGGACCGAGTCCCAGCACGCCAGGGACCTGCTCCAGCGCGACTTCCCGACGCAATCCGGCGACGAGGACCAGATCGTCTTCCACACCGACCAGGGCAAGGTCACCGACCGCGCGACCCGCGCACAGATCGAGCCGATGCTGAAGCAGGTCGCCGGTCTCCCCCACGTCGCCGCCGTCACCAGCCCGTTCGAGCGTGACGGCGCGCAGGCGGTCTCGCGCGACGGCCGGATTGCCTTCGCCGCCGTCACCTTCGACCAGGAGGCGAACGACCTCCCGAAGGGCGCGGTCGAGAAGGTCATCTCCACCGCCCAGGCCGCGGGCTCCGAGAGCCTGCAGGTCGAGCTCGGCGGTCAGGCGATCGAGCAGACCCAGCAGCCCTCGCTCGGCGCGGCGACGGCAATCGGCCTGCTCGCCGCCATGATCGTCCTGCTCATCACCTTCGGCTCGCTCGTCGCGATGGGCCTGCCGATCGCCACCGCGCTCCTCGGGCTCGGGACCGGAGTCGGACTGATCGGGCTCGGAACCCACATCGTCGACATGCCGGACTTCTCGACTGAGCTCGCGGTGATGATCGGCCTCGGGGTCGGCATCGACTACTCGCTCTTCATCGTCACCCGCTTCCGCGAGAACTACGTCAACGGCGCCGACCTGAGCGCGGCGATCGTCGCCGCGATGGACACGGCCGGCCGGGCCGTGCTGTTCGCGGGCTGCACGGTGATCATCGCGCTCATGGGAATGTTCGCCCTCGGCGTCAACTTCCTCTACGGAGTCGCCATCGCGGCATCGCTGGGCGTCCTCATGACGATGCTCGCAGCGCTCACGATGATGCCGGCCCTGCTCTCTCGCTTCGGAGCTCGGATCGGCCGCCGCCGGCGAGCCGCGCGCCGTCGGCCGACGGCCGAACCGAGCTCCGAGCGGGACGGGCTCTGGGCCCGCTGGGCGCGGCTCATCCAGCGCCATCCGTGGCCGGCCGCGCTCGCGGGGCTGGGAGTCATGGTCGTGCTGGCCGCGCCGCTGCTGTCGATGCGCTTCGGTTCGAGCGACGCCGGGAACGATCCCCAGAGCCTCACGACCCGGAAGGCCTACGACCTTCTGGCCGAGGGGTTCGGGAAGGGCTTCAACGGCCCGCTCCAGGTCGTCGCCACGCTGCCGAGCACCGGCGACAAGGCGGCGCTCGCGCGGATCCAAGAGGCCGTCGCAGACACGCCCGACGTCGCCTCGGTCTCGCCGCCGCGGCTGAGCCCCGATGGCGCCACGGCCGTCTTCAGCGCCTATCCGTCCTCGGCCCCGCAGGACCAGGCGACGACCGACCTCGTCAACGACCTGCGCGACAACCGGCTGCCTCCGGTGGCGCGGGCGACCCAGAGCTCGCTGCTCGTCGGTGGGCAGACGGCCGTCCAGGCCGACTTCGCGAAGGTGCTGGCCGACAAGCTGCCGCTCTTCATCGGGATCGTCGTCCTCCTATCGGCGCTATTGCTCATGGTCGTCTTCCGCTCGCTGGTGATCCCGCTGCAGGCGGCCGCGATGAACCTCCTGTCGATCGGTGCGTCGCTGGGCGTCGTGGTCGCCGTCTTCCAGAACGGCTGGCTCGGCGGCCTGCTCGGCGTCACGGCGGGACCGATCGAGCCGTTCATCCCGGTGCTCCTGTTTGCGATCGTGTTCGGCCTCTCGATGGACTACGAGGTGTTCCTGGTCTCGCGCATCCACGAGGAGTGGGTCCGGCGCCGCGACGCCTCCGAGGCCGTGGTCAGCGGGCTGGCCACCACCGGGCGCGTGATCACGGCGGCGGCCACGATCATGATCTGCGTCTTCCTGTCGTTCGTCAGCGGCGACGAGCGCGTGCTGAAGATGTTCGGCCTCAGCCTGGCGAGCGCGGTGTTCCTCGACGCATTCGTGGTCCGCAGCCTGCTGCTGCCGGCCGTGCTCGAGCTCCTCGGGCGCACCACCTGGAAGCTCCCGGCATGGCTCGATCGCCGCCTCCCCCACGTGGCGATCGATGCCGAGGAGGTGCGGCGTCCCTCCACGCCGCCCTCCTCCGAGCCGGCCTTCGAGGACGCCGTCTGACGACGCGGGGGCTAGCATCGCCGCGTGTCCTCGGGCGCCGGCCTCACCGCACGGATCGTGGCGATCGTCGCGCTCGCCACCCTGCCGTTGCTGCTCCTCCTCGACTGGTACCGGGTGGGGATCGACGTCTCCGGCTCGATCGGCGGCCTGATCCCCGTCCACCCGCCCTCGAAGGACTTCAGCGGCTGGCAGGCGTTCACCTCGACCGACATCGCGATCGCCGTGGTCGCCGACCTCACGGTGATGATGATCGCCTTCAGCTTCGTGCGGAACTCCCGCTTCCCGCTCGTCTTCGCGACCGCCGGGGCGCTCGCGCTGGTGCTGATGCTGGTCATCGCCGCGACCTCGCCCCCCGACATCGTCGGCGCGCGCCTCAACGAGCTCCTGCCGGTCGACGTCCCGCCGCTTCAGATCCCCCAGAACGGCGTTCTCGACGCAGGGGTCGACACCACCGCCCGCGCCGGCGTCTGGATCGGGCTCGCAGCGGCGGTCGTCGCCTTCTGCGGGTGCGCCGTCGCGCTGCTCGCGGGCACCGGGCCGGCCACCCAGCGCTGCCCCGACTGCGCCCGCCTCGTCTCGGCCCAAGCGCGGGTCTGCCGCTTCTGCGGGCACCGCTTCGACGGGCTTGAAGCGGATCCGGCCCGGGTATGACCCAGTCGATGGAGCGACGCAGGATCGGCGATCTCGAGGTCTCCGCGATCGGCCTCGGCTGCATGGGGATGTCCGCGTTCTACGGCTCGACCGACGAGGCCGAGGGCATCGCGACGATCCAGCGCGCCCTCGAGCTGGGAACCGATTTCATCGACACGGCGCAGCTCTACGGGCCGCTCACCAACGAGATGCTGGTCGGACGTGCGATCGAGGGCCACCGCGACGAGTACGTGATCGCGACCAAGTTCTCGCGCCGCATGGACAACGCGAAGCCCGACGACATGTCCACGGTCGGACCGGCCGACGGCTCGGCCGAGCACGTCCGCAGCTCGATCGACGGCTCGCTCAAGCGCCTCGGCACGGACTACGTCGACCTCTACTACCAGCACCGCGTCGACCCAGAGGTCGAGATCGAGGAGACGGTCGGCGCCATGGCCGAGCTCGTCAAGGAGGGCAAGGTCCGCCACATCGGCCTGAGCGAGGCGGCGCCGGAGACGATCCGCCGCGCCCACGCCGTCCACCCGATCACGGCGGTGCAGACCGAGTACTCGCTCTGGACCCGCGACCCGGAGGCCGAAGTGCTCCCGACTTGCCGCGAGCTCGGGATCGGCTTCGTTCCCTACTCGCCGCTGGGGCGCGGCTTCCTCGCGGGGCGCTTCTCCTCACCGGACGAGCTCGCCGAGGACGACTTCCGCCGCACCGGTCCCCGCTTCACCGGCGAGAACCTCCGGGCCAACCTGGCCCTCGCCGGAAAGGTGAAGGAGATCGCGGCCGAGAAGGACGTGACCCCGGCCCAGCTCGCGATCGCGTGGGTGCTCGCCCAGGGCGAGGACCTAGTGCCGATCCCCGGGACCAAGCGCCGCTCCTACCTCGAGCAGAACGCGGCCGCGATCGAGGTCGAGCTGACTCGGGACGACCTGCGCCGCATCGACGAGGAGCTCCCCGAGGCGGCCGGCGAGCGCTACGACGAGGCCGGCATGGCGGCGCTCGACCACTGACGAAGGCGGCGCGCGACCTACTCGTCGCCCTCGTTCTCGACGCTTCGCTCGAAGCGAGCGAGCCGCCGCGACTGCCAGACGAAGATCCCGTAGACGATCACCGCGCCGGCGACCGCCACGCCGACAACGTGCCCTGCGATCGCGAGGCTGACGAGCACCGCCCCCGCGGCGACGATCACGAGTCCGACGAGGGGCGCGAGCGGGTTGGCGGAGCTCAGCAAGGGAAGCGGACGACGGGTCTCGAACCCGCGACCTCGAGCTTGGGAAGCTCGCGCTCTACCAGCTGAGCTACGTCCGCGTGCCGCCATTCTAGGCTCGTCGGCGACTCCCCATCTCTAGCCTTTCCCGGGTGAGCGCCCGCGCCTTCGCCGCCTTCATGGCCGTGCTCGCGGTCATCGCCCTGCTGGCCTTCGGCCTCGCCAGCAAGGGCTCCGATCCCGCGATCAAGGTCGGCGAGCCGATGCCGGACGCCGAGCTCCCCGCGCTCGATGGATCCGGCACGGGCCAGATCGCCGACTATCGCGGCCAGTGGGTGCTCGTCAACTACTGGGCCTCGTGGTGCGCGCCCTGCCGCGACGAGTCGCCCGCGCTCGAGAGCTTCTACCGCGCCCACCGCGGCCCCGACGACTTCACCATCCTCGGCATCGACACCCAGGACAACACCGACGACGGCCTCGCCTTCGCCAAGGAGTTCCACCTCACCTACCCCCTCCTCCACGACGGCTCAGGCGACGAGCACGACAACCTCGGCATGACCGGCGTGCCCGAGTCGGTGCTGGTGGCCCCGCAAGGCGAGGTCGCCCTCTACCAGCCGGGCCCACTCACCCAGAAGACGCTCGACGAAGAGGTGGCGCCGCTGATCACGGGCAAGGGGAGCGCCTGATGATGCGCCCCGCGAAAGCGGTTCCGCGGAACCGCCGCCCGGAGGCATGGAGGTCGCTCTCGGAGCTGGTAGCGCCCGCTAGCAAGTTGATAGCCGTCGCCACCGCGCTCGCACTCCTTACCACCTCCCCCGCCCTCGCCACCGGCCAGCCCCAGCCGCGCGCCTCGCTCCCGGACATCGAGGACGAGGTGATGTGCATCGTCTGCGGCGTCCCGCTCGAGCTCGCCACCGAGGCGGGCCAGGCGAACCAGGAGCGCGACTTCATCCGCAAGCTGATCGCCGAGGGCAAGACCAAGGACGAGATCAAGGACGCCCTGGTCGCCCAGTACGGGGAGAATGTCCTCGCCGTCCCCGGCAACTCGGGCTTCGACCTCGCCGCCTGGCTCGTCCCCGGCCTCGGCATCCTGATCGCGGCCGTCGCGATCGGCGTCGGGGTCAGGCGCTGGCGACGAGACGGAACCGACGGCGACCGGCACGATGGCGGCTCCGCGGAGCCGCCGGACCCGAAGCCCGACGCCGAGGACGCGGAACGCCTCGAGCAGGACCTCGCGCGCTACGAGCTCTAGTCAGCCTGGTTCCATCTGGGATTAAGCTGCCGGGCCTTAGGTCGCGAGGGCGGCGAGTAAGCCGACGAGCGACAGCCTCACGGTCCAAACTCCTGCTCGGCGCTGGACGCGCGGTTCTGAGTCGTTGAGTCTGAGCCGCCAGTGCTTGACGATGCGGTGGAGCTGGTCGGGGCAACACCCCACTGTGCCTCGGCCGGGGGTGGGGTCGGAACGGGTGTCGTCTCCGCGGTTGTCGTCGTGGTCGGCGGGGGCTCCGTCGATTCATTGCCGCCGGCTCCGTCGCCCGGGTCCGGGGGTTGAGGGTCCGTGGGCGGCTCATCTTCGGCCTGTGCCGGGACGAAGTCCACGGGCCGACCGGTCGCTGGGTCGGTCGATGCCGCCGCGGCATGGTGTGCCCGGATCGGCTGGGGCCGATCGGGCCCGGGGAGGCCGACCGGCCCGATCCCCGTGGCGACACACGTTGCGGCGACGCCGCCGGTCACACACGCGACCGCGAGTTTCCCGACAGTGCTGAGGCCGGCGAGCTTCGTGAGCACGCCCGCCCCTGCCGCTCCTCCCCCGCGCAAGCCACCGGAAGATGCCAATTGTCTCACCGCATCGCCTGCCGCCAACTCGCCGCGTTGTGGGACGCTCGGGAGCGAATCTCGAACCCGATCCACCGCAGCCCCGAGACGATCGATGAAGCCGAGATGACCGTCGTGCACCGCATCGAGGGTCCCGGGCAACGCCAACCCCCCGCCAAGATCGTGGAGATGACCGCTGAGTCGCCCCACGAAATCCGAACAGTGTCGGCAGTGCGCCAAATGATGTTCCGCCTGACGGCGCTCCTCAACGTCCGCAAGGCCCGCCGCGTAGCTCTTCAAGATGGGCTCGCGATCCGCGCACCACTCGCCTCGCTCGAGAGTCCGGAGACGATCGGCAAGGTCGTCGATCCCCCGGGTTATTTCCTTCCGATACGCCCGCGGCGACAAGCCCTTGATGAGCTCACAGACCTGAGCGGGCTCGAGGCCCCAGCCGTATCGGAGCATCAACACGGCCCGCCGGCGCCGCGGGAGTGACGCGAGCAGGTCCCGCATCACCTGACTGTCCTCGCGCTGCGTCACGCGCTCGTCGGGCAGAGCCGATCCGTCCGCCACCGTGCCCGCCTTCTCCAATGGCGCAGTCGGCTTGCGCCCACGACGCCGTAATTCCTTGCTCGCCTGGTGAGCGACGGCGGTCAGGACGTACTTGCGGATCTCTTCGTCGCCGAGTTGCGCCTGGCGGGGCGCCAAAGTGCGCAGCGTCCCAACCCAGGCGTTCGCGTACACATCCTCGATCTCATCATCCGAGAAGGCCCCGCGAAAGGCTCGGCGAACCATGGCGCGAGCCGGCGCGCGAAGCTCCTCGTACAGACGGCCGGCGCGTTCGCGCCAGACGTCCGCCTCATCCGTACTTCGTGCTGATACCCGCGCTGCGGTGACCGAACTCACGTCGAACCCTCACCGGGCTCAACCCCGCAACGCATATTCGCGCCCCGACGCATCCTCCCTCAGTCACCCCCGTTGGTCGTGAGCCTTCGTCCAACAGCCGACGGCGAGCCGATCCTAGGAGCGGCCGGCGCGTGTCGCTGCAGGTCAGATTCGCAATTTGCGCACTTCCGGCCGCCCGTCTCGCAAATTGCGAGGAATTTCTTTTGGCGACGGAACTAACACTCGTCGCAACACATTGCAGTGCAAGATAAGAAGCCCGCTCCATGACCAACCACAACGACCACCTCACCCTCCTCGACTGGAAACGGCGCATCTTCTCCCTCTACGAGGAGGTGCGCGAGATGCCCGATCCGCTGATGGCGTGGGGCTACTGGCGGCAGGTGCGCGATGAGCTCTTCGCCTCGCATCCGCAGTCGCCGCTGCCCGAGCTGACGCAGCGGCGCTTCGGAGGGCTCCCCTACTTCGACTATGACCGCGAGGCGCGGGTGCTTGCCGAGGTCGAGGAGGCCGAGCGGCGCACGTACGAGATCGCGACGAGCGGCTCCGACCCCTACTCGTTCACGCGCTTCGCGGTTGCGCGGTTCGAGCTCGGCGGCGAGCCGACGGAGCTCGAGCTCTACTGGCTGGACGGCTACGGCGGCGGGCTCTTCGTGCCCTTCCGCGACGCCACCGCAGGCGCCGAGACCTACGGCGCCGGGCGGTACGTGCTCGACACGGTGAAGGGCGCCGACCTGGGGACCGAGGACGACCGCCTCGTCCTCGACTTCAACTTCTCCTACAACCCCTCGTGCTCGTACGACCCGGCGTGGGTCTGTCCCCTGGCGCCGCCGGCGAACCGGGTGGCGATGGAGATCCGGGCCGGGGAGCGATACCAGGCGTAGCCTCGGCCGGGCTTCGTGGCGAGCCGATTCCGGAGGCCACCGCCGGTGAATCTAGACTTGCGCCGTGGGTCCCCCACCACTGATCTTCGTGATCGTGTTCTTGCTGTGGGTTCTCGGCGTCTTCGGCGGGGGTGGCGGGGGCGAGACGGAGACCGTGAACCGCTATTCGCCCAAGCTGCCTCTCGAGCAGCAGGGTGAGCTGGCGCAGCGGTTCCGCCCGGTGCTCTTGTTCGACTCGGCCGAGCGCTGGCGGCCGCTCGACGCTGAGAGGTTCTTCGGGGACGTCGCCCAAGGGGAGGCGCTCCAGGTTTGCGACCTGGCGCCGGGTCCCTGTGACGACGTCAGCGACGTGAACCAGTTCGAGGAGCTCGTCGCGCACTCGAGCGGCCTCGGCCAGGGCGCCTATCTGGATATCCCCGGGCACCTCCCAAACGGCGACGACTACGTGACCTCGGACAAGCGCTGCCTCCCGCCGGGCTCGGCCCTGCTCGATTGCAACAGGGGCAGCGACTCCGTCATGTACTACAACGTCAGGCCGGCCAACGGGCGCTACTACGTCGACTACTGGTGGTTCTTCCGCTACAACGACTTTCCGCGGATCGCCGGGGTGAACCCCACGTCCTGTGTCACAGGGCCCCTGCACAACACCGCCGCCTGCGACGACCACGAAAGCGACTGGGAGGGGATCACCGTGGTGACGCCGATCTCCGATCCAACCCAGATCCAATACGTCGCCTACGCCGCTCACACCGGCACCTACCGTTACCTGCCGGGACAACTGGACCTCCGCGGCGAGGATCACACCCGCCCTGCGGTCTTCGTCGCAAACGGCAGCCACGCCTCCTACACCCACCCCTGCGACAACCGGGTCCTCTGCCAGCAGCACGGGACGCTGAGCCTCCCAGACGGGAGATACGACGGCGCCGTGCCATGGGGGCGAAACTCGGGAAACGCATGCAACGGCACCGCCACCCCGTGCCTTCTGCACCTGCCGAACGAGCTCGTCCACGGCAGCGTGAGCTGGGATGGCTACCGCGGGCGCTGGGGCAAGAGCTGCGCAAATCGGAACGAGGCCTGCCCGCTCGCGCAGGGCCCGCTCTCCCCCAGCCAGCAGCCTCGCTATCGCGACCCGTGGTGCTCGACCGTTGCCCTGCCCGAGGGGAACAAGGTCGAGGCGAAGCCGAGCTGCGACGCGGAGATCGCAGATGCGAGCGTCGGCGAGGTCGCTGGACTGGGAACGGATGCGGACTGCCTCGCCTGGCTCGGGACCGGGGTGGCCGCGCTCGCGTGCGATCGCGACACGCTTGCGCAGGGGCTCGCGACCGCGGACGCCCTCCACGTCTCTCATCTCCATCTGACGCGGTACAGGCGTGCGCCCGGCGTCGAGCCGCAAACGGCGCCCGCCAGCACACCGGGCATCGCGCAGCTTCAGGGAAGCCCGCTCGTGCCCGGGCAGAGGCTCGAGGCCTCGGGACCGATCAGCGATCTGACGATTCGCTACACCGGCTCGAGGTCGGGCACCCGGCGGCAGATCCCCGCCTTTGAGTCGGAGTTCCACAACCTGGGGCTGCGGCCCCGGCAGACGGCCGTGGCGGAGGTGCACGATCGCCTCGATCGCCCGCCGAAGCTCACCGTGCGCCTGCAGCCCTCCGGCGAGACCCTGCAGGGCGTCGTCCACCAGCTCCGGGCGGTGGAGCGGGCCCGCGGCGGTTAACTCACGGCGACACGAAGCCGGTTAGGACTCGGCGTCCTCGTCGCGGAGCCGCAGGCGCGCCTTCGCGCGCCAGCCGACCGTCACGTCGCGGTAGGTGACGCCCGGCTCGACCTCGTCGGGCAGGTTGTGGCGCTCGGAGCGCGACTCGCCCTCGCCTTCGACGCGCGGGTGTTCCTCGAGCGCCGGGTCGATCTCGGTGTGGGCGTAGGTCCTCACCTCGACCTCCGGCTTGCGCTTGAACCGAAGGCGCTTGGCATGAGCGACCGCGCCGATCTCAACGTCGGGCTCGGCCGGGCGCTCGCGCCGGGTTCCCATCAGCCCTCGCTGGCTGCGGCGCGCACGTCGCGCACGGTGATGCGGCCGTCCTCGCCGCTGCCGTCCACGTCGTCGAGGTCGACGTCGAGCTCCTCGGCGACCTCGATCGCCCGCTCGGTGGCGTTCGCCTCCTGGGCCTTGCGCTCCTTGCGCCGCTCGGAGATCTCCTTGGCCTTGCGGTGGGCTGCCAGGCGCAGGCCCTTCGCCTCCTGGGTCGCGGCGGACTTGATCTCCTGTGCGGCGAGCTTGGTCGCGAACTTCGCGATGTCGCCGGCGCTGACGCCCAGCTCGCCCGCGCCCTCGGCGAGCTGGCCCATGGGCGCGCCGTCCTGGCCGGCCACACCCAAGAGCTGGCCCGCGGCCTGCTCTGCGCCCTGGCCGGCTTCGCCAACGGTCTGCTCGACGCCCTGCACGGTCTGGTCGAGGTTGCCGACGGCCTCGCCGGCTCCCTCGCCAGCGTCGCCCACGGCCTGGCCCGCACCCTCGCCGACATCGCCCACGGCTTCGCCGGCTCCCTCGCCGACATCGCCGACGGCCTGCCCGGCGCCCTGGCCGATCTGGCCGACCGCCTGCCCGGCGCCCTGGCCGATCTCGCCCACGCCCTGGCCGGCACCCTGGCCGATGTGCTGGAGCGCGTCCTCGGCGCCCTCGCCGACATCCTCGACAGCCTCGCCCGACTCGCCGAGCATGTCGCCGGCGCCCGCGCCGATGTCCTCGACGGCCGCGCCGAGGCTCTCGAGTAGCTCCGGATTGCGGTCGAGCGTCGTCATCACGCGATCGACGATGGCCGCCACGTGGTCCAAGCGCACCTTGACAAGCGCCTGCGCCTCGACGCCCTTGACGTCGAGGCGGACCTTGCCGAGATGCACGTCGACGCCGACCTTGAGCTTCACGAGGTCGAGCACGTATGCGTTCAGGGCCACGTGCGCATCGAGGTTGTCGAGCACGAAGTGAAGCGAGTCGAGCTTGACGACCGGAACGTCGAGCAGGACGTCGGGAAGCTCGTCGTCGAGCTCCCACGGATCGGTCTCGACGTAGTGGCGGTACTCGCGCTCCGGCGCCGTGCCGATGCCCTCCACGTTCTGGGCGAACCGGTACTTCTCAGTCTTCTCCGAGGCGGGGCGCGAGTCGCCGCCGTTGCGCCGTGCCGGGCTCGACCCGTTCGAGCTGCGCGAGCGTGAGTTCGTGCTCCCCGAGCGTGACTTCGAGTTCGAGCGCGAATTCGAGTTCCGCGAGCTTGACTTGCGCGACTTCGTGCGCTGGCTTGCCATCAGCCCTGACCTCCCTTGCCCGCGAGCCTGCCCGAGAGCTGCTTGGTGCCCTTGCCGACTCCCTCGACGCCGCGGCCCGCGCCCTGACCGGCGCCGGCAACGCCGCGCTTGGCTCCCTTGCCGGCGCCGGCGACGCCGCGCTTCGCGCCTTGGCCGACTCCCTCAAGGCCCTGGCCGGCGCCCTTGCCGACCTGGCTCACGGCCTGGCCGGTGCCCTCGCCGACCGCGCCGACCGCCTGCCCCGCGCCCTCGCCCACGTCTTCGACCGCGTCGCCGGACTCGTCGAGCAGATCCCCGGTGCCCGCGCCGAGCTCCTCGATGGACCTGCCGACGCTCTGCAGGAGCGCCGGATTTCGATCCAGGCTCAGGAGCACTCGCTCGAGGATCGCGGTGACGTTGTCCAGCTTCGCCTTCAGAAGCGCCTGGGCCTCGACCCCCTCGATCTTCAGCTCGACCTTGTCGAGCTGAGCCTCGGCTCCCACTCCGATCTTGACCAGCTTCCGGACCTCGGCGAGCACGGCCACCTGCGCGTGCAGGTCGTCGACCTCGATGTCGACCTCGTCGACCTTGACCACGGGGACCGCGACCATCACGTCCGGGCCGCCCTCGATGTCCTTCGGATCCACGACCGAGTAGTCCTTGAACTCCTCACGCTTGCGCTTGCGAGCGGAGGAGCTGCGGCCGTTCTTGTTAACGACCGACCTCGTCTCCGAGGGCCTCACCCTCGCGTCGCCCTCGTCGCCGACCTTCCCCGCGGCCTTCTGTGACGGGTTGTCCTTGGCGGACGTCGACTTGGAGTTCGACTTTGACTTCGACTTGGTCGCGCTCGACTTCGAGTTCGACTTTGACCTCGCGCTCGACTTCGAGTTCGACTTTGACCTCGCGCTCGACTTCGAGTTCGACTTGGACCTCTGGTTCGACCTCGACTTCGACTTCGCCGATGTGCGCCGGTTCGATCCGCCGCTCGAGCTGCGGCTGCGTGAGCGCGAGCTCGAAGTCTTCGTGGCCATTGAGCGTCCCCTTGCTCAGTTAGTCGCCGACTTGCTCGCGGACCTTGCGCACCTCGGAGGTGAGCTGGCCGACCTGGAAACCCGCCTTGCCGATCTCCTTGGCCGCTGATCCGAAGGCCTTGGTGGCGCCGCCGAGCGCCTTGGCCGTGTTGGGCTTGCCGATCTGCGGCATCTGCACGCCGAGCACCTTCTTCCCCGAGCCGTTACGCGCAATCGCCACGCCTCCGGCGAGGCCGGCGAGTGCTGCGCCGCCGGCGATCATCGGCGTCTTCGCCTTCGATGCGATCGACGTGACCGCCTCGCGCATTCCGCCCTGGTTCTTGGCGCGGCCGTTCGTCTGGGTCCGCTTGGCACTGCCATTCGCCTGCGCCCGCGTGGACTTCGTGCGTGCCGAGGCCTTGGTGCTGCGCCCAGTGGCCTTCGTGCGTCCGGATGCCTTCGCGCGCCCGTTCGAGCTGGTGATACGGCGCCTGCGCGAGCTGCTCGACTGGCTTCGAGATGAGCTGCCTGCGCTGCTGCGCCGGGTCTTCGTCTGGGGCATGCTGCCTCCTCCTCGGGATCCTTCCTTGCTCGACAGGACTACCCAGGGTGAGGGCTCCAAACCCCCTGCAAGCCCGCTAGCTCGACGGCGTGGCGACGACGCTCATCGTCTGCAGTGTGCGGTCGGTGCCCCCACGCACGAACGCGCCCGCTGCCATCGACTCGTCGAGGAACTCGACAAGCTCGGCGGTGATCGCCTCGCCGGGGACGACGTTCGGTATGCCGGGCGGATAGACGGCAAGGGCGTCGGCGGCCACGCGCCCAACCGCCTGGCGCAGGGGGATGCGCTCGCGGGCGCTGAGCCACGCCTCGCGCGGGCTCAGCACGCGGGGACCGTCGGCGGGCAGCGGCGGGCGGTGAGCCGACAGGCGGGCCTCGCCGGCCTCGCCCGCGAGCGCCCGTTCCAGGGCTGCGATCAGGAGCTCCATGTGCTCGCGCTCCTCGCCGGGCGCGAGGATCGCGACCACCACGTTGTCGCCGACGAGTTCAGGGAAGACGCCCTGGGCACGCAGCGTATCCCCAAGCGGCCGGGCATCGACGCCGCGCGGCCGGGTGTCGATGCACAGGCGCATCAGGTCGACGTCGTCGATCGAGTAGGTGCCGACCGCGCGGCGGTCCAGGACCTCGAGGCCGAGACGGTCGCGCAGCTCGGCGTGGATGCCCGGCACGTCGTCGAGCGTGGCGGCGATCGCCCGCTCGCCCTCGGTCGCCATCCATGAGCGGGCGGCATCGAGCGATCCCGCCAAGAGCGCGCTGGGACTCGTGGACTCGAGCGCGGTCACGGCGCGATCGACCACCGCGCCCTCGAACCCGAGGGGGTCGGCGCCGAGATGGATCATCGCCGACTGGGTCAGGCTGCCGGCCATCTTGTGGGTGCTGGAGACCACCAGGTCGGCGCCTGCGGAGATCGCGTCCCGCGGCACGCGATCCGAGAATGCGAAGTGGGCGCCCCACGCCTCGTCGACGATCACGGGGATCCCACGCGCGTGGGCTTCCTCGACGAGGCCCGCGACGTCGGCACCGGCGCCGAAGTAGGTCGGCGAGAGCAAAAAGACGGCGCCGACGTCCGGGTGCTCGGCGAGGGCCGCCTTCAGCGCCTCGCGCGAGACGCAATGGGCGACGCCCAGCTCCAGGTCGACGTCGGGCTGCACGAACACCGGCTGCAGGCCGAAGAGCGTGAGGCCCTCGATCGCGCTCGAGTGGACGTTTCGCTGCATCAGGATCTTCGGGCCGAGCTGGCGGGCGGCCAAGACCGCGACGTGCACCGCCCCCGATCCGCCGCGGTCGATGAACCAGCTGCGCGAGGCGCCCCAGGCATCGGCCGCGAGCCCCTGCGAGAGGTCGAGCGGCGTCGGCCGCGGGCCTGAGTCGATCCCGGGGATCATCGGCTCTGTGTCGAAGGCGAGGGCGAGCTCGCCGATCGCCTCGCGCAGCTTGGGGGCCGCGTAGCGACCTGCCTTGTGGGCTGGGACGTTGAAGCAGGCGGCGAGGTGCTCCCGGTGCGCGACGAGCGCGTCGAGGTACGGGGTCTCGGCCTGGTTCAGGGTCGTAGTTCGTCGTGCCTCAGCGAGGTGCATCCTGCCGGCGAGGACACTACCTCGGAGCTACGGCTCGAGCTTGAACCAATCGACGGTCCCGGGGATGGTGGCGGCGGTGTAGAGGGAGTTGTCCTGAGGGCTGATCGCCAGTTGGCCGACCCCCTCCAGCCCCGTGACCGTGTCGTCGCAGGTCTCCGTGCTCGACGTGTCCTTGATGCACTCGGCGCCGCTGAAGGCGCCGGTCGAGGTGCTCCGCTGGAACCGGTCGACGGTCCAGTCGCCGGCCGAGGTGACAAAGCCCGCGGTGCCGGCCTTGTCGATCGCGACGCCCTCGGGGAACGCGAGGCCGTCCGCGCTGCCCGCGCACGCGTCGGTGCCCGTGTCGTTGTCCTGGGTGCAGCCCTGGTGGGTGATCTCACCGGTCGAGGTGTCGCGTGAGAAGCGGCCGACTGCGTCGTCGAAGACCGACGTGACGTAGAGCGTTGGCGGGCCCTGGGCGACGGCAAGGCCCCAGGCGCCGTTGAGGCCGTTGGCGCTGTCGTCGCAGCTGTCCATCGTCGTGTCGTTGTCCATCACGCAGCCGATTGGAGTCAGCTTGCCGTTGCTCGTATTGCGGGTGAAAGCCACCACCGCGTCGTCGCCCTCGCCGGCGGCATAGACGGCCTTGCCGTTGGGGGCGACGACCACGCCTTCGGGGTTCTGGAGCCCGTCGGTGGAGCGGTCGCAGTTGTCGGTCGTCTCGTCGTTGTCGGTGATGCACTGCCTCTCGCTGAGCTTGCCGGTCTGCTTGTCGCGCTTGAAGACCGAGATGGCGTTGTCGGTGAAGGCGGCGACGTAGACCGACTTGCCGTCGGGGCTCACCGCGATCGCGCTCGGCGCGTTGAGCCCCTTCGCCGTCTGCTTGCAGGGGTGGGCGTTGCGGTCGTTGTCCTGGATGCAGCCCTTCGGCTTCAGCTTGCCGCTCGACTTGCGCT
>JBKPNZ010000014.1:0-69352 GCA_046732895.1 Actinomycetota bacterium
CTCAAGCCCTCGAGTTTCTGCACTTCTACACGCTATGCGTGTACGGACGCAGAAACTCGCTGCTGACGCCGGTGGCGCAGGGTTCCGCGCAAGCGTGACATCGCATTGATCGGCGCCTCGATGTCCTTCCAGGTGAGCGGAAAGACGAGGACGCCGCGTGACGCGAGGTAAGTGGCCCGGCGCCGATCGGCGACGAAGCGCTTCGGCGTCGCGTGGTAGCGGTAACCGTCGACTTCCACGGCGACTCGCTCCGCCTCGAACCAGAAATCCACTCGGTACGGGCCGATCGGGTGATCGCTCGCATCCGGTTCGAGCCCGGCCTTCCGCATTGCCCTGAGCGCTCGCCGCTCGGCTACGGAGCGCGTGATCTTGGGTCCCTTCTCTCGGGCGAGCAATGCGCGCAGGGCACGGGCGCCTTTGCGTTTCGGGTGGCGCTCGAGGACACCCGCGAGCTCGAAGTCGCTCACGATCCGTTGTGCGCGTGCCTCATTCAGCGCCTCCTCGAGCTGGGCCGCTCTGCGAGAGCCGGCCAGGTCGAGGAGGGTCAAGGCGGGGGCAGTGAGGGGGAGGCCTTCATGGCGGCGCTCGTCCACCGGGTCGATCCTGTTGATGGAGTGGATACGGACGCCCCGCAGCGACGGGCGCGTGCGGCCGACGACCGTCACGTGCATGAGCTCATCCTCGGGAGCGGGAAGGCGCAGGAGTCGGGCGGCGGTCGCATGGCTCAAGAGGGCGCGCGGCCGGCATGCCAGGAGCGCGGCGGTCTCATATGCGAGCGGCGCTACGGCCATGTGCCCCACGAGGTAGACGCCTGGGTGCACCGGGATCAAATGTCCGGAGTCGATCCGGCGCTGGATGACGCCCCGGCCGAACCCGGCCTCGATGAGTTGCTCGCGAGTGACAACCCCATGCTGGCGCGACGCCAGCCAGGACAGAAACGCGTCGAGTTTCGGCGCTGGTACACGCATAGCGTGTAGAGACCGCGAAACTCAAGGATTCGCCCCCTTTAGCCGGAGCGCTGCGGCGACCGGGCGCCGCGGATGACCGCTACCGCAACTCGGCGCGCTTGATCTTGCCGCTGGCCGTCTTCGGCAGCTCGTCGGCGAACTCGACGATCCGCGGGAACTTGTAGGGCGCTGTGACGCGCTTGACGTGGTCCTGAAGCTCGCGTGCCAGCTCGTCCGACGGCTCGCCGTCGCGCAGGACGACGACGGCCTTCACCACCGAGCCGCGCTCGGCGTCCGGCGCCGCGACGGCTGCGGCCTCGGCGACCGCGGGATGCTCCAGCAGCGCCGACTCGACCTCGAAGGGGCCGATGCGATAGCCGGCTGACATGATCAGGTCGTCGGTGCGGCCGTCGTACCAGAGGTAGCCGTCGGGGTCTCGGCGGACGATGTCTCCGGTCTGCCACCACTCGCCCGCGAACGGCTCGCCGTCGAGGTAGCGGCTGAAAAAGGTGGGGCAGGTCTCGGTGCGCACCTCGAGCTCGCCGGCCCCCTCGGGCGCGCCGTCGGCCGCGATACGCAACTCGAAGCCGGGAAGCGGCTTGCCCATCGAGCCGTCGCGAACCTCATCCCCGGCGAGGTTCCCGGTGAGGTGTCCCGTCTCGGTCTGTCCGTAGCCGTCGCAGATGTCGAGTCCGAGGTGCTGACGGAACTCCGCGATCACCTCGGGGTTGAGGGCCTCACCGGCGGAGACCATCCGGCGCATTGCGGGCAGCGGTCGCAGCTCGGTTCGCTTGCAGAGCATCCGGTACTCGGTCGGGGCCTGGCACAAGACGTTTACGCCCTCGCGATCGCAGATGTCGAGCCTGCGCTCCGGGTCGAATCGCGAGTCGTCGATCAGGGCCGCGGCCCCGCACAGCCAGGGCGCCACGAAGACGTTGCGGGCGGACTTCGACCACCCCGTGGCCGTCGTCACCCAGACGAGCTCGCCGTCCCTGGCCCCGAGCCAACGCTCGGCCTGGATCCGCTGCGCCGGGAGGTATCGCTGCGGGTGCAACACGCCCCGCGGCTCGCCCGTGGTCCCGGAGGTGAAGACGATGAGCGCTCCGTCCTCCGGGTCAAGCTCCGCGATCGACGCTGGAGTCTCCTGGGGACGGTCCTCGTCGAGCGCATCGTCGACCTCCGCCGTCGTCATGCACTCGACGCCGGCGGGCATCTCGCCGAGCAAATCCTCCTCGCCGACGCACAGCGCCGGGCTGGCGGCAGCGATCCGGTGCTCCAGGTCATGGCGCCGAAGCTGGGTGTTGCAGGGGAGTGCGATCGCCCCCATCCGCCAGCAGGCCAGCAGGGCCAGCACCCACTCGACCCGGTTGCCCGCGAGCGTCATCACGACATCGCCGCGGCGAACGCCGCGAGCGGCGAACGCTCCCGAGAGCCCGGCGCTGCGGGCGATGAGCTCACCCCCGTGCCAGACCCGACGCTCGCCGTCCCGCGTGATCGCGACCAGCAGCGGCTTCGAGGCCGGGAACCGCTCGAGGACGTCGGTGATGAAGTTCACGGGCGCGTAGTGTGCCGAGCGTGAGCGAAGCGCAGCCCGTCGCCCTCGTCACCGGCTCGAATCGCGGCATTGGCCGCGAGATCGCGCGTCAGCTCGCGGAGTCCGGCCATCACGTCATCGTCACGGCCCGCGACGCTGCCGCGGCCGAGCGCGCTGCCGAAGAGCTCGGTGACGAAGGCCGTCTTTCCATGCAATCAGAGCAACTCGACGTGACCGACCAGGGGAGCGTCGATCGGCTCGTGGAGCGGGTCGCGAGTAGCCCTGGGCGCCTGGATGCGCTCGTCAACAACGCCGGGGTGCAGGGCATCGTGGGCAGCAGGGCGGCGACGGCGCCGCTTGACGATGCGCATCTGACCATGGAGACGAACCTGTTCGGCGCGTGGCGGCTTGCGCAGGGGCTCCTCCCACTCCTCCGGCGAAGCGCCCATCCCCGCATCGTCAACGTCTCCAGCGGGGCCGGCCAGCTCGCTGAGATGAACGGCGGGAACCCGGGCTATCGGTTCTCGAAGGCGGCGCTGAACGCGCTGACCCGAGTGCTCTCCGAGGAAGAGCCCGAGATCCTCGTGAACTCGATGTGCCCGGGATGGGTACGCACGGACATGGGAGGCGCCGCCGCGCCGCGCTCGGTGGAGGAGGGGGCCGACACCGCGGTCTGGCTGGCCACGCTCCCGGACGACGGGCCGACTGGCGGGTTCTTCCGCAACCGCGCGCCGATCCCCTGGTGAGACGAATCGAAGAGGAGGCAACGCATGGGTGAAAGAACGAGTTATGAGCCGGGAACGTTCTCGTGGGTCGAGCTGTCGACGACCGACCCCGAGGGCGCCAAGAGCTTCTACGGCGATCTGTTCGGCTGGGGTGCCGAGGACAACGAGATCCCGGGCGGGGGAGGGGTCTACACCATGGCGAAGGTGGACGGCAGCGACGTCGCCGGCATCACCGCGCAGCCGGAGCAGCAGGTCTCGGCCGGCGTGCCTCCGAACTGGTTCTCGTACGTGGCCGTCGCCGGCGCCGACGAATCCGCCGGGCGGGTGCAGGAGCTGGGCGGCCAGGTGCACGCCGGACCCTTCGACGTCGGCGATGCCGGTCGCATGGCAGTGATCGCCGATCCGATCGGCGCGATGTTCGGCGTTTGGCAGGCCGGCGACGCCATCGGCGCGGGACGCGTCAACGCGCCCGGCTGTCTCATCTGGAACGAGCTCGCCACCAATGACCCGGTGGGCGTCCAGCCGTTCTACTCCGGCCTCTTCGGTTGGACCTTCGAGGAGGCCCCCGCCGACGAGGGCCCTCGCTACTGGATCATCGGCCACCAGGGTGGCGCCTCAGGGCAGAACGGCGGGCTGCGCGAGCTCACTTCGCACGAGGAGGGCGTTCCCCCGCACTGGATGCCCTACTTCGCGACCAACTCGGTCGATTCATCGCTCGCCAAGGCCGAAGAGCTCGGCGGGGCGACCGTGGTGCCGGCCATGGAGGTTCGCGCCGGGAAGGTCGCCGGCGTGCGCGACCCGCAGGGGGCGATGTTCAGCCTGTTCGAAGGCCACTTCGACGATTGAGGGCGGCGCGGGGCGCCGCTCCGATCAGTCGATCACGATGACGTTCGACTTGTCACGGCGGCAGGTGATGCCGATCGATGCGCTCGAGAGCTTCTTCACCCTGGCGTAATAGGCGCCTGAGGGAGGCTCGAAGCGCACCCTCCACCGTCCGCGGTCGTTCGTCCGATCCTTGCCGAGAAGCCTGTCCGGACCCCGGCGCTGCTTGTACATCTTGACCTTGCGGTGGGAGAGACAGAACTCGGGACCGTCCGAGTTCACCTTGCCGTGAAAGGCGGGGAACGAGTTGTAGACCTTGATCTTGCTGTTGAAGGTCACACGCGCGGCCGCCGATGCGGTGAGGGCGAGCAGCGCCGCACAGGCCACCGCGATGCCGATGCGAACTGAGCGATGAGACAACATGAATTCCTCCATGAATCGGATGAGCGCCGGTCGTAGCCTTCCGTACGCCGCCGCGGAAGTCAAACTTTTCTGAGCGCGGCCTGGGCTAGGGTGCGCGCGCCGGTAACGAAAAAGAAGGGGGAACGATGCAGATTCGACGCAGGAAGGTTGTTGGGGCATCAGCGCTCGCCGTGGCGGTCGGCGTCGCAGTGCTCGCGCCGGGCGCGGCCAACGGGGCGGTGGATTCCCACGTCACGCTCCACATCAAGAATGGCCACCACTTCTACGGGAAGGTGAGCTCGCCGGCGGACGAGTGCGTCGTCGGACGCAAGGTGCAGCTGCGCCGGCGGGAGCCCGGCGGCGGCACGACGAAGGTCGCCAAGACGTTCGCGAGCGAGAGCGGTCACTACGGCGTCAACATCCCCATGCAGAACGGCAACACGTTCGTGGCACGGCTGAAGTCCTACGAGGCTCCTGGAGGCACCCTCTGCCGCCGGGCGCACTCGGAGCCGCGGACCGCCTGACCGCGCCCCGCTGGCTAGGGCTCGAGCTCGGTGCCGTCGTAGAGCTTCTTGACGGCTACCGCACCCTCGGGCGCGGCGTCGAGGCAGAGCCCGCACAGAACGCATTCGTCGAGGTTCTCGCGAACGATCTGAACCCCGCCGTTCGCGGCGAAGATGTCAACCGGGCAGGCCTCCTCGAGCTTCTTCGCGAGCTCGGGGTCGCTCGCAGCCTCGGGACTCACCTCGACGTCGATGAACACGCCATCCATCAGGCAGCGACTCCCAGTTGATCCCTGACGGCGCCTGGAATCTCATCGATCCGCTCTACGACGGGGATGTCCGCGGCCTCGAGCCGCGCGATCTTCTCCGTCGCCGAGTCCTCCTTACCCTCGACGATCGTGCCGGCGTGTCCGAAGGTCATGCCCTGCATTTCCTCGTCATCCATGAACTTCCCGGCCATGAACGCGACGATGGGCAGGCGCGATCCGGCCCGCTCGCGCCAATCGACGAGCTCGGCCTCCATCCGGCCGCCAGGCTCCGTGTAGATCACGATGGCTTCCGTCTGGGGATCCTCCTCGAAGAGCGGCATGAGCTCAGCGTAGGTCGAGCCGATGATGGCGTCGCCGCCGATCGAGATCGCCGTCGAGACCCCGAGACCCGCAGCCGTGAGCGTGGACGAGATCTCCGTCGTCATCCCGCCCGACCGTGACATCACGCCGATCGGGCCGGCCGAGTACGCCTTGGCCGCGTCATTCGCGGGACCACCGATCCCGCCCATCTTGCAAACGCCCGGCACGATCAGGCCCAGGCAGTTGGGCCCGATGATCCTGGCGCCGCGCAGGTTCGCGAGCTCGACCATCTCGGCCACGTCTCGGCGCGGGATTCGCTCGGTGACGATGACCACCAACTTGATGCCGTTCTCGATCGCCTCGAACACGGCGTCCTTCGTGAACCCCGGTGGGACCGTGACCACCGAGCCGTCGATAGGCCCGCCGTGGTGTTCGATGGCCTGCTCCACGGTGTCAAACACGGGAACGCCGTGGACCTCTCGCCCCTTGCGGCCTGGGGTGACGCCCCCAACCACCTTCGAGCCGTAGTCGAGGCACTCGCGAGTCAGGTTCACGGCTTCGCGCCCCGTGATGCCCTGGACGATGAACGTGAAGTCCTCGGAGAGGAGGATGCTCATTGGAACGCCCTCCGCGATGGGGCACTGAAGGAGCATCCGCGGCCGCGTGTCGAGTTTGTTCGCATATACCGAAACAACTCGACACGGCCATTCGGGTCTCCGGCCCTTATTGCCTCGTCCCGCATCGCCCTCACGTCCCTGCCCCCTGGATCTTCGAAACCGCCTCTCCGGCGGCCTCCCACATCGAGGTCCCGCGATCTCTGAACTCAATCCCGTATTTGTCGAGGATCTTCGCGCCCTCCTCCTCCCAGGCACCGGGGATGCGGAAGACGGCGATCGTCTCGGCCGGGTCCTTGCCGAGCTCGAGGCAGGCCTTGATCACGCCGCGCGCGACGATGTCGACGCGGGTGTTGGAGACGATCGACATCATCACCGCGATCTTCTCGACGCCGTCCTTCTTCAGCACCTCCATCGCGAGGCCCTTCGACTTGGCGACTGACGGGTTGCCGCCGATCTCCGCGTAGTTGGCGGGCTTACCGCCCTGGGAGCGCACCGCGTCGGTGAGCGTGAGCGAACCGCCGCCGGCGCCGATCACGAGGCCCAGGTTGCCCTGGAATCCGTGGTCCTTGCCCTGGATCACACCGCGGTGATCCGCCGCGTCGATGGCCTTCACGTTGCGCTCGAACTCGCTTGGCTCGTAGAGCTCCCGCGGCTCGTCGCTCGAGATGCCCAGCTCGCCGAGGACGGCCCGCTGACGTGGCACCGCCTCGTCCTCCATCTCCATGTGGGCGTCGAGGGCGACGAAGGATCCGTCGGCCAGGCGCGCGAGGGGATTGATCTCGGCGAGCGTCATGTCGAACTCTCGCTGCAGGCGAGCCAGCTTGGCCAGCACCGCCGTGGCCCGGTTCAGCGCCGAGCCGGTCATGCCGGTCGCGGCGACCGCCTGCTTCGCCTGGAAGTCCGAGATGGGGTGGAGGTTCGACAGATGCCCTCGGCCGACATGGTCCGGATGCTCGGCGGCCACCTGCTCGATGTCGATCCCGCCCATGTCGCTGAACAGCATCATCGGGCGCTTGGCGCGGCCATCCCACAGGACCGCTGCGTAGTACTCCTGCTCGACCTCGGCCTTCGGGTCGACGAGGACGCCAACCGGCATGTGCCCGCCGATCTCGAGCTCGAGGATCGTGGCCGCATGCGCTGCCGCCTCGTCCGGCGAGTCGGCGAACTTCACACCGCCGGCCTTCATGCGCCCGCCGGTCAGCACCTGCGACTTGATGACCGTCGGCCCGCCGATCTCGGCGGCGGCGGCGCGCGCCTCTTCCGGCGTCCTGCAGAAGCCGTACTTCGTCACCGGGATGCCGGCGCGCTCGACTATGCGGCGGGACTCGTACTCGTAGAAGCGCATGGGGGGCGGTTGGGGTGGAGCCTGGGTGCGGCGCGGAACCCTAGCGGGTGAAGGCAAGCGCCGAGCCGCCCAGGGGGCGGGTCAGCCGGGCGGGAGCTCGGCACGCGACAACGCCGCACGGTCGGCGATCAGCTCGGTCCGCGGGCCGGTGAGCAGGCTGGCGGGAACGCTCGGATCGCTCGCCTCGAGCATGCGCGCGAGGGCCTCGGCCTTGTCGTCGCCCGTGACGAGGAAGACGATCCGTCGCGCCGCGCGGAGCACCGGCACCGTCATCGTGATCCGGTCCGGTGGGGGTTTCGGGGCGTCGTGCACGGGCACGCAGAGGCCGTCGGCCCCGACCGCCGGATGGCCCGGGAAGAGCGATGCGGTGTGGCCATCGGGTCCCATTCCCTGGAGCGCGACGTCGAGCAGCGGCAGCCCATCCGCTCCCTTCGGCAGGCCTTCGGCCAGCAGTGCCGCATAACGGTCGGCGGCCTCCTCCGCACCGCGTTCGCCTTCGATCCTGTGGATCGCCTCGGGCTCGAGCGCTCCGCCGAGCGCCTCGTTGACCATGCGGAAGTTGCTCTCCTCGTCGGCGGGACCGACGGCGCGCTCGTCGCCGAACCAGATCTCGAGCCCGGCGGGCTCGCCTACGCGCTCCGCCAGCAGCTCATACGCGGGGCGGGGGGTGGCGCCGCCGGCAAGGGCGACGTGTGCATGCTCGCGGAGCGCCACGGCCTCGGAGATGAGCTCCTCAAGGCGCGCCGCCGCCAGCCGCGTCGCCTCGCCCTCGTCCTCCACCCTGCGCACGGTCACGGGGACTTCGTTCATCGCGCCTCCTGCAGGGCTCGTGCAATGGCGAGCGCCTCGGGATAGCCGCTCTGGTAGGCACGTGTCGGGACGAGGGCGCGAACGAAGGCCTCCTGCGCGCCGACGCGCGCAAGTGGCGGATCCACTACGACCTCCTCCCTCGCCGTGGCGAAGCGCAGCGACTCGATCCCGGACTCGCCGCGGGCAAAGGACACGGCGCTCGCGTCCAGCCCTGTACGCGCGGCGATCCACCCGCCGAGCAGGAGCGCCTCGGCCGTCGCATCGGCCCCGTGTTGGAGCTCGACCTCCCCCAGCTCGCGAAGCGCGGCGCGGCGCTCGGGCCGCTCCCACGCGGCGGCCACGGCGACCCGCCAGCGCTCGAGCCGCCCCCAGGCGAGATCGTGTACCGGGCCAAGGTCGGCGAGCGCCGCGGCGTCATCCAGCATGGGGGCCGCGGTGTGCCCCGAGTCCGTCACCACGTGATCGGCGCGCCGGGCCACGGCGCCCTGGTCAACCCGAGCGGCGTCCGGCAGCCAGGCGATCACGGGCAGGTCGGGCACCAGCAGCGGAGCGATCAGCGAGTCCGCGTGATCCAGCCGCGAGCGGTCGGCGGAGAGCAGCACCCGGTCATGGCAGATCCCCACTCGGCCGCTCTCCGGGCGGACCTCGCAGTCCAGCACGGCTTCAGCGTCGAGTCGCTCGTGCTCGTGGTCGCGCAGCACGATGGCCCGCGCCGGGCTGTGGGCGCCGAGCCGGTCGATCTCGTCCACAACGGCGCGCTCTCCTTCACCGGCGACGGGGGCGACCACGAGGTTGAGCGTCCGTGCCGCAGCGTGCAGGTGCTCATGGCGCTGGTGCTCGGTGTGCAGACGAGCGAGTCCCGCGGCCACGTCGGCAGCGCGTACGCCGGTGGCCGCCCAGGTTCCGGTCTCGTGCCCCGCGCTCAGATCCGCCTCCAGGTCCGGCCGCGGACCGCGAGCAGCTCGTCGGCTTGCGCCGGGCCCTGGCCGCCGGCCTCGTATGGCGCGGGTCCTCCGTCGCCGTCCCACGCCTGCAGGATCGGGTCAACGACCTTCCACTCGGCTTCGACCTCGTCCGCGCGCGTGAACAGCGTCGCGTCCCCTCGCAGGGCGTCGTGGAGGAGGCGCTCGTAGGCCTCGGGCGAGGTCGACATGAATGCCTCGCCGTAGTTGAACTCCATCTGCACCGGTCGCACGTTCATGGTCTGCCCCGGCACCTTGGCGACGATCCGCAGCGACGCGCCCTCCTCCGGCTGGACCGAGAGCACGAGCTCGTTCGGCTCGACGTCTCCGGTCATGTCGGTCGGGGCGAACGGCAGATGGGGGACGGGGCGAAAACGCACCGCGATCTCGGTGACCCGGCGCGCGAGGCGCTTGCCGGCGCGAACGTAGAACGGCGTTCCCGCCCAGCGCCAGTTGTCGATCTCCACGCGCATCGCCACATAGGTCTCCGTGTTGGAGTCAGGCTCGACTCCCTCCTCCTCGAGGTACCCCGGGACCGCTTCGCCGCCGACCCAGCCGCTCGAGTACTGCCCCCGGACGACGTAGTCGCTCACCTCGGACGGCTCGTAGCGTCGGACCGACCGCAGGAGCTTCACCTTCTCGTCGCGGATCGTGTCCGCCTCGAAACGCGCGGGCGGCTCCATCGCCGTCAGCGCGACCAGTTGCAGCGCGTGGTTCTGGATGACGTCGCGAATCGCGCCCGCCGAGTCGTAGTAGGCGGCTCGGTGACCGATTCCCATGTCCTCCGCGACCGTGATCTGCACCTGCTCCACGTAGCGCCGGTTCCACACCGGCTCGAGGATCCCGTTTGCGAACCGCATCACCTGCACGTTCTGGACGGTCTCCTTGCCGAGGTAGTGGTCGATGCGAAAGATCTGCGACTCGTCGAAGGCCCGCGTGAGCTCCGCGTTGAGCTCCCCGGCGGAGCGCAGGTCGTGCCCGAACGGCTTCTCGACCAGCAGCCGAGCCGGCGCCGCGGAGCTCCGGCCCAGGCCGACCCGCTCGAGCGAGCGCGCGATCTGGGAGAAGAAGCGAGGTGCGACGGCCAGATAGAAGACGCGCTGGGAGGGGTCGTCGCCGTCCCCATCTCGCAGCCGCGCCGCGAGCTCATCGAACATGCCCTCGTCCCCGAAGTCACCGTACATCGACTCGAGTCGCGTCTCGAGGGCGTCCCATCCCTCGGGCGTGAGCTCAGTTCGCGAGAACGATTCGATCGCGTTGCGCGCCCGCTCGCGGAACGCGTTGGGATCCTCGTCGCGCGAGACGCCGATCACGCGCAATCGCTCCGGGAGCAAGCCGGACACGAGCAGGTTGTAGATCGCCGGGATCAGCTTGCGTGCGGCGAGATCGCCCCTGGCGCCGAAGATGACGAGCGTCGTCGGCCCGGGAGCCGGGTGCGACACGTCGCGGGCGAAGGGGTTCTCGGCAGGCGTGGCGCCGGCGGTGGCGACGCTGGCCTGAAGCTGGGCGCCAGGACCCGCGGTCATCCTGGAGCTCCGGCCGGCGGCCCGTCATCGGCGGTGATCGGGCCGAGGTCGGCATTCAGGCCATCGCGCTCGAGGGCCTCGACCTTCGCCACCCGCCGCCGGTGCCGCTCCACGCCGGAGAAGACCGCGCCGAGGTAGGTCCGGACGATCTCGCCGGCGAGCTCCGAGCCGACGACGCGCGCGCCGAGGCAGATCACATTCAAATCGTCGTGCTCGACCGCCTGATGGGCGGTGTACTCGTCGTGCACCGTCGCCGCCTTGATCCCCGGCAGCTTGCCGGCGGCGACCGACACGCCCGCGCCCGAGCCGCAGACCAGCACGCCGCGCTCGGCTTCGCCCGAGGCGACCGTCTTGCCGACGGCCAGCGCGATCTCCGGGTAGTCGATCGGCTCGGTCGAATCAGTGCCGAGGTCGATGGGCTCGTGCCCGGCCTCGCGGACGATCTCGAGGAGCTCCGCCTTGAGCGGATAGCCCGCGTGATCGAAGCCGCACGCGATCTTCATGCCTCGAGCAGTTCCCTGGCGCGGCTCGCGACCGCTTCAGGCGTGAATCCGAGGTGCTCGGCAACGACGGGTCCCGGGGCCGACGCACCGAATCGCTCGAGGGCGACGCTGTCGCCGCGCTCGCCGATCCATCGCCGCCAGCCGAGGGGAGAGCCCGCCTCAACCGACAGTCTTGCCCCGACGGCGGGTGGCAACACCTCTTCGCGGTACGCCTGGGATTGGGCGGCGAAGCGCTCGGAGCAGGGCATCGAGACAACGCGCACACCGACTCCGTCGCCCTCGAGCAGATCGGCTGCGTCACAGCAGAGGGAGACCTCGGACCCGGTCCCGATGAGGACGAGGTCCGGCTCAGCCGAGTCGCCGCGGTACGCGTAGGCGCCCCGCTCGACCGCATCGTCGGGGATTCGGGCCGGGTCGAGCACCGGGAGCTTTTGGCGGCTGAGCACCAGCGCGGTGGGAACGTTGGAGCTCCCCAAGAGCCAGCGCCAGGCGAGGAATGTCTCGCGGTAGTCGGCCGGCCTGATCACTTCCAGATTGGGCATCGCGCGCAGCGACGCGAGTTGCTCGATCGGCTGGTGCGTCGGCCCGTCCTCGCCCATGAGGATCGAGTCGTGGGTGAAGACGAAGATTGCTGGAATCTCCATCAGCGCCGCGAGGCGGATCGGCTCGCGCATGTAATCGGAGAAGCTCAGGAACGTCGCGCCATAGGCACGCATGCCCTCGATCGTGAGTGCGTTGACGATCGCCCCCATCGCGTGCTCGCGGACGCCGAAGTGCAGGTTGCGCCCGGCGAAGCTGTGGCGCAGGACGTCGGGCTCGCCCTTCAGGTGCGTCGCCGTCGAGGGCGCGAGGTCCGCGGCGCCCCCGAGCAGCTCCGGGATGCGCGGCGCCAGCCAGTTGAGCGCCTCTCCCGATGCGGCGCGGGTCGCAATCGGCCCATCATCTGGCGCCTTCTGAGGCGCGTCCGTCATCTCGGGGAGGTCAGGCGGATCGCGACGGGTGACACGCTCGAACTCGGCGGCGAGCTCTGGGTTATCGGCGGCGTACTGCTCGAATCGCTCCGACCACTCGCGTTCCGCCTCGAGGCCCCGCTCGCCGACTCCCGCGAACACCTCGCGGACCTCCTCGGGGACGAAGAAGGGCTCCTGCGAGGGCCAGCCCAGCGCCTCCTTGGTGAGCTTGAGCTCGTCCTCGCCCAGCGGCTCGCCATGGGCGGAGGCCGTGTCCTGCTTGTGCGGGCTTCCATAGCCGATGTGGGTCGGGAGGATGACCAGCGAGGGCCGGTCGGTGACGCCGGCCGCCTCGCGGAGGGCAAGCTCGATCTGTTCGAGTCCGGCCTCGCGCGGAAGCTCGTGGACCGACCACCCGTAGGCCTGGAATCGCTGCGCCACCTCCTCGTGGAAGGCGAGGTGGGTGGAGCCCTCGATCTGGATCTCGTTGTCGTCGTAGATCGCGGTGAGGTTCCCGAGCCCGAGGTTCCCGGCCAGCGACGCGGCCTCGGAGGAGACCCCCTCCTCCATGTCGCCGTCGCCGCAGATCACCCAGGTGCGGTGGTCGACGATCGAGTCGCGCTCCGTGTTGAACCGCTCGGCGAGGATGGCCCCGGCGAGCGCGAAGCCGACGCTGTTGGCGAAGCCCTGGCCGAGCGGGCCGGTGGTTACCTCGACGCCCGGCGTCACCCCGTACTCGGGGTGGCCGGGGCACCGGCTTCCCCACTGGCGAAACGAGCGGATGTCGTCGAGGGTCAGGTCATACCCGCAGAGGTGAAGGAGCGCGTACTGGAGCATGCAGGCGTGGCCGTTGGAGAGCACGAATCGGTCGCGGTTCGGCCACTTCGGATTCGCCGGGCTGTGGCGCATGATCCGCGTGAAGAGCACGTAGCCGAGGGGAGCGAGGCCCATCGGCGCGCCGGGGTGGCCCGAGTTCGCCTGCTGCACGGCATCCATCGCCAGCGTGCGAATCGTGTTCACGGCGAGCTCGTCGACGGCCGTCTCGGGAATCGTGCCCGCGTCCATTGCGGCTCCTTTCGGGAAGGGGCGCCGAAGATTATTCCCCCGGCAGCGCGAGCCTGAACAGCGCGCCGCCTCCGGGAGCCTGCTCGACGCTCACCCACCCTCCGTGCGCTTCGGTGACCTGGCGGACGATCGCAAGCCCGAGCCCGGATCCCGGCGCATCCCGAGCCGAGGCGCCGCGATGGAAGCGGTCAAAGATGTGTTCCGCCTCGGCGGGTGGGATGCCCGGGCCGTGGTCGCGGACGACGAGGCCCTCCTCGCCGACACGGACCTCGACGGACTCCGAGTCCGGGCTGTACTTGCAGGCGTTGTCGAGCAGGTTGTCGACAGCGCGTGCCAGCCGCTCAGCGTCGCCGGCGACGACGGCCGGCTGGAGGTCCGTCTCGAAGCGGCGCTCGGGAGCGAGTCGGCGAGCGCGTTCGACAGCTTCGGCAGCGAGCCGATCCAGCCGCACCTCGTCGCGAGCTGCGACCGGCTCGTCGCCCCGCGCAAGCTCGATCACGTCCCCGATTAGACGCCCCAGCTCCTCGCTGCGGTCCCGAGCGGTCCCGAGCAGCCGGGCTCGCTCGGCCTGCGGCATCTCCGGATGCTCCAGCAGCACTTCGATGTCCGTGCGGAGGCTGGCGACCGGGGTCCGCAGCTCGTGCGAGGCGTCCGCGACGAGTTGTCGCTGAGCCTCCACCGAGCCCGCAAGCTCCGCGCGCGACGCCTGCAGCGTGTCGAGCATCTCGTTGAAGCGGACGACGAGCCGGCCCACCTCATCCCCCCGGCCGACCTCGATCCGTTGCGAGAGGTCCTCGGTGGCGCCGACGTGCTCGGCAGTTGCCGTCAGCCGCCGGATGGGCGCCATCGCCTGGCGCGAGACCAGCCACGCGAGGACCGCGGCGAGGGCCACGCCCGTGGCCGCGACGACGGCGAGGATCACACGCAGTCGCGCGAGGACGTCGTCGACCCCTTGAAGCGAGCGCGCGAGGATGACCGCGCCGTGGTGGTCGACCGGTTCGGTGAGGACCCGGAAGTGCTCGCCATCGATATCGCGGTCGACCAGCTCGGTGCGGCCACGGCGCCGCCTGAGCTCCGAGGCCATGTAACGCAGGTAGAACACCCGGCTCCTTTCGCGGGGTGAAGTCGTGCCCGGCGGCCGCCGCTGGGGGCACGCGTGAGGTCCGTCCGGGACCCGGTGGACCGCCGCCGGGCACGGGGCATGGAATCGCAGCCCCCTAAGCCCGCTCGAAGCCGCGCATAAGAGGAGCCGAAGAATGCGCAGAAGCCCCTTGAGCGCGCGCCTGGACCGGTTGGCGATCCGCACCGCCTACGATTGCGACAGAATGGCGGGGCGCCCAGCGGGTAGTCCGCGGGGCGTCTTTCCGTTTTGCCAACCGCCGGCTGGACCGCGTCTGAAAGGAGTTGACGAGCCCTTGAGTGAGGCCGCCACGACCGTTCCCACGAAGAACAAGAAGCTGATCGCATGGGTGGAGGAGATCGCGGAGCTGACTCAGCCCGACGAGATCCACTGGTGTGACGGATCGGCCGAGGAGTACGACAGCCTCTGCCAGCAGCTCGTCGACTCCGGAACGTTCGAGCGCCTCGCCGACGCGAAGCGGCCCAACTCCTACCTGGCCCGCTCGGACCCAGGCGACGTCGCCCGGGTCGAGGATCGGACCTTCATCTGCTCAGAGCGCGAGCACGACGCCGGCCCGACGAACAACTGGCGCGAGCCGCACGAGATGCGCGAGGTCCTCGAGGAGCTCTTCAGCGGCTCGATGCGCGGCCGGACGCTGTACGTGGTCCCGTTTTCGATGGGCCCGCTCGGCTCGCCGATCGCGCACATCGGCGTGCAGCTGACGGACTCGGCCTATGTCGCCACCTCGATGCGGATCATGACCCGGATGGGTCGCGGCGCGCTCGATGTGCTCGGCGACGGCGAGTTCGTTCCCTGCCTCCACTCGGTCGGCGCTCCGCTCGCGCCCGGCGAGGCGGACGTCCCGTGGCCCTGCGACGCCGAGAACAAGTACATCGTGCACTTCCCCGAGTCACGCGAGATCTGGTCCTACGGCTCGGGCTACGGCGGCAACGCGCTGCTCGGCAAGAAGTGCTTCGCGCTTCGGATCGCCTCGGTGATGGCGCGCGACGAGCGCTGGATGGCCGAGCACATGCTGATCCTGAAGCTGACCTCGCCCGAGGGCGAAGTGAAGTACGTGACCGGCGCCTTTCCGTCGGCCTGCGGCAAGACCAACCTCGCGATGCTGATCCCGACCCTGCCCGGGTGGGAGGTCGAGACCGTCGGCGACGACATCGCGTGGATGAAGTTCGGCGAGGATGGCCGCCTGCACGCCGTCAACCCCGAGTACGGCTTCTTCGGGGTCGCGCCGAACACGTCGCACAAGACCAACCCGAACGCGATGGCGACGATCGAGCGCAACTCCATCTTCACCAACTGCGCCCTGACCGACGACGGCGACGTCTGGTGGGAGGGCATGACCGGTGAGGCGCCCGCTCACGCCATCGACTGGAAGGGGGGCGAGTGGACCCCGGACGCCGACGAGCCGGCCGCTCACCCGAACGCGCGGTTCACCACGCCGGCGGCGCAGTGCCCCTGCATCGCGGACGAGTGGGAGGACCCCGCCGGCGTGCCGATCGACGCCTTCCTCTTCGGTGGCCGCCGGGCCACCGTGGTCCCGTTGGTGACCGAGGCGTTCGACTGGGAGCACGGTGTCTTCCTGGGCGCGACGATGTCGTCGGAGACGACGGCTGCGGCCACGGGGAAGGTCGGCCAGCTCCGCTTCGACCCGATGGCGATGCTGCCCTTCTGCGGCTACAACATGGCCGATTACTTCGGCCACTGGCTGGCGATGGGGCGCGAGCATCCCAACCAGATGCCGCGGATCTTCGTCGTCAACTGGTTCCGCAGGGACTCGGATGGCAAGTTCCTGTGGCCGGGCTTCGGTGAGAACAGCCGCGTGCTCGAGTGGATCTTCCGGCGGTGTGCCGGCGAGGCTGAAGCGGTCGAAACCCCGATCGGCCTGGTCCCGGCCGAGGGCGAGATCAACATCGACGGCATCGCTGTGTCGCCGGAGGCGATCCGGGAGCTCTTGACCGTCGACGCCGACGCGTTGCGTGACCAACTGCCCCAGGTCGAGGAGCACCTGGCTCGATTCGGCGACGATCTTCCGCAGGAGGTCCGCGATCAGCTCAGGGCGCTCAAGGCGCGTCTCGGCTGACGCCCGTTGACTTGCGGCGACCGCCGGCTCAGAGCTCGTAGGCCTCGGCCAGCTCGGGGTCGCGCTTCGCGAGCTCCTCGGCAAGGGTGACCATCACCTTGCACTGCTTCCAGGTGGCGTCGTCCTGCATCTTGCCGTCGATCATGTGGACGCCCCGCCCGTCGGGGATCGCCTCGAGCACCTTCTTCGCGAAGAGGACCTCGTCGGGAGCGGGACTGAAGACCTTCTTTGCGATCTCGATCTGGACGGGATGCAGCGACCAGGCGCCGACGCAGCCGAGGAGGAAGGCCGCCCGGAACTGCGTCTCGCATCCCTGGGTGTCCTTGATGTCGCCGTAGGGCCCGTAGAAGGGCAGCAGGCCGGCTGAGGTACAGGCGTCGACCATGCGCGCGATCGAGTAGTGCCACGGGTCCTGCTGGGCGGTGGCGCGCGGGGCTTCCTCGTCCTCTGGGTGCGGGTCCTCGATCACCCGGTAGCCGGGATGGCCGCCGCCCACCCTCGTGGTCTTCATCCGCCGTGAGGCCGCGAGGTCGGCCGGGCCGAAGCTCATCCCCTGCATGCGCGGGCTCGCGGTCGCGATCTCCTCGAGATTGACGACGCCGAGTGACGTCTCGAGGATCGCGTGGACGAGGATCGGCCGCTCCACCTTTGCCTTCGCCTCGAGCTGCGCCAGCAGGCGATCGACGTAATGGATGTCCCATGGTCCCTCGACTTTGGGCACCATGATGACCTCGACCTGGTTGCCCGCCTCGGTCACGATCTTCGTCAGGTCGTCGAGGACCCACGGGCTCTCCAGCGAGTTGACGCGCGTCCAGAGCGCCGTTTCCCCGAAGTCGAGCTCGTTGGCGGCCCTGATGAATCCCTCGCGTGCCGCCTCCTTGCGATCGACGGGCACCGCGTCCTCGAGGTTGCCGAGCAGGATGTCGGTCGTGGCAGCGATGTCGGCGGCCTTCGCGGCCATCTTCTCGTTCGAGAAGTCGAGGAAGTGGATCATCCGCGAGGGCTTGACGGGGACCTCGAGCACCGGATCGGGCGCGCCGATCGCAAGTGCGTGAGCGAACAGGCGAGGATTTCGCATGGGCGGGAACGCTAGCGGAGAGGCCGCGGGCGGCGATCCGGCCGGCGGTACGCTTGGGCGCACGGGGAAGTTGCGGTGGAAGCGAGACGGAAATCGGGGGAGGGCGTCCACGCCGTAGTCTGCCCGGCGTGAGCTTCGAGGTGAGAGCCGCAGAGCCCGGAGAGGAGGAGGGCATCCTGGTTGCCTATGAGTGGCTCTTCGCGCCGCCGGGATCGAAGCCGGGGCAGTGGGAGCCGACGCGCGCCGCCGTGGCGTTGCGCCAGGCCATCGACTCCCACGACTGCGCGGTGCTGATCGCCGAGGAGCCAGGCGGGGAGCTGATCGGCATCTGCACCGGCTACCAGGACCTGCACTCGGTCCGCTACGGCTACCGCGCCTGGGTCGAGGACCTCGCCGTGCATCCGGATCACCGCTCGCAGGGTGTCGGCAAGGCGCTCCTGGACGCTGCGAAGGACTGGGCGCGCGAGCGCGGCGCCACTCACCTGGAGCTCGATTCCGGGGACGCACGGCCGGATGCGCACCGCTTCTACGAGCGCGAGCACCCGAGCTGGACGTCGCGCTGCTTCGGCTGGGAGCTCTAGACGAGGCCGGCCGCCCGCAGGGCGGCGTCCTGGTCGAGATGGAACTCGGCTCGCGTCACTCGTCCGGCATCGTCGAAGGCGAACACCATCGCGCTCGGCTGGCGGATCTCGACGCCCCCGTGGCGCGTCACGGCGATCTGTGTCACGAGGATCACGATGTGGCGCTCGGCCTCACGCACCTCCTCCAGCTCGGCGCGAAGGGTCTCGAACGCCTCGCCCCAGTCGCTCCAGGCCCGGGAAACCCCCTCGACGCCCGGATATTCCACCTCGGGGGTGGGGGGCAGAGGGACCATGACGCACGTGAAGTCCGGTGTCGCCGCAACTGAGAGGAACTCGGTCAGGGCGGGCAGGGCATCGCGCATGTCGCCGAGGTCGTTGCCCTCGCTGAGGAAGGTGGAGAGGACCTCGCGAGCCGCGGCTTGGGCGTCGGGGTCGGCCATTGGCGCGAAGTATCCTTCACGCCCGCCGAGGACTTCCAGAGCACACCCAGCGATCGAAGGAGCTATGGCCGTAGCCACCGCCACGTACATCGACAAGACCGACGAGCAGAAGGCGATCACCGAGATGGTGCGCCAGTTCGTCGACAACGAGATCCTTCCCGTCGCGGAGGAGTTCGATCACGAGGACAAGTTCCCCGAGGCGATCGTCGAGCAGATGAAGGAGCTCGGGCTGTTCGGCGTGACCATCCCCGAGGAGCACGGCGGGATGGGACTCGACCTCACCACCTACGCGATGATCGTGGAGGAGCTCTCACGCGGCTGGATCTCGATCTCGGGCGTCGTCAACACCCACTTCATTGGCTCCTACCTGCTGATGAAGTACGGCACCGACGAGCAGAAGGACTACTTCCTGCCGAAGATGGCGACGGGGGAGATCCGCGCCGCCTTCTCCCTGTCCGAGCCCGAGGTGGGATCCGACGTCCAGGGAATCAAGTCGACCGCGACACAGGCCGACGAGGGGAACTGGGAGATCAACGGCCAGAAGATGTGGGTGACGAACGGCCTCCGATCCGGCGTCGTCTTCGTCCTCGTCAAGAGCGACCCCAAGGCCGAGCCCCCGTACAAGGGCATGACGTGCTTCATCTGCGAGAAGGAGCCCGGTGCCGACGAGGTACCAGGCCTGAAGATCCCACCGAAGATCAAGAAGATGGGCTACAAGGGCGTTGAGTCCACCGAGCTCGTCTTCGACGGCTTCAAGGTGGGTGAGGATCGGATCCTGGGTGGGCCCGACGGCCTCGGCAAGGGATTCGGCCAGATGATGGACGCGCTCGAGGTGGGTAGGGTGAACGTCGCTGCCCGCGGCGTCGGCGTCGCCCAGCGGGCCCTCGAGCTCGCGCTCCGCTACAGCCAGGAGCGCAAGGCCTTCGGCAAGCCCATCGCGCAGCATCAGGCGATCACCTTCAAGCTCGCCGAGATGGGGACGAGGCTCGAGGCCGCGCGCCTGCTGACGATGAAGGCCGCGCGGATGAAGGACGCGGGCGAGCGCTCCGACCTGGAGGCCGGGATGGCGAAGCTGTTCGCCTCCGAGGCGGCAAAGGAGAACGCCGAGGAGGCACTTCGCATCCACGGCGGCTACGGGTACTCGAAGGAGTACGAGATCGAGCGCATCTACCGCGACGCGCCGCTGCTCTTGATCGGCGAGGGGACCTCCGAGATCCAGAAGATGCTGATCGGCCGGAAGCTGCTCGAGCGGAATCCGAACTAGATGCCGGGCGCCCCAGAGCTCATCGCAACCGCCTATCGCCGTTTCGTTGCTGAGATTCCGGCGCTCGCAAAGCTGAAGCTCGTCGTCGGGCTAGAGCTGCGCGGCCGCGGTGACGTCCAGGTCTATCGCGTCGAGCTGCCCGGGCCCCAGGTTCGAAAGGGGGTGCCGGACGACGCCCGGGTCGACATCTCGCTGCCGCGCTCGCACTTCAACGAGCTGGCGACGAAGGGCAGGGTCCAGGAGTGGCGCGAGGCGTTCGAGCACGGCGACGTGAAGGTGGGCGGTGATCCCGAGATCCAGAAGCTCGTCGGGACCGTGATCGCCCGTCACGAGGCACGGGCCCACCTGCGTAAGGCCCGCTAGTCAAGCGGCGGATCTCGGGTCGTCAGGCACGGGCGCTTGACAATCGCGCGATCGCGTTATAGGACTCCGGTCCACGTGCGCAGGGGTGCGCTCACTGGGGGACTCTCGAGGGAGGGATCGATGATTCGTCGTCGCCTGCTGTTCGTGCTTGCCGTCGTGGCCGCAACCGCCACGGTTTCCTGGGCTGCTGTCGTGGCGGCCAGTCCGTCACAACAGTCGACTGGGCGGGCAGAGCTCCGCAGCGAGGGCGTCCGGGACGGCTTCGTTCCGGCCGCGGCCCGCGGGAACGACCTCGGCCGCTACTTCGTCGTCATGAACGCGCCCTCGGTGGCGGACCGGGCGAGGGCCGGCGGGGCCCAGTCGAAGGCCGCACAGGTGAACACGGCCGATGCCGCCAAGGCGAGCCAGGCGGGCGCCATCGCGGAGGCCAAGTCGATGGGCGGTGACGTGGTGTTCCGCTACGACGTGCTCGTCAACGGCTTCTCGGCGCAGCTCTCACCGGACGCGGCGTCCGCGCTGGCGGGGCGCTCCGACGTCGCCTCGGTGCAGCCGGTCTCGATCGTGCAGAAGCAGAACGAGACGAGCGTGCCCTTCATCGGCGCTCCGGAGGTCTGGAAGGACCTCGGCGTCAGGGGCCAGGGAATGAACGTGGCCGTCGTCGACACCGGCGTCGACTACACCCATGCGAACTTCGGCGGCTCCGGTGATCCGGATGACTACGCCAACAACGACCCGAACGTGATCGAGGACGACCCGCAGACGGGCGATCCAACCTTCCCCACGGACAAGGTCACCAAGGGTTACGACTTCGTCGGCTCGAACTACGACGTCGTCGATGACGGCAATAACGAGGACCCGACCAACGACACGCCCCATCCTGATCCCGATCCGCTCGACCGCGACGGGCACGGCTCGCACACGGCCGGCACCTGTTGTGGGCTCGGCGTCCCCGGCGAGATCGGAAAGGGCGTCGCGCCCAAGGCGAACATCTGGGCCGTCAAGGTCTGGGACGAGGGCAACTCGACCGATGACGTGCTCGTGCGCGGCTACGAGTACGCGATGGATCCCAACGGCGACGGCTCCACCAGGGACGCCGCCGATGTGATCTCGTTCTCGGGTGGCGTTGACTACGGCACCCTGAACTCCGTCGAGGCGCGTGCCGCGCAGCGGGTGGTCGATCTGGGCACAGTGTTCGTGGCCTCGGCCGGGAACTCGGGCAACCAGCCTGTCGGTGGCTCCGCCTACATCACCGGCACGCCCGCGAACGCGAAGGGCGTCGTCTCGGTTGCCGCGTCGATTGACCAGTTCGTCGCGCAGACGCTCACGGTCGACACGCCGCAGACGGATCTGCCCGACGACGGCCTGATGGTCCCGCAGGACTGGGCGGCGCCACTGGACACCGACATCACCGACCAGATCATCGACGCGCGCGAGTTCGATCCGCCGGCCGATCCCGCGAACCCGGCGCCGAGCGATCGGATGCTCTGCGACAACACACCGCCGGGTAGTTTCGGCGGCCACATCGCGTTGGTTTTCAAGGGCGCAACCGGAGGCGGCGACTGCACGGGCTCCGAGAAGGTGTTCCGCGCTCAGGAGATGGGCGCCAGCGCCGTGGTTCTGTGGAACGGCTTCGGCGGTCTGCCCTCGGCCCTGGGACCCGGCGACTTCGTCGACCAGCTCACGATCCCGGCGGCGATGATCTCTACGGACGACTCAGAGACGCTCGGCGATGTCATCAGCCCGGATGCGGCCAACGGCAACTTCAACGATGTTGCCACGACGGTCACCCTCCACGCCGACCCCTCGGTGATCCCCGGTCACGAGGACTCGATGACGGACTTCACGTCGGAGGGTCCGGCGCGGCTCACGAACGACCTGAAGCCGGACATCTCTGCGCCGGGCTTCGACATCAAGTCGACGGCGGTTGGCACCGGAACCGAGGGGGCGAAGCTCTCCGGTACCTCGATGGCCGCCCCGCACGTCTCCGGCGTGGCCGCGCTGCTGCGTCAGATCCACCCGGACTTCGATCCCGGGCGGATCAAGGCGCTCCTGATGAACCAGGCGACGCGCGACCTGAAGAACAACGACCTCTCCGAGCCCGTCTCGGCGACGGTCATGGGCGCAGGGCGAGTGCAGGCCGACGAGTCGGCGAAGGCCGTCTCGCTGGCCGAGCCCGGCAGCCTCTCGTACGGGCTCCAGCACCTCACCGCCACGCGTTCGCTCGTGCGGCACTTCACGGTGCGCAACTTCGATTCCAAGAGTCACAGCTACACCGTCGATGGCGACGATCGCTACTGGGACTTCGATCCGGCGATGACGACGGTCGAGATCTCGCTCGACAACTCGTCATATGCGTCGAGCCAGGCCTTCACGCTCAAGAAGGGCAAGACGCAGAAGGTCTACGTGCGGCTGACGCTCGATCCGTCGGTCGTCACCGAGGCCGACCAGCTGGACGGTTGGTACTACTCCCACCCGAACATGGACGGGACGATCACCGTCGATCAGAGCGGCAGCGGCGGTGACCCGAAGGTCGCCTGGCACGTGGCCCCGCTCGCCGCCTCTGACGACAGCCTGTCGGAGTCGGAGCTCGATCTGAGCTCGGGCCCCGACACGATGACGCTCGTCACCGGTGGCGCCGGCGTCGATTACGCCGACCTCTACCAGCTCGGCGACACCGACCCGGTGAACTCGACCGGCGAGGAGGACGTCGTCGCCACGGGAGCCCGCTCGTTCACCGGCAGCACGGTCGGCGACGATACGCCTGAGGGCGTGCCGACCGGCACCGATGAGGTCACGGGCTCCCTCTGGCAGGAGTTCCTGACCCAGGACGATGAGCCGACCGAGGCCGTTGAGTTCGGAGTGCAGACGGCCGCGGTCCACAACACCACCGAGACCGAGGAGGTCGACGTGCTCGTCGACTCGGGCGCCGACGGCGTCTTCTCCGGAACGGACGACGGCGTTGACGCCGACTACATGGTCGTGAAGACCCCGGACGCCGGCGGCAACGTCTGCGTCTTCGACCTCTCGCAGCCCGATCCGTTCGACGAGTGCTCGGCGCTCTATTTCGCCGACTACACGAACTACAACGGCAACCTCCTCGGGTTGGCCGTGGATGCGAACGCGATCGGAGTGACCGACGGTGCCCCGATCTCGTACTCGGTCCAGGCATGCACCGGGACGTTCTCGGGCGACGTGCCGGGCCAGATCTGCGACACGGCCGGCGCGATCGATGAGGAAGCGGGCACCTACGACGCCGTCTTCACCCCGACGGATCCGGAGCTCGTGATCGATCCGCTCGTCTGTCAGGGGTTCTGGGACGGTGGAGCATGCGATGGCGGCGACCCGATCACGGTCGACCGAGGCTCGGCGGCCGCGGACGAGGATCCGAGCATCCTGGCGCTGTTCCCGAACAACCCGCCC
Organism: Actinomycetota bacterium; assembly: GCA_046732895.1. Lineage (GTDB taxonomy): Bacteria > Actinomycetota > Thermoleophilia > Solirubrobacterales > 70-9 > JBKPNZ01. The sequence goes on from JBKPNZ010000014.1 coordinate 23,645, forward strand.
TCGCGCAACCCGACGATCGTCACGACGACGCACTAGTCCCAGCAAGCAACGAGCAGGCGCGCCCGGCACAATGCCGGGCCGCTTGCTGCATGCTGCCCATAGCGAACCGCGAACGAGAACGGAGAAATGAGCGAGAACGAATCCCACGAGCTTGTAACCGACCAGGCCGGGCGCGAGGCTTCGGGGGCGCGTCAGTACGGGCGCTACCTCGAGGAGTTCGAGGTCGGCGCCGTCTACAAGCACTGGCCGGCGAAGACCGTGACCGAGGCGGACGATCACCTCTTCTGCCTGATCACGATGAATCACCATCCGCTCCACATCAACGACCACTACGCCTCGCAGTCCCAGCAGGGTCAGAACGTCGTCGTTGGCCCGCTGGTCTACTCCCTGGCGGTCGGGATGACCGTCGGCGACGTCTCGGGGAAGGCGATCGCCAACCTCGCGACCGAGGAGCTCAGCCATCCGAATCCGGTCTTCCACGGGGACACGCTCTTCTGCGAGTCGGAGGTCCTCGAGGTGAGGCCGTCGCAGTCAAAGCCCGACCGCGGCATCGTCAAGGTCCACACCCGCGTCTACAAGCAGGACGGGACACTCGTGGCCGAGTTCAAGCGGGCCGTCCTCGTGCCGCGGAAGCCGAACGGCGACACGCCGACCCCCGAAGGCGACGTCGACTGAGCCCGCACATCCCTGGGCCGTCCTCGCCGCCGAGCGCGGAGTCGACGCGGTCCTCGTCGAGGGTGACGGCATCCTGCCGGCCGTCGCTCGGCTCGGCGATGCCCGCTTTCTCCTGAAGGCGGGGCGGGTGGGCGGGCCTGAGGATGAGCCCGGATCGAGGCCGATCACCGAGGATCTCGTGGGGCGGGTGCTCGATGCCGCGGCGGCGGGTGAGGTCGAGTGGGAGGTCGATCCCGACTTCGGCTATGAGGTCGCGGCGAAGGTGCCCGGCGTCGACCCGCCGGAGGATGGGCTGCTGATGCCGCGTTTTCTCTACACGCGAGCCGATCGCGTCTACGAGCACGCGGCGATCGTCGCCCGGGTCCGGGATGAGGTCACCCGGCTGATCGAGAGCTGACGAGGTCCGTCGCCTAGATCAGCTCGGCGACGGCGGTGAGTCCGGCGTCGAAGTCGGTCCCAGGGACGGCACCGATGCAGGGCGAGATAGTGCCCGCCTCCCGGTAGCGCTCCACCGCTCCGCGAACCTCATCGGGGCCGCCGATCCCGGCCAGGCTCTCGATCATCGCGTCCGAGAGCCCGGCCTTGGCCCGCTCGACGTCGCCCGCCTGCATCCCTTCGTCGAAGGCCTTGAGGTCGTCGCCGAAACCCGAGCCCTCGAGCATCGCCCGGTAGAACGGCAGGGAGGCGTAGGTAACGAGCTGATCGCGCATCCGCTCCCGTGCCGCCTTCGGGTCATCGGTCAGGCCGACGGGGACGGCGGCGACGATGTCGAAGCCCTTGAGGTCCTTGCCGGCGCGCTCGCGTCCCTCCCGCACGTGAGGGATGACGACGTCGCGGACGTAGTCCGGGTTGCAGAGCCAGAGCATGACCCCGTCGCCGATCTCGCCGGCGAGCCTCAGCATGTTCGGCGAGAGCGCGGCGATCTTGATCGGGAGGTCCGCCCGCGCCTGGTAGCCCATGAACTGGAAGCGGGTGTTGAAGAACTCGCCCTCGGGCGGCGCCTCGCCGGCCAGGATCGCCCGCACGACGGAGACGTACTCGCGCATCTGGCTGACGGGCTTGGAGATCTCGGCGTCGTACCAGTTCTCGACGGTCACCTTGTGGCTGACGCCCAGGCCCAGCACCATGCGGCCGCCGGAGAACTCGTCGATCGTCGCCGCGGCCTGCGCCATCGTCACCGGCGCCCGAGAGAAAATCGGCACGACGCCGGTCCCGAGCTTGATCCGCTCGGTCACAGACGCGTACGCGGCGAGGACGCTCAGCGAGTCGCGGCCGGCGATATGGGTCACGTAAGCGGCCTCGAACCCGAGCTCGTCGGCGCGCTTCACCCGCTCGAGCGCGGAGTCGAGCGAACGCCCGACGGAGATGAACGCCCCGATCGCCACCGCGGCATCCTATGGCCCCCCCAAGCAGCGATGGTCGAGAAAACGCGTCATTGGCGCGTTAACGCGACCATCGCCCGGCCAATGGCGCCTCCAGAACGCTGTCGCACTACCTTCCCCGCATGCCCGAACCCGCCACCGCGACCGAACCGACGCGCGTCCCATCACCACCACCCGACGTCGTCGCCACCACCCGCCTCGCCGCCCCCGCCGACGTCGTCTGGGCCCGCGCCGTGAGCCCCGAGGGCATCAACGACGAGCTGCGCCCGATCCTCCGCATGACGATGCCGCGCGCCTACCGCGGCAAGACGATCGACGACGTCAAGGTTGGCGAGCCGCTGGGCCGCAGCTGGATCTTCCTCCTCGGAGTGCTCCCGGTCGACTACGACGACCTGATGCTCGCCGAGCTCGAGCCCGGCCGCCGCTTCCGCGAGCGCTCGACCATGCTCAGCATGAGCGCCTGGCAGCACGAGCGCGAAGTCGTTCCGGCAGGGGAGGCGGAGTGCGAGGTCACCGACCGCCTCACGTTCACGCTCCGCCCGCCGATGGCGTGGATCCCGGGCATGAAGCGACTGGCGATCGCAACGGTCCGCCACCTCTTCGCGCACCGCCACCGGCGGCTCGCCGAGCATTACGGCTCCTCGGCCGAGCGAGCCTAGTCCCGCTCGGCTCGCGAGCGAGGCGCCAGAAGCGCGAGTAAGACCGCCACCGCGACTACCACGACGACGCCCACGAAGCTCGCAACACCGAGGAGGTAAGCGATCACCATGCCAATCGCCGCCGCACTGCGAGGGCAGCGAGGGTGGGGAAGGGGCCGCTCGGCAGGAAGATCACGCTCTTCGTCCAAGCGGCGATCCCGCTACAGGAGTCTTGCCGCCACGGCGTAGACGGCAAATAGCGCGAGACTTGCCGCGACCATCGGAATGCCCTGCGTGCTTCCGCGTGTTCGTAGCACCATCCCGATGACCACTCCAAGCGGCGGGAAGAGCACTGCGGCAAGCCAGCCGAGGACCGACCAGCCCTCGGACGTGAAGCGAAACTCGTTCGGCTCGACATGGTCGCTCCAGACCCACGTGGCGGATGCCGAGGCACCTATGAACCAGGCGATCGCGACCGCACCGGGCGATGCTCCGTTCACGAGCAGCCCCGTGGCAGCAGCGAGCGCACTGCCGCCAGCGATCGAGAAGATGGCGATCCACGCGGCGCGGGCTTGCGATCGACTCATACACCGGCTATCGGCCCACGGGCGACCTCTCTTAAAGGCTGCTCGCCTTCCGTGAGCAGCGGACTCCCGTCCCTGTCGCCACGACCCGCGGTCATCATTTGCTCTGTGGCGAGCAACGCGTCAGAGCGACTCCGTTGGGCGGTCGAGCTCCTCGAGGTTGATCCAGACAATCGCATCCTCGAGGTGGGCTGCGGCCACGGCGTGGCCGTTTCGCTGGTGTGTGATCGGCTCGACGGTGGGCGGATCACGGCGGTTGACCGCTCTCCGAAGATGATCGAGGCAGCCAAGAAGCGAAACCAAGCTCATGCTCGGAAGGTGCGGTTCGTCGCCGCCAGCCTCGCGGAGGCGGATCTCAGAGACGAGGTCTATGACAAGGTCTTGGCGGTCCACGTAGCCGCGCTGCACAAGCCGGGAGATGAGCTCGAGATCGTCCGGAGACGGCTCGCCCCCGGCGGCGGCCTTTACCTGGTCAGCCAGGCGCCAGGATGGAGCGCATCAGGTCAAGCCAAGCGATTCGGCGCGGAACTCGCCGGGGTGCTCGGGGAGACTGGCTTCGATGTCGAGGACGCACCTGTCAAGGATCTGGGGACCGGATTCGCCGCAGCCGTCATCGCTCGAGCGTCGCGGTGACCGGCGACTAGCTTCGCCCGGGGCTTGCGCTTTCAGGCGAGGGGAGGCGTAACTCAGCCAGCGCCACGGCAACTGGTCATCGTCCAAGACAGGCGTCTGTGCCTGTCGCCGATTCGCTTCCGCTTTCGGACCCGTTGCACGCGTTCGGCGGCAGGAGGCGTTGTCAGTCGAGCGTGATGACGACCTTGCCGTTGGCGCGGCCCTGCTCGACGTCCGCCAGCGCCTCGAGGGTCTGGTCGAACGGGAACGTCTTGTCGATGACCGGTCGGAGCTGGCCGGCGTCGTAGAGGGAGGCCAGCTCGCGCAGCTGCCCGCCGTTGGCCCGCATCCACAGGAACGAGTAGCTCACCCCCAGCTTCCGCGCCTGCTTGCGGACCTTGCGGCTCAGCAGCCCCATCACCGCGCCCATGTACTTCGGCGCCCCGAGCTGCTTCGCGAACCCGGGGTCCGGCGGGCCGGCCACGCCGATCGCCTGTCCGCCCGGCTTGAGGACCGTGAGGGACTTCTCGAGGTTCTCGCCACCTCGCGAGTCCAACACCACGTCGTAGCCGGAGAGGACCTCGGCGAAATCCTCCTGCGTATAGTCGACGACGACGTCGGCGCCGAGGCTGTGCACCAGCTCCGCGTTCTTTCCGCTCGCGGTCGTCGCCACCGTGGCGCCGAGGTGCTTGGCGAGCTGGATAACGGTCGAGCCCAGGCCGCCGGAGCCGGCGTGGACGAGGACCTTCTGGCCGGGCTTCACCTGGGCGCGGTCGACGAGCGCCTGCCAGGCGGCCAGTGACACCAGCGGCACCCCGGCCGCCTCGTGCAGGGTGAGCGAGGCTGGCTTGGGCGCGACGTCGGCATGGTCGATCGCGATGTACTCCGCAAAGGTCCCGATCCGCAGGTCGCGGGGACGGGCGTAGACCTCGTGGCCTACCTGGAAGTCGCGTACGGCCGAGCCGAGCCTCGTTACCACGCCGGCGACGTCGTGGCCGAGCACGAACGGGGTCTGGTATTTGAGGAGCCGCTTGAACTCGCCGTTGCGGACCATCTTGTCCAGCGGGTTGATGCCGGCGGCGCTCACCTTGACCAGCACGTCACCGTCGCCGACCTCGGGCTCGGGTACATCGGCGGCGCGGAGTCCGTCCTTGCCGTAGTGCTCGACGACGAATGCCTTCATGACCGTAGGAACTCGAGAGCCCGCTTGACGAAGTCCTCGTGGAACTGGAACACGCCGCCGTGCCCGGCGTCGGGATAGAGGACGAGCTGGCTGTTCGGGAGTCGTCGATCGAGGTCGACGGTGTTCTTGGTGGGCACCATCTTGTCGCTCTCGCCGTTCATGACGAGCACCGGCTGGTGGATGCTCGTGAGGTCCGCCGGCTCCTGCTGACCCCACCGGTGGATGGCCTTGAGCTGGGCTCGGAATGAGCCTACGGAGATCGGCTTGTCGCGGTCGTTCGTACGTTCCTCGAGCCGTGCCAGGAACTCCTTCGCGGCTCCGCGCCCGTTCGGAGTCCTGGTGAAGAAGAGGAACTCCTTGGGGTCCCGCCGCGTGAGCAGTCCTCGCGCGGTGTCAAGGTAGGAGATGCGGGTCACCTTCTCGATGCCATCGCCTCCCGCGGGGCCGGTTCCGGCGAGGATCATCTTGCGCACGAGCCGCGGCTCCTCCTGCGCGATCACCTGGGCGATCATGCCGCCCATGGAAAACCCGAACAGGTCGACCTGATCGAAGCCGAGGGCACGGATGAAGGTCACGGCGTCGCTCGCCATCTCCTCGATGGTCCTCGGCGTGGACCCACTGGAGGCACCGACACCGCGGTTGTCGAAGGTGATGACCCGATGCCTCGCAGCGAAGCCGTCCACGACTCGGGGGTCCCAGTTGTCCAGGACCGCGGCCAGGTGGGTGAGAAAGACCACCGGTACCCCCGTGCGCGGGCCGAGCTGACGGTAGGCGAACTCCACCCCGCCAACGTCGATGATCTCGGTCGGCGCGTGCTCGTGTGTAGTGCTCATGCTCACCGTCTCTCCCGACCGGCCGCCGTGCGGGTGGGACCCCGCCTGTGGCGCTGGCGAGGGGACGGAGGAGCTTGCTCGACCGTTGAGTTGGTTGATCTTGCGGATCTGCTTGTCGAACACGGGCGCGGGCGCGTAGCGGCGCAGCTTGGTCACGCGGCGCGCGAGCGGCCCGGCCGGGTATCGGAGCTTCGGGCGCGAGTCGGTGGCCGCGGCGACGATGGCCTCGCCGACGACCGATGGCTCGCCGCCGCCCTTGATCGCTTCGGCGGTCAGTGCGTCGAGCACCTCGCTGCGTCGCGCATAGACGGGAAGCGGTTCATCGGCACGGATGGCGTTCGTGCCGAACGAGGTCCTGGTGTAGGCGGGCTCTACCAGCAGGACTCGAACCCCCTGCTCCCGTACCTCGTGATCCAGGGACTCGGAGTACCCCTCCATGGCGTGCTTGGTTGCCGCATATAGGGCCCCGAAAGGCGCCGGGAGCAAGCCCAGGACGGAGCTGATGTTGATGATCCGGCCGCTGCCGCGCTCCCGCATCTGCGGCAGCACCGCGCGGATCATGCGCATCGCACCGAACAGATTGGTCTCGAACAGGGCCCGAGCCTGCTCGATCGAACTCTCCTCCGCAGCGCCGGCGACGCCGAGGCCGGCGTTGTTCACCAGCACGTCGATGCGGCCGGACCGGCCGAGCACCTCGCGGACCGCGCCGGCCACCGACTGATCGTCCGTGACGTCGAGCGGCAGGAACACCACCTCGTCCCGCTCCTCGCCCGCGACCGCCCTGCGGCTCGTCCCGTAGACGGTGAAGCCCGCGGCGCGCAGCTCGCGCGCGGCCGCCTCACCGATCCCCGACGATGCTCCCGTCACCAGCGCTACCCGACCTGTCTCGACCGCCATGATCTGCTCCTCTGATTGAATGACGATCGTCATGCTATCTTACGATCGTAATATAATGTGGGACGTGCGTCACACTCCGCCGCGGTTCGAAAGGGAATGAGCTATGCGCTACAGCAAGGGCCACAAGCAAGCGACGCGACAACGGATCCTCGAAGCCGCCGGGCGGCGCTTCAAGCAGGACGGCATCGACGGCGCGGGCGTGGCCACCGTGATGTCCGACGCCGGCCTGACGAAAGGCGCCTTCTACGCGCACTTCTCGTCGAAGGAGGATCTGGTCGCTAACGTCCTCGCCGACCAGCTGCGCGCACAGCGCCAAAGCTTTGACGCCCAGCCCTCGGGTCGGGCGGGACTCGAGGCCTTCGTCCGCTCCTACCTATCTCCGGAACACCGGGACGAGTTCGCGGACGGCTGCCCGTCCGCTGCCCTGCTCGACGAGATCGCTCGGCGACCCACCGATACCAGGGACGTCTTCACCGAGGAGGTGATGGGGGTCGTGGACGACATCGCCTCACGCCTCGACCCGACCGACGTCGAGGGCGGTCGAGCGGATGCGCTCACGGTCTTCGGATTGATGGTCGGCACGCTTCAGCTCGCCAGGACGCTGACGAACCGCGACCTCTCCAACCGGGTCCTCGCCCGCGGCGTGGAGACGGCCGTGAGGCTGCTCGACGACCGGGCATGACCGCGTCGCAACACACTCCCCGCCGGGCAACGACGACAGCCACGTCTGGGCCGGCGCGTCGCCGACTGGCGATGGGCGCCACCGGCAGGGGAGCGCTCGAGCAGTAGGTGAGCTTGACGACGTAGTCGTCCGAGCTACCGCCCTCAATCCACCTTCGGGCGCTAGTCGCGCCTGATCGCCTGCTGGGCCGCCCCCACGCCCTGGCCGGGCGCGGCACCCGCGCTACTCGCGTGGCGCGTGGCCTGCGCGGCGCTCGCCACCGGGAGGGGCGTGGTCGGTGCCCACATGCCTTCGTCGAACACGTCGCCGGTGTGCGGGTTGCCGATCGCGAACACCGTCGCCGCCGTACCCGCGCCATTGAACGACGTCGAGATGTAGTCGCCGACCATCGGTCCCTGGGAGGTGGCCGCGATGTCGCCCAGCGACATCGGCCCGGCCAGCTTCGTCGGCGGGCTCCAGCTCGCCCCGCCGTCGGGCGAGGAGACGAAGCCCACGTCGAGCTCGCAGGTGGCCGCAGTGCAGGCGGCGTTCGGGTAGTAGTAGTACGTGAGCGCCAGGTGCGCGTCCGATCCCGACGTGCTCGGATCGACGCCCAGGCCCGGGATGAAGTGGTCGACCCCGCTGCCGACACCGTCGATCGGGACCCGCCGGACAGCGCTCCAGTGCTCCCCATCGCTCGAGCTGCTGAAGACGATGTCGTTCGCCGCGCACTTCGGCTCGAAGCGGCAGTCCTCCCATGCCACGTACGCGTTGCCGCCGGCGTCGATCTCGGCGCTCGGCAGCGGGCTCGTCCGCAGGCCGCCTGAGTTTCGGTGGAAGCGGATCTTTGAGACCGAGAACTCCTTCGACCAGGTGGCCCCACCGTCGGTCGAGCGGAAGGCACCGATCTTGCCCTTGAGGCTCTCGAAGGGCACGATCACGGTGCCGTCGGGCTGGACTACCGGCTGACCGCCGAGGCCCTTTGGGTTCCCGGCAGGCGACACGGGCACGCTCCAGGTGTCGCCGCCGTCTGAGGAGGTGCTCATGTACTCGAGATCGCCCTGGCCGAAGTTGTCGAATTCGGTGTAGCAGTTGCCGTAGAAGGGGCTGCCGGGGTGGTCGTCGCAGACGGTCCAGTTCTTGTCGAGATCGACCTTCTTGGTGGCCGGCGCCGGGATCTCCACCGGGTCGTCGAACGTCGCCCCGCCGTCGGTTGAGAGGCTGACGAAAACTGTCGGCACGGAGAGGTCAGGGAACAGCGGGATCGAGGAGATCATCCAGGTGGTGTGCTTGGCGTCGTAGGCGACGCTCGGATCGCTCACGCGCTCGTACGGGCTGTTCGGGTCGGCGAACGGACCCGCATTGAACGTGAGCCCTGGCAGGAAACTCGAGGTGTCCCACGTCGCACCGCCGTCGCTCGAGCGCGCGAAGCCGATGTCCGAGGCCCCGCCGTTAAAGAACCGCCCGACCTGGTAGGTCGCTAGGACCGTCGAGCCGGAGGCGAAAGTATCGGGCTCGACCTCCGTCGCGTGCTGGCTCGTGTCATTCGTGAACGGGTCGGCGCTTACCCGGGTCAGCGGAACGTTTGCTCCGGCCGGCGCGGGCGCTGCGAGCACGACAACGACCAAGACCCAGAGCAACCCGGCCAGCCGCAGCATCCCTGCGCGAACCATATGGCTTCCTTACCCGTGCTCGCCGTCCACTAACCCGACGGCTGGCGCGTGTCGAGCCAGCCCGATCCTTGGCGCTCCGGCCTTGTGTGGGTTGGGGCAGTTCGTCAGTGCGCTTCGTCCGCCGCGTGCGCCGGCGGGCGGGATTCCTCGGCGAGGGACGTGAGCTCCAGGGTGCCGCGCGAGGCGCCCTCCAGCACTTCGCTCGCCTCCTCGGCGGAGCGGGCATAGAGCTCGACGAGCAGGTGGATGACGATCCGCTCCTCGACGTGCTTGTGGAAGCGCACATGGGTGAAGAACTCCCGCGTCCCCTGTTCGCCGAACGCTGCGTAGGTCAGGCTGTCGGCCGCCTCCGGCCCGGAGCAGGTCTCGACCAGCTCCTGGTCGACGTCGACCGTGCACGAGGCGACCCACGGAGTGCCGGCAACCATGCGCTCCCAGCGGTCCTCGACCGGGACGACCCGGCCCTCCTCGATCGCCAGGTGGGGCTGGTCGTGCATGCAGTCGAGGCACTGCACAACCGCCTCCTGGATCTCCTCGACGCGGTCCGCGGCCTCCCCCGACTCCGGGTCGACCTTGAGGATCGCGTCGTAGTGGACCTGCGCCTCCAGGCGCTGTGACCAGCAGCGGTAGCAGCGAAGCCAGGCGCTACGGTCGCCATTGAGGCCTTCCATTGATTAGAGCGTAGCGTCGCCGCGCAAAAGCGAAAACATCACCATGTCGCGACGCACGCCTTTGACCACCTGATACTCGCGAAGCACGCCCTCCCGCTGAAACCCCGCCCGCTCCGCCACGCGCAGCGACGCCGTGTTCTCGGGCTCGGCGCAGATCTCAATCCGCTCGGCGCCGAGCTCAGCGAAGCCGAACGCGCAGAGAAGCTTCACGGCACGTGTGGCGACCCCGCGGCGACGGGCCCACGGTGCGACCAGGTAGCCGATGTCCCAGCGACCGACGTCGGTGTGATGGCGCCGGATCCCCGCGTTGCCCAAGAGCTCATCGGTGGTCGCGTCCACCGTCACCACATGGAGGGCGATGCCGCCGTGCATGCCGGCCATGGCCTTCGCGTGGAAGCTCCGGGCATCCTCAGGCCCGTAGGGATCGGGCACCGTCGTGAAGCGCTGCACGGCGGGGTCCCGGCATGCCTCGACCAGGGCCGGAATGTCGGCGTCGGCCAGAAGCCGCAGGCGCACGACGCCGTCGCTCAGCCCCTCGATGGGGAACTCGATCGGCGTCCCGCTCAAGCCGGCGAGCCGGTTGCGGCGCCGACCCCGTTGCGCGCGGCAACGAGCTCGACGATCTCACCCATGATCCGGTTGAGATCGAAGTCCTTCGGTGTGTAGACGCCCGCGACCCCTGCCTCACGCAGCCGCTCGACGTCGCCCGTGGGGATGATCCCGCCCACGACCACCGGGACGTCGACGTCCTGCTCGCGGAGCATCCGCACGGTTTCGGGGATCAGCTCCAGGTGCGACCCGGAGAGGATCGAGAGACCGACGACGTCGACGTCCTCCTGGACGGCGGAAGCCACGATCTGCTCGGGCGTGAGCCTGATCCCCTGATAGATGACCTCCATGCCCACGTCGCGGGCGCGCACCGCGATCTGCTCGGCACCGTTGGAGTGCCCGTCGAGGCCGGGCTTGCCGACGAGGATGCGAGGACGGTGCCCGAGCCCCTTCGCGAGCTCGTCGACACGCTCCCGCATTGCGGCCAGAAGCTCCTCGTCGCCCCCGGCGGCTGCGGCGCCCACACCGGTCGGCGCGCGGTAATCGCCGAAGACGTCGCGCAGGACACCCGCCCATTCGCCGGTCGTGGCACCCGCCTTCGCCGCGGCGATGGTGGCGGGCATGATGTTCTGCGACTCGTCGCCGGCCGCCTGCGCGAGCTCGCGGAGCGCGCTCTCGACAGCCGCTTCGTCGCGCTCCGCCTTCCACTGTTCGAGCGCCTCGCGGCATTCGCGCTCGACCTCGGGGTCCGGGGTCAGGATGCCGCCGTCGGCGCCGGCCGTCAGGGGCGAGTCCTCGGTCTCCGTGAAGCGGTTCTGACCGATCACGGTCAACTCGCCGCGCTCGATCTTCGCGACCCGTTCGCGATGCGATTCGACCAGGCGAGCCTTCATGTACGGGACCGCATCCACGGCGCCGCCCTGATCGGCGACGACCTTCATCTCCGCGCGCGCGCCCTCGCGGAGCTCCTCCACCAGCCCCCCCATGACAGTGGAGCCCTCGAACACGTCGGGATACTCGAGGAGGTCGGTTTCGAACGCCAGCACCTGCTGAATGCGCAGGCTCCATTGCTGATCCCACGGCCGGGGGAGGCCGAGCGCCTCGTTCCATGCGGGCAGCTGAATCGCCCGAGCGCGGGCGTTCCGTCCGAGGGTCACGGCGAGTGCCTCGAGCACGATGCGCTGCACGTTGTTCTCGGGCTGGGCTTCGGTCAGCCCGAGCGAGTTCACCTGCACCCCGTAGCGCAGGCGCAGCATCTTCGGGTCCGTGACGCCGTAGCGCTCGCGTCCGAGCTCCTCCCAGAGCTCGGACATGGCGCGGAGCTTCGCGTGCTCCTCGATGAAGCGAACACCGGCGTTGACGAAGAACGAGATCCGCCCGAAGACCTTCGGGAAGTCGGCCTCCGAGACCTGGCCGCGCCGCTTCACCTCGTCGAGGACGGCGACGGCGGTCGAGAGTGCGTAGGCGATCTCCTGGACGGGCGTGGCGCCAGCCTCCTGCAGGTGGTAGCTACAGACGTTCGTCGGGTTCCAGCTCGGGATCTCGTTCACCGCGAAGGCGACCGTGTCGGCGATCAAGCGGAGCGAAGGCTCGGGCGGGAAGGCGTAGGTGCCGCGGGAGAGGTACTCCTTGATGATGTCGTTCTGAGTCGTGCCCTTGAGCTGGGTGCGCTCGATTCCGTTCTCCTCGGCCACGGTCACGTACAGCGCGAGCAGCCACGCCGCCGTGGCGTTGATCGTCATCGAGGTGTTCATCTCGTCGAGCGGGATCCCGTCGAGCAGGGCGTGCATGTCGCCCTTGTGGCCGATCGAGACGCCGACCTTGCCGACCTCGCCTCGGGCGAGGACGTGATCGGGGTCGTAGCCCGTCTGAGTCGGAAGGTCGAAGGCGACGGAAAGGCCGGTCTGGCCCTTCGCGAGGTTGCGGCGGTACAGCTCGTTCGAGCGCCGGGCGTCCGAGTGCCCGGCGTAGGTGCGCATCACCCAAGGACGATCCGGCTCGGGCAGGCGGTGCTCGGCCATGGGCAGATTCTAGTTTGGCAGCGCTCCCGAATCGCCCGTTCTGAGTAGCGTCGCGGGTCGTGGTCCGCGAAATCGACGTCATGCACCTCGGGCGGGACCGCGTGATCGCGGCCCACGAGATCGACGGGCTGGTGATCGACCCAGGCCCGGAATCCAGCGTGGAGACGATGCTCGCGGGGCTGCAGAACCCGCCACGCGCTCTGCTCCTAACCCACATCCACCTCGACCACGCCGGCGCGAGCGGGGCACTGGTCCGGCGCTTCCCGAAGCTGCTCATCTACGTGCACCAGGCGGGTGCCCCGCATCTGGCCGACCCCTCGAAGCTCATCGAGAGCGCCGGACGGCTATACGGCGACGACATGGAGCGCCTCTGGGGAGAGGTCGTGCCGGTCCCGGAGGCAAACCTCGTAGCCGTCGCCGGCGGCGAGGAGATCGAGGGGTTCCGGGTGGTGCATACGCCGGGTCACGCGTCTCACCACGTCTGCTACTTCCACGAGGAGAGCGGTGATGCATACGTCGGCGACATGGCGGGCGTGCGCATTCCCCCGAGCGGCTTCACGGTGCCGCCCACGCCCCCACCAGAGATCGACATCGAAGCGTGGGAGCGCTCGCTCGAGGCGATCGCGGCGCGGCGGCCGCAGCGGCTCAGGCTGACGCACTTCGGCGTAGTCGAGAAGGTCGACGCGCAGCTCGACCTGGTGCGCGAGCGCCTGCGTGAGCTCGCCGAGCTGGCAAGGGAGGGCGATCGAGAGGCGTTTCTCGGGGCGCTCAACCGGCGCCTCGAGACCGAGCTCGACCCGGAGTCGGCGCTTCGGTCCCGTCAGGCCGTTCCGCCCGAGCAATCCTGGCTCGGCCTCGAGCGCTACTGGCGCAAGCGGCGCGAGCGCGAGGCCGCGCCCGAGCCGGGACCGGAGGGCGCGCTCCGGCCCGATCACTAGCTACCCTGGGCACCCTTGAACCGTCTGAGCCCAAGGTTCCGCCTGCTCACAGCGCTTACGGCTCTCGCCCTGCTGGGCGTGGGCGCCGTCGCGCTCGCGAGCGTCACCGTCTACACGAACGACTTCTCGAGCAAGCACGAATTCGGCGAGATCGAGCGCGGGCACGGCAAGCACTGCGACCGCAACTACCGCAAGGGCAAGGAGGTGCTCCGCGCGGTCGTCACGCGTTCACCCGAGACGTGCAGCCTCATGCCCCCGGTGTTCGGGAGCGCGCCCCAGCCCGATCACATCTTCCAATTCCAGGGCAAGGTGCTGAGGAGCACCCCGAAGAAGTTCCGCGAGAAGGCCTTCCTCCTGGCAGCGGTCCGCGTCGGCGGTGGCGGTCGCTACGAGCTCCGGATCTTCCCGAAGACCCACAAGTTCGAGCTCACGCGCAGGCCGAATGCCGCCGGATTCCCCGTCGAGGGAACGAACGGGGACATCGAGGGCATCGGCAAGCGCAACAAGGTGCGAATCCAGGCAATCGGCGACCAGATCAAGGCGCTCGTCAACGGCACCAACGTCGGCTCCGTCACCGACCCCAGCCCGGGTCAGCTCAACGGCACCAAGATCGAGATGGGCGTGGGCAACAAGCGAAGTGGCCACAAGAAGACGGAGGCCACCTTCGACCGAGTCAGGGTCGAGGTCCCCAACCCGTAGCGGGTCGGGCCCTCGACGCAGGGTCAGATTTGAGCACCGAGACGATCGAGCGACCGCGCAGCGCCGGCCCCGGGTCAGGGCTGGGCGGCAACTGGCAGGTGATCGTCCTGAATGACGACCACAACACCTTCGACCACGTCGCCAAGACGCTGGCCCGTGTCATTCCGGGCGTGACGCTCGACCAGGGTTACGGGTTCGCCGATCGCATCCACAACTCGGGCCAGGCGATCGTGTGGGCCGGGCCGAAGGAGACCGCCGAGCTCTACTGGGAGCAGCTCCAGGCGGCGGGGCTCACGATGGCGCCGCTCGAGCAGCACTGACGAGCTGGCCCGCCCCAGGCCTAGAGCGTCAGCAGGCGCCCACCCGCACCCGGCACCGAGCCGGCGAGCGCGGCACGCGAGCGCGGGCGGCGCTGCGCCGGACGGCGCTTGCGCGCAGTCTCGGTGCGGTGGAGCTGAGCTGCGCGCAGCTCCAGGAGCGCACGGGCCTCAAGCGTCCGGCTGAAGGGATCGCTGACGGTCGCGCCGTCCGTGAGTGACATCGCGGCCAGCAGTCGGCCCCCGGCCTCGGCTGCGAGCACGCGGTCCCCGGGAACGGGGGCCGAATCGAGCTCGGCGAGGCGCGCCAGCGCGGCTGCATCGGTCTCGTCGAGGCGCCGGATTGTGATCTCTGTGAGGTGGTCGGTCATCTTGGGCCTCCGCTGGCAAAACGATCCGCTGCGCGGACTCGTGAGGTATTGGATGTCTTCAGGATGCCGTGCCACAGCCATAAGCACAACATGAAGTTCTGCGGAGTCTGATAAGCTGCCCTTATGCTTGATGTGAAGCGACTGCGGGTGCTGAGGGAGGTCGCCAAGCACGGATCGTTCTCCGCCGCGGCGGACTCGCTCTACCTCTCGCAGTCCGCCGTCAGCCAGCAGGTGGCGACCCTCGAGAAGGAGGTGGGCATGCGCCTCCTCGAGCGCGGCCGTGGCGGGCCAAAGCTCACCGATGCCGGCAGCAGCCTCGTCTCGCATGCCGATGCCGTGATCTGCCGCCTCGAAGAGGCGGAGCGCGACCTCGCCGCGATCGCCGGCCTCGAGGGTGGGGAGCTCCGACTGGCGAGCTTCCCGAGCGCGAGCGCCACGATCGTCACCGAGGCGGTCTCGCGCTTCGCCGAGCGCCACCCGAAGGTCCGCCTGGCGGTGGTCGAGGCCGAGCCCGAGCAGTCGCTGCCGCAGCTGGCTGCCGGTGACCTCGACATCGCGATCACCTTCGACTACCCGTCGTTCGACATGCGGGCGGTTCCCGATCTGGAGCGTGTGCACCTGCTGACGGAGTCGATGTACGTGGCGCTCCCGAGCAATCACCGGCTCGCCGAGCGCAAGTCGGTGCGCGTATCCGACCTCGCCGAGGACGCGTGGCTTTGCGGCGTTCGCCCGAGCTCGTGCGCGGAGCTCGTCGTCAAGACCTGCCTGGACGCCGGGTTCCAGCCCCGAATCAGCTTCGAGAGCGACGACTACAACGTCCTCCAGGGCTACGTGGCGGCGGGCCTCGGAGTGACGCTCCTGCCCGAGATCGCCCTGAGTCCCCTTCGCGACGGTGTTGTCGCGCGACCGATCACCCCACGCGCTCCTGAGCGGCGTGTCTGGGCGGCCGTGAGAGCCTCGGGTTCGCGCTCGGCGGCAACCGACGCAATGCTGGAAGTGCTCACCGAGGCCGCCGACGGCATCCTGGCCCGCGGTGAGCTGCGCGTCGCCGCCTGACTCGCCCGGCGCCGCCCACAGGTAGCTTGCGAGGGTGATCGCGATCACCCGCTTCGTTGCCGCGGCGCTCCTCGTCGCGCTGGCGCTGGCCCTTAGCGCGTGCGGGGGAGAATCTCCGCCGCAGCCGTCCTCACCCGCCGCGCTGGTTCCGGCCGGCGCACCGATCTACGTCGAGGCGACCGTGCGCCCCGCCCGCGACGAGCGAGACGCCGTCGAGAAGTGGCTCGCTCGCTTCCCGGGCGGGGATCAGCTGCTCGATCGGCTGGTGGACGAGGTGGATCGCTCGCTGGCGGGCGGCCACGACGGCGGCGATGCATTCACCTACACGGACGACGTCGAGCCGTGGCTCGGCTCCCGCATCGGCTTCTTCTTCACGAGGTCGGGCGAGAGCCCACCGGCGGCGGGCGTGTTCCCGGTAGCCGATCCGGACGCGGCAGCGCGCGTGGCCCGGGAGCAGCCGGCGAGGGGCGGCGGGCGCACGGCGGCGATCCACCTCTACCGCGGCGTCCTCTACACGGTGGACCGCCACGGGCAGACCGCGGTCTACGTCGACGGCTTCCTGATCGCCGGCGACGAGCGGGCCGTGCGTGCGGCGATCGACGTCGTGCGCGGCGATCGGCGATCGCTGGAGGCGACCGGGGCGCTGGATTCGGTGCGAACCGACGATACCGTCGGCGAGCCGCTCGTGCTGGCGAGGATCGAGCTCGGCGCGCTCGCGAACGCAGTGGCGCTCCCGCGCGAGGGATTGCCCGCCAGCGGAGCCGCGCCGCAATCGGGCGCCAGCCGGCTGGCGACGTTCACGGAGGCCCCCGCGGGAGGGCGGCTCGGCGGCACGCTGACGGCGGCGCTCGCGGTGCGAGACGACGCGCTCACCCTCGAGGCCGTCACACACCTCGGGTCCGGCCTCGCGCAGACGACCCTCGATCAGGACGCCGGTAACCCCCTCCGTGTGCTCGGGAAGCTCCCGGCCGAATCGGTGATCGCGGCGGCCGTTCCGAGCTTCGGCGCCCAGGCCGCGATGGGGCTGGAGCAGGGCCTCGGCGCTCAGGCCGGGCCCTTCACCGACCCGAGAGCGCTCCGGGAGGGCCTGCGCCGGCAGCTCGGCTTCGATCCGATCGGCCTGTTCCGTTCGGTTGGCGACCTGGGCTTCTTCGTCTCGGCGCCGCACGGCGCGGCGGGGGGCGCCGCAGTGCTTTCGGTCGAGCACCGCCGGCCTGTCGTGAAGGCGCTCCAGGCGCTCCCGCTGGTCCTGGGGACTCAGCCGGGCCTGCGGCTGGCGCCGCTGCCCGCCGGCTTCGCTCCTGGAGCCCGGGGCCTGCTTGTGAACGCCCCGCGGACGCCGGAGCCCTTCGTCATCGTCCTCTCGGGTGAGCGCCTTGCGCTCGCCTACGGGCTCTCGGCGGCGCGGGAGGCGCTTGCACCATCGGCGACGCTCGCCGCAGGCCCGGAGCTCCGCGCTGCCGGTGGCGCCCTCGGCCCGGGCTTTGAGCCGTCGGTGCTGGTCGACATGCCGGGCCTCGTGCGAGTGCTCGAGGATCTCGGCCGCGGTTCGGACCGGGGCCTGAGCGACGTCGAGCCGTACCTGCGTCCGCTCGGCCTCGTCGTCGTCGGCTCGCGGAGCGCCGGCACATCGGTCGAGACGCGCCTGGTCGCGACCGCCCGTCGTTAGGCCGTCAGTCCAGGGCCTCGACCGGGCTGGCGTCGACGACGACGCTGTGCCAGACCGGGAGCAGCGGCTTGTTGTAGTAGTCGAGCGCCGCCTCGCGGATCGCGGAGATCTCGGGCGAGTACCAGTAGCGCTCGAAGTCCTCCCGATTCGCCCAGACGGTCACCTGGCGGAAGTGCAGCGGATCGTCACCGTTGCGGGTCAGGAAGCAGGTCGACGCCCCGAACGCGAGTGCGCGGTCCAGGGCGGGACGCCAGAGCTCGTACCAGCGCTCGGCGCGGAACGGATGGACGTGCCACTCGACGTAGTTGACGTGGTCGGCCACGAGGGGCGTGATCCTATCGCCCGGTCCCAGGCGGTCGGCGAGTCCGCTAGGCCCCGACCTCGGCGCGGATGGCGCCGGGGCCGTCCTCGTACTTGCCCGCTTCCTCGTCGGTCGCACCCACCATGATCGAGATCTTGCCCAGGTGCTTGTTCTCGTGGAGGAGCTGGTGCGCCTCGGGGACTCCCTCGAAGCCCATCGCCTGCCACAGCACCGGGCGGACCTTGCCCTCGGCCATGAGCTGGTTTGCCCGCATGCACTCGTATGCGTTGGCGAAATGCGAGCCGAGGATCTCCTTCTGCTTCATCCACAGATAGCGAACGTCGAAGTCGAGGTTGTAGCCGGAGGTCGCGCCGCAGATCACGACCTTGCCGAAGGGCTTCACCATGAACACCGAGGTGGGGAACGTCGCCTGCCCGACGTGCTCGAAGACGATGTCGGGTGCGTCCCCGAGGATCTCCTTGACCCGCTTGGCGAAGGCGCGCGAGACCTTGAAGCGCTCCTTGTCGGCGGCCGGGTCGGCGGCGGGATGGTTGGCGTCGGTCCGCATCATCGCGCCGAACTCGTTGCGGTTCACGTAGTCGACGGCGCCCAGCTGCTTCACGAGCTCACCCTTGTCGTCGGAGGAGACGACGCCGACGGCGTTCGCTCCGGCGGCCTTGCAGAGCTGCGTGGCGAACACGCCGAGACCGCCGCCGGCACCCCAGATGAGCACGTTGTGGCCGGACTGGAGCTTGCAGCGGTCCATGAGCATGCGGTACGCCGTGAAGTAGGTGAGGCCGTAGGCCGAGGACTCGACCCATGAGAGGTTCCGGGGCTTGGGCAGAAGCTGCTGCGCCTGCACCTTCGTGAACTGGGCGAACGAGCCCCAAGTGGTCTCGTAGCCCCAGATCTCCTGGCTCGGAGCGGCCATCGGGTCGAGCCCGTGAACCTCGACGTCCTCGTACGAAGCCTGATTGCAGTGGATGACGACCTCGTCGCCGGGGCTCCACCGGGTCACTCCCTCGCCGACCTTCCAGACGACCCCGGAGGCGTCGGAGCCGCCGATGTGGTGGCCGTACTCGGGGTGATCGCCGTAGTTGAAGACCGAGACCGGCTTGCCGAGCGCCGCCCAGACGTTGTTGAAGTTGACGCCGGCCGCCATCACCCGCACGATGACCTCGAACGCGCCGGGCTCCGGCACCTCGATCTCCTCGATCTGAAAGGCGTCCTTAGGCTCACCCTCACGCTCCTGGCGGATCACCCAGGCGGCCATGGTCTGCGGCAGCTCGCCAGGCTCCACGTCGAGCTTCGAGACCTCATTCACGTCAACGGCCACGTTTCTCCCTTCGGGGTCGGTCGCAGACGGTCGCGCATCCTACTGGCGCTCCCGTCAAGCGCAAATTAGGGGTAATGGACTATTCCACGCGCCGATTCCGACTTCCGGTGCGAATCGCCTCGTCACGTGCTAGGCGCTGACCCCGCGCCTGGCGCCTTTTTGTCGATATGCGCCAATCGGGCGCCATTCGGCCAACACGTCCGGGCCCGCGGCTACCTTCGTGAGTCCGATGGAAGCGTCTGAGCGACCCCAACTTCCCCTTGACGACGGCGCGGACGGCACCGTCCGCGCGCTCGACGACCGCCTGGTCATCGAGAGCCTGACCGTTACCGACGAGCGGGCGGCGCGCGTCGTGCGTGAGCGTGCCGAGAATGGGCGCGCCGCCGCCGAGACCGTCACCAAGGCGGTCGAGATCGGCGCCCGTGTCCTCGATACCGAGGAGACGGCGGCCAACGTGGACTACGTACGGGCCGAGTTCGAACGGCACGCCGGCGCCCTTCGCGAGCGTCTCGGCAAGACGCTGGAGGCAGGCGATCAGCAGCTTGCCGAGCGCATCGCCCAGAGCTTCGACGGCGCGCGCGACGGCTCCGTCCAGAAGGAGATCGACCGCCTTTTGAGCACGGCGCTCGAGGAGCAGCGCGAGAAGATCGTCCGCCTCTTCTCGAGTGAAGATGGGGCTAACCCACTGACCGACTTCAAGGCGGCGGTCGTCCGTGGCTTCAAGGCGCTCGACGAGCGGCAGCAGAACGAGGGCGAGGCGAACCGCAAGCGCATCGAGGCGCTTCAGCGTGAGCTGACCGAGCTTCGCGAGCGCGAGGACGCCGACCGGCGCGTCGCGGAGGAGGCCGAGCGCGGCACCGCCAAGGGCCGCAGCTTCGAGGAGCTCGTTCACGCCGCCCTCGAGGAGATCGCCGCCGGTCATGGCGACGCGGCCCATCACACCGGCGATGAATCGTCAGAGGCGGGTGGCAAGAAGGGGGACACCGTCGTCGAAGTCGGGGGGGCCCTCGGCAGCCCGGTTGCGACCATGGTCTTCGAGTCCAAGAACAAGCGGCTGTCGAAGAACGAGGCGTGGCCCGAGCTGAACGCCTGTATGTCCGAGCGCGACGCCGCCTATGCGGTGCTCGTGGTGGCGGGGGAGGACAAGATCCCGCGCGGCCTCGAGGACATCACCGAGTACCAGGGCAACAAGATGATCGTCGTGCTGGACCGGGAGGACCCCGACCCGCAGGCGCTGCGCCTGGTGTATCGCTATGTGCGAGCCCGGCTGCTCGTTAGCGGCGTCGACCAGCTCGAGGTGGACGCCGCCGGCGTGCGTGATGCCGCCGAGGAGGCCGTCGCCCGCCTCAACCGCGCCAATCGGATCCGGAAGTCGTTGACCCACGTGACCAACAGCGCCGATGCCGCCCGTACCGAGTTCGACGAGATGGTGGCGGACGTCGAGCGTTGCCTCGTGCGGATCGAGTCGCTCGTCGCGGCCGCCGCGCAGGACGCCGCCGACTGAACGTCGCTACGGCAGCAGCAGGTCGTTCTGCGAGCTCTTGCGCTCGGCGCCCACGACGAGGGTGTCGGGCTTGGCCTGCGCGCGGCTGCCGGCCGTGACCGAGTAGTCGCCTTCCGCCAGCGATGCCTTGAGGTTGCCCACGCCGCCGGGCGGGATCTCGTTGGTCGCGAGGTTGTCTTGAGGAGCCGGTCCCACGAGGGTGAAGCGCACCGGTGAGTCGGATTGGTTCGAGATCGTGAAGTTCGCGAGTCCTCCGCCCACCTTGTTCGGGGAGACCAGCACGTGATCCGGGGTGACGTTCGCCGTGATCTCGATCGGCACCGGAGGCCGCGGGTCGTTGGCGAAGTCGCTCGAGCCGCAGGCGGAAAGGCCGGCAGCGAGCACCGCGACGACCCCGGTTACCAGGCATGCTCGGTGCCTGATGGCGCTGACGTCCTCCCGGGTGCCCATCGTGGGGCGAACCCTAGCCCAAGCAGGCACGAATGGGCGCAGGTTGAGATGACGTTAAGCGGCGCGCAGTCCCCCTTGCGCTCAGCCAAACGGAAGCTCGACGACCTCGGCATGGGTGCCATCGCCGACGACGACGTCCTCCCCCGGCGCCGCCTCCCGGCGGAGGATGGCCAGCGCCAGCGGCCCGCGGGCGGGGGAGATCACAGCAGTGCCCAGCCGGCCCACCTCGCGTTCTCCGAGCATCACGGCGTCGCCCGCCTGGGCCGCCTGTGTGAGCCGGAGGCCGCGGAGGTGCCGGTTGGGCTTGCCCCTGTAATGCAGGCGGGCGACGGTCTCCTGGCCGATGTAGCAGCCCTTGCTGAAGCTCACGGCGCGCTCGTTGATCCCGGCCTCCTCGGGGATCGTCGCGCTCGTCATCTCGTAGCCGAAGCGGGGCGTGCCGGTTTCCACCCGGAGGATCTCCGCAGCCTCCTCGGTGACCTCCGCAGCGCCAGAGGCGCGCAGGCGATCGAGGAGGGCACCGGCATCGCCCGAGCGCACGATGACGTCGATGCCCAGATCGGTGGCGACACCGAGGACGTCGATGCCGTCCCAGGAGCGAAAGCCCTGCGCGTGCTCGGGGTGCAGGCCCTCGAGGCCGGTGGCCTGTGCGGCGCGCGGGCCGACGACCGAGACGATCGTCCACTCGCCTGCTGCGTCGGCGATCTCAACATCACGCCCGACGCCGTACATCCGCAGGTGCTTGAGCGCCGCCGGCGTCCCGGCGAGCTCGAGGTCCAGCCACACATCGTCGGAGTGGAGGAGCAGGACGCGCATGTCTGCCTGCATGTGGCCCTTGCGATCGAGGAGCGCGGAGTAGCAGCCCCGGCCCGGCTCCAGGGCCTCGATGTCATTGGTGAGCTGGCCCTGCAGATACTCGACGGCGTCCGTTCCGCGGACGTGCGCCATCCCTCGCTCGCGGACGAGGAAGCCCGCGTCCTCACGCAGGGCGCGGTACTGGCCGTCGAGCTCGATCGCCGTCCCGGTCTCCATCGGGTTTCAGTCTACGCAGCGCGAACGTGGGATATTTTGACTAGACTAAATCTCGATTTAGATGACGCATACTCGGTTATCGAGCAAACACGACTCCGAGGGGCGCCAGAGCGGGCCTGCGACCGAGGCGGTCGAGGACTACGCCAAGGCGATCTACGCCCTCCAGCATCGCGGCGGTGGCGAGCCCGTTGCCACGTCGGCGCTCGCCGAGCGCCTCGACGTCGCGCCTTCGACCGTGACGGCGATGTTGAAGCGCCTCGACGCCCTGGAGCTCGTGACCTACGAGCCCTACCGCGGGGCCACGCTGACGGCGCACGGAGAGCAGGTCGCGCTCGAGGTGATCCGCCATCACCGGCTGCTCGAGGCCTTCCTCGCCGAGGCGCTGGAGATGCCCTGGGACCGCGTCCACGACGAGGCGGAGGTCCTCGAGCACTACATCTCCGAGGACCTCGAGAAGCTCATCGCGGCGAAGCTCGGCGATCCCAGCCTCGATCCGCACGGCGACCCGATTCCGAGCGCCAATCTCGACCTGGCTGCGGACCGCACGGTTTCGCTGGCCGCGCTCGAGCCCGGTGAGCAGGCGACGTTCGCGCGGGTGTCGGATTCGAATCCGGCGATGCTCCGCTTCCTCGATGAGCACGGCATTCACCCCGGAGCCCGGCTTGCGGTCGTCGGGGCCGAGCCCTTCGGCGGCCCGCTCGTCATCGAGGTCGCCGGCACCGAGCACGCGCTCGGCGCCGAGCTCGCCCAGAACATGCGTGTCGAGCGGGGGCCCAGTTCGTGAACCGAGCTCTCGACACCACGCCGGAGGGGGCAATCGCCCCGGACGCCCCGCCGCGCGAGGCCGACGTCGAAGACGTACTCCCCGGCGAAGCTGCCGTCGCCCGGGCTGCCCGAGCATCGCTCGACGGGCGGGTCCGGGGTCCGGCGCGGGTCTGGCCGTTCCTTGGTCCGGCCTTCATCGCCGCCGTCGCCTACATCGACCCGGGGAACTTCGCCACGAACATCGCCGGGGGCGCGAAGTTCGGCTACCTGCTGCTCTGGGTGATCGTCTCGGCGAACCTCATCGCGATGCTGGTGCAGACCCAATCGGCGAAGCTTGGAATCGCCACCGGGAAGAACCTCCCGGAGCTCTGCCGCCAGGTGTTTCCGTGGGGCGCGTCGATCGGATTGTGGCTTCAGGCCGAGGTGGTCGCGATGGCGTGCGACGTGGCGGAGGTCGTCGGCGCGGCGCTGGGACTCAACCTGCTCTTCGGCATTCCCCTGTTCCCGGCGGCATTGATCGCCGGAGCTGGCGCCTTCGCGATCCTCGGCCTTCAGCAGATGGGGTTTCGACGCCTTGAGGCGGGGATCGCCGCCCTCGCCGGCGTCGTGCTTGTCTCGTTCGGCTTCGAGATCTTCGTCTCCGATCCGAACGCCGGTGACGTCGCGGGGCACCTCTTCAAGCCCGGGTTCAGCGGCACGGAGAGCATCCTGCTGACCACGGGAATCATCGGCGCGACCGTGATGCCGCACGTGATCTACCTGCATTCGGCGCTCACGCAGCGCCGTGTGGTCGGGCGTAACGACGAGGAGAAGCGCAAGATCCTCGGCTTTGAGAAGGTCGACGTCGTGATCGCCATGACGATCGCCGGCTCCGTGAATCTGGCGATGATGATCATGGCGGCGGCGCTCTTCCACGAGAGCGGCCTGACCGGCATCGACAGCATCGAAGGCGCCTTCAACGGCCTGCAGAAGGAGGTCTCCGACAACGCCGCCACGATCTTCGGGGTGGCGCTGCTCGCGTCCGGCTTCGCCTCCTCGTCCGTAGGCACGATGGCGGGGCAGGTCGTGATGCAGGGCTTCATCCAGCGCCGGATCCCGATCTTCCTGCGGCGCGCAATCACCCTCGCGCCGGCGTTGATCGTGTTGGGCATCGGTCTCAACCCCACCAACGCTCTCGTGATCAGCCAGGTCATCCTCTCCTTCGGGATCCCCTTCGCGCTGATTCCGCTGCTCCTGATCGCCCGTAAGCGAGAGGTCATGGGCTCGCTGGTGAATCCCCCCTGGCTCTCGGCGCTCGCCAGCGTCCTCGGCGGCCTGATCATCGCCCTCAACGTCTTCCTCCTCCAGCAGGTGTTCTTCGGCTGAGCCACCCAGCGACTACGCTTCAGGCGTGGCGCTCGCGGACGACTTCAACGGCCTCATCGACTCGCTTCCCGAGGACTGGACCGACGTCGAGCTCGACCTGCGGATCTTCGACGAGTCGCGTTACATCGACGCCGCGGTCATGCTGACCCAGGTGAACGCCCAGCCCTACTCGAAGGCCGACTGGCACTGGCGTATCAACGTCGCCCACACCTTCGGCCACGCGGCGGCCGCCGAGACCGTGCGCGGGACCCTCGAGCTGCTCGACACGGAGGGCATCGCCGGAGAGATGATCGTCCGGGACGTGCGGGAGGGCCGCGCCGAGGTCGTGCAGATGTGGGGTCGCCCGGAGTCCGTCCGCCGCGAGTTTCGCGAACGCCGCTCGCTCTAGTCAGCCGCGAAACGCGCCTCGAACGCGCCGAGTGGCGAGAAAGTCGGCGTATGCGCGACTTTCACGCCACTCGATGTGCTTTTCAGCCGATGGCGGGGAAGGCGGTGGCGATGTCGGGAGGCTCATCGACCAGGCCGTGACGGGCATCCCACCGAGCCCACTGCCTCAGTGCCCGTTCATCGAACGCCCCGACGGGCTCGAAGGCATGAGCCCGCATCAGCGCATCGAGCTGCGCCTCCTGCTCGTCGCGGTCGAGCCCATCGACCTCCGAGATGAGGTCATCCAAGCCGACCGCGGGATCACCGACCACCCGGCGATACCCCCTCTCAGTGCCATCCACGACCGCCCGAACCAAGCCTGGGTCCGAGCTGATCTCATCACCACTCGTACACAACACCAGCTCCGGATACCGCGGCGCCCCATAGTCATCCACGCGAAAGACCCGCACCGGCACCCCGCGTCGCTCGAGCGCCACCCCCTCCGCGTTCCAGAACGCCGTCGCCGCGTCGACCTCCCCGGCCGCGAGCGCCGCAACGGCATCGAAGCCGATGGTGACGCGATCGACTGCATCCGGATCGGCGCCATCCGCCGCGACCACGGAATCGAGCACCGCGTCGTCTGAGGGCAGCCCAGTCACGCCCACCGTCCTCCCCACGAGGTCGGCAGGCCGGCGCACGGCGTCACGGTCGCCGGCAATCACCGAAGCCAGTGGTCGCTGCACGATCGGCATCACGCCCACCACGTCGAGACCATGCTCGCGCGCGATCGCCAGATCGTGGATGTCCATGATCGCGAAGTCGGCTCGTCCCGCCTCGAGCAGCTTCGGCGCGTCAGTGGAGGAGGAAGGCTCCTGGACGTCCAGGTCAACCCCCGCGTCGCGGTAGTAGCCCTGGGCCAGTGCGGCATAGATGCCGGCATGCACGGCGTTGGGCTGGAAATCCAGCACGACGGTCGCTCGCTTCGGAGCGCCCGGTTCAGCACCGTCCCCGCCACAGCTCGCGAATGCCAGCCCGGCGACGACGGCCGCCAGCAGCGCGGCGACCTTTCGCATCGAGGGGCAGGGTAGGGATAGCCTCTCCCCGATGGCTGACCACCGCCTCTCCGAACAGCTCCTCGTCTATGTCGAGATCCCGAAGGGCAGTCGCAACAAGTACGAGTACGACGAGGGCATCGGCGAGGTCATCCTGGACCGCTTCCTGTCCTCCTCGATGGTCTACCCGACCGACTACGGGTTCCTGATCGGACACCGCGGTCGCGACGAGGACCCTCTCGACGCGCTGGTATGCGTCTCCGAGCCGACCTTTCCGGGGTGCGTGATCGCCGTCAAGCCGATCGCGCTGTTCAAGATGCGGGACGAGAAGGGCGAGGACGACAAGATCGTCTGCGTTCCGACCCAGGACCCGGGGTGGAACCACGCCGAGACCCTCGATGACATCCCCGAGCAGCTACAGCGAGAGATCACGCACTTCTTCTCCTCGTACAAGCAGCTCGAGGACAAGAAGGTCGAGGTCGACGGCTGGCACTCGCGGGAGGAGGCCCTCGAGGTGATCGAGGACGGCCGGCGCCTGCAGGAGGAGTACGACGCCGAGGCGGGCGAGGCGAAGCTCCAACCCGGGTCGAGCTGACGGGCAGTAGCCCCCCGCGTCACGCAGCCTGGATACACTGCGCGCCGCTTTTTGAACGAGGGCCCGCCGCCTCCTCCGCTTCGCGTCCGGGGGCGACGGGACTTCTGGTTCATCCCCAACTAGGAGGTTTCAAGTGCAGGATCGAGGACTCGCCGCCTACATCTCGGAGCTGGTCGGCACCTTCTTCCTCGTCTTCGTGATCGGTGTCGTCGTGACGCTCTTCGTCGCCACCACCGATCAGTCACAGACGGGCTCCGACTTCGCCGTGGTGGGTCTCGTCCACGCGTTCGTGCTCTTCGGCCTGATCATCACCTTCGGGGCGGCGAGCGGAGGCCATTTCAACCCCGCGATCACCGTCGCCGCGGCGGCGCTCCGGCGCATCGATCCGCTCGACGCGGTGGTCTACATCCTGGCGCAGCTCTCCGGCGCCGTCCTCGGCGCGCTGCTCGTCAAGGGGCTGCTCCTCGACGAGGGTCGTGCCGGGCACTACGGCGCTGCATCGATCAGCCCCCTACTGGGCGGCAACTTCCAGGGTGCGATCGTCGAGGCGCTCGGAACCTTCCTGCTGGTCCTCGCCGTCTGCGCCGTCGCATTCAATCCGGGCGCCCGCCGTGAGTGGGCGCCGCTTGCGATCGGCACCACGCTCGGCTTCGCCGTGATGATCTTCGGCCCGCTCACAGGCGGATCGTTCAACCCGGCCCGCTGGTTCGGCCCGGCCCTGATCGGCGACAGCTTCGGTGGGACCTGGCCGTACATCGTCGGCCCGCTCGTCGGCGCCCTGCTGGCCGCCGCCGTCTATCGCTTCGTGATCGCGGGGCCGCAGTATGGCCTCGGCCCCGAGGCGCCGACCGTGCCCGGCCGGGTGGTAGGACAGGTCGCGGCAGACGTGGAGACGGCTGCCCGTCCACGCAAGAAGTAGGCCACCACGAGCGGCAGGGTGATGAAGAAGGCCGCGCTGGGCGTTGCCTTCGCCGCTGCCCTGCTCGCGCCGAGCGCGCAGGCGGCGACGATCAAGCCGAACGTCCTCACCGACGACCTGACGAACAACGGGAACTGCACTCTGCGCGAGGCGGTCGAAGCCGCGACGACTAATGCCGCCGTCGACGCGTGCCCGAAGGGGCAGAAGCGAAAGAAGGACCGGATTCCGCTGGCCGTCGGCGACTACGCCCTCGCCTCAGGAGACATGTTCGAGGACGAGAATGCCGTGGCCGACCTCGACATCCGCGGTGGAGGCCCGGTCAGCTTCGTCGGCCGAGGCCTCGCGAAGACATCGATCGTGGCGCCGAGCAACGACCGCGCTCTACACCTGATCGCCAACTCCGCCAACGGTGCGACGAGGGTGGGCCTGAGCCGGCTCACGATGGAGGGCGGCGGCGGCGCGCTGTGGGGCGGTGTGGTACGCGATGAGGCCGGCACGGGTTCCAAGCTGACGCTGGATCGGGTCAGGATTCGGAACGGAGAGATCCAGTTCGGAGGAGGCGTCTACACGAACGGAAGCCTCCGCGTCAAGCGAAGCATCTTCGAGGACAACTCAGCCAAGGTGAGCACCACCGGCTTCCCGGCGGTCCAGGCGGTCGGCGGGGCCGTTTACCTGGCGAGTGGTGCAAGCGCAAACATCACGGACAAACGACGCACCCAACGGTTCGACGATGGCACTCGAAGCCGGTGCCCTTTCTCTCACCAACTCGGTGATCGACCCCTCCTTTGGTGGGGCCACGGTGTGCGCGGTGCTCGGCGGGTCCTTGGCGAGCGGCGGATACAACGTCACCCCGACCGTGACCTGCCCGCTGGATGGCCCGGGCGACAAGTACGCGGACCCGGACCTCGCCAACGCGCCCGAGGACAACGGCGGGCCTACCGAGACCGTACGGCTCGAGAAGGCGAGCCCAGCCATCGATCACATTCCGCTTCGGCGCTGCAAGCCTGCGAAAGACGAGGATCAGCGTCGCTACAAGCGCCCAGCCGGCAAGCGTTGCGACTCCGGCGCGTACGAGCGCGGCGCCAAGAGGCGCTGAGGACGCGGAGGTTCCCGAGCCCGCGGCTGCGGTAGCTTGAATCGCGTGCGCCGGGTCACCTTCTCGCGCAACTACACGCTCTCGCTGTCGCGGACGTGTCGCTGCTACTGCAAGTACTGCGCCTTCGCCACCCACAGGGCTCATCTCTACTCGCCCGAGGAGGTGGAGCGGCGCCTCGAGGAGGCGGTCCGCCGCAACGCGAAGGAGCTGCTCGTCCTCACCGGCGAGCTCCCCGAGGTCAATCCGGAGGTGGCCGCGCGGCTGGCCGAGTACGGCCATGACGACTTCGTCTCGTATGTCGTCTGGACCTGTGAGCGCGCCCTCGAGCGCGGGCTCCTGCCGCACACGAATCTCGGGGTGGTGGAGCGCGGTGACCTGGCCCGCCTGCGCGAGGTCACGGCCTCCCAGGGGCTGATGCTCGAGTCGATCAATCCCGACCTCGTCGTCCATCAGGGCTCGCCCACGAAGCATCCGGCGCGGCGCCTGGCGATGATCGAGGCGGCGGGCGAGCTGCGGATCCCGTTCACGAGCGGCATTCTCGTCGGGATCGGCGAGACGGAGGATGAGCGCGTCGCCTCGCTCGAGGCGATCGCGAACCTCCACCAGCGCCATGGCCACATCCAGGAGGTGATCCTCCAGAACTTCGTCCCGCACCCGCGCTATTACGGGCGCGAGGTGGCGGACATCGCCGACGCGGCATCGAGGGAGAGGTGGAATCGCGACGGCTCTCCGCTTGGTAACGAGGAGCCGATGCCCGAGTGGGCGACGGAGGTCACGCTTGACGACATGAAGCGGCTCGTCGCCGAGTCGCGTCGTCTCATGCCCGACGTCGGCATCCAGATTCCGCCGAACCTCTCGGATTGGTGGGTGGATCTCGTTCGGGAGGGCGCCACGGACCTGGGCGGGCTCTCCGCCAACGGCGACCACATCTCACCGGAGCATGCGTTCCCGAGCCCGCATCAGGTTCGCAAGCGCCTCGCTCCGGAGGGGTACGCGCTGACCGAGCGGCTCTGCGTATACCCGCAATATCTCGACCCGGACTGGATGGAGCAGGGTGTGCTGGACGTCGTGAAGCTCAAGTACTGGAGCTTCATCCCGCGCCGTGGCTCAGGGCGCCGCCAGGAGCGGACGATCGATCCGGACACCGCGCCACGGGCCATCGAAAAGGGCCGTCGCGGCGAGGCGCTCACCGAGGAGGAGCTGACCGCGCTCTTCGCCGAGACTCGTCCCGAGGTCATCGAGGACATGCGCGCCGCAGCCGACGGGCTCCGGGCCGAGCTTGCGGGGGAGCGCGCGACATTCGTCGTCAACCGCAACATCAACTTCACCAACGTCTGCGTCGTCGGCTGCGCCTTCTGCGGATTCGGCCAGGGGAAGCGCTCACCTGACGCCTACCACGTGACCGAGGACGACTTCCAGGCGCGCGTTCAGGAGGCCGTCGACTTCGGCGCGACGGAGATCTGCATGCAGGGAGGCATCCATCCCGACTACACGCTCGAGCACTACGGCCGCTGGCTGCGGCTGGTGAAGGAGGTCGCGCCCCAGATCCACCTCCACGCCTACTCGCCGATGGAAGTGCACTTCATGTGCGAGCGGTCCGGCAAGAGCCCCCAAGCGGTCTTCGACTACCTCGTGGAGCAGGGCTTGGGCTCAACACCCGGCACGGCAGCCGAGGTGCTCCACGACGGCGTCCGTGCGCGGATCTCGCCGAACAAGCTCCCGGTCGCGCGGTGGGTGGAGATCATCGAAGCGTGTCATCGGTCCGGCCTTCGCTCGACGTCCACGGTGATGTTCGGGCACATCGAGGAGCCGTGGGAGCTTGCCCGGCACATGCGCGTCATCCGCGAGCTGCAGGAGCGGACCGGCGGGATCACGGAGTTCGTGCCGCTCAGCTTCATCCCGTTCAACACGCTGCTCGGCCGCACGCACGGAGTCGAGGAGATCTCGCGCGCCGACAACTTGAAGCACACGGCCGCGTTCCGCCTCGCGCTCGGTAAGACGATCCCCAACCTCCAGGCGAGCTGGGTGAAGATGGGCCTCGACGCGGCGACGGAGTCTCTGCACTGGGGCGTCAATGATCTGGGCGGCACCCTGATGGAGGAGAACATCTCCCGCATGGCGGGTTCCCAGCACGGCGTGCGACTGGAGCCCGAGCAGCTGATCGAGGCGGCCCGCCGGGCCGGCCGAGAACCGGCTCAGCGCACCACTCTCTACGAGATCGTCGAGACCTACTGAGGCCCGGCCCTCAGCCGTTCGCCCGGTGGGCGCGTCGCCATGAGACCAGCGTCGCCGTGAGCGCTGCGGCGGCGGCGCCCTGCGCCAGGTCCCAGATGAGGAAGAGCCAGCTCTCGGCCAGTTCTCCGCTCGCCAGGCCCGCCGCCAGCGCTGCCACGACCAGTGCACCTGCGGCAAGGATCCAGTGCACCCGGGCTCCATCGCGGCGCAGGCCCCCGAGACCGACGGCGATGCCCGTCACGATGGGAATCAGCTCATACACGAAGCACCTCCGTATCGCTAGTTTCGCCCGGCCGGGCTGCGACGCAGCACGAACGTGTTCCCACCGACGACCGCCGCCTTGTCGCCGACCGCGTGTTGGAGGATGCTCAGGCTGGCATCCCGGGCGCGGTCGGTCGGCCTGATCACAAGGAAACCCTGGGTCTCGGCCTTCGGCGTCGCCAGGCCCTGGATCGACGCCCCGCCGGCCTTGGTGTCGAGCTGGAGTAGAGCCGGCGAGCGCAGCAGGTCGCGGTCGAACTCGCGACGGGGCTCGTCCTCGGCTCGCTGCTTGAGCGCCGTCTGGAGCTGCTTGGTCACCGAGCCCGCCTTGAACCCATGCCCTGTGACGCCGTCCGCCCGGCGCTTCGAGACCAGCAAGCCGACCGACCAGCTCGCGCCCGGCAGCGCGAAGATCACGACGTCCTCCTTCACCGCGGCCGTGAATGCGAGCTCGACGAGCGTGGGCGCCCCAGCAGGAGCGTCCACCACGTGCAGGTTGCGCAGGCCGACACGCCGTTCCGCGGTGACAAGTGTCGCCACGTCCAGCACACGGTTGGCGGTGGGAATCGGATCCGCCGGGCTGTCCATCACCACGAGCAGGCAGGTGTGCTCGGCGGTCGTCAGCGGCGGGGTCCAGTTCCATTTCAGGATGGCTTCGCGGGCGGGGGGGATGGGTGGCGCTGTCTTGTAGGAGCCGATCGGCGTCCAGGCCGAGGTCGCCGCCGGGTCGTTCGGGAACGCGGACCAGAAGTCGGCCGGTAGGGGCGGGAGGCCGCTGCTCGCGTTCGCGTAGAGGATCTTCACCTGCGTGCCGGTCGCGGTCGCCACCCCGCGGTTGTGGGCCTGCACGTACACGCGGTTGACGGTTCCCCGCTTGACGCTGCGATGCGAGAGCCGGCTCTCGAAGGCGACGAAGTCGACGTCGGCGGCAGGCATCTGGAAGGCGGGCGGCGAGCCCTCGACGGAGTCGATCTTCACGTCCGCGCACTGCCACCACCACTGCGGCGTACCAAGGACGACACCCTGTCGAGGGTCGTCGTAGGTCGCGTCCACGGGAGCGGGCGTTGGTGACGTGTGTCCCGCGTCCATGACGTGATCGCGCACATACAGCTCCACATTTGGAGTGGACGTCACGTCGAGCCGGCGCTCGAACATGCCCCGGCCATGGGTGGCCGCACGCAGGAGTCGCGTCGCCGACTGGAGCCTCAGGTCGAAGATCGCCGTGTTCGGGAGGCCGTTGTTGAACGAGGCCCAGGTGCTGCCTCCATTTGTCGTGCGGTACACGCCGATGTCGGTGCCGACGTAGATCGTGCTGGGCGCGGCCGGCTCGATCTGCAGCGAGTTGGCAGGCACGTCCGGAAGGCTGCTCGGCGGCGTGCCCGATGCGTTGGTCCACGTTGCCGACGTTCCGCCCGCCGCGACGGCTCCGCGCCAGGCGTGCCCGGTCCCGAAGCCCGCCAGGACGACGACGATCGTGTTCGGGTCACCCGGCACCGCGGCGACGTCCCAGATCCACCGGTTTGGAAGGGGGGCCGAGTGGATCGCCGTCGCGGTCCAGCTGCCACCGCTGGCCGCGAGGCGATAGACCTCGCCCGCCGACGTGGCGGCGTAGATCAGACTGGCGCTCACGTAGTCGAGGGCCGACACCAGCCCGGAGGCGCCGGGCAGGTTGACGCGGGTCGGCCACCCCCCAGTGCCCTGGGAGTTGTCGAGACAGACGCGATCCGTGCCGAAGGCGACCCGGTTGGCGTTGGTCGCGCAGGCGTCCATCGGCGGATAGAAGAGGGCGTAGCCGACGAGCCCGCCGGAGACGTCCGAGTAGGTCCCGAAGGCCCCGCCCTGGGTCGAGCGCTGAGGGCTGGGGCTGTAGTAGGTGTGGATGACGTTGCGGGGATTCGATTGGTCCACCATCGCCACGCCCCCATCACCGTCGGCCGCGTGGTGGAAGACGCCGCTGCCGCGGAACTGCTCGGTGCCGTTGTCCTGGGTGCCACCGACGGCGACGGCGTCGGAGGTTGGGTCCTGGTCGATGAACTCGAATTGGGCGATGCACAGGTCCGTGTTGATCGAGTCGTCCCAGCTCGCTCCGCCGTCGGTTGAGCGATAGACGCCACCGTCGCTGCCCGCATAGATCGTGAGATCGTCGGACGGGTGGGTGGCCAGCGCATGGTTGTCTGGATGAATCGAGCCGCCGACGTCGGTCGCATGCCAGTTCCCCGACGAGCCTCGCTCCACCTTGTACAGCGATACGCCCGAGACGTAGAGGATGTCGGGCGTGCTGACGTCCACGGCTATGTTCAGCGTGTATGCGCCATAGACGTCGATGCCGACTCCGGTCAGCGAGAGCGCCTGCCACGTCGGTGTCGCGGCCAGCGTGGTGCGATAGATCCCGGAGAGGAAATCGCCGGCGTCTGACACCATGGCGAAGACCCTGGCGGGGTTCGATGGCGAAATGGCGATGGCGATGCGGCCGCTGCCAGCCGGGATCCCTGTGATCTTCGAAAAGCTCGGGTTCCCCCCTGAGCCGTTCGTGGTGCGGTAGACGCCCCGCCCCCAGAAAGCCGCGTAGACGGTCGAAGGGTCCGCCGGGTCGATCGCGACGTCGGTGGCTGCGAGCACCGTGGGGGAGATCGCCGGGAGGCCGTTCGAGAGCTGATTCCAGTTCGCGCCTCCGTCACGGGTACGGAACAGGCCCTGCGTCGTCGCCGCGAAGGCGGTGTCGGGGTCGGTCGGATGCACGGCGATCCCATAGAAGGCGGCGCCCGTGAACTGCGTGGCTCCCTGCAGGGTCCAGGTGCCGCCGCCGTCGAGGCTCTTGAGGACGCCGGCGCCCTCGTAGGACTCGTTGACGGAGCTCTCCGGGTAGGTGATCCGGTAGTAGTAGATATTGCCCTCGCCCGTGCCCGCGTAGAGCGTGTCGGGCGCGGAGGGAGCAAGGGCGAGCGCGCCCATCGCCAGCGACATCTCGTTGTCGGACTTCGGCGCCCAGGTCGCACCTTCATCAGTGCTCTTCCAAACACCGCCGCGGGCCGCCGCGGCATAGAGAATCGAGGGGTCATCGGGATTGACGACGATCTCGGTGACACGACCGCTGACGAGCACGCGTACGCCGCCGTAGGTCTGTCCGCGAGGTATCGCAGTCGGGCCGAGCTGCACCCAATTACTCGCTCCGGCCACCACCGGAGAGGCGACCGGCGAGAGAACCTCTCGGCGAGCTGCGCGGATCGCCGCAGCTCTCAACCTGGCCAGCGAGCGCTTCTTCCGCGCCCCGCGTGAGCGGGCGCCCACGTGGGCTCCAGCCCGAGCTCGCGGGTCATCCTTCGCGTCTCGGGCCTTGGTCCGGCTCGCGCTGCTGGCGTCTGGCGGCATCGCTGCTCCCTTCCGTGGAGTCGACCCCCCAAGCCTCGCGAAGAGACGAGCTCACCCTCTCACCGTGCCGCCGTTACGTCAAGTCTGCGCAACGGCCAACCCTCCACAGAATTGTCAAGACTTACCTACAGCCTGGGGGGCGAGGCCGTCGAGTGTGGGATTCACCCGAACATATCCGGCAAATCGTCCACTCGATCCGCCGATCAGGTCATTTCCCGCCTGGCGGCTCGACAGCGCGGTGTCGTTGCGCGGTGGCAGCTCCTTGAAGTCGGCGTCACGGCCCATCAGGTCGACTGGCGCCTCCGCAACCGGCCGCCTTCACGAGCTCCACCGCGGCGTCTACCTCGTCGGCCACAGCGTCCCGCCGCCTCTCGCCGCAGAGCAGGCGGCCCTGCTGGCCCACCGCAATCAAGCCGTCCTCAGCCACCGCAGCGCCGCGAGCCTCTGGAACCTGCTCCCCTACCCGGCCACGGCGCCGGTGTGGATCACGATCCCGCCCGAGCGGAATCCGAAGCGGCCCGGAATCGAAACCCGCCGAGCCAGACTCGCCCGTCGCGACATCCGCTGGCACCAAGGCCTGCCTCTCACGAGCCCTCCCCGCACGATCCTCGACGTGGCATCGCTACTCGCCAAGGACGACCTGGAGTCACTCGTCGCCGACGCCCACTTCCGCCATCTGGCATCGGAGCCGGAGTTGCACGACCAACTCGCACGAAACCGCGGTAGGCGTGGCACCGGGCCCGATGCGCGGCTCGTGGTCGAGGTTGATGGCTATGACGCGCATTCGGGGCGAGCTTCCTTCGAGCGCGATCGCCTGAAGCACGCAACGCTGAACGCAGGCGGCTTGACCGTCATGCCGGTGACCGGGCGTCAGGTCGACCAGGATCCGGTCGGTGTCGTCGAACGGCTCCTCCGTGGGCTCGAAGATCGACTGGAGACTTGACCGGAATATGTCCGGTCAAGTCTCCACTCATGGGGCCGAAGCGGCAATCATGGGCAGATGCGCGCAATGGTCCTCCACAAGCCCCGTGAGCCACTCGCGCTGCAAGAGCTCCCGGACCCGCAACCCGAAGCCGGCCAAGTGCTCATCCGCATCCGCGCGTGCGGCGTCTGCCGCACCGACCTTCACATC
Organism: Actinomycetota bacterium; assembly: GCA_046732895.1. Taxonomy (GTDB): domain Bacteria; phylum Actinomycetota; class Thermoleophilia; order Solirubrobacterales; family 70-9; genus JBKPNZ01. The sequence continues at coordinate 58,852 of JBKPNZ010000014.1, forward strand.
GTCGATGGCGAGCTCGATCGCCCGAAGCTGCCGCTGGTGCCCGGGCACCAGATCGTCGGCGAGGTCGTGGGGGTGGGCGATGGCGTCGAGCGGTTCGAGCCGGGGGCGCGCATTGGCGTGCCGTGGCTCGGTTGGACAGACGGCGACTGCCGCTACTGCCGCTCGGGTCGCGAGAACCTCTGTGAGCACGCGCGCTTCACGGGCTACGACATCGACGGCGGCTACGCCGAGCTCGCGGTCGCCGACGAGCGGTACTGCCTTCCGATCCCGCCTGGATTCGCCGACTTGCAGGCGGCGCCGCTCCTCTGTGCGGGCCTGATCGGCTATCGGTCGCTGCGGCTGTGCGGAGAGCCCGAGCGCCTGGGGCTGTATGGCTTCGGGGCCTCCGCCCACATCGTCTGCCAGGTCGCGGCGCACCAGGGGCGAAGGGTCTTCGCCTTCACCCGCCCCGGTGACTCGGAGACGCAGGCATTCGCCCGCAGTCTCGGTGCCGAATGGGCCGGTGGCACAGATGAGGCTCCAGAGGAGCTGGACGCCGCGATCATCTTCGCCCCGGTGGGCGATCTCGTGCCCACCGCGCTCCGCGCGCTTGCGCCGGGGGGAAAGTGCGTGTGCGCAGGGATCCACATGAGCGACATCCCGTCGTTCCCGTACGAGATCCTGTGGGGCGAGCGCGAGCTTCGCTCGGTCGCGAATCTCACCCGCCGCGACGGCGAGGAATTCCTGGCGCTGGCGCCGGAGGTGCCGGTCCGCACGCAGATCACGACCTACCCGCTTGCCGCCGCCAACGATGCCCTGGGAGACCTGCGGAGCGGGTCGCTCGAGGGCGCGGCAGTCCTCGAGGTGGCGTAGGCCTAGCCGGCGAGCTCTGGCGGCAGCGCCTTCGGCCCGTCCGGGTACATGCGGGCGAGCTGCTCTTCGCTCATCTCGAGCGTGCTCGACACCTCTTCCCTCGGTGCGCTGACGACGAGCCACAGCGCGTCCTCATTCCCATCGTTGAAGACCTGGCGTACCGACTCGGGCTCGACGAGGACAGCCGACAGCGGCGTGAGCGTCAGGACGTCCTCGTCAACACGCATCCGCCCGCTGCCCTCGAGCACCACGTAGAGCTCGTGCCCACGGTCGTGCAGGTGCTTCGTCGAAGCCTCCCCCGGTGAGAGTCGCCAGAGGCGGGCCCCGAGCGTCGTCGCCTCGAGCTGTTTCGCGAGGTCGGTGTTGAGGACACCCATCTGGTTCGACGGGCGCCAGTAGGCATCCTCGGCGGTGAGCACTCGGTAAGACACAGCGAGAACTCTAAGGCGGAAGACTCAGCGAAAGAGGTCGTCCGCCTCGGCGCGCCGCAGCGCCGCCGCACCCGGGCCGTCGTCGTCGATGACGTAGCGCTCGAGGCCGCGAATCACCGCCGCCGGCGTACCCGAGGCCTTGTCGCGCACCAGGTCGGCCGCGGCGGCCGCCTCGTCGGCGACCGCCGGCGCCGTGGCTTTGAGCTCCATCCCCTCGCGGTCCCGCCGCCCACGCCAATCGTCGATCGGCGCCAGGCCGGCGCAACCGATCGCGACATCCACCTGGCCCAACCGCCAGGGCCGCCCGAAGCTGTCCGCGACGACCACGGCCGGCCGGGCTCCGCACGCGGTCATGATCTCTTCGCGTATTCGCCGCGCGGAGGCGTCGCCGTCTGCGGGGAGCAACGCGACGACCTCGTCACCCGGGACATTCGACGCATCGATCCCTGCGTTCGCGCACACCCAGCCACCGAGCGTTTCGACGATCAGCACGCCGCGCTCGGCGCGGACCACCCGCCGGCTCTGATCCAGGATGAGCTGGACCAGGCGCGGATCCCGCTCGAGCTGCGCCGCGAGTTCCCGCGCCGACCCGCCCGGCTCGATGTCCTGAAGCCGCGCCGTTCGGCCCTCGGCCTTCGAGACGATCTTCTGGGAGACGACCACGACATCGGTCCCGGAGAGCGCCGGCGCGGCCGCGGCGAGAGGCCCACCCAGCTCGTCGCCGGCGGCGACCTCGGGCATCCCTCCCAGACTGAGGATCTCGATCCTGGCGGCGATCAGCTGCCCTTCCGTATGCGCTCGAGCTCGGCAGCGGTCGCGGGCGCGCGGTCGGGGGCGCTCGCAAGCAGCGTCTCGAGTGCAGCCAGGTCGTCGGGTGTGTCGAGGTCGAGTGCCAGGGAATCGACCTGCTCAATGGACACGGCGAGGCCGCGCCGCTCGGCCCGCTCGACGTGACGCGCGCGGCTGCCCGGGCCGAAGGCGGGGCCGATCGCGTCGGCAGGCGCCAGCATCAGCGCGTTGGTGCCAGTGCCGTGGCGATCCGGAACGACCGCCACGGCGCCTTCCTGCATCCGTTCGAGCACGGCGTCCAGCTCGCGGGCATCGAGCAGGGGGCAGTCGCCGGGAAGGAGAGCTGCGCACCTCACTCCGAGCGCGATCGCCCTGATGATGCCCAGCGTGGCGGCCTCGGAATGACCATGGTCCGTCAGCTCCTGGAGCACCTCCAGCGGGGTTCGCATTCGCTTGGCGGCCTCCAGGGCAAGACGCTCAGCGCGTCCCTCGCCGGTCACGATGATCACCCGCTCGATCGCGTTCGTTCCCTCGACCGCGTTGAGAACGTCGCTGAGCATCGCCTTCACTAGCGCTGCCCGCTGGGGGCGGTCGACCGCCTCCAGCAGTCGCTGCTTCGCGGCACCGAAGCGCTTCACGGGGATGATCGCGGTGGCGTTCACGCGGGGCTCAGAGTCGTGGCGAAGCGCACCACTTCCTCGGCGAGGGCGCGACGGCCCTCGGCGCCCTCCATCAAGGTGGGGCAAGTGTGGACGGCGATGTCCGTGGGGGGCGGGTCCGGATCACCGGCGTCCGTCACCAGGCCGTCGATGACTCCGGCGTAGAGGGAGGCGACCCCGGCAGCGCTCACCGGCCGCCCGATCGCCGCCATGAACGCCTCGGTCGGGCCCTTAACGGCTCGGCCCGCCACGAACGGGCTGACGGCGACCACGGGCGCTCCGGCTCGGGAGATCGCCTCACGCATGCCCGGGACGGAGAGGATCGGCCCGATCGAGATCACGGGGTTCGAGGGACCGACCACGATGACCTCCGCGCCGGCGAGCGCCTCCCGGACCTCCGGCGTCGGCCGTGCCCGTTCGAGCCCTTGGACCTCGACCTCCTCGATCGGAGCCGCGCCGCCGTCGAGGATCAGGAACTCCTGCAGGCCCCGCCAGCCCGACGGGGTCCGGATCCGGGTCGTGACGCGCTCCTCGCACATCGGCAACACGTGCGCGTCGGCGCCCAGGGCGCGCGCGATCTGTGCCTGGGCGGCGGTGAGCGTGCCGCCTTCGGCGATGAAGTGGGTGCGGTAGAGGCAGGTGGCCAGGTCACGGTCGGAGAGCTGGAACCAGCCGGGGGCGCCCAGCTGCTCCAGGCGCTCGGACACCGTGAAGGTGTCCCCGCGGATGCCCCATCCGCGTTCCTCGTCGATCTGATCCGCGAGCCAGTACGTGATCAGATCCGGGTCCGGGGAGACGTGCAGGCCGTGAGCCATCACGTCGTCGCCGGTGTTGGCGATCACCGCGAGGTCGGAGCCGGCGAGCGCCTGGACCCCCGCCGCGAGCTTCGCGCCACCGGTCCCGCCCGCGAGCAGCGCGACCTTCATCCGCGGTGCCCGCTCCGCTTCAGGACCAGTGGTCGTCCTCCGGGAGGTTGGTGACCCGCAGACCGGCGTGGGTCTTGTAGCGGGTGTTGATCGAGATCAGAAGCGGCGTCAGCTGCTCGGCGATGCGGGCCATCTCCAGCGGGCCTGCGTTCACGGCACGCAGACCGGGAATGGCCTCGATCAGCACTGCCACTCGGGCCTTGTCCGCCTTGCGGTCGCCACACACGAGGACGTCCTCGTCGAGGTCGGCGGCGGGGTCGTTCAGGGTGGGGGCGCTGACGGTGTGAAGGGCGGCGATCACCGTGACGCCGTCGGGCGTCATCTCCTGCGCCTGCTGGGCAGCCGAGCCCTGCCAGACGCCGAGGGAGCGTGTGGCCTTGCCGCTCACCGCTGCCGCCAGCGGCACGGTGCAGTCGACCAGGATCTGCCCCGGTTCCAGGGCCTCCTGCAGATTCGTCAGGTTCTCCGACTGCGCTCGGAACGGCACCGTCAGGAAGACGATCGGGCCTCGGCGCGCGGCCTCCGCGTTCTCGAGGCCCTCGACCTCGCCCTCGGGGGCCAGGTCCCGAACCCGCCGGGCGGCCTCGGCGGCACGATCGGTGCTGCGCGAGCCGATCACCACCGGCTGGCCCACCTGCGCCCACCGCATCGCCAGCCCCCAGCCGAGGGCGCCGGTGCCGCCGATGATCGGGATGGGCTCGCTCACAGGCGCCTGAGCATATGCTGCCGCCTTCGATGAGGCTGGAGGGCAGAAGCGCGCTCGTCACCGGTGGCGCTCAGGGGATCGGCGCCGCGATCGCGCGGCGCTTTCGGGCTGAGGGTGCGCGAGTCGTCATCGGCGACGTGAACGAGGAGGGCGCCGCCAGCGTGGCGGGTGAGATCGGCGCCGAGGCGGTCCTGCTCGACGTCACGGATGCCGCCGCCGCGGCGGCGCTGGTCGAGAGCGTCGGGCCATTTGACATCCTCATCAACAACGCCGGCACGGACGATTTCGGGTTCTTCACGGATATGACCCCCGAGCGCTGGAGGCGGATTGTCGCGATCAACCTCGAGGGGGTGTTCGCCTGCACGCATGCCGTGCTGCCGGCGATGCAAAGTGCCGGCTACGGACGGATCGTGAGCATCGCGTCGGAGGCGGGCCGGGTCGGCTCGAAGGGGTCGGCGGTCTACTCCGCCGCGAAGGGCGGCGTGGTGGCCTTCATGAAGACGATCGCTCGGGAGAACGGCCGGTATGGGATCACCGCGAACTCGATCGCGCCGGGCCCGATCGAGACGCCCCTCCTGATGGGCGCCACCGAGCTCGGTGAGATCGGCGACCGCATCATCCAGACGATGAAGGACCAGACGCAGCTGCGGCGCCTCGGCCAGCCCGAGGAGGTGGCTGCCGCGGTGGCGTTCTTGGCCTCCGATGACGCCTCGTATGTGACCGGCGAGACGCTCGGCGTCTCTGGCGGCCTGGGGATGGTCTAGCGCGATGGCTCTGGAGCCGGGGATGGAACGGACCGAGACGTTCATCGTCGAGGATCGCCTCGTCACCGACGTCGGCGGGACGATCGGCACGAGCGTCCTCTCGACCCCGGGAATGATCGGGATGATGGAGCGCTGCTCGTCAATCCTCGCGTTCGAGAACCTCGACGACGGGAAGGCGACCGTCGGCTTCGAAGTCTGCATCAAGCATGTCGCCGCGGCGCTGGAGGGCACCGAATGCACGACGCATGCCCAGCTCGAGGAGATCGTCGACGGCCGCAAGCTTCGCTTTCACGTGGAGGTCACGGAGGGTGAGCGCACGATTGGCGTGGGCACGCACGAGCGCCGCGTCATCGACGTCGGCCAGCTCGGTGGGTAGGCCTTCGTAGGCTTTCTCGTGTGAGCGAGCTGCCCCAGAGCGTGCGCATCCGCGAGGTCGGGCCACGCGACGGCTTCCAGAACGAGCCGGAGGTCATTCCGACCGCCGAGAAGGTGCGGTTGATCGACATGCTCGGCACCTCAGGCTTGAAGCGCCTCGAGATCACGTCCTTCGTGCGTCCCGACGTGATTCCGCAGCTCGCGGACGCCGAGGAGGTGCTCGAGCAGATCGAACGGCGCCCGGCTGTCGCCTACTCGGTCCTGATCCCGAACGAGCGTGGCCTCGAGCGTGCGCTGGAGCATCGTGACCGGTTCGACGAGGTGAACCTCTTCCTCTCCGCGTCGGAGACCCACAACCAAAGGAACGTCAACCGCTCGATCGCCGAGTCGCTCGACGGACTGGAGCGCACGATCGCCGCGGCCCGGCGGGCCGAGATCCGTTGCGAGGGCGTCATCTCGACCTCGTTCGGCTGCCCGTATGAGGGCGAGGTGCCGCCGGAGCGCGTCTTCGAGATCGCGGAACGCCTCGCCGAGGCGGGATGCGAGGAGATCGCATTCGGTGACACGACGGGGATGGCGAACCCCCGTCAGGTCGGCGAGTTCTTCAACGCCGCCCAGGGGCGGCTGGGCGGTGTCGAGTTGACTGCGCACTTCCACAACACGCGCGGACAGGGCCTCGCGAACGTCCTGGCGGCCCTGGAGAAGGGGGTCGACTCATTCGAGTCGTCCTTCGGGGAGCTCGGTGGCTGCCCGGTCCCCCCGGGTTCGACCGGGAACATCTCGACCGAGGACCTCGTATCGATGCTCCACGAGATGGGGGTCCAGACCGGGGTCGACCTTCCGCGGCTCGTCGAGGCGGCGCGTGCGGCGCAGGAGGTTCTTGGGCGCCCGCTCGGCGCCCATGTGCTGCGCGCCGGCCCGGTCGACTGGCACCGAGCGGGGTAGGCTCCGGCGGGCGATGCGCAGTGACGGATTCAGGAAGGCGGCCGAGGCCAAGGACTTCGGGGCGGCGGTGGAGCTCTTCGCCGAGAACGTCACCTTCCGCAGTCCGGTCGTGTTCAAGCCTTACGAGGGGCGCAACGCAGTCCTGATGCTGCTCGGCGCGGTGGTGCAGGTCTTCGAGGACTTCCGCTACGTCGATCAGGTCGAGGGCCCGGACTCCGCGGTCCTGATGTTCGAGACACGCGTGGGCGACCGCGAGCTTCAGGGCGTGGACATCCTGCGCTTCGACGACGCCGGGAAGATCGCCGAGATGATCGTGATGGTGCGTCCGATGAGCGGGGTGCACGCGCTCGCCGAGGCGATGCAGCGCCAGCTCGAAGCCGCCGGCGCCTGACGGTTAGTCCGAGACGGCCGGCTCCTTCTCGGCGATCGACGCCAAGCTCACCTCGAATTCGGGTACCGGCGTGGTGCAGTCGATGCGCGTGCAGGTGGCTTCGACGGCGAGCTGCGTGATGGCGAGCGCGGCGGCGATGAGCACGAAGGCGAGCGGCGGCAGGCCGCCGCCGAGTCCGGCGAGCAGGCAGAGGGCGACCGCCGCCCCGAGGCGCCAGAGGACGATCGAGTCTCGCAGGCGCGTCCGCACCGCGGCGTGGAAGAGCGCGAGCGCGATCAGGTAGGCGGCGATGCCCCCGCACAGCGCCCAGCGCACTCCGGCCGCGAGACCGTCCGCGCCGGATCCCTGGATCGCCAGCTTTGCGCCGACCCCGAATGCGGCGACGCCCGCGTAGAGCAGCAGATGCCCGTAGACGTAGATGAATCCCCGCAGTCCACGGTGAATCACCGAGGTATCGGCCAAGTCGAAGTAGATCCACCAGATCGAGACCGCGATCGCGAGGGTTGCTGCGGCGGTGGCCGATGCCGCGAGATCGAAGTCAGCCGCCCTGATTCCCGTCACCACGGCCAGCACCGCCTCACCGAGCACGATGATCGTGAAGAGCCCGAAGCGCTCCTCAATGTGCTGCACGTGGAGCGCCGAGAGGCCCCGCGCAAGGAGACCCCAGGTGACGAATGGGGTCGCCAGCTCGGCCGCGAATCCGGCTCCCCAGAGGACGAACCGTTCGGGGGAGTCGACGAAGGCCGAGATGAACCAGAGCGACGCTCCGATCGTGAACCCGATCAGGAACCTGCGCGCGCCCTCGCGGGCCACGCCGTCGACATGCCGGTAGGCGCGCAGGTACAGGGCGATCAGGACCGACCTGACACCCACGTAACAAAGCGCAAACGCCTGGGCCTCGGTGGTGGTCGCATGCGGAGCGGCGACCGCGAGTGCGGCCACCGCCAGCATTCCGGCTGCCATGGTGATGCGGAAGATGGCGTCGTCGGTGTCGAAGCGGTTGGCATAGACGGCGAACCCCATCCAGGCCCACGCGACGGGAAGGAAGGTCGCGCCGTAGCGAAGGAAGCCCTCGAGAGTCGGATCGTGTGCCAGCCCGCTCGCCGTCTGCGCCACCGCGGCGACGAAGACCAGATCGAAGAAGAGCTCGAGCCAGGTCGCGTGGCGTTCCTCCGGGTCGTCCACCCGCAGGCGCGGGGGATCGATCCAGGGGGCGATCGAGTTCAGCATCGGGAGCTTCGGCAGGGCCACCCATCTATTGTGCCCGCCCCGGAAGCGACTAACGGAGGGTTCTGCTCTGATGGAGATCAGCAAGGTTGGCGTCATCGGCTGCGGCCTCATGGGGCATGGCATCGCGCAGATCTGTGCCCAGGCCGGTTGGGACGTCGTGGTTCGCGAGGCGGATCAGGCGCCGCTCGACAAGGGACTCGCGAAGATCGAGAAGCAGCTCTCCCGTGCGGTCGAGAAGGGGAAGCTCGAGCAGGCCGACGCGGATGCCGTGCGCGCTCGCCTGCACCCGACCCTCGACTACAGCGACCTGGCCGACTGCGACCTGGTGATCGAGGCGATCACCGAGAACCTGGACGCGAAGCTGGAGATGTGGCGCGAGCTCGACGGGATCGTCAAGGACGAGGCCATGTTCGCCACGAACACCTCGTCATTGGCGGTCGCCGACCAGGCTGCCGCGACGTCCAGGCCGGAGCGCTTTCTCGGCCTGCACTTCTTCAACCCGGCACAGGTGATGCCCCTGCTCGAGGTTGTCCGCGCCGAGGGCACCGGCGACGAGGCGATCGAGCTGGGATTCGCGCTCGGCGAGAAGCTCGGGAAGACGACCGTCGCGGCCGGCGACAACCGCGGCTTCATCGTCAACCGCCTGCTGGTCCCCTACATGCTCGACGCCATTCGCGCGCATGAGCAGGGCGTTGGCTCGGTCGAGGACATCGACACGGGCATGATGGCCGGCGCCAGCCACCCGATGGGACCGCTGACGCTGGCCGACTTCGTCGGACTCGACACGCTGGCCTCGATCGCGAACGTGATGCACGAGGCCTACGGCGAGGAGCGGTTCGCCGCCCCGCCGACCCTCGACCGACTGGTCGAAGCGGGCAACTTCGGGCGCAAGTCCGGCAAGGGCTTTTACGACTATTCCGGGGAGAAGCCGGTCCCAAGCGAGGGTCTGTAGCCTCGACGGTTCGACGCGAAGGAGGAGAGCGTGGACCAGGACTCGATCGAGAGGATCCGCACGGCGACCTTCCCGGTCGCGCGGCGGGGCTACGACAAGCGCGAGGTCGACCGGTTCCTCGCGAAGCTGGCTGACTGGCTGGAGACCGGCGGCGACGACTCGGCCCGCTCCGACCTTGTCCGGCGCGAGCTCGAGCGCATCGGCGAGCAGACGACCAAGATCCTCACCGACGCCCACGCGGTTGGCGACGAGCTGCGGCTCGCGGCCCAGGAGCAGGCGCGCGAAATCGTCGATGCGTCTCGCGTGGAAGCCGAGGAGGTGCAGACGGCCGCGGACCGCTATGCGAGCAGCACTCGCGCCGAGGCGGACGCGTACGCCGAACGCGCCCGGATCGAGGCCGACGGCTACTCCGAGGAGACGCGGGGCGAGGCCGACGCCTACGCCGCGAAGACCCGGCGCGAGGGCGACGTGCACTCCGAGCAGGTGCGCCGTGAGGCCGACGAGTACGCCGAGACGACCCAGGCCGAGGCGGACAGACGTGCCCGTTCGGTCATCGAGGATGCGAACCAGCGGCGGGATGAGATCGAGAAGCTCATCGCCGACCTCGAGGAGCGCCGCGATGCCGTGATCGGTGACATGGAGCGGCTCTCGAGCGAATTGGTTGGCACGGCCACGCAGCACCGGCCGGGAGCATCCGGGGCGGAGTCGGACGAAGGCCCGGCGGACGGCGCGACTCCTGATCCGGAGCCCGCCGCGCGGTCGAACGAGTAGCGCCACGCCGGGCGCTCGCGCCCGGCCTGCATGCCGGGCGCACTTATCCTTCGCAGGAGGATGAGCGAGACGCAGGAGGGAACCGAGCTCCAGCGCGCCCTCGAGGCGGCGCTCGCCGGCGGGCCCGAGCGCCATCACGCGAAGACGCAGGAACAGGGCAAGTTGCCGGTGCGCGAGCGGCTCGTCCGCCTGGTCGACCCTGAGTCCTTCGCCGAGGAGGCGCTGCTGGCCAACTGGGACCAGGAGGGCTTGGGCGCCGATGGCGTGGTCACCGGTCTCGCCCTGATCGGAGGGCGCAGGGTGGCCCTGATGGCGAACGATCCGACGGTGAAAGCGGGGTCGTGGGGCCCGAAGACCGTCGAGAAGATCCTTCGCATCCAGGAGCGCGCCCTGAAGCTCGAGGTGCCGATGATCTACCTCGTCGACTCGGCGGGCGCCCGGATCACCGACCAGGTCCGGATGTTCCCGGGACGCCGGGGTGCCGGGCGGATCTTCTACAACGAGGTCCTGCTGTCCGGCCGCGTCCCGCAGGTCTGCCTCCTGTTCGGTCCGTCGGCTGCGGGTGGCGCCTACATCCCCGCGTTCTGCGACGTCGTGATCATGCGCGACGGCAACGCGTCGATGTACCTGGGCTCGCCGCGAATGGCCGAGATGGTGATCGGCGAGAAGGTGACGCTCGAGGAGATGGGCGGGGCCAGGATGCACACCGG
>JBKPNZ010000015.1:0-10640 GCA_046732895.1 Actinomycetota bacterium
GGCGGACCGCCTGCGGCGGCGCGCCGGCGGACCCGGGTTCCCGATCACGGCCTACGACCAGCTCACCGCCCCGCAGGTGAAGGCGCGGCTGACCGACCTGACCAAGGCCGAGCTGCGCAAGGTTCGTACGCGTGAGAAGAACGGCCCGGCGCGCAAAGGCGTGCTCGACGCGATCGACAAGAAGCTCAAGTAGCGAACTCCGCCGCGAGGACACCGAAGTCGAGCTCGACGCCGAGCTCGGCCCCGAGGAGGGCGTCGGCGTCGAGGCGCTGGCCCTGAGACCACAGCTCGCGCAGCCATGCGCCCGCTGCCGGCACTTCGAACCAGCGCTCCCCGAATAGCTCGACCAGGGCCTGGCGCCAATGCGCCTCGAGTGCCCATGCCCGCAGGTAACAGGCGACGTAGAAGCCACCGTCCACGTCGTCGAGCCACGGCTCCTCGGGCCAGCGGAGCCTCGTTGCGTCCTCGAGGAGCGCGCGGTATCGCTGCGGCATCTCGTTCAGGTCGGGTGACGGCCCGTGCAGCTCCAGCTCGTAGCCGATCTTGGCCGCGTAGCGACAGAGGAAGAGGAGCTTCGACGCGCGGGCCTGGGCGAGCGCTTCGGCCGAGTCGGTGACGCCGAGCCTTGCCTCGAGCCACGCGGGCGATTCGGTCAGGTGCTCGAGCAGGAACGCGAACGACTCCGTCACCGAGTTGTCGCCGAGGTGCCTGAACTCGAACGCCAGCGTGGGCTCCACGTTCGCGTAGTGCTCGGTGTGCCCGCCCTCGTGGTAGAGGGCCCGGTAGTCCTCGCGCCCTCCGATCGGCGCAAAGACTAGGTGGACTTCGCCCGGCACCTTCACCGGGGAGCAGAAGGCGCGCGGCGACTTCGTCTCCCGCGCCTCGGCGTCGAGGTGCACGTTGCTCTGCGCGTCGAGATCGAGGCCAAGGCTCGACAGGGTCTGTTCGAATGACTCGAAGAGCCGCTCCTGCGGGAACAGCGCGTCGAGCTCGGCGGCGCGCAGCAGCCTGGCGATGTCGGCGCGCCCGGCCTCGCCGAGCGGCGGCAGGGAGGCGGCTTCGAGCCGAGGGCCGACAATGGCCGGATAGGCGCCCGCGGTCGCATCGATGAACGCCGCCGTCTGCCGCGCCAGCGCCTGGAGGTCGATGCCGCGTAGCTCCCCCTGGGCGGCGGCATAGCTCGGCCAGCCGTGCTCGCGGCAGAGCTCCCGGGAACGCTCGAAGGTCTCGAGATGAAGAGGGTTGATGCGCTCGGCGAGCACTTCATTTCGCGCGCGCTCGAGCTCGCGCCGGCGGTCCGTGCTCGGCTCGTTCGCCAGCTCGATATGCGCCTGGCGGTAGGGGATCTGCTCGCCTTCCAGCGGGATTTCGAGGCTTGATTCCAGGCGGGCGATCTCCTCTGCCTCGCGCTTCGTCGCCTGGCCCAGGAGGCCGTCGAACGCGAACGCAAGCAGGTAGCGCCGGCCGCGCCCCTCGTCGTCCCCGTCGCGGGCGGCAGCCGCCTCGCGCAGGGACGCGACGGCCTCGCTGCTGAAGAGCCCGCCGTGGGCTTTGTAGATCGCGTCGATCTCCAGGTCGGGCTTGCGTCCCGACAGGTGCAGGTAGTACTCGCGATCGATCTTCTCGAGGAACCGCTCGGCTTCCTCGCGATAGGCATTCAGGTCCACCGGCATCGAACTGCCAATCTATGGAAATGCCAGAGCACGCCGAAGCGACCACGAGGCCCAGGCGGGGGGACGAGCTCGTCCTCGACGTCGAGTCGCTCGCCCAAGGCGGGCGGGGCGTGGCCCGCGCGAACGGGTTCGTCGTCTTCGTCAGCGGTGGGCTGCCGGGCGATCGGGTGCGGGCTCGCCTCACCAAGTCCAAGCGCTCCTACGCCGAGGCGAACGCGGTCGAGCTCATCCGCGCTTCTGATGAGCGGGTCGCCGACCGGTGCGTCCATGGCGGCGAGCCCTGCCCGGGAGCGCCGTGGCAGGGCCTTCCGTATGAGCGCCAGCTCGAGCAGAAGGCGTCGCAGGTCGACGAGGCTCTGCGCCGGCTGGGCGCGCTTGACGACTTCGATCTCGAGGTGATCGAGCCCGCCGTTGAGCAGTGGCGTTATCGGAACAAGCTGGAGTACTCCTTCGGAGCGGATCGGGATGAGCCCGTGCTCGGGTTCCATCGCCGCGGAAGCTGGAGCCAGGTGGTTGACGCGGATGACTGCCAGCTCGCCTCCGAGGCGAACAACGCAGCGCGGAACGCGGTGCGCGACTGGGCGAGGCGGGAGGGGCTGGAGCCATACGACCGCGAACGGCAAGAGGGCCTTCTGCGCAACCTCGTGGTGCGCGACTCGGCGGCCACCGGACAGGTGCAGACGCGACTGGTCACCTCGCCCGGCCCCTTCCCCAAGCCGCCGGTCGACTTGCACACCGTCATCGAGGGCCCGGGGAGCGGGACCGATGGCCCCACCGGCGCGCTGGGCGAGGAGTACCTGCGCGAGGAGCTTGCCGGACTGCGCTTCCGGATCTCGCCGCGGGCGTTCTTCCAGACCAACAGCGCGATGGCCGAACGTCTCTATGCGATCGCAGGCGACTTCGCCGGCCTCGACGGCACGCAGCGCGTGTTCGATCTGTTCTGCGGGATCGGCACCATCACCCTCCTCCTGGCAGGTAGGGCCGGGGAGGTGTGGGGACTCGAATCGATTCCAGAGGCCATCGCCGACGCGAAGGAGAACGCCCGCCTGAACGACGTTCCCAACGCGAGCTTCGTCGCGGCGGACGCACGGCTCGGGATCCGCCCCCTCATCGAGCAGGCCGGGAAGCCGGATGTCGTCGTCGTCGATCCGCCCAGAGCAGGGCTCTCGAAGAAGGTCATGCGCAGGGTGATCGAGTGCGAGGCGCAGCGGATCGTCTACGTCTCGTGCAACCCGACGACGCTCGCCCCGAACGCTTCTCAGCTCGTCGAGGCCGGTTATAGGCTGCGGCGCGTGAAGCCCGTCGACATGTTCCCGCAGACGCCCCACGTCGAGTGCGTGGCCCTGCTGGAGAAGCCTTGAGCCGAGGGTTCGGGGTCTCAGCGGGCCTCGACCCGGAAGTGGCCGCCCCCCTGGCCGAGCGCTGCCAGGCGCTGGGATACGCCTCGCTCTGGTCCAACGACACCCCCATGGGCAACGGGCTCGACACCCTCGCCGCGTTCGCCGAGGCGGCGCCAGGCCTTGAGCTCGGCGTCGCGGTCCAGGCTCTCGACCGGCACGACCCGGCGGAGATCGCCGCGAAGGTCGACGGCGTCGGCATCGACCGGGAGCGGCTGTGGCTGGGGGTGGGGACCGGCTTCTCGCGCAAGCCGCTGACCGCAATCCGCCAGGCCCTCCCCGCGCTCCGTGAGGAGCTCGCCGGCATCCGCCTCGTGCTGGCGGCGATGGGACCGAAGATGTGCGCGTTCGCCGGCGAGGAGATGGACGGCGTCTTCTTCAACTGGATGACGCCGGGTTTCGCCGCCAAGGCCCGTCGGCACGTGGAGGGCGGAGCCCGCGCGGGTGGGCATGAGATCCCACCTGTGTTCGGCTACGTCCGCACTGCCGTCGGCGAGGACGCCGCCGAGCGCCTCTACAAGGAGGAGGCCTTCTACCGCGACTACCACGACGGCTACCGCAACCACTTCGCGCGCCTCGGCGAGCCCGAGGGAACCGTCGGCGTCGCGGCCAAGAGTCGTGACGAGGCCCAGTCGGCGCTGGCCGAGTTCGAAGGCCCGCTCGACATCGTCGTGGTCCGCGCCCTGGCGAGCGCGAACGTCGGGGCGATGACCGCGCTGGCGGAAGCCGCCGCCCCCTGAATCGCCGCCGAGGTCTACGTGACCCCGGATCCATGGAGCTGTCGCCGGCCGCCCTAGACGGCGAGCCTCAGAACCCGGCCTCGGCCTCGTCCGCCTCGGTGTCGATCGCCGGCTCCTGCTCGGCGGCGCACACGGTGCACAGCGCGACGGACTCCCCGGCGTCGAGGATGCGCTGCTTCTCGGCCTGCGTCAGAGTCGCGCCGCAGTTCTCACACCGCTCCGGCAGCGACTCGATGGTGCGCTCCTCCAGATCCACACCCGCATTAGAACAAATCCCCGCCCGACCCGCGGTCAGTAGGGGGGGAGCTCGGCGTACCAGTCGCCGAGGGCGCGGAACGCCGACCAGAACTCGCGCTTGGACTCCTCGGAGTCCAGCGACTCGTCGATCTCGGGGACGCAGAGCGCGTCGATCGTCGGCGTCAGCGACTGCACCTCGCCGGGCGTGAACTCGATGCTCGCGGCGAGGGGAAGCTCGAGGTCATTCAGGGTCTCGAGGGCACGCTCGCCCATGACCACGACCATCCGGGGCTGCACGATGGCCAGCTCCTCGACGACGCGCTCGACGCATTCGCCGGCGGCGAGTGCCGGGTCGGAGACCGGGCATTTCACGCAGAGCGTTCCGTACACGGCGAGCGGGTCGATCCCGAGCCGCTTGAAGCTCTTCATCAGCGCATTGCCGGCGCGCCCGTAGAAGGCGACTCCCTCCTCGATCTCAGCCGCCGTGGGCGCGAACTTCAGGAGGAAGATGTCGGCCTGGGGATGGCCCGAGCCGAGCACCGGCATCAGGTTCCCCCTTGGGCAATGCGAGCACTCCTGCAGCCGGCGCGTCAGGTCGTTGAGCTCGCGGATCGCGCGCTCCAGGTACTTCTCCTGGATCTCGTCGTCGGTGGTGGGCATCTGCTCTCCCGGCGCAGCGCCGGCCGAGCCTTTCTTTGACGGCGTCGCGCCCGCTCCTGCCGCCTCGCCCCCCTGCATCAGCCCTTGCCCGCCCGCTTGCGCGCTCTCGGCGCCCCCGCTGCCCGGCGGCGGGCGGCCGATCGGCCCGCGCCGCGACGCCCCCCGCGACCGCCGCTCGTCTGCAGGAACTTGAGTGCCTGCACGTACACCAGGTTCTTGTGCTTGCGGACGATGTCGGCGTCGCGCATGGCCTCCAGGAACTCCTCAGGCCCCTGGAACTCGTGCAGGCGGATCATCACGCTGCCGAGTCCCTGGGCCACGTGGCTGTCGGAGCCGGCGCCCGGCACGATCCGGTACTTGGCTGCAAACCGCTCCGCCTCCTCGTTGAAGGCGGTGAGCGCCACCCTGGGATTGAAGACCTCGAGGATGTCGATCTCCTCAACCATGTCGAGCAGGTGCTCGTAGTCGGGCACGGAATGCAGGCGGTCGAACGGGTGCGGGACGTAGACGAGGCCGTTCTGCCGGCGAATCTCGGCGATCGTCTCGGCCATCGTCATCCCGCGCTGGATCTTCTCCTCGAGGAAGAGGCCGATGACCTCGCCCTGCTCGGCCGTCTTCACCTCCTCGCCGACGATCACCTCGATCCCGTCCATTCCCTCTGCGACCTCGCGTGCCGCCAGCGCCCCCGAGATCTCGTTGTGGTCGGTGATCGCGATCGCGCCCAGCCCGCGCTCGCGGGCGGTCTCTAGAAGGACCTCCACCGGAGTCGCACAATCGGGCGAATGGTCGGTGTGCATGTGCAGGTCCACGTGGATCGGGCCACGCCGCGCGACCCGCCTGCGGACGGCGGCGTTTCCCCCGACGTCGTGGCGCCGCGCCGTGAGCCGCAGGTAGATCGCCTCGGCCTGCTGCGCCGCGGCACTCCACTCGTTCACCCGCCCGCGGCCTGAGCGCAACAGCGAATTGCGCAAGCCCGGCTCGCGCATGAGCCGCTCGAGCTGCGCTGCGAGCGTCACCGCGTCGCCGGGTTGGAACAGAAGCCCGGCCTCGCCGTCGGCGACGAGCTCCTGATAGATCGGCAGATGGGATACGACGGGCACCGCACCCGTCGCCAGGCCGGCGCGAATCACGCCGGTCGCGGTGCGAGGTCCGCCTGACGTGGCACAGATGACATCGGCGGCGGCCGCGAGGCGAATGGGATCCGTGGCCTTCGGTCCCACTGCGAACACCCGCTCGCGGAGGCGGCGGGAGAGGCGGAGATCGCGCGGCTCCGGGAGGAAGATCGCGGCCTCCCACTCGGCGTCGAGCGGAAGCTTTCGCAGCGCCCGGAGGAGGAGCCGGAGCGCCCCCCGTTCCTCGTCCGCGCTGTAGAGAATCCGGACCGGGCCGTCCCCTGGGTTGGGCTCGCTCGACGACGGCCACCACGGCTCGGCCGCGGCGTTGGCGCCCGGTTCCAGCGACTCGTAGGTGCCCGGGAAGAAGCGCTCCATCAGCTCGCGCGTCGTGGCGGAGCTCGCGGTGCGGGCGTCGAGCCGGCCGAAGAAGATCTCCACGAGCGGCCGTGCGACCTGAGTCGAGAGGATGCGCTCGGTCGGTTCGTGGAAAGTCGCCACGTTCAGGGAACGCGAGTGACGCAGGGCGGTCGACGCCGCGCTCGGCGCGAACGGATCGTGGACGTGCACGAGGTCGAACTCGACGGCAGAGAGCAACCGCTCCAGCGTGCGGCTCATGTCGAGCGGAACCGGCGCCGCGCGCGGGCGAGGACCACGGGGCATCGGAAGCCCCGAGCCCACCGCAAGTACCTTGGGCCCTCGGTCGCCCCCTGCCCTCGGACCGTCCCAAGCGCCATCGAAGAGCGCGGCCGGGCGGCCGCGCGCAGCCTCGATCGCCGCCCGCGAGCGACGCACATCGGCGCGGGATTCCGACGGCGCCGCGACGACGACCTCGTGCCCGCGTTCGCCGAGCTCGGTCGCCATGCGCGCCGCGTAGTCGTTCACCTCGTGGCGGACCCCCCACGAGTGCGGCGTGACATGCGCGATCCGCAGGCGCTCGCTCACGAAGCCAGCATAGGCATGCGCGCGTGAACAAGCCGGACGGACTCCCAACATCAAAGCCTTAACCCCGGGCCGCCGCCGACCCGGTTAGAGTGCCGCACGCTCAACAGCTTCTTCGCAGGAATTGGAGGGTCGAATGGGATTTATGGCTAGGTACGCGCGCCGGGGCGCGCCGATCGCAGCCGTGGCCGGGTTGGGAGTGCTGATCGCGCTCTCAGCTGGAGCCAGCGCAGGCAACACCCCGTCGTGTCAGGGCAAGGAAGCAACGGTCAACGGGTTGAATGGCACGAACCATCACGACGTGATCATCGGCACCAACGGCAACGACGACATCGATGCCAAAGGTGGTGCCGACCTCGTCTGCGGCAAGAACGGCAACGACGACATCCTCGGCGGGGACGGCGCCGACACCATTCGCGCCAATGCCGGATCCGATCGTGTCGACGCCGGCGCCGGAAACGACGACGCAACGGGCAACGCAGGCGACGATGGGGCGTTCGACAAGCGCGGCCTCACCTTCGGGATCTTCGGCGGCGAGGGCAATGACTTCACCGCCGGCGGCTCCGGAGATGACACGGTCTCCGGCCAGGCCGGGAACGACGTGAACAAGGGCGCCAACGGCTTCGACTTCTGCCCGGACGACGAGGGGACGAACGAGTTCCACTCGTGCGAGATCGCCCCGCAGGGTCCTGAGTGAGGCCGGACGTGACTGCTGAGAACGGAGGGAACATGCGCACAAGCAAGCGCTACATCGCCACTGCTGCCAGCGCCGCCGTTGCGGCGATCGCCGCTGCGGCCATCGTCACCGGCGGAGCGACCGCTGTGCCGAAGCCACACTGCAATGGCCATGCGGCAACCGTCAACGGCACGACGGGGACGAATCACCGGGACGTGATCATCGCGACCAACAGCTCCGACGAGATCAACGCCAAGGGCGGTAACGACCTGGTCTGCGCCAAGGGCGGGAACGACTTCGCCGACGGCGGTCCGGGTGACGACACGCTCCGCATGAACGCCGGCAGCGACACGGCCGATGGAGGTACGGGCCGCGACCGCGTCTTCGGCAACAACGGCGACGATGGAGAGTGCTCGAAGGGATGCTTCGCTTTCCTCGACGGAGGAGCGGACAACGACCTCGTCGGCGGCGGCACGGGCGACGATGCCCTGACCGGCGGGCAGGGGAACGACACCAACCGAGGCCGCGACGGCTTCGACATCTGCCCCGACGACGAAGGCACGAACACCTTCCACTCGTGTGAGATCAGCCCCAACACATAGCCGTCTTCGCAGAGTCTGAAGTGAGCCGCTTTAGCGGCGAAAGCGGCATGTGCCGGTAGTGATGCGTGACGAAGCCCGCCGAATGGCGGGCTTCGTCGTTCAGGTTCGGTTTTCGCCGCCAGGAGCGCGCCCGCGCTAAGGCTCTAAGTGGCCGAGCTCTCCTTGGCCAGCTCCTTGGCACGCTCGCCCGGCTGCCTGCGGGTGTGCTCGGCGATGAACTTCTCCGTCTGCTCCCGCGCCTCGTCGTCCGGGCGCTGGCTGTGCGGCGACTTCATCAGGTAGCTCGACGGTCCATCGAGCTGCCCCGCGATGCCGTCGTTCAGCGCGAGCTTGATGATCCGGACGGCGTCGATCACGATGCCGGCGGAGTTGGGGGAATCCCACACCTCGAGCTTGAGCTCGACGTTCAACGGCACGTCGCCGAAGCTGGCGCCCTCGAGCCGGATATGGGCCCACTTGCGGTCGGTCAGCCACGGCACGTAGTCGGACGGGCCGACATGCACGTCCTCGGCCGGCAGCTCATGCCCCATGATCGAGGTCACGGCGTTCGTCTTCGACTCCTTCTTCGAGTCGAGACGCTCGCGCTCGAGCATGTTGAAGAAGTCCATGTTGCCGCCCACGTTGAGCTGGCTGGTCCGGGCGAGGTGGACGCCGCGGTCGTGGAACAGCCTCGCGAGCTGACGGTGCACGATCGTCGCGCCGACCTGTGACTTGATGTCGTCGCCGATGATCGGCAGGCCGGCCTCGCGGAAGCGCTCGTCCCAGTAGTCCTCACGGGCGATGAACACCGGCAGGCAGTTCACGAACCCGACGCCCGCCTTCAGCGCCTGCTCGACGTACCACTTGGTCGCCTGCTCCGAGCCCACCGGCAGGTAGCAGACGAGCACGTCGGCCTTGGTCTCCTTGAGGATGCCGACGATGTCGGCGGTCTTCCCGGGGGCCTTCGTGATCTTCTGCTTCAGGTACTTACCGAGGCCGTCGTGGGTCATCCCGCGTTCGACCTTGACCCCAAGCTCGGGGACGTCGGCGAACTTGATCGTGTCGTTCTGACCCGACCAGATCGCCTCCGAGAGGTCCTTGCCGACCTTCTCGGAATCGATGTCGAAGGCGGCGACGAACTCGATGTCGCGGACGTGGTAGCCGCCCAGGTCGACGTGCATCAGTCCCGGAACCTGCTCGGACGGGTCGGCGTCCTTGTAGTACTGGACACCCTGGATGAAGGCGTTGGCGCAGTTGCCGACGCCGACGATCGCAACGCGGACCTTGCCGTCGTCGACGCGCTGCCCGTTGGCGCTGGCGCCGTTGGGCGCCCCGTTGCTAGTGCTCATACGTACGAAATCCTCCTCGGCGGGTGGGGGTGTGAACTATGCCCCTGCCCTGTTCGGGTTACACCAACGCGTCGGGGACTACCCGGGATTCGGCGAGTTAGCCTCAGCCTGGTTCCAGGCGCATGAGCTGCTTGCGCACGTGCCAGACCCGCTGGCCGACGGTGAAGGCCGTCAAGACGGCCATAGCGTAGACGGCCGGCTCCAACAGTTCAAAGTCACCCAATCCAGCGCCCTTGGCGAAGACGAGACCCGCCGAGAGGATGACGACCCGAACCGGCCGCGTCGCAAGGCCGACCTTGCACTCCACTCCAAGGGCCTCGGCGCGAGCGCGGGTGTAGGAGACCATGAGCGACCCCAGAACGGTGAAGACGCATGCGGCGGCGGCGACCGCGTCCCCGCTGTCGGCGAAGTACCAGGCGACGGCGGTGAGCACGAGGCCCTCCTCGATCCGGTCGAGCGTCGAGTCGAGAAACGCCCCGAAGAGCGACCCCTTGCCCGACATCCGCGAGTAGCGGCCGTCGAGCGTGTCCATCACGGAACCGACGATGAAGGCGATCCCGGCGAGGAAGAAGAGACGCTGCGTGATCAGCACGGCTGCCGCGACGTTGAGGACGAAGCCGGTCAGCGAGATGGCGTTCGGCGTCAGCCGCGACTCGATCAGACGATCGCGCGCATAGGCGCGAAACTCCTGGGTCGTACGGATGCGGGTGGGCGGAGCGGGCGAGCCCTCCATGGAGGGGACGCTATGCCACGGCTTCGCCGGTTGCCTCCCGCCAAGACCACGCGTCCGGTCGCAGCCGGGCGAGCTGGTGCGCCGTGACGGCGGCAAGGCAGGCGACCATCGCCCCGGCCGCGGCGTCGAACCAGTAGTGGTTCGCGGTCACGAGGATCACGAAGAAGACCACAAGCGGATAGATCGACCAGAGGACCTTCGCGAACCGGCTCCGGACCAGCGTCAGCGCCGGGACGGCGATCATGAGCGAGAAGGCGATGTGCATGCTCGGCACCGCCGCGTAGGGATTCACGAGGAAGCTCGCGAGGTCGTTCTTGTCCTGGGCGACATTCGTGAACGCCGCGATCGTGTCGGTGAACCCGGCCGACGGGAACATCCGCGGGGGTGCGGTCGGGAAGAGGGTGTAACCGACCAGCGCGAGGCCCATCGCGACCAGGAACATGTTTCGCACGAAGTAGAAGGAGTCGTTTCGGAACAGATAGATCCAGGCGAGGACGCCGACGGTGATGACGAAGTGGCTGTTGAAGTACATCCAGTTGG
>JBKPNZ010000016.1:0-19923 GCA_046732895.1 Actinomycetota bacterium
GGCTCCGAGTCTGCGGAGGAGCCCGCTTAGACGGCCCCCGTCGAGTCCGCTCAGGCGTGCGGGTCGCTTTCGCCGGTCAGCAGCCGCAGGCCGTGCGGCAGGGCGTCCGCGAGCGCGTCGGCCGTCTGCGCGATCGCCTTCGGGCTCCCGGGAAAGTTCACGATGAGCGTCGTTCCGCGGATGCCCGCCACCCCGCGCGAGAGCATCCAGTGCGGGGTGTGCTCCCGCGATGCCGCCCTGATCGCCTCGGCGATGCCCGGGGCATCGCGATCGCACACCTCGGCGGTGGCCTCCGGCGTGACGTCGTCCGGTGCGAACCCGGTACCGCCGGTGGTCACGATCAGCGCGCACCGGGCGGTGTCCGCCCAGTGGCGCAGCCGCGATGCGATCACGTCAGCGTCGTCGGCGACCACCTCCGTGCCCGCCAGGTCGAGGCCGAGCCCGCCGAGCCAGTCCTCGAGCAGCGGACCGCTCTCATCGCGGGGCTCGGCGTCCGCAGCGCGCGAGCTCGAGATCGTCAGGACGGCGGCTCTCACCGATGCCAGTCGCCGCTCGCGCCGCCGGACTTCTCGACCAGCTCGACCCGCTCGATCGTGACTCCACGCTCGATGCCCTTGACCATGTCGTAGACCGTGAGCGCCGCCGCCGAGCAGGCGACGAGCGCCTCCATCTCGACGCCGGTCCGATCGGTGGTTCGCGCCTCGGCGGTCAGCTCCACCGTCCCGGCCGCCTCGTCGACCGAGGCCTCGACGTCCACGAACGAGAGTGGGATCTGATGGGCGAGCGGGATCAGCTCATCGGTGCGCTTGGCCGCCTGGATGCCGGCGATCCTGGCGGTTCCGAGCACGTCCCCCTTCGGAGCGTCTCCGGCGGCGACGGCGGCCGCGGTGGCCGCTGACATGCTGACGGTGGCACGCGCCAGTGCGCGCCTTGCGCTCGGCGTCTTCCCACTGACGTCCACCATGCGGGCACGCCCGGCCTCGTTGAGATGGGTGAGGGGCGGCTCGGGCACCGGGCTAGCATAGGTCGCGATGCGCGTGAGGGTGAGGCTGTTCGCGGTCCTGCGCGAGCGGGCCGGGCGGGCGGAGGTCGACCTCGACCTTCCCGATGGCGCGGTCGCCGGCGATGCGCTGGCCGCCCTGGCTGGAGAAGGCGACCTTGGCGAGCTGGCGACGGACATGCCCGTGGGGTTCGCCGTCAACCGCGAGTACGGAGACCGCAACGCTCCCCTCGCCGATGGGGACGAGCTGGCCCTGATCCCGCCCGTGAGCGGCGGCGCCCCGGGGCCGCACGCCCGGGTTACGGGCGAGGATCTGGACTCCGCGCACGTCACCGGCCTCGTGCAGAGCCCCGGTGCCGGCGCGGTCGTGACCTTCTCCGGGACGACGAGAGACGTGCCGAGGCTCGAATACGAGGCCTATGCGGAGATGGCCGAGGAGCGGATGCGCTCGATCCTGGCCGATGCGATCGAGCGCCACGGCCTCGAGGGGGCGGCCGCGGAGCACCGCATCGGCTCCGTTCCCCTGGGCGAGCCAAGCGTCGTCGTCGCGGTCGCGGCCGCCCACCGCCAGGAGGCGTTTGCAGCGGCGCGTGAGGTGATCGACCGCATCAAGGCCGAGGTGCCCATCTGGAAGCGCGAGGTCGCCGGCGACGCAGGCGAGGAGCGGGCCGCGTGGGTCAGCGGGACGTTGCCGCCGGGCTCGAGCTGAGCGGAACCACCTCGACCACGGTGCCGCGCTCGACGTTCCCATGCTCGGCAGGGATCATCGCCAGACCGTCGGCGCCCAGCATCGACGTCAGCACATGGGAGCCCTGGGGCCCCGTCGGGATAGCGTGCCAGCCGTCATCTGCAAGCTCGAGCGAGCACCGCACGGCGTGCAGGCGCCCGGGGGCCTTGGCGTAGGGCTCGTCCATCACGGCCTGGATCGGGTCGCGGGGAGCGTCGCCGGTCATCACCTCGATCGCCCGCGCGACCAGGAGCTCGAACGTGACCATGGCCGAGACGGGGTTGCCCGGCAGGCCGAAGACGAGCGGGGCACCGTCCGGACCCGTGCCAAACCAGGTGGGACGGCCCGGCCGCAGCGCGATCCCCCAGAAGCGCTGCTCGATCCCGAGCTCGGCGAGGGCGGCCTTGACGTGGTCGTGCGCGCCGACCGACACGCCCCCGCAGATCACGAGCAGATCCGCCGTCAGGCCGCGAGCGAGGGCAGCCCTCGTCGCCCCGGCCTCGTCCCCCACCGTCTCCGCAAGCAGGACCTCGCAGCCCGCGGCGCGGGCCTGCGCCGGGACCGCGAACGAGTTGGAGTTGCGGATCGCTCCAGGGCGCAGCGGCTCGCCCGGAGGCACGAGCTCGTCGCCGGTGGTCACGATCGCCACGCGGGGTCGCCGGGTGCAGCGAACGTCGGCGGCGCCGACGGATGCGATCACGCCGAGCTCCGCCGGACCGAGCCTCGTTCCGGGCCCGACCACCGTCTGGCCCGCTCGGATGTCCTCACCCGCACGCCGGATCTCGGCGCCGCCGGCCACCGGCGCCGTGATCGCCACGACACCGTCCTCGACGCTCACGTCCTCCAGGCGGATGACCGCGTCGGCGCCGCTGGGGAGGACGGCCCCCGTCGAGATCGCGATCGCCTCGCCGGGACCCACCTCGACCAGTGCCGGAGCACCGGCGCGAGACTCGCCGACGAGGCGCAGCCTGACCGGGCTCCCGTCTTCCGCGCCCGTCGTATCGGCGGCGCGGAGCGCGTAGCCGTCCATCGCCGAGTTGTCGAACGGCGGAACGTCGTCACC
Source organism: Actinomycetota bacterium (assembly GCA_046732895.1). Classification (GTDB taxonomy): domain Bacteria; phylum Actinomycetota; class Thermoleophilia; order Solirubrobacterales; family 70-9; genus JBKPNZ01. The sequence continues at coordinate 2,791 of JBKPNZ010000016.1, forward strand.
GCTCGCAACGGGCTCAGCGAGGACCCGCCCCAGCGCGTCTGCGAGCGGAACCGCCTCGGCGGGCAGCGGACGCGCCGCCTCGTTGACGGCGGCGACGGCGTCGGCGAGTGACAGCAGGGGGCGACGCGGTGGCGGGCCTATAGTCGCTGACCTCCGCGGTGACGACGTCGAGTCCACATCCCCGCGAATCATCGTCGCTTCCCGCCCGCGGATGCGTGCTCGCCGGTGGGTCAGGGCGGCGCCTCGGCGGTGCCAAGGCCGTAACCCCGCTCGGCGGGCGCCCGCTCCTCGGCTATCCGGTGGACGCCCTGAGGTCGGCTGGGCTGGATCCCGTCGTCGTGGCGAAGCCGACGACGGATCTGCCAGAACTCGGTGTACGCGTCCTGCGGGACGAGGCGACGGTGGAGCATCCGGCGGCGGGGATCGCGGTCGCCCTTCGCGAGCTCGACTCCCCGATCCTGGTGTGCGCGTGCGACATGCCGTTCGTTCTCCCCGATCTGGCCCGGTTCATCGCGTCGATCGACGCGCCGCTGGTGGTGCCCATGGCCGGCGGGCGCATCCAGCCGCTATTCGCGCGGTATTCGACCTCGCTGCTCATCCCGCTCGAATGGGCGCTGGCCGCGGAGCGCTCGCTGACCGCGCTGGTGGAGGGGCTCGACCCCAGGATCGTCGGTGAGGAGGATCTCCGGCGCTTCGGCGATCCGGCACGCCTGCTCATGAACGTCAACACGCCTGAGGAGCTCGCCGCCGCCGAGCGAGCCGTCGCCGCCCCCAGAGCTACTCCGTGACCCGCCCCGCCGCCGCGCGCAGCTCGGGAACGGACGCCCCGCTCTTGCCCGCCAGGTAGCAGGCGAGCGGCGCGGCTATGCGCTCCGATGAGTGCGCCGCCTCGGCGGCGAGCTCGAGCAGCTCACCGACCTCCGCCTCGGTGGGGGCATCCACGCCGATCTCCTGCGCGAACGCCGCGATCCATTCGTCTGCCGTCATCCACCCTCCTCGCTCCTTGGACGCATCGCCCGGTCGCCCCGCAGCCATCCTCCCCGATCGCCGGCCAGGACGCGGGCCACGGCCGCCCGCCCGAGGACCGCGACGATCCCGGCGCCGAAGCCGATCGCCAGATTCCCGGCGAGCAGGGTCACCGCTCCCACGAGCGCCGCGATCAGGCGATCGTCTGTGCGCTCGAGCCGAGCCGCGAGCATCCCGTGCTCGATTGCGACGAACGCCAGCATTCCGGCCAGCGCGCCCGGCGCCAGCACGTGCAGGAGCGACGGGAGCGAGGTTCCGATCGCGACCCCGAGCACGACGTAGATCCCGCCGGTCATCAGCGTCGCCGCTGCGGTCCGGGCACCGAGCCGGTAGTGAGCGGTCACCCCCCCGGCGCCGTGACAGACAGGCAGTCCGTGCACGAGCCCGGCCATGGCATTGGCTCCCGCGATCGAGGCTGCGAGTCGCCCCGGGCGCACGCGCCTGGCCCGCTTGCCGAAGTAGGTCCGCTCCGCGTCAGCGGTGGCGACGACCGAGTTGCCGAAGGTGAGTGGAATCTGCGCGATGACGAGCGTGGTGAGGGCGGTTGCAAACGCGGCATCGCCGGGGAGCCCAAGCGTCAGCCCGTCAGGCCCGAGCGTGATCCCGCTCGGGAATCCCCCGACGATCAACCCCACGGCCGCCCCGGCTCCAAGGACGAGCAGCGTGCCCGGCACGCGGCGGTCGCGGAGCACGAACAGCACGGCGCACGCAATGGCAGCCAGGGCGATCGACGCCGACGGGTCGATCGCGGGCAGGCCGCTCCAGTTTCCCTTCGCCGCCAGCTCGATCGCCGCCTTGGCCAAGAGCAACGCCACGGCGGCCTGGATCCCGCGGATCAGGACCAGCGGAAACCGCTTGGCGAGCCAGTCCGCGGCCCCGGTCACTGCGAGCACGGCCATCGCAGCCGACATCTCCAGGGCGCCGGCGGCCAGCACGTTGGCGCTCAGGCCCAGCGCGATCGCCGCCGCGGCGAAGGCCTTGAGCGGCTGCACCGGGATCGGGACGCGGAAGGCGAGCGCTGTGGCCACGTAGACGAGGCCCGTTCCGGCGAAGACTGCTGTCGCTCCCAGCCCGTTGAGCGTCACCATCGCGATCGCGATGGGAATGAAGAGGCCCGCGTCGCCGAGCCCGCCGGCCAGCTCGGACAGCCAGCTGCGCCGGAGGGCGAACACGCTCAGCCGCCGATCGAGCTCATCGTGCGGGCCGGCTGCACGAACCCCCGCTCGCCGACGTGATGCTTCAACTCCTTCCGCCATACCGCCTCGCGCACGATCCGCTCGAGTTCGGCGTCGTCCGCGCCCTCGCGCATGGGATCCCGGAGGTCCGTCTCACGATGCGAGAAGAGGCACGTGCGCAGCTTGCCGTCGGCGGTCAGCCGGATGCGATTGCAGTCCGCGCAGAAGGGCTCCGAGACGGGGTTGACGAACCCGATCTCGCCCTGCCCGTCGCGAAACCGGAAGACCCGTGCGGTGGCCGACGGCTCCCGTTCGAGCTCCTCGAGCGGTTCGATGCGTTCGATCAGTGCGCGCAACTCGTCCCCCGGGAGCACCTGGTCCTTGCTCCACGAGTGATCCGCGTCGAGCGGCATGAACTCGATGAAGCGAACCTGGAAGCCCGTGGTGCGGGCGAACCGGCAGAACCGCTCTGCCTCCTGTTCAGTGAACCCACGCAGGGCGACGGCGTTCACCTTGATGGGGCGCACCTCTGGATGGCGCGAGATGGCCTCGAGGCCGCGCAGGACCTGCGGGAGGGCATCGCGCCGCGTCAGCCTGAAGAAGCGATCGCGCGCGAGCGAGTCGATCGAGACGTTGATCCGGCGAAGACCGGCGGCGGCCAGTGCGTCCGCGTCGCGCTCGAGCAGGTAGCCGTTGGTCGTGACGGCAAGGTCGCGAAGGCCGGGGACTCGGGCGAGCATCCGGAGCAGCTTCGGGAACTCGCGACGCACCAGGGGCTCTCCGCCCGTGAGCCGCACGTCCTCGACCCCCATGGGCACGAGTAGCCGGACCAGCCGCTCGATCTCCTCGAAGCGAAGGATCTCGTCGCGATCGAGCCAGGGCAGCCCCTCTGCGGGCATGCAGTACTGACAGCGGAAGTTGCAGCGATCAGTGACCGAGATCCTGAGATCCGCGATCCGCCGGCCGTGGCCGTCGCGGAGCGGTTCGCTATCCATGCCCCGAGGCTACTCGCTCGGGTTGCGCCGCCTGTAGCCCCACGGGTTCTCGCGGGGGGCGGCGCTGCCGTCGCTGCGCACGCCCGGCTCGGCGGGATGTGGCTCGATCAGGAGCTCCTCCGTGATCGGCTCCACCCCCGGATTCTCGAGCGGGCAGCGCCCCCGGCCATTCCCTGCCGGATCGACAAGGGGAACCGCGATGGGATCCGTCTCCTCTGTCTCCGTGAGATCCATCTCACAATTGCCCTACCCGGTGAGCGGTCGCACAAACTCCGCACAAACTCGGTTTGGACAGGCCGGATGACTGCATGGCCGCTCGTCGTACACTCGGGGCGTGGACGAGGTCGATCGCGCCTTCGCGCTGGCTGAGGCCGGCGAGCGCCCAGGCGGGCGCCCCAGCGAGACCCTCGCCGTGATCCGCGTTCGTGACGGCTCAGTTGAGCGGGCTGCGGATGCGGTGGCGTCTGAGGAGCCGCTGGAGATCAGGCTGAACGGCGAGCGGGTCGCCGTGACGATGCGCACTCCGGCGCCCGGCGAGGACGCCGAGCTTGCCCTGGGCTTCCTGCTCGGCGAGGGCATCCTGGCCGATCCGGACGTCGTCGCCCGTGCGGTCGAGTGCCGCGCCGGCGACGAGGGCGGAAGCTCCGTCGACGTTCGGCTGCGTCCCGGAGAAAACCCGGCGGCCGGCTGGCAGCGGAACTTCTACGCGACCTCGTCGTGCGGGATCTGTGGGAAGGCGAGCATCGACGCGGTCAGAGTCGCGGCGGGCGCGGTCGGCGACGGGCCATCCGTCGAAGCGGCCACCCTGATCGCGCTGCCCGGCAGGCTGCGCGAGGCTCAGCGCGTCTTCGAACGCACCGGGGGCCTCCACGCGGCGGGCCTGTTCGGCTCGGATGGGGAGCTTGCGATCCTCCGCGAGGACGTCGGTCGTCACAACGCGGTCGACAAGGCCGTCGGCCGGGCGGCGATGGATGGCCACCTGCCCCTGAGGGAGAACGTGCTCCAGGTGTCCGGCCGCGCGTCGTTCGAGATCGTGCAGAAGGCGGCCATGGCGGGCATCCCGATCGTGGCGGCCGTCTCGGCACCGTCGAGCCTTGCGGTGGAGCTGGCGCGCGAGTCGGGGATGACGCTCGTCGGCTTCCTGCGGGCGGGCGACTTCAACGTCTACGCGGGGGAGGAGCGCATCTCCGGCATCGGCTGAGGGTCCCCCGACCAGGCCCCTAGTCGGACGACTTTGGATGGAGCCGAAACAGCTCGACTGAGTAGAGCGGCTCCATGCACATTGCGCTCAGGAAGCTGCTCACGGTCCTTCCGGTCGCGCGCTCGACGATTGCTCCGAAGGTGGGTGCGATCGCGGACTGGAAGCCCTCACGCATACCCTTGACGGCCTCCGGATGCCCGGCGTCGAGCAGCGTGTGCTCGGCACGCGACAGCTCGACATCGATCACCACGATCACGGTGTCCTCAGCGAGATGCACCTCGACGTTCGTCGCACCCGCACCATAGGCCTCCTCGTGCACCTGCAGCATCTCGCGGCGAATCTCATCGGAGATCGCTGTCGCATCGGCTCCCCCGGCCTCAGACATCCGGCGCCCTCCCGTCGGGTCGAAGAGGAAGAGCTCGACGGCCATCTCCGTTTCAACATCGACCTGGCTGATGAGCGTTCGCACCGGGCGCCCGGTAGCAGCCTCAGCGATCGCGATGAACTCCTTCCCAACTGCATCCTGGAACGCCGCGCGAGTCACCTTGACCTGGTCCGAGTTACCGGCCTTGATCAGCGTCTTCTCGGCAGCCGTGAAGACGTCCTCGAGGAGGCACAGGGCATAGTCGCCCGCCAGGTGCGTCTTGGCTCGGGTCGGACCGCGCCCGAAGAGCTGCGCGTGGAGCTGGACGACCTCGCGCGAGATTCGGGATGCGATCGGCCCCGGCTCCGGAGGAGCGGGACGCTCGATTTGATCCAAGGGTCTGGCTCCTGACGTTCGGATTCGAACGAGCAACGCGCCCGTTCGTGAGACGGCAGGTGCACAAGGCCTTGAGGACGCCAAGGTCCTCGCCGTGCAGGAGACTTCCGCGCCGGCGTCGCTTCTTTCTAAGACCCCGCGCCGGATGGTCATGTTGGCGCGTGTGCTGGGGCCGCTTCAGCCGCTCCGCCAGCGCACTCAAGCCAATCGAGCATACGCCTCTTGACGGCTGGGCGCGAATCAGGGTCTGCGAGCGAATCGAGGCATGGGGGAGGGCCAATCTGGGAAATGGGAGACGCACATGCCGGCCGCCGCCCCCGCCGACCCGCCTGCGCTCGATCTCGTACTGCCCGTGCGGCCGGAAAGCGTGACGCAGGCGCGCCACGCCGCTGCCTCACTTGCCGAGGAGGCAGGTGTCGATGCCGACGCCGTGGCGCTCGCAGTCACCGAGGCGGTGGGCAACGCCGTGATCCACGCCTTCAGGGACGCTGAGGACGGGAGGGTGTTCCTGCGAGCGCGACTCGAGCCCCGCGGACCGCTGACCGTGACGGTTGAAGACGATGGCGACGGGATGCGGCCGAACCCGGCGTCGCCCGGGCTTGGGCTCGGCCTGTCGCTGATCGGGAGCGTCGCCGCGGCCTTTCGCATCGAGCGCCTGGATGCGGGCGGCACCCGTGTGACGATGCGCTTCGATCGCTGATAGACGGCCGGTCAGGCGGCAGCGACTCGGCCCGCCTCCGCGGTGGCGGCCTCGCGAGCGTCGGCGACGCTCGCGAACGTCGGAAGCAGGCCATCGAGGCCGGAGATCTCCAGGGTGCGCCGAACCTGCCCGTGCGCACGTGCGAGGAGAACGCGGGGGGCGCTGCCGTCCCTCTGGGCGGTCTTAACGAGGAGGGCGAGTCCGGAGGAATCCATGAACGTGCAGCCCGCGAGGTCCAGGACGATTCCGACTGGGGACTCGCGTGAAGCCTCGTCCAGAGCCTCGGTCAACTTGGAGACCGTCGCCAGGTCCACCTCGCCGTGCAGCGTGACGGTGAAGCAGGGTGGCGCGGCATCGACGGTGACCTCGAGTTCGCCGGTCGGGGTTGGGCGCGGTTGTGAAGACATCGGATTGGCGGGCATGTCGAATCCTTGGCGCTCGCAGTCCGTCGAAGTCCGCTGCGCGCCGTCCCGTTTGGGGGCGAACAGCGCCTTTCAGAGTTGACAGTAGAGAGGCAGCCGGATCATCAGCCACCGCCGGCGCCGATTTTAACCGAGGCGCACTCCGGGACAAGGTTTGCGGGGCCGCCGAGGGGTGATATAGATCGCGGAGCTCCCTTGGCGATGAACCTGCCTGTGCTGAAGCAGCTTCGCGGCGATCCCACCGCACGCGGCAGCGCGGCGCAGTCGCGGCGCTCGGCGGCGCTCGAGCCGAGGACGGCGAGCGCAGACCGGGTGGTGCAGTCGGTGTGCCCCTATTGCGCTGTCGGCTGTGGCCAGCGGGTCTACGTCAAGGACGAGCAGGTCATCCAGATCGAGGGCGACCCGGACTCGCCCATCTCTCGCGGCCGCCTGTGCCCGAAGGGCGCGGCGTCGAAGGAGCTCGTCACCACGCCGCTTCGCGAGCAGAAGGTCAAGTACCGCCGCCCGCACGGGACCGAGTGGGAGGAGCTCGATCTGGAAACGGCGACCGACATGATCGCCGACCGGGTGATCGCCGCCCGGGGGGCGACCTGGGAGGAGAACGTCGACGGCAACCGCAAGCTGAGGCTGAATCGCACGCGCGGGATCGCCTTCCTCGGCGGCGCAACGCTCGACAGTGAGGAGAACTACCTGATCAAGAAGCTCTTCACGGCGCTGGGCGCGATCCAGATCGAGAACCAGGCGCGCATATGACACTCCTCCACCGTCCCCGGTCTGGGGACGTCGTTCGGAAGGGGTGGCGCGACCACCTTCCAGCAGGACCTGCAGAACTCCGACTGCATCGTGATCATGGGGTCGAACATGGCCGAGTGCCACCCGGTCGGCTTCCAGTGGGTGGTCGAGGCGAAGGAGCGCGGCGCGAAGGTCATCCACGTCGACCCGCGATTCACCCGCACGAGCGCGCTCGCTGACCTTCACGTTCCGCTGCGCGCGGGGAGCGACATCGCCTTCCTCGGCGGCATCATCAACTACATCTTCGAGCACGAGGCTTGGTTCGACGAGTACGTGAAGGCGTACACGAACGGGCCGGTGATCATCGATGATGGCTTCCGGGACACGGAGGATCTCGATGGCATGTTCTCCGGGTTCGTGCCCGACGACGGTCTCTACGACCTGGATACCTGGAGCTATGCGGGCACCGAGCCGAAGGCGGCCGCCGGCAAGCGCGAGCAGGACGCCGACGTCTCGGGCGAGCAGGCCCACGGCGCCCACGGGATCACCCTCGAACGCGGGGATCCACCGGAAATGGACCACAAGATGCAGGACCCGAACTGCGCCTTCCAGCTCCTGCGCAAGCACTTCCGCCGCTACACGCCGGAGATGGTCGCGCGCATCTGCGGCGTCCCCAAGGAGCAGTTCCTTGAGGTCGCCGAGGCGCTGTGCGAGAACTCGGGGCGCGAACGGACCTCTGCCTTCGTCTACTCCGTCGGCTGGACTCAGCACACGGTCGGGGTCCAGTACATCCGGGCCGCGGCGATCATCCAGCTCTTGCTGGGCAACATGGGCCGGCCCGGCGGCGGGATCCTGGCGCTGCGTGGTCACGCGAACATCCAGGGCTCCACCGACATCCCGACCCTCTTCAACATCCTGCCCGGGTACATCCCGATGCCTCATCCGCAGGACCACCGCGACCTCGACGAGTTCGTCGCCGACAACGGGCCCGAGACCGGCGCCTGGGGGGAGCTTCGCTCATACATGGTGAGCCTGTTGAAGGCCTGGTGGGGCGACGCCGCGACCGAGGAGAACGACTTCGCCTACGACTTCCTGCCGCGCATCAACGGCGACCACTCGAACTACACGACGATGGTGCGGATGCTCGACGGCGAGGTGCCCGGCTTCTTCGTCGTCGGCGAGAACCCGGCGGTGGGCTCGGCGAACGGCAAGCTCAACCGCAAGGCGATGGCCAAGCTCGAGTGGCTCGTCGTGCGCGATCTGGTCGAGGTCGAGACCGCGTCATTCTGGAAGGACGCTCCCGAGATCGAGACCGGCGAGCTTCGAACCGAGAACATCGCCACAGAGGTCTTCTTCCTGCCGGCGGCCGCGCACACGGAGAAGGACGGCTGCTTCACCAACACCCAGCGGCTGCTCCAGTGGCACGCGAAGGCGGTGGAGCCGCCGGGCGACTGCCGCTCGGAGCTCCACTTCTTCTACCACCTCGGCCTCAAGATCCGCGAGAAGCTGCGCCGCTCGCGCCGCAAGCGTGACCGGCCGATCCTGAAGCTGGCCTGGGATTACCCGACCGCGGGGCCGCACGAGGAGCCCGACGCCGCGGCGATCCTGCAGGAGATCAACGGCCGCGACGCCGACGGCAAGCCCGTCGCCAAGTACCAGGATCTGGCCGACGACGGTTCGACGAGCTGCGGCTCGTGGATCCACGCCGGCATCTACGCCGACGGGGTCAACCAGGCGAACCGCCGCAAGCCGGGGCGCGACCAGGACTGGGTCGCGAGCGAGTGGGGGTGGGCCTGGCCCGCGAACACCCGGATCCTGTACAACCGGGCCTCCGCCGACCCGGACGGGAAGCCGTGGTCGGAGCGCAAGCGCTACGTCTGGTGGGACGCTGACGAGGGGAAGTGGACCGGGCGCGACCACCCGGACACGGGCATCCCCGACAAGCCGCCGGACTACAAGCCGAAGCGCAAGGCGAAGGGGGTTGCCGCGCTGCGAGGCGACGACCCGTTCATCCTTCATCCGGACGGCCTTGGTTGGCTGTTCGTCCCATCCGGGCTGGTGGATGGGCCGATGCCGACGCACTATGAGCCGCAGGAGTCGCCGTTCGAGAACCCCCTCTACGGCCAGCAGCGCAATCCCCTCCGCCAACGCTACGACCGCGACGTGAACCCCTACAACCCGGCCGTCGGCGAGGAGGGCTCCGACGTCTTCCCGTTCGTGCTCACCTCGTACCGGCTCACCGAGCACCACACGGCGGGTGGCATGTCGCGCACGCTCTCGCACCTGGCCGAGCTCCAGCCGGAGCTCTTCTGCGAGGTGAGCCCGCAGCTCGCGGCGGAGCGCGGACTCGAGCACGCGGGCTGGGCGACGATCGTGACCTCGCGCGCAGCGATCGAGGCTCGCGTCATGGTCACGGAGCGGATCAAGCCGCTGAAGATGGACGGGCAAGTCGTGCACCAGGTCGGGGTGCCGTACCACTGGGGCGGCAGGGGCCTCGTGACCGGCGACGTCGTCAACGACCTCTTCTCGCTGGCGCTCGACCCGAACGTCCATATCCAGGAGGTGAAGGCGGCGAGCTGCGACATCGTGCCGGGGCGCCGGCCAAGGGGCGAGGAGCTGGTGGAGTTCGTGGCGGGGTACCGAAACAAGGCACGGAGCGGCTAGAGCGATGGGCGGCAACGTCATCGAGACCCCCGCCTGGCCATCAACCTATGGCGAGGACGCCCGCGCGCGCGTTGGCTTCTTCACCGACACCTCGGTCTGCATCGGGTGCAAGGCGTGCGAGGTCGCCTGCAAGGAGTGGAACGACGTACCGGACGATCCTCGGGGATTCAGCGGCACCTCATATGACAACTCGGCCCAGCTCGGGGCGAACCGCTGGCGCCACGTCGCCTTCATCGAGCAGCAGGTGGAGGTGGGCGGCGTGAGCTCGGCGGCGCCCGATTCCTGGGTGGAGGAGGCCGCGCGCCAGCAGCTCGTCGACCAGGGCCTCGAGCCGCACGCGGACGGCGAGGGCTTCCGCTGGCTGATGAGCTCCGACGTGTGCAAGCACTGCACGGAGGCCGGCTGCCTCGACGTCTGCCCGACGGGTTCGCTCTTCCGGACCGAGTTCGGGACGGTGGTGGTGCAGGAGGACATCTGCAACGGCTGCGGCTATTGCGTCGTCGCCTGCCCCTTCGGGGTGCTCGATCAGCGCTCAGACGACGGCCGCGTCTGGAAGTGCACCCTCTGCTACGACCGTCTGCGTGACGACATGGAGCCGGCGTGCGCGCAGGCCTGCCCGACCGACTCGATCCAGTTCGGCGTTCTGGACGAACTGCGAGAGCGAGCGGAGCAGCGGGTCGAGACGCTGCACGATCGTGGGCGGGCAGAAGCGCGTCTGTACGGCCATGACGAAGGTGACGGCGTCGGAGGGTTCGGGGCGTTCTTCCTGCTGCTCGACGAGCCCGAGACCTACGGGCTACCGCCTGCTCCGGTCGTCACGACCCGGCATCTGGGTGAGAGCTGGGCTGCAGCGGGAGTGGCCGCGGTGGCGCTGGCGGCTGGAGTGGCGGCGACCTTCCTCGGGGGCTCGAGGTGAGGGAAGGGCCCGGCACGGGGGATGTCGCCGGGGCCGTCCCTGAGGAGCCAACCTATGTGCACGGCGATTCGCCGGCTCCGGGCCCGTCGACGACGCAGGAGACTCGGCGCTCACCCGCCCGGCGCCGCGGTGGCGGCGAGCGCCGGATGGTGCCAAAGGACAGGCCCACCTCCTACTACGGGCGCCCGGTCGTCAAGCCGCCGGTGTGGACCTGGCAGATCCCGACCTACTTCTTCACCGGAGGCCTCTCCGGGGCGTCCGCGGTCCTCGCATACGCTGCCGAGCGCGCCGGCAATCGCCGCCTCGCGAGGAGTGCCTGGATGGCCTCCCTGGCGGGCATCTCCGTGAGCCCGGCGCTCTTGACCTCCGAGCTCGGCAAGCCGGAGCGCTTCGTCAACATGCTGCGCGTCTTCAAGATCACCTCGCCGATGAGCGTTGGCTCGTGGCTGCTCACCGCGGCGGGCGCGGCGATCGCCCCGGCGGCCGCATATGGCGTCGTCGGCTTCCCGCGCGCGGGTCGCCACGCTCAGCCCATGGCCGCCGCGCTCGGGCTTCCACTCGCCACATACACCGCGGTGCTCATGTCCAACACGGCGGTGCCGGTATGGAGCGAGGCGCGCTGGCATCTTGCGATCAGCGCTGCCGCCAGGGCCGCCGCAAGTGCAGGCGCGGCAGCGACGATGCTCACTGCTCTCGAGTACGCCGGCCCGGCGCGGCGCCTCGCTGTCGGCGGCGCAGCTGTGGAGAGGATCAGCACACGGCTGATGGAGAAGAGCCTCGGCGAGCTCGGCGAGCCGTACTCGACCGGCGCCGCGGGGAAGCTGGCGCGAGCGGCCCAGGCGCTGACGGTGGGCGGGGCTGCGCTCGTGGCGGTCGGAGCCAGGCGCTCGCGCCCCACAGTGATCGCCGGTGCCGGAATGCTCCTCGCCGGCTCGCTCTGCGAGCGCTGGGCGGTCTTCCGGGCCGGCTTCCAGTCGGCTGAGGACCCGAAGTACACGGTGGGCCCACAGCGCGAGCGGGTCGAGGCCTCGCGCTAGACGACGCGGATCAGCCCGGGCTCCCCCTCGACGAGCCTGCCGATGGCAGTTCCGGGAGCATCGGCGGAGGCCGCGCTCGCGGGGAGCGCCACCAGGAGCCCACCCGAGGTCATCGCATCGGCGAGCAGGAACCGGCGCGCAGCCTCCACCTCATCGCCGAACGTCGTGAACGCCGCCGCATGCTCGGCGTTGCGCCGGCTCCCGCCCGCGTGACAGCGCTCGTCGCCCGCAAGCTCGAGCGCCCCGTCGATCGCGGGCACCGCGGCGGCGTCGATCTCCGCCGCGCATCCACTGGCGAGGCAGAGCTCGTGCAGATGGCCGAGGAGCCCAAAACCGGTGACGTCGGTCATGGCGCTCGCGCCGGCGGCCACCGCACGTTGCGAGGACTCCGCATTGAGCTCGGTCATCACCGCGATCGCCTTCCCCACGCGCTCGTCCCCTGCGAGCCCCCGCTTGGCGGCGGTGGTGACCAGCCCTCCGCCCACGGGCTTCGTCAGATGGATCGACTCGCCGGGCGACGCACCCGCGTTCGTGAGGATCCGCTCCGGGTGGACGACTCCGGTCACCGACATCCCGTACTTGGGCTCGTGATCGTCGATCGAGTGCCCGCCGGCGATCGCGGCGCCCGCCTCGGCAGCGATCGTCGCGCCGCCGCGCAGGATCTCGGTCAGGACGTCCCCGCCGAGGTCCTCGAGCGAGAACGCGACGAGATTGAGGGCCAGCACGGGTTGCGCGCCCATCGCGTAGATGTCGGAGAGCGCGTTGGCCGCGGCGATGCGGCCGAAGTCGAACGGGTCGTCGACGATGGGGGTGAAGAAGTCGACGCTCTGCACGATGGCGAGCTCGTCGGTGAGCTTGTAGACGGCGGCGTCGTCGGAGGTCGCGGTGCCGACGAGCAGGCGCGGGTCATCGGGCTGCGGGAGGCCCGCCAGGATCGGTCCCAGCTCGGAAGGCCCGATCTTGCAGGCACATCCGGCGCCGTGGGAGAGCGACGTAAGGGTTGTGGGCACGGCCCGAGGGTACTCTGGGCGGGCCATGGCGAACCCGGCAGTTTCGGAGCGTTTGCGAGACCTACCGTCGGTCGAGGAGCTGGCCACTGCGTCGGGCGTCGGCTCGCACCAGCTCGCCGTTGCGGCCGCACGTGAGGAGATCGCTGCCCTTCGGCGGAGCATCCTCGGGGGCGGCGACCCCGACCTGTCGGCGGACCGCCTGGCGAGCGCCGTCAACGATCGCGCCGGCCGGATCGTGGCCGGGAGCCTCAGGCGCGTCGTCAATGCGACCGGTGTCGTCCTGCACACGAATCTGGGGCGCGCGCCGCTCGCCGCCGAAGCGGCCGCCTCCGCGGCAGCCCTTGCAACCGGCTACTCCAACCTCGAGCTTGACCTGGAGACGGGGGAGCGCGGATCGCGCCACTCACACGTCGAGGGACTCCTGGTCGGGCTGAGTGGCGCCGCCGCGGCGATCGCGGTCAACAACAACGCCGCGGCCGTGCTTCTTGCGCTGGCCGCGACGGCCGCGGGACGCGAGGTCATCGTCAGCCGCGGCGAGCTCATCGAGATCGGCGGCTCGTTCCGGATCCCCGAGATCCTCGGCCAATCGGGAGCCAGGCTCGTCGAGGTCGGTACGACCAACCGCACTCGGCTCGCAGACTACGAGCAGGCGATCGGACCCGACACCGCCGCGATCCTTCGCGTCCATCAGTCGAACTTCCGCACGGTGGGGTTCACCGAGGCGGTGCCCGCGCGCGAGCTTGCGGCGCTGGCGCACGAGCACGGGCTCGCGCTGATCGACGACCTGGGCTCGGGCGCGCTCGAGCCGATCGGCGATGAGCCGCCCCTCGCCGCGGCGGTGGCCGCCGGCGCCGATCTCGTCTGCTGCTCCGCCGACAAGCTGCTCGGCGGGCCGCAGGCCGGGATACTGGTCGGCGCCGCCCAGGCCGTGGCCGCCTGCCGGGCCCACCCTCTCGCGCGGGCGCTCCGACTGGACCGGCTTCAGCTCGGTGCGCTCGAGGCGACGCTGCGCCTCCACCGCGACGGGCAGGCCGACGCGATCCCAACGCTCGCGATGCTCGCCGCCGGCGAGGACGAGCTCGCGGACCGGGCCGCTCGGCTGGCCGAGGCGATCGGCGAGCCGGCGCTTGTCGAGCGTGCAGCCGCCAAGCCGGGAGGCGGGTCGCTGCCGCTCACCGAGCTCGCGGGGCCCGTGTGCGTCCTCGACCCCGGCCCGGGCGGGGCCGAGGAGCTGATGGCCCGCCTTCGAGGTGCCGACCCTCCGGTCATCGCTCGGATCGCCTCCGGGAAGGTGGTGCTCGACGTGCGAACGATCGCCGAGGACGAGATCGAGGCCGCCGCCGCGTCGGTCAGGTGGGCGGTTGGCTGAATTGGCATCGCGTCGGCTGACGCTCGGCACCGCCGGCCACATCGACCACGGCAAGACCGCACTCGTCGCGGCGCTCACGGGGACCGACACCGATCGGCTCCAGGAGGAGCGGCGCCGGGGGATCTCGATCGAGCTGGGCTTCGCCGAGCTCGATTTGGGCGGTGGCCACACCATCAGCGTCGTCGACGTGCCGGGCCACGAGCGCCTCGTGCGGGCGATGGTGGCCGGCGCCACCGGCATCGACCTCTTCCTCCTCGTGATCGCCGCCGACGACGGCGTCATGCCGCAGACGCGCGAGCATCTGGCGGTCCTGCGAGCGCTGGGCGTCGAGTCGGGCGTCGTCGCCATCACGAAGTGCGACCTGGCCGACGCGGGGAGGCGGGAGGCCGCGGTCGGCGAAGCCCGCGCGCTGGTCCCCGGCGCGCCGCTCATCGAGGTCAGCGCCCGCACGGGCGCCGGCGTCGAGGAGCTCCGCCGTGTGATCGCAGAATCGTGCTCGGCGGCGAGCACGCGCCCACTGGAGGGCGAGGGGGAGTTCGTCCTGCACGTCGATCGCGTCTTCACCATGCGGGGCGTCGGCACGGTCGTCACCGGGACGCTTCAGGGAGGGGCTGTGGCGCGGGGCGAGGTCGTCCGGCTCCTGCCCGTCGGCCTGGAGGCGAGAGTGCGAGGCGTCGAGGTTCACGGCAGGGGGGTGGAGCAGGCCTCCCCGGGGCAGCGGGTCGCCCTGAACCTGTCGGGGGTGGAGCGCTCGGCGATCGAGCGGGGGGATGCGGTGACGAGCGCGGGTGCCGCACTCACCGCGAGCTACCGGCTCGATGTCGAGCTCGTGCTCGAGCCGGGCGCGGGCGAACTCTGCGGCGAGCGCGTGCAGGTGCACCACGGAACTCGCACGTCCGCCGCACGTGTGGTCGTTCTCGACGAGGCCGAGAAGCTGGCGCAGTTGCGTCTCGAGGCACCAGTGATGGCTCGCCCGGGCGACCGGTTCGTCCTTAGGCGGATCGCACCGCCCGACACGCTGGGCGGCGGCTCGATCCTGGATCCGGTTCCTCGCCGCCACGGCCCCGGCGCCGCGGTCGATCGCCTCGGGCGCATTCGCGATGAGGGAATGCAGGCCGTGCTGGCGGCTGAGCGGCAAGCCGCCGAGGCCGCATCCGCACCCGCCGCGTCGTTGCGGCGACCTCGGGAGCTCGACCGCGCGGCCCTCCTGGTCCTCGCGCTCCTTCGCCGCGACGGCGCCGAGCCGCGCTCGCGCCGAGCGCTCGCCCAGGCGACCCGGCTCGACGAGGCGGCGATCGACGGCGCCCTCCGCGCGCTCGCCGAACATGGCCTGGCCGAACGCGCCGGCGGCGAAATCTACTTCGCGACTGAGGCCCTCGAAGAGCTGCGAGCGGACGCGCTCGAGCTGGCGGCCGACAGTGGCGAGCTGACTCTGCCCGGACTCCGCACCGCGCTCGGGACCTCCCGCAAGTACGCGCAGGCCATCCTCGAGAGCCTCGACGCCCGCGGCGAGACGATCCGCCACGGCGATCGCCACATGGTCCGGCGTCCGCGGCGTGACAGAGCGCAGCTTGACTCGTCAGTGAATCGCCCGTAGATTTCCGGGCCAGGGCGGAGTCGGGGGGTTTCCCGCAAATATCAGGTGCGCCGCTGGTCCGGTCGCCAGTCGTCCGGTTCGGAGCCACGCGCCGCCCATCGAGGAGAGAGCAGTGGCTTACGTCGAATGTCCGGAGTGTGGCTTCACGGCCAACGCCAGCCGTGGCTTCGTTGCGGATTCGTGCCCTCGCTGCCTGGCGCGCAGTGGTCGCCGTGTTTGGCTGGAGAACAAGGAGAGCTCGCCTCCCGGCGCCGCTCGCTTCCGCCGCGCCCGCAAGCTTGGACAGGCCGAGCTGCGCGAGGCCGGTTTCACAGGCGAGCCTGCGGCCGCCGAGGAGTAGCGCCCGCCGACCCGGGGAGAAGACCCCGCGAAATACCCTTGCATCGGGGCGGCAGGGGTCTGGTGGCCCATCCGGCCTTCAAAGCCGGCAGGGCGTCGCAGCCCGACGCTTGGAAGGTTCGATTCCTTCGCCGCCTCGTCCCGAGAAGGCCTGCAACGGGCCGTTTAGACGGGAGGCGCGCCGGTCGTGCCGCATTCGGGGATAACCCAAGCCGGCTATGCGCCGTCTTGTCACGTGCGCGACAGACGGAGTGCGATGAAGCGGCTATCACTCCTCGCTCAGTCGGGCGACCCACCGTGGTCAGTGGCGTCGCTGCGCCGCCGGTCCAGCTCAGACTCGAGCGCAGCGCTGGCGTCGTCGAACGACCGGTCTGCCAAGCTGGCCGGCAGGTGCCAGACATCTGCGGTGCCGCCGAAGGAAACGATTCGGATGCGCAATAGCGGGGCGCCCTGGTGAGGCGGCGAGGTCCCACCCCGTTGCCGGCGATGACCGAGAACCGCAAGACCTCCGACGTCGACCTCGATGCCCTCCGGCACGTAAATGTCGAGGTTGCCGACGAAGATGACCGCCGTTAGAGAGGCGAGGGCGCCGTCGAGCTGCGTCCGGCGGAGATCGAGGTCCGCGTTGCCGAACAGGACGCAGGCGAGACCCGAGCGTGCCAGGCGCCACCGGCCGGTGCGCTCCGTGTCGCCGAGCAGCGCCCAGACGAATCGCTTCGGTCGCGGTGGCCGTCGCTCGCGAGCGGGCTCTGCGGCATCGATGCGCAGCCGTTGCAGCTCAGCCACCGAGCTTGCCGCCAGAGCGGCTTCGGACCGTTCGCAAAACTCCTGCAGCGTCAGCCGGCCACCAGCGACCTGCTCACCTAGGCCGCGAGCGTCCGCTCGCGCTCCGCCCCGGCGGGCGCCGGCTCGCTCCGCGACGCCCCGCTGGGAGCCGGGAGGTCGAGTGCCAGGCCGGGAGCGACAGCGTCGAAGATGCGAACAGGGCGGTCGAAGTCCTTTAATCGCAGCTCGCCGAGGTCGCGGAGCTCGAGGTCGGCAAGGGCTTCCCCCTCGTCCTCGAGCATCGCCACCGTCGATTGCGACACCAGAATCTGGCCGCCGTGTCCAACCGCGCAGATCCGGGCGGTGCGGTGAACAGAGAGCCCGACGTAGCGACCGTCCTCGAATTCGGCCGGCCCGGTGTGGAT